>CAZJQI010000059.1:0-27338 GCA_964548275.1 uncultured Gemmatimonadales bacterium
AGAGCCAACCTGGGCGGACTGTAGCTTTGAACGAAGTCAACTATTTTACTTCAACCGCGGAATCAGGAAAGGGATTCCCCTTCGGTAAGCCTCGTATTGCTCACCGAACCGAGCCCTTCGGCTAACCCTCCTTGACCCTGAGTGTCAGCTTCTTTTCATCCCTGGCGCCGGTGTTTTCATCAGTGACAGCTACCAGAATTTCATATTCTCCGGCAGATTCAGCAGGCAGATAACCGGCGACCAAGCCGGATTCGCGGTTAATCAAAAGAGTCTCCGGCGCCCCGGTAAGCTCGAAAACAAGATCGTCTCCATTGCGGAAACGCATCTGGTACGGTTTGCCGTTCTCATCGGCCGATACAAGGTGCCCCATAGATGCGGACACCTCGATCTGCGCCTGGTAGTAGCTCGATGTGCCGCCCTCTGGCAACTCGCCGGTGAGAATCAGCGGGTGTGCAAGTTCAGCCATTGCCGACAGTCCGCTTTCACAGCCTCGGGAGTCAACTGCCGCAATCCGGTAAAAGGGTCTCCAGAATTTGACCGGCACCTTGCAACTGGTTTGTGAACCATCGGTTTCGAACAGCAGGTTGGGTGGACTTTGCCTTTTTCCCTCCAGACCTGCATGATAGATGTAGGCAGTGTCACTTGCGGTAAAACCACGCTCGGCACTGCCGTAGATCCTGAATCGCACAGGCCCGGTTCCTCCTTTGCCCGGCTTCCAGCTCAGGGTTGCTGTGCGGGTAGTTTCATCAAATTGCGCGGCAAATTCTACAGGCACTGCCGGTGCCTGTGCATTAAAAGAGAAAACTTTCGACCAGGGGCCCCAGACCCCCTCCCTGCTTCTGGCGCGAACCCGCCAGTAGTAGGTTTGGCCCGGGTTCAGCAGGCCCAGGTAAGGAAGCTCGTAAGAGGCGGTTCCACGGTTGGCAGTATGGCTTATGAGCTTATGAAAGTTCGGCGAGAGCACCCGGCGTATGTCCTCGTATTCACTGAGTTGAAACTCATAGTCATCAGCAGGGACGCCGCCGGCAGACGGATGCCATTTGAAAGTAAGAAGGGTTCCCTCCACTGAGCCGCCGTCCGGTGGGTAGACTGCTCCGGCAGGCCTGCCTGGAACCACAGGGGATGAGCATTCGCGCCAGGCGTGGGTGATTTTAACCTTGCGGCCCGTGGAGCTTTGATCAGTATAAATAAACGAGTTCCTTCCCAGGCTCACTCCCGGCATGGCAAAGCGCGCCATCTGAAGGGTGGAGCGCAGGTAAAGCCCCTTGAGACAGACAACCGGCTCGTTGCAGTCGCTAACCAGGTCGAACCGCAGGCTGTAGCTGTAGCGAGCCGGATCAGCCGTGGGGAAAAACTCATCGAGGTCGATATACATTCGCGCATACTCGCTCCCGGCGCTGGTCCAGATTTCTTTCCAGTTTTCTCCTTGATCGAAACTGAGCGAGACTTTAACTCTCTCGGCGTCCATGTCCCGTCGTGCGAAATCGACCTCCAGGCGGCCGCCCACGACCGGGTAGGCGCTTTCCACCGGCAGGACAACTGCGCCGGAATCACCAAGTACGTAAATTCCATCACCGAACGGACCCGATCTCCGCAATTCGACCCCGCCGGTCTCCAGGTATTTCAGAGTCGAGGGATCGCTGAAATCAGGGGCGCAGGTAAGCTCGCCGTTCATCACATTGGCGATCAGGCGCCAGCGTTTGTTCCAAAGGTTGGCCTTGGTGCCCTCGTACTCTTTTCCGTGGTATTTATTGCCCGCATACCAGGCCCAGGTGATCGCCTCGCCGGGCCGCAGGGTGAAATCCATGGTGTGGGCTGTGAGGCTGGGATGCTCGCCGCCTCGCTCGCCCTCATAGTAATGAAGGGCCGAGGAGGTTTCATCCCGCATGCGGCTGTCGTCATGGCGCGGGCCATAGGTGTGGGTACGTTTCATCAGGTCGTGGTCCGCCACGATCTGGGCCTCGCCGGCGATCGTTTTGTTGTCCCGCAGAAGGCAGATAATGCTTTCATCCGAGTCCAGAAGGTGCCAGGCGCCGTTGTAGAAAACCTCCGCTGTGCTGTGGCCGTTGGGAAAACCCCTGCGCACCCGCAGGCCTGCTGCCCGCCATAGGTCGCTCATCACCAGGCTCTCGTTGTAGCAAAGGGTGTAGCCATAGCAGTTGTACATCTTGATTACGTCGTTAACCTCATCGTCTTCGGTGGTTGCATGGAACCGGTGCTTGATCTCGAACTCCCAGAGAGCGCGGGCCTTTTCGGCATCGCTCATGCCGGGTTTAAGCACAAAGTCGAGAATGCCTTCCATGGTTCTCGTATCCGGCCGGTCCGCCCTTCGCAGCCAGGGATTGACCACAACGACATCGCCCACGTTTTCCAGGCGTACGAAAAGATTCGGCTCCCAGTACTGGTTGTAACCCCAGTAGCCCACAGGATCTCGGGTCATCTCGCCGTCGAACCTTCCGCCCATGCGTACGGTATATTTATGGCTTCCGAGACTGATAATTTTGGTATGGTATTTCGGCGGGCCGTCGCAAAGAGTGCGTAGCTCGGTGGCAGAGGAAGATTGAACAAGTAAAATCAGAGACAGAACGGCAAAAGATGTTAAAAAGGGTTTCATGGCTGCCTCGCTGGATGCAGATTACTACAAATAGGATTTATTTTTTATAACTGAGCGCTACGCCGTCATTACCGGTGGTTAAGATGACCGTGTCCAGCTCCGGATGGTTGGTGACATGGTCCAGGTAGTCGCGCATCGAGTAGGCCAGGCTTACGGCGTTGTGCGCAACGATAATACCTCCTTTTGGAATACGGTGATAAATCAGATCCAGGTACTTTTTATAATCGCTTTTTGCAGCATCGATAAACACCAGGTCATAGGTGCCGGTAAGCGTTTTCAGGGTTACCAGAGCGTCTCCCTCGATAAGCTGGATTCGATCATCCACACCGGCTCTGGCAAAGTTTTCCCTGGCCATTCTCGCCCTGTCAACGTCGATTTCCAGGGTGGTTAGCCTGCCGCCGGTCTGTTTCAGTCCCAAGGCCATCCAGAGCGCGGAGACGCCGTTGGATGTGCCGATTTCAAGCACGCTTTTCGCCCCGGACATTTTGACCAGCATGTGCAGCAAGCGGCCGTCCCGGGGCGGGACGTTCATCATCGGGTTGCGCCGGCCGAATTGGTGAAGTTCCATCAGGATTTTATAGTCCGCCTCCTGCATCTCGGAATCGGTGAACTGGCCCTGCTGCGCAAGCGCTGCCGATACGATAAGCACCAGTAATACCGGGACCAATGCCGTTTTCATCATTTTCTCCTCGGGATAACATCAAAATACTGCGTCTTTTATTAGCTAACTATATACTTTAAATATACGAAGTAACTGTCTGATTATAATTTAGTTAGGTATAAATTTATATCTCATTTTTCCTTTTCCGCCCTTTCAGACCCCACCCGCATCCTGATCCACTCGTTATCTCCCTCGCCGTAAATCGTGTAGCTCGTATCCGCCTGCACGGTGAGCGTGGTCTGGACTCCGCCCACGCAATGGGTGACCTCCACCGGGCTGTGTTTCACCGGGCGCGCTGGCTCTGCGTAGTGAGCGTAAATCCGCACGTTGTTCACGTTCCTGCGAAAGTCCACCAGCAGCCTGCCCGGAATCGTATCCGGCGCTCCGAGAAACTCGTCCAGGCGGCTCATCCAGTGGTTGCACCAGCCGGGAACCTCGAGGCGGCGCAGAAGGCGCATATCGCGGTGCTTTCCGGTTGTCGAGACCCAGATCTCGGGCTTTACGTTATTATCGAAATCCCCGCCCACAGTGAGCCAGCGTATTTTACAGCCTTTCGGAGGCTCGACAACTGCAGCCGCCCCGGTGGAACGGTTGTGAAGGTCGAAGCGGCGGTGGTTTTTCACTTTCAGCCAGGCAACAGCGTTCAGGCTGTCCGTGGTAGTGCTGAAATCGGCAAACATAGGCTGGACAACGGTTTTTTCGCCTGTGCGATCCCCTGTGCGGAAACGTAAGCTTGTTTTGCCATCCACGCGCGGCAGGCTCATCGGGTTGACCTGGACCCAGGTGGTCAGTGAAATATTTTGCAGGACTGCGCCCTGCTCTATCTCGAACTTTACCAGGTACCCCCAGCGGCCGTAAACCTGGGGGGTGACATCTATCCTGCCCTGGCTACTATTGCCCACCAGATCCCAGCGGCTGCCGAAATCGCGCGAGAGCCAGACTTTGATACCGCCTTCTCCCTCATACTCGATCACCGCGCCGTCACCCGGCGGTGCAGCGCCCGGGTCCGGGCCGTTCTTGCCGATAATGATATACGGCGTGTAGACCTTGAAAGTTGTGTACCCGCCTCCTGAGAGGGCCCGCAGGCCTTTCTCGTCCAGTTCCACGTTGAACTCTTCATAGACCCCGTCTGCGTAATCCTGCCAGGCGCTGCCCAGTTTCGGACAATAGCTGAAAACCCCCATGCCGGGGCGGTCGTAGATAATCCCGTACACTCCTTTCTGCTGGTGCTCGATCATGTGCTCCGGATCGTCCAGGATATTCTTTCGCAGCCACTCGCCCGGCCCCTCGGGCCTGTCCCACCAGCCCACGTAATAGCGGGTGCTGTCTGCGCGCCACCAGCGGGTGAAACTCTCGCCCATGCGCAGCACGAAATCCATGGTGTGGCCCAGCGGCTCCCAGCGGTACTTGTAGCCGCGGGTTTTCACTTTTCCCTGCTTGACCAACTCGCCGAACCGCTTGTGCACCGGGAAATGGGGGGTGTCAGCATACGGCCAGTGAGGCCACCACTCGGGATGGGCCGCCATCTGTGCCCAGCTGGCCAGCTCTCCTGCCGGGGTGAGCACCACGCCGCGCTCGTCCGTATCGATAAAATGCCAGCCGTTGTTATAAAAAACCTCCATCACCTCATGGGAATATCCGCTGTTCAGGTTCACCGAGCGCGCCTCGCAGCCCAGGGAGCGGAAAATTCCACACATAATCACGCTCTGCATGCCGCAGAATCCCATGCCGAAACTGTTCAGGTTTTTCACCGGGTCGTAGAGGATTGCATAGGTGAAAAGATTTCCCCACGGATCGGGATTGCCTTCGGCATCCGTGGTCAATGAAGGCTCCTCCCAGGCCGGGGTGTGCACCATGCCGGTCTCGCGCATGGAGAAATATTTCCAGAGAGCAAAGGCCAGATCGTGGTCTCTCTTGCCCAGGAAATCCTTATGCTGCATGAATGAGTGCCAGTTGCCGCTGAAATCAGCGATATGCTCGCTCACCACCCAGGGAGAGTAGGTGCGGCCGTAAAGGGATATGGCACTTGCAATTAAAAAAGCTGCAACCAGAAAAAGCTCAATCAGGCGCCTTCGCATGTTCATTCCTCGCTCCAACCGAATTTCAGGTGGGTAGTCTTTTGCTCAGACTCATTTTTGCCCTTATAGTTTAAACTACGCAGTGCGATCCTTTGTATCATTTCATGTCAGTCGGTTAATTCGATCGGGAAGCAGTCCGGATCAGTTTTTCCGCCAGCAGATGGCAGTATTCCTCAATCGCCGTGTATCCTGATTCCATGACCTTGTTGTTGTCGCTGCTGTCGTGGGGGTCCAGGCCGTTTTCCAGTTCCCAGCCATCCGGCACACCGTCGCTGTCAGAATCCCTGGGTGCGGGTTTCACACTCAGTCCTGCCATCAGGTCTCCCGGGTCGCGGCGGCCCCAGGCGCCGGTTCGGGTCCTGACCTCGTGGATCGTGCGGCGGGAAACAGTGTCCCTGGGGATACAGCCCGCCTGTTCCAGAACCAGCTCGTAGGCCTCCAGGCAGGAGTGAGTGGTTACCGGCGGAGTTGCGAACTCGCGCTCGGCCCTCACTCCGTGGTGCATATAGACCTGGAAACCGCGAAACTCATTCTCGTGCTCCCAGGGATTGTCCACCACCCCCACGCCGTCCACGTAGTTGTCGCGGAGATAATAGAAAACCCAATCCTTGAAACAGAACGGAAAGATGTCGTCCTCCGCGGGGCCGCGCCTGTAGTAGTTGCCGACCAGGTTGAAACCGAGCAAGTTGGGCGGGTTGTCGTGAAGGAAACCGTCGCGGAAGTTGTAAACCACGTTATTACGGATATCCGAGGGGCCGTTGGCGATTGCCGGGTTGCGGCGGCTGTTGTTCGCAAACAGGGTATGATGTACGCTTATCCTTGCCCCATCCGGGCCGTTCAGCATGCCGTAATTGTGCCGTCCCTTGTAGTGTCCCACCACGTCGGATTCCTCCACAGTGCACCACTGAACTGTGGATTCCTGGGACATGTACATGCCGATATTTTCGTCCGTGCTCCAGGAGCAGGAAAGATGGTCCAGGACACAGCGCCTGACCTGGTTGAACTGAACCGCATCATCGCTGCTGCCGTCGCCATTTGTAGATGGATCGGGCCTTACCCGGATGAAACGCACCACGATATCCTCGAGGTATTCCCGGCCGCTACTGGCGCTGAACTTGCCTTTGACCGTGATCCCTGCGCCAGGCGCGGTCTGGCCCATGATAGTAATACGGTTATGTTCGATATTTACCGGCCCGGGGATCACGCCGCTGGTGTCGAAAACCACGATTCTGGGCCCTTGCTCGCTACAGGCTGCCTGAAAGCTCCCGGGGCCGCTCGTGTTCAGATTGGTGACCTTGATCACCCGGCCGCCTCTGCCGCCGGTAGTAAAACTGCCGAACCCTTGAGCACCCGAAAAAGCAGGCAGCGAGTCGACAGGCGCCTGGGCAGTCAATTCCGCCCGGAAAAACAAAAAGAAGACCAAAACCAGAGCGCAGTTTCTGTTCATTTTCCATTACTCCAACTATGAGTTAAAATACAACACATATTACTTTGGGGGTATAAAATGGAAAAAAGCCGATCTGCAAATTTTCTTAACAAATAGCTCAAACACTTAATATATTGCTCGAAAAGCTGCCGAAGCTGCAAAACTATTCTCTCGATTTCAAGGCTCTCAGCATTTCCAGCAGATCGAAAACGTTCACCTTCCCGTCATAGTTCAAATCCGCCTCCCAACTGGTTTCACCTCTCGACAGAGTTTTTAATATACCGAGCAGATCGAAAATATTGGTTTTGCCGTTGCTGTCCAGATCGCCTTTCTGGGGAAGGTTGCCGCGGTAAGCGATAAGCCCCTCTGCCAGGATATTGCAGTACTCCTCGATTGCTGTGTAACCTGAACTCATCACTGTGCTGTGGTCTGTGCTGTCAGCCGGGTTCAGCCCATTCGCCCGCTCCCAGGCATCCGGAATACCGTCATTATCCGAATCCAGCGGGGGTTTGCCCGGGGTGAGGCCTGCCATCAGGCCGCCGGGATCATGGCGGCCCCAGGAGCCGGTTCCGGTCCTGACCTCATTGATCGTACGGCGGCTCACTGTATCCCGCGGAAAACAGCCGGCCTGTTCGAGCACAAGCTCGTAGGCTTCCTGTGGCGAGTGGGTAGTTACCGGCGGAACCGGGGTTTCATTCTCGGCTTTCCTGCCTTTGTCTGCGTAAGCTTTAATGCCGGGAACCTTGTCAGCCTCGGCCCAGGGGTCCTGGATCCTTCCGGTGTAATCGTTATAGCGGCCTTCGATATAGTTATCGCGAAGATAGTACGACGTATTCTCCCAGAAATTGAACGGGTAAATCACATCGCTCGGGCCGCGCTTGTAGTAATTGCCGATAATATTGTAGCCCTTGTCGTTAGGCTCGTTGTCGTGAAGGAATCCGTCGCGGAAATTGTAGACAACGTTATTGCGGACATCCGCCGGGCCATTGGAAATCGCCGGGCAGCGGCGCGCGTGATGCGCAAACAGGGTATGGTGGATAGAGACCCACCCTCCCTCAGGGCCGTTGATCAGGCCGTAGTTGTGGCGGCCCTCAGTATGTCCCTCGGTGTCGGATTCCTCGATTGTGCACCACTGGATGGTGATATCCTGCGTGCTGAAAATATCCACAGTTTCATCACTGGCCCAGGAGCAGGTGATGTGGTCCAGCACGCATCTTCTCACCCCGGAAAACTGGATTGCGTCCGCCCAGGTCACACCCGGTATCGGGTCCGGCCTTACGCGCAGGAAACGGATCACGATATCCGGGTATCTCGCCAGGCCTTCCGGATCCCACGGCGTGTACAGCATGCCCTTGATAGTGATTCCTGCTCCCGGGGCTGTCTGCCCCATGATCGTTATCTGCCCGTGTGCGATAGATAGTTCCCCGGGGATAACCCCGCTGGTGTCGAACACCACGATCCTGGGTCCCTCGGCGCTGCAGGCTGCTTGAAGGCTTCCCGGGCCGCTGGTGTTCAAATTTGTCACTTTGAACACCCGGCCGCCCCGTCCGCCCGGCGTGGTACTGCCGAACCCCTGCGCTCCGGGAAAAGCGGGAAGAGAATCAGACTCGCTCTGGGCTTTCAACCCGGGGATTGCCAGTGTGATGAAAAACACTGTTGCCAATAAAACACACAGATTTGCCGCTTTCATAACTCCCCCGATACTCGACATTACTGAAAGTGCAAACGACTATAGAAGGATCAAGAATGCCGCAAGCCCTGCTCTTGCAAGACATGCCTATAATGTGCGCTCGCAAACGTCTATTTCAAAGGGAAAAAAGTAAAACTGCAAAATTTTCGATCAGCCCACTTTCAAGAACTGCACCCGGCCCCGGAAGCGCAAGATCAGTTCTTTGCGCATCATGCGGTGTTCCGAGCGGTCTAAATAGGGGTCGGACTTAAGGATTTTCTCTGCTGTCTCGCGCGCCTGTACCAGCACAGGATAATCCGCGATCAGGTCTGCGGCTTTCAACTCGGGCAGGCCGGACTGCCGCGCGCCGAAAAAATCTCCGGGTCCGCGCAGGCGAAGATCCTCCTCGCTGATCTTGAACCCGTCCGAGGTGCTCTCCAGAATCCTCAGGCGCTCGATACCCTCACCAGGGGCATCTCGCGAGGGCACCAGCAGGCACCGGCTCTGTCTGTCGCTGCGGCCCACCCTGCCCCGTAGCTGATGAAGCTGGCTCAGGCCGAACCGTTCGGCGCCCTCGATCACGATCACAGTGGCAGCGGCAACATCGATCCCCACCTCGATTACAGTGGTGCCGACCAGCACCTGGGCCTGGCCGGTCTCGAAAGCGCGCATGGCCTCTTCCTTGTCTTCGGATTTCATCCGGCCATGCAGCATAACGACCCTGAAGTCGGGAAAAATTTCGTCCCTGTAACGTGCGTACCAATGCTCGGCAGCGGCCTGTTCTGTCTGTTCATCCTCCTCGATGCGCGGGCAGACCACGTAGGCCTGCTCGCCTGCAGCAATCCGCCGGCCGATAAAGCGCTGCATGTCCGCGCGCTTTGTTTCGCTGACAATGTGGGTGGAGATTTTTTTCCGGCCAGCAGGCAGCTGGTCTATTGTGGAAACATCCAGGTCGCCGTAGAGGGTCAGCGCCAAACTCCGGGGTATCGGGGTGGCGGTCATCACCAGGCAGTCAGCGTGAATGCCTTTCTGCCTGAGAGTGAGGCGCTGGTTTACCCCGAACCGGTGCTGCTCGTCGATTATCACCAGCCCGAGATCGGCAAATTCCACGTTTTCCTGGATCAGAGCATGCGTGCCGATTGCTATCTGGGCCTCCCCGGAGGAAATCTTTTCGGTAGCCTGGCGTTTAGCTACGGCGTTTAATTTGCCGATCAACAGCACGGGTTCGATCTCAAGCGGCCCGAGAAATTTTTTCAGCGTGCGGTAGTGCTGCTCGGCAAGCACCTCGGTAGGAACCATCAATACTGCCTGGTAACCGTTTTCGACCGCCCGCAGCGCGGCGATTACAGCTACAATGGTCTTGCCTGAGCCGACATCGCCCTGTATCAGGCGGTTCAGCGGATGGGAGCCTGTCAGTTCGGCATCTATAGTGCGCAGGACCCGTTTCTGGGCCTCAGTCAGAGTGAATGGAAGCACATGCATCAGGCGGCGCAAGAGGTGGTTGTGCCTTTTATACTGCCGCAGGCGCTTTTCAGAGCCGATATGTAATTTCCGGCCCAGGAGCATCAGTTCCAGGTAAAACAGTTCATCGAAAGCCAGCGCTCTTCTTCCCTCACGCGCCTGGTCGATATCTTTCGGCCTGTGCACGGCCAGCAGCGCCTCTTTTCGGCCCATCAGCCCCAGGGCATTGCGCACACCATCCGGCAACTTTTCCTCAAGGAAGCGTGCAGCAGGCAAGGCATTCTCCATAATCCTGCGCAAGGTTTTCTGGATCAAGCCCTCGGTGAGAGGATACAGCGGTATAATGCCGCCGGGTTTGCCGGTCATCTCTTGCAGTGAACCATCCCCGCCGGAGAGCTGTTCGTACTCGACCGGATTAAAGTTAAGCCTGCCCCGGTAGAGCCTGAGATCGCCGTATATCACCCAGCGCTGACCCTTTTCCATTACATTTTCCAGGAACCCCCTGCCGAAAAAGGAGCAGGTGATTCTGCCTGTGCCGTCATCGAGCACGGCTTCGAATCCGGCCTTTCGCCCGAACCTGCCCCTGATCGTGCGGGCAGATACCAGAACCCCGGCAACAGTGACCTCCTGGGCTGGGCCTTTCAGATGAGCAACCGGAGTAACCTCGGAAGCATCCAGGTAGCGCCGCGGGAGAAGGTACAGCAAGTCGTAAACCCGTTCGACCCCCAGGCGGGCAAGCTGTTCCGCTCTTTTGGGGCCTACTCCCTTCAGGTACTGAACCCGCATCTGCGGCTCGATCCAGGGCGGTTTCTTTTTAGCGTTGCGGCTCATCGGCAAATTCCCTTGTCGATTTCTGCTTCCGGGCGTAAATTTGTTTTTACATCTTTGAGAGCTTTTACTATTATCATAAAAATAAGATGCGTTGCATTGGAAGAAAACTTTTAATTTGCTCCGTGGCTTTTACGTCAGGCTTTTCGGCAGCCCTATCCGCACAGGACACAAGCGGCACTGCTGCTGATTCAGTCCCTGCAGACACCTCTACCGTTGCTGCGCCGGAGGATTCGACTGCCGTATCTCCTGTGGCGGCCGACTCAGCAGCGGCCCTGGGTTCCCAAGCTGACACCACTGCAGCCGAATCCTCAGCAGACTCGCTTAAAGGCTCAACCGAAACAGCCACAACGCCGGCGCCCCGCCGCCCCCGGCCCAGCGGAATCGAGGTCGAAGCGGAGGTCATTCCCTGGGACTGGGACGACTACACCAATGTGATCGAGGTTGGCCTGAAAAGAATTCAAGACGGGCGCGAATACAGCCTGACCAAGAACGAAGAGTACCAGAGATTATTCGATAAATTTCAGGGGAAAAAAGTGCGGGTATGGGCACGAATCAGGCGCGAGGGTGACGGATTCTACAGCATGACAATCAACGGGTTCGAACCGCTGGACAGCCCTGGCGCAACAGCGACCCAGGCAAGACCCTGAGGTCAGGCAGAAAAACATATTTCGCAATCTCTTAAATCATCCCCATGGAGGCAGAAATGAGCGATTCTTTCAAGAAGTTGTCCCGACGGGAGTTTATCGCACTAAGCGGCACGGTTATCGGTTCACTCTCCGTAGCTTGCGCTCAGAAAGAACCTGCCAAGCAAGCCAAGCAGGCGGAATTCCCCCAGGATATTCCCTATGCCGGTTTCCGTGTGGGAGTGCAAAGCTACTGTTTCCGCGATTTCAAGACTCACGATAAGCTGATCCAGAGCATTCACGAGCTGGGACTGGCGCATATCGAACTCTGGCCGGACGGCCATATGCCGATAGATACCCCGGATGAGCAACTCAAAGCTGCGGTGGCGCGTTTCAACAACGAGGGTATCACCATTGACTCCTGCGGGGTAGTTGGAATCGAGAACGATGAGGCCGAGGCCCGCAAGATTTTCGAATACGCGAAAAAACTCGGCGTGATCGCGATCAGCGCCGCACCCCAACACGAGGCCCTGCCCTTGATGGTCAAGCTCACCGAGGAGTACGCTCTACCGATTGCAATCCACAACCACGGCCCACAGGATGAGCTTTACGGCACCTCCGAACTGATCCGGACACACCTTTCCCAGCTCCCGACCAGTGTCGGCCTGTGCCTGGATACCGGGCACGTGCAGCGTGTCGGGGAGAATCCCCTGGCGTGGCTGGATGAATTCGGCGACCGGGTTCACGGGATCCATCTCAAGGACATGGTTCCGGATGAAAGCGGCATATATCACGACGCAATCGTGGGCAGGGGCGCTCTTGACCTGCCGACGCTGGTGAGAAAACTCAAAGAACTGGGATTCAAGGGCTATTTTTCGCTCGAATACGAAAGCGACCCCGGCAACCCGCTGCCAGCCATGAGAGAATGCCTCCAGGAACTAAGAAACGCATGCGCTGGACTGGCATAACAGAATTCGGGTAATTTTGCGAATTATCATCTGCCCTAATAAAATTCTCCGGAGGCCCGAATGGGTGATTACGAAAGAAAGATTTCCCGGCGAGACTTTATCGCGCTCAGCAGCATGGTTATCGGTTCGCTGACCGCAGCTTGCGGACAGAAAGAACCTTACGCGGGTTTCCGCATGGGAGTCCAGACCTGGTGTTTCCGCGATTCAAAGTCTCTGGATACAGTGATAGACTATCTCCACAGCCTCGGCCTGGCGCACGTTGAAATCGCTCCGTCAGTACATTTACCTGTGGAAACTCCTCTGGAGCGGGTTAAGGCTGTTGGGGAGAAATTTGCCGCGGCAGGAATTACAATCGATTCTTTTGGAGTCGTGCGGATTTCGAACGATGAACCGAGCTGCCGACGGATTTTCGAGTACGCCAGAACACTTGGCGTGATGAATATAAGTGTGTTCCCGGAGTACGATGCCCTGCCTCTTCTGGACAGGCTCTGCGCGGAGTACGGCATCCCCGTGGCGATTCACAATCACGGCCCCGAGGACAAGCTTTATGCCAAGCCCGAAATGTTCAGGGAACATCTGGCCGGAGTTTCCAACCGGGTCGGCCTGTGCGTGGACACAGGCCACTACCTCCGCTCCGGCGTGGACCCTCTGAAAGTTATCGACGAGTTTCCCGAGCGGATTATCAGCATCCATCTCAAGGAAATGGTTCTGGACGAGAACGGCCGGTGGGTTGATCTGATTGTCGGAAGGGGGAAGCTCGACTTGCAGGCACTGGTCAAAAAGCTCAAGAAGATCGGCTTCAAAGGCAGTTTCTCGCTAGAATACGAAAGCGAGCCGGACAACCCCCTGCCCCCGTTAAGCGAATGCCTGGCCGAGGTAAGAAAAGCTTGCGCCCAGCTCTAGCTGACGGATGTTGCTGAGTAAATATTTCAGCAGTATCAGAGTAAAAAAGATACAGCGAGAGAAGGACTGGAATCGGTTGACCTGATGTCAATCCGTGCAAAAATGTATCAGGTAAGTTATTCGATTGCGATAAAACCCACAAACCGATAGTACCATATACAGATACTATTGTCAAAGGCCAGGGGTTAAAGAAGTTATAAGTTGTAATATGGTTATCACCAAACCCGGGGTAGAGAATCGGTCTGGCCTTGCTCCGGTTCAGAGCTCCACCACCCTGCTTTCATCCGCTGCCCGGGTTGCGGCAATACAGATCCGTGTCACCCGCACAGCCTCATCCGGGCCGATCAGGTGCGTGTTCTCCCCCCGCAGTTCACCGACTAAATCCTCAAACAGCGATTTCGGGCTTTCGAGCTCGAGGAGCCTGGGGCCCTGGTCGTGGGTGATCAGCTCCACCTTTCCATCGATATCCTTCCTTTCCACCACGCCTACCGAGCCAATCACTCTCAGGCGGTCATCCCCATGGCTGGGAGCCGGATCCGGACGGAGGTAATCAAGAGTCACCGCTGCGCTGGCTCCACCCTCGAGTTCCATGCTCACCACACCGTGGTCCTGGCAGCCCGGGTAATCCCGATGGGCGAGGTTGCCGTGGAATGCGCTCACCTTGCGCACCTCCAGTCCCATAGTCCAGCGGATGTAGTCGATAGCGTGAATCCCGACCCAGAGGATTGAACTGCCGTAGACCTCCCGGTGTTTGTAAAACCAGGGACGCTCCTGGCCGAATTTGTATGATTTCTGCGCCCGGCCCATGCAGGGTTTTCCCACCAGGCCCCGGCTCACCGCCTGGTTGATCGTATAGATTGAAGGATCGAAACGCATGGCGAACATCGCACTCAGGCGCACATTATTTTTCTTAACCGCTGATTCGATCATCTCCAGATCAGCAGAATTGACTGCCACCGGTTTCTCGCATAGGATATGCAGCCCGGCCTCAGCTGCTGCAGCCGCTGCGTAGGCATTCCTCGCATACGGCAGGCAGGCCACCGCCAGGTCCAGCTTCTCTTTATTGAGCATCTCCTGATAGGTTTCGTAGAGTTTCGGCCCTGAGCTGGACCAGCTCTGGCTTTCGACCCACTTGCGCTGGGATTCCAGGTCATAGGAGTCTCCGCGCCTGGTGCCGTCAGAGTTGTATTCCCAGTCGCCGTCCTCGAAAGCGTAAGCGGCGATCCTGGCTCCTGGTACTTTATCCAGTTCTCCAAGCACCATGTCCAGGTGCCCGGTTCTCCCGATCATCCCGATACGCAAGGGTGCCCCGGGATCCAGCCTGGCAGCCGGAGTCTTTTTGGCTGATTTTGTCATCGAGGCCACAGCGGGCAGACCCGATGCTACAAGGCCCAGGGATGCCGCGCCTATAGATCGCATGAACGTTCTTCGGTCTGGATGCGAACTTTTGTGTTCGGAGCTTGATTTTTTTCCCGCCATCTTTTGTGCTCCTTTCAAGTGATAATTTAATAAATAGGCTGCATATTTTTATTATCAGACAATCTATTTTAATAGTCCATTATTTCTCGCGCCAGCTTTGTCCGGATTATTCATAAATTAGTAAGATGTTATGTTTCCCCGGGGCCTGGGGGGCGGCGAGCGCATGAAATGCGCGCCGTTGTGCAAAAGCGCAACGGGCTGTGCGACCTAAGTCGCACAGTCGCCGCCCCCCTCCCTCGGTGGCTGATAAAAACTGTGCGAGGCAATGCATGACTCTGCAATCATGGTAATTTTTTCGCTTTTCTCAGGCCCTCCAAGTTGACACCCCTGGGTTAAAGGGTATATTTATCCCGGAGTCACTTAATTTCAGGCACATTATAATTCCATTAATTCAGGCTTTCAGCAAAATGGCTGCTGAAAACTACGAGTATTACGAGGGCCAGCAGCGGGCTATGGGCACGCTTTTCAAGCTTTATGCCTTCCACCCACCCGGCAGAACCAAATGTATGAGAGAGCTGGCCGACCGTTTTTTCGACTCTATTGTGGAGGACGACCGTCGCCTGAGTATCTATGTGGCGGACAGCCCGATCAACCGGATCAACCACGCAGCCGGAGGTGAGCCGTTGGAGCTTGACAGCTACACTTTTGCACTTCTGAAAGCGGCTCACGGCTACTGGGAGCTGACCTGCGGGCTGTTCGATATCACCGCAGGCCTGCTGATGAGCGCCCACGGCTTTTACTCCGACTCCGCCCTGCCGAAAGCTGAGATCCCCACCCTGGAGGAAATCCGCTCTTTGATCGGCTGCGACAAGCTCGAACTCGACCCGGTGCGCTCCACTGCCAGGCTTGCCCGGAAGGGAATGCTGCTCGACCTGGGAGGCTTCGCCAAGGGCTGGTGTGTCCAGAGACGGTCTGAAATACTGACCGAAGAGGGACTGGAAGATTTCGTAATCTCTGCAGGCACGAGCACCGCGCTGGCTCGCGGCGCTCCCCCGGACGAGAAGGGCTGGCCCAGCGAACTTGAGACAATTAACAATCAAGAACCGACAGGATCCCGGATGATCCTGAAAGACTGCGCAGTCTCTGTTTCCGCCAACTACCGCAATACAGTCACCAGTCCGCAAGGGATCACGGTGCGCCATATCATGAACCCGATCACGCTCGAGCCGGTGCAGGAGATACGCCGGGTGGTGGTTGGCGGTCCGGACGCCGCCGAATGCGAGGCTCTCTCCACGGCTTATCTCATTCAGGGTGGTCTCTCGGGATATTTCACTCTCGAAAAACGCCCTGATATCTCCGTGCGTTTTAACCTGCTCTGATAGAAAATGTGCCTCAGCCACGCCGGTTCAGCACCACAGGTTGATTTTTAAGCTTCGAGACTGTAGATTAAAAACCAATCGCAAGGAGAATTTCCTCGCGAATTTTTTTTAGAAAACAATTATGAAAATTTTTCTTACCGGTGCTACTGGATTTTTCGGCAGCTGTCTCACCCGTGCCCTGCTCGAGGAAACCGGCCACGAGTTGATCCTCATGGCCCGTCCGGGAGGCGAAAGCAGCCTTCCGCAGAATGACAGAGTCGAGGCGGCCACAGGCGACATGACCGATCCTGAATCGCTGAAAAGATGCGTTTCAGCTTGCGATGCGGTAATTCATGCGGCAGCACTCGTAGCCTCCTGGTCGAGAGACAGCCGGGTATTCGACCGGGTCAACGTGGAGGGAACTGTTAACCTTCTCCGGGCTGCCCGGGATGCCGGTGTCTCCAAGGTGATATACATTTCTTCTTTTCTGGCACTCGGCCACTCGGAAAACCGCCCTTTGGTGGAAAATGACAACCACGAGAGGGAGATCCATTACAATGATTACGAGCGCACCAAGTATCTGGCAAATCTCAAGGCGCAGGAGTTTGCCCGCACGGGGTTGCCGGTGGTTATCCTTTATCCCACCGTGATGTATGGACCCGGTCCTTTCACCCCGGGGAACCTGGTGTCGAGCATGATCATAGACTTCATGAAAAAGAAGCTCAAGGCACGCCTGGGGGACGGCAAGGCGCGCTGGAATTTTGTTTTTGTCGAGGATGTGGTGCGGGGAGTTCTGTTAGCTACCGAAAAGGCCGAACCAGGCGAGAGGTATATCCTGGGCGGGGAGAATGCCAGCCTTGCGCGGTTTTTCGAAACCCTGGAAAAAGTTACCCTTGTCCCGCAACCCCGGTTTTCTGTGCCCTGGCCAGTTGCAAGGCTTGTCGGTGCAGTGGAGGAGATACTTGCCTTTCTCATCGGAAGAAGACCTCAAACCACCCGTGGTGTGATCGATATATTTCAAAAGAACTGGATTTTCGACTCGAGAGCCGCTGAAAACAAACTCGGATACAGGGCCCTTTCCCTGGAGGAAGGGGTGAAGCGTACCGTGAACTGGATCAGGGCCGAGGGACTGGCTTAAATTTTGGGAAACGAGTGATGACAGGAGAAAGCAAGCGCCAGATAGAACACATGCTCCCCCTGGGATTTGCGTTTCTTCTCAGGTATCTGACTCTTACCCAGGCAGTGCTCTGCTGCGCAGCGGCGCTTGCCTACGGTCTTTTCATCTCGCCCAGGATCAACAAAAGCGGTATGCGGGAGGATGAGGCAGCCAGGGGTTTCAGTATCGGGAAAGCCTGTTATGCGCTGGCCGTTCTAGCGCTGATTTTAATTTTCCGCAACAGGATGCACATTGCAGCCGGCGCCTGGGCAGTACTTTCGCTTGGCGATGCCACCAGCACCCTGGCGGGCAGGGCCTGGGGAAGGAAAAAACTTCCCTGGTCCAAAGATAAGACATGGATCGGGTTTGCAGCTTTCGTTCTCTCCTCCTGGGCGGGGTCACTGGTTCTGGTTTACTGGACAGCGGGCGGCCTGGACGTTGTGCTGCCAGCTCTGTGGCTCGTAGCTGCAAACTGCGGACTGGCCGCTGCAGTTGGAGCAGTCGTGGAAAGCCTGCCTCTTCCTCTTAACGATAACATTACCAGCCCGCTGGCAGCAGCAGGAGTAATGGCTGCGTTTCTTTAATCGAAAGAGTTTAAACCTAAGGGTGGGTTGACATGTATTTCAGCCAGTATCCATTAGCCGAGGCTTTTGCTGTCACCTTAGCGTTCGGACTGGCCGCCTATTTTCTCGGTACGGTTAACCGAAGCGGCCTTGCGGGCGGTGTGGCGATCGGCGGTCTGATATATTATTTCGGCGGCTGGCAGTCATTCACGGTGCTTGTGTCATTTTTCATTCTGGGCAGCGCCCTGACCAGGCTGGGATACAAGCGTAAAAAGGAGCTTGGCGCAGCCCAGAAGGCCGAGGGGCGAAGGGGAGCAAGACATGCCTTTGCCAATTGCGCGGCCGGTTTGCTGATTTCTGCGGTCTATAAATTCAGTGGCGCTCACCCGCTGGCCGGTGCGGCATTTGTCGCCTCTTTCGCCACTGCTGCTGCGGATACCGCCGGGACTGAGGCAGGCTCGGCTCTGGGAAGGAATGCGTTTTTGCCGACAACATTCAGAAAAGTGGCTCCTGGCACGCCGGGGGCGGTGTCGCTTGAGGGAACAGCCGCCTCACTTCTGGCAGCCGCACTTGTGGCTCTGGTGGGGTGGCTCGTGGGGCTGGCTGCCACTGCTGATCTGGCAGTTGTGGTATGCTTGAGCGCCTTTTTAGCGGCTTTCACCGAAAGCGTGCTGGGTGCAGTTCCGCGAGTGGAGCGAACGCTCGGCAACGAGGGAATGAATATTCTGAACACGTTCTGGGGGGCAGTTCTTTGTCTGATACTCACCAGTCTGATCAGGCAGCCTTGAAAGAGAACGGCGACGGATTCAGTTTTGAACCTGTGATCCGCTACTACCGGTTCACGCGCCCTTTCACCCTTCTTCCTCCGCTTCTCGGGATGGTCAGCGGCGCGGTGACTGCTCTCGGCGCTATGGCCCACCACCAGGGCAGGGGATTCTTCGCTCAGCTTTGGGCCATGGGTACCTGGACAGTTCTCTATTATATCATTCTGGGTGCGGCGATGGCCGCGGTGCTCAATGCCGCCTCGAACGTGCTGAACCAGATTTTCGACCTGGAAAACGACCGGATAAACAAGCCGGAGCGCATGCTCCCCTCGGGTAAAATAAGTATAACTGCGGCGGCAATCTTTTCTGTAGCACTTTATGCCGCAGCGCTCTGGATGGCCTGGATGATCTCCCCGGGCGGCCGCCACGAGTGTTTCTGGATCGTAGTAGCCGCTGCGGTGATGACCTATGTTTACTCCGGCTACCCATTTCGCACCAAGCGGCACTGTATCGCCGCCAACCTCACAATCGCCGTTCCAAGGGGCTGGCTGCTCAAAGTGGCCGGCTGGTCCTGCGTGGCACCGATAGCCGGGGATATCGAACCATGGTATATCGGCGGCATATTTTTTCTTTTTCTCCTGGGAGCGGCCTCCACCAAGGATTACTCAGACATGAAGGGCGACCGCGCCGCAGGCTGTATTACACTTCCATTGCGTTACGGGGTGAAAACCTCAGCCTGGATGATCGCGCCTTTTTTCGTTTTGCCCTGGCTTTTCATGCCCCTGGGCATCATAATCAAACGGGGCGGTAGCGGCTTGCCGTTTCTCTCGGGAAACCCGGCAGTACTGGCCGTGCTCGGGATTCTGCTCGCTGCCTATGGAATTTTTACCGCCTGGCTGATCCTGCGGGATCCGGACAGCCTGGCGCAAACGGAAAACCATCCCTCATGGACACACATGTACCGGCTGATTATGCTTGCTCAAACCGGGTTCGCGTTGGCCTATATAGTATGAAAACTGCAGTTAGAGATATCACCAAAAGAAACTATTTAATGTGGATATTTTTTATTTGGAGTCCTGGGTAATGAGTGGCGATAAGAAAATGAAATCACGCGGTGCGAAACCCGAAGTAAGAATCTCGCGCCGGGATCTGCTCAAGCAAACTGCATTGGCTATTGGCTCGGCAGCCGCGCCGACTTTAGCATGTGGGCATGGCAAAATCTCACCGAGGAAAATGAAAAAGAAGGTTATTATCCTCGGCTACGATGCAATATGCCCTGTCCTTTTAAAGCAGTACATGGATCAGGAACTTATGCCGAACCTCTCGGCGCTCGCGGCCGAGGGGAGTTTTACTGAGCTTGGAACTTCCATACCGCCCGAATCCCCGGTTGCCTGGTCCACTTTTTCGGTTTCAGCCCAGGCCGGGGTGCACGGCATCTACGATTTTCTCAACCGGGACGTGGAAACCTACAACCCGAAAATCGCCTCGGTCAAGCCGGTTTACCCTACCTTTCTCTGGGACCTGATCCCGCTGGGCAAGCCAAAAGCGATCAGCCTTCAGACCGGAAAACCTTTCTGGGTCCAGGCAGCCGAGCATGGAATCAAGACAGCAGTGCTTGAGGCTCCGGTGGCCTTTCCTGCACCAGAGCTTCAGTCGGACAGCCTCCTGCTCTCCGGCCTTACCACCCCGGATCTGCGTGGGACACAGGGCACGTACCATTTTTTCACCACAGACATTTACAGCGAGAATATCGAGGATACCGAGTTCGGCGGCAAGCTGACCTCCCTTGAGTTCTCCACCGGGGGCAGGGCCCAGGCCGTCATCATCGGCCCCTGGAATCCACTCACCCGGCAGAAACGAAAAAAGCTGCTGGAGCAACGCAACAATCTGGCCGCGCAAGGCGCCGGCTCCCTGGAACTCGGCAAGCTGGACCGCATGCTTGATGCTCTTGAGCCAGAAAATTACCTTACCGCGCCTGTCGCTTTCAGGCTCAGTGACGACCGGAGCAAGGTGACAATCAAAGTGCAGGGTAAAGAAATCACTCTTGAACAGGGCGAATGGAGCGACTGGGTGGAGATCGAATTCGCCCTGAATTTCCTGATCCGCATCAAGGGACTTACCCGTTTCATCCCGGTCGAGCTGGGTCAGGAGGTGAAAATTTATATGGGCCCGATCGAGATTCACCCGGAAGATCCGGTTCTGCCGATCTCCTATCCGGATGATTTTGCCGGCAGGCTGGCCCGGAGGATCGGCCCGTACAAGACCCGCGGCTGGGCTGCCGATACCGCCGGGCTCAAGGAGCACAAGCTGGACGAAAAATCTTTCATGGAGGATCTGAACCGAATCATGGACCAGCGGGAGGCTATGTGCCTGGAAATTCTGGAAAAGGAAAAACCCAACCTCTTTTTCGAACTTTTCTCCAGCCCGGACCGGGTCCAGCACATGTTCTGGTGGCTGCTGGACAAAGAACACCCAAGGTACGATGCTGAGATGGACGAACAGTTCGGCGATGCGGTTCAGCAGATCTACAAGCGGATGGATGAGTTCGTGGGCAAGGTGCGCGAGCGTTTTGTGGATGACGACACCTTGCTTATCGTTTGCAGTGACCACGGGTTTTCCTCTTTCCGCAAGGGCGTGAATATCAACACCTGGCTGGTGAAGAACGGCTATATGAAACTCAAGGGCCAGGACGACCCGTGCTACAATCTGAAAAACCTTTTCGGCGGCGGGGACTTTTTCGTTAACGTGGACTGGTCCGGCACGCGTGCCTATTCTCTCGGCCTGGGGCTGATATTTATCAATCTCACCGGACGTGAAGCTCAGGGCATTGTTTCACCTGGGGAGGAGTATGAATCCCTGGTCGCCGAGATTGCCGAAAACTTCAAGAACTTTCGCGATCCTGAAGATGGCGCCCGGGTGGTCTCGAATATTTATTTCGGCAGGAAGGTTTACCGCGGTCAGCGTCTTGACGAAGCCCCCGATCTGGTTGTAGGTTTCAACCACAACTACCGGGTAAGCTGGCAGACCGCCCTTGGCGGGATTCCACCGGAGGTTATCGAATATAACATGGAAAAATGGAGCGGCGACCACTGCTCAGTGGACAGAGACCTGATTCCAGGGGTTCTGCTGGCTAATCGAAAAATCGAGCGGAAGGAGCCAGACCTGCGAGATATTGCACCTACTGCTCTTAAATATCTGGATTGTCCGGTGCCGGAAGAATATGAGGGCAAGGATCTGTTCCAGGCCTGATAACTGTCTAATCTCTGGATCGCAGGGATGTTTGGCAATTGCTTTTCCAATACCTATTTTTCCGGGAATCTTGAATGCCGAAGCATGCTGAGGAAAAAACAAAAGGCGTTAGACAATCTAACTCAAGTTCTGAAAACAACTTACTGCAAAAATTAAAGCAATTGAGCGTAATGGTCGGGGAGGCGCTTGAAAAAAATCTGCCCCATGGCGAGGGCTATGCTGATCCTGTGGTCGAGGCAATGCGCTACAGCCTTCTGGCTCCTGGTAAAAGGATCAGGCCCGTGCTGACTGTGCTCTCGGCCGAGATAGCCGGAGGTGAGCCGGGCACGGTGATCGAGGTTGCTGTTGCGGTGGAGATGATTCACACCGCTTCACTGATCCTCGATGACCTTCCCTGCATGGACGACTCCAAGCTCCGGCGTGGCCGGGAAACCCTTCACCTGCACACCGATAAGGCGACCGCGGTGCTGGCCGCAGATGCTCTGCTGATGCAGGCTTTTTGTCTTATCGGAAACGCGGTTGCCACAAGCCGGCTGAGTGTCAGTGAAGTGGGCAGGTTGGTGCAGGATGCAGCAGAATGTGTCGGCGTACCGGGGATGATCGGTGGCCAGTGGAAAGACCTCAATCCGGGAAAAAGCGACTTAGAGAGCCTCGAGTACGTACACAGCCATAAAACCGGACGTCTTTTCATTCTTTCTGCCACCCTCGGAGCAAAGCTCTCCGGTGCAAGCCAGCAGGTAGTGGAATGCCTGGCAAGCTACGCCAAGAATCTCGGCCTGGCATTCCAGATCACGGACGATATTCTGAACTGCGAATCCACACCCTCGGCTCTCGGCAAGGATACGGGAACGGACATCAGCAAGGTCACCTTTGTCACCACATTCGGCCCCGGTGCAGCAAGGGAAGTCGCCTCGGAACTGATCCAGACCGCCAAGGCCTCATTGGAGCCTTTCGGTGCCAAAGGCGGGTTTCTGCTTCAGTTAGCAGATTATGTCCTCTCAAGAAAGAAATAAATCGCCAGTGAAAAACAATCAGCAACAAGATTACGAACCGAACAAATTTTCTATCGAGGAAATCCGCTCCAGGCTCAAAGCACTGGGATATCTGGAAAGCCCGGTGGAAAGGTTTCTCAGCCGGCCTTCAGGCGGCCCCTGGAGAACTGGATTTACGGTAACTGCCAAGTTGGCGCTGCTGATCGGGTTCCTTCTTGCCGGTCTCACTACTGCCAGTACCCTCCTGGCCGACCCCGAGTTTATCGAGAACTCTCTCGATGTCTTTCTCTTTCTAACCTATCTCGGAGCGGCTTATTCATTGGGAGCTTTCTGTCTGGTACTGATACCGGCTTTGCTCTGGGTGAGAAAGAAAAAAAGGTCTGCGGGCATGATTTCAGGAGGCACCCTGCGATCTGCCGTTTTATGTACTCTCACCGCCTCAGTGTTCTGCGCATATCTTCTGGGCTGGTGGCATCTGGTCATGATAGGCTCGCAGCAGATCCTCCCCTTTGGCGTGGTCTCCCTGAGCGTGCTGGCGGCCATTGCCCTGATCTCGCTGATGGCGGGCAGGATGATCGGGCTAGTCTATTTCTTATTAGCAGGGGTGCCGGAATCCTCCAGGAGCCGTCAGAATATGGTGGCCAGAGGCTATATTTTTTCTCTGGTTGCCGTGCTCCTGATTGAAAGTGCCTGGGCGATCGGGTTTTTCCGCCATCACAGTGCGGATCACACCCTTAATGCCGCTCTCCGCGATTACTCCCTCCGCCCCCTGCCGATCCTTCTGGTCGGCTTGGATAGGCTGGATTCCGAGCTGCTTTTCAGGCTCTCTGGTGTGGACAACCTTCCCAACCTTACCCGCCTTATTGACGGCGGGTTTACTGTGGAATTAACCTCCCAGAAAAACTATCTCGCCCCCCAGGTGTGGACAACTGTTGCTACCGGGGTCAAACCCGAACAGCACGGGATCAACCACTTTACCCTTCCCGTGCTGCGGGGGATGTCCCGTCCGCCACGTCTGGGAAACTCCCGGCCGGGACTTAAACTTGTTTTCGAACAAATTTTCCCCTTTTTGCAACTGGTCCGCACGGTTCCTCTGAGTGCCAGTCCGCGGATGACTAAAACGCTGTGGGAGATTATCGAGCTTTTTAGGGCTCCGGCTGGTGTGGTGAACTGGTGGGCCTCCTGGCCAGCATGTTCTTCAAAGGGATTCACCGTAAGTGAACGCACCTTTTCCAAGATAGCGCTGGTCCACCAAACCCAGCCGATCAAACCCTCGACATATTACAATGAAGAGGTGTTCCCGCCGGCTGAATTCGACTCCCTGGTCGTCCTGCGTGCCGAACTGGAAGAACCATTTGACAGTGTGTTGACAGAATACCGGTTGATCAGCGCTCTGCTCCAAAAAGATCTCCCTCGGAAAGCCCGTGAACTGATCCGCTCGATATACTTTGCCGATTACTTTCACACCCGTGCTGCTGTTGAACTTGCCCGCAGGCATGGAGTTAAATTCCTTGCCCTTTATATACAGGGCCCGGACATCCTGAGCCGTTTGGAGGAACGGACAGATCTGGTAGGTCCTGAAAGTCTCCAGGGCTTGATTCCGGAGTATTTCCGTTTTATCGACAGGCTCCTCGGCGAATTGATAGATGAGTATCAGCCTACCGGCATGGTTGTTGCGATATGTGATCCTGGTAAGAAGGGGCGTCTGCGTGAATTGAAAGGTGTGGTTATTTTCAACGGTGTGGACGTGCGGAAAGGTTTCCGGAAGAAGGTACCGATTTATCTTGAAGACGTTGCTCCGACCATTCTTTACCTGATCGGCCTGCCTATTGCCCGTGATATGTGTGGCAAAGCACTGACAAAGGCTGGAATGCCAGGTCCCGGAGGAGCGATGCCGCTGCGTTTTGTCACCTCTTACGGCCCTCCCCCTCTGTTCAGGGAATCCCTGCCGGACTATCGCCACGACACTGAGGAGATCCAGCGCTTCCGCTCTCTCGGATATCTCAAATAGGAACTGCCGCCTGGGGCCAAAAGCTTGAAAAATGGGCAAAAAGATGTTTAATTAAATCGGGTTTAACTACTTGATATTCATAAGAAAAAAATCTTCAAGCCATGATCCACGATGTCAGAAAAAATCCCGGCCTTTTGAAACTCGATCTTTACTGTAAAGGAATTCGCCTCAGTGAATCCTGCTCGGTGGAGAAAAACGGCGGGCGGCAAATCATGCGAACCAGGGCCGGTCTCGGAAGCGGCCTGGAAGTCATCCTGCCCGATGGACTCTACACGAATATCCCCGTGGTTGAGGATTTTGCATTAAACAGCCCGTACTTGCTGAACAGGGAACTGGACGGCAGCTACCTGATCTACGACGAAAGCGGTCCTGTTGCGCAGGTGAAACTCGCACCGCAGCCTGCCTGGTACGACAGGGAAACCTCCAGCGGTAGAAAGATGAGCCGGATCGGGACTCTCCAGGGAACCTACCTGGCAATCTACCCGGCCAAGGTTTGCGATTACTGGCTCGAAAAACCCGAACGGGTTAACTGCAAGTTCTGCTCGGTGGGTCTAAACCTGGGACGCGACGATGCGGATGAAAAAACCGTGAATGATGTACTGGAAACTGTCGGTGCGGCAGTGGAGGAAAATAAAATCACCTATGTCGATTTCAATACTGGCCACTACAAGGGCGACACTTATCTGGATATTCTCGAACCTTTTATTCGTGCGGTAAAGAAAAACTACGGCCTGTTGATCGGGGTACAAACTCCCCCGCACCATGACCTTTCCCGTTACCACGAGCTTAAAAAGATAGGTGTTAACCGGGTCTCGTTCTGCTTTGAGATTTGGGATCGGGAGCGTTTCAAAGAGGTCTGTCCGGGTAAAAACCGCCAGTATGGACTGGACCGGTATCTGGAAGCAATCGAGTACTGCACCAGGATTTTCCACACGACCAACGGCGAGATTGTCGCCGGACTCGAACCATCTGAAAAATCGATCCAGGCTATCGACTGGATAACCTCGGTCGGCGCGGTGCCCACAGTCTGTATTTTCCGCCCGCTCAAGGGAACCGACTACGAGAACCTGCCTCCGCCGTCAACCGAGGAAATGATACCCGTATTCAGGAGGATGTACGAAGCCTGCATGGAAAAGGGACTGATGATCGGCGTGGCGCCCAATATCAAGGTCTCTCTCGTGCTTCTGCCCGAGGAAGGCCGCTACTTTCTCGACAACGGCAACCGCTATTACCTTACGCGTGCCAAACACGCAATCCTGCGCCCGCTATTTAAAGCCGCTGTGAAAAGAAGATTCATTTGAAATCAAGGAGGTTTTACGATGCGGAAGAAATTACTTGCTCTGGCTCTGATAGTGCTCTGTGCAATCGGCGTTTTCTCTTTCATCTACGCGCAGAATTTCATGGACACAAAGCCCACGATGCAGTTTTCGATACCCACGAATTTCGGGCTGCTTGTGACGATCTATCCTTCAGGCGGCAACACGATAATGTGGTTCGAGGACGAGAACGGGACAATCAGAAGGGTGCTTCTCGACAACCAGGGTACTTTCGCTCTAGATGTCTGGGCGATAACCCGCGAATAAATGCAGGGCTATCCTGTGTCTCGGGTAGGTAATACCCGGGAGATTTTCCATTTCCCTAACACTTGCGGACAGGGGCCGTATGAGAGCTAAAAGCTCAAATCTTAGTCAGGGGCACCGAAGCCGTCTGCGGGACAAGTTCCTGGAAAAGGGGCTTTCCGCTTTCCGGGACGATGAGATAATCGAGCTGCTGCTCACTCTGGGCACTCCGCGCCAGGACTGCAAACAGCCGGCCAGGGATCTTTTGTCCCGGCTGGGGTCCTTGCGCAAGGTGTTCGAGGCCCCGACCGAGGCGCTCGAAGAGATTCCGGGTGTCGGTGCGAAAAACGCCATGGCTCTCAGGCTGATCCACGAGGTGGCCCGCCGTTTCCTGGAGACCCGCCTTCAGGAAAGTACTTTCCTCAACGGCTCAGCCGATGTCTACGACTACCTTCGCCACAGCATGCGCGACCTCGGCGTAGAGGTGTTCAAGGTTATCTATCTTGATGCACGTCACGTGGTAATGCACACCGAGGACCTTTTCCAGGGCACAATGAGCTACAATGTGATTTACCTGCGGGAACTCCTTCGCAAAGCCCTCAACTATAACGCTGCAAGTCTCGTGGTGGCCCACAACCACCCAAGCGGCGACCCCACGCCTTCGCTGGAAGACAAGCACCTGACCCGGGACATCGTGTTCTCTACAAGCCTGATCGAGGTGCGCCTGCTTGACCACGTGATTGTGGGCGAGGACAGTTTCTACAGTTTCGCTGACCGGGGGCTGATCGAAATCTACCTTCGGGAGTTCAAGCGCAACCCGGCCATGACCTATTTCCGCGAGGTGGCAGAGAAAGACGTGGGCTGGGAGGTGGTGGAAGGGGCGAAAAAAGGTAAAAAGATAAAATGACACACCCCTGTTTCCCCTCTTGATAGAGGGGACTTATAAGGCAAAACTTATACGTAAAAATTCCCCTCTAAAAAGAGGGGTGGCCGCGAAGCGGACGGGGTGTGTAACTCCCCTCTTGATAGAGGG
>CAZJQI010000060.1:0-26005 GCA_964548275.1 uncultured Gemmatimonadales bacterium
AAATTACCTGGCCTTTACACGCTCCTATGGAGTTTCTCGAACATGCGGCCCTGATGAGGCGGCCTGCGGCCGCCAGAAAACCAAGCACCTCAAGGAAAATAAAGATATTCCTTCCATCAATCTCTTTTGCATTAACTCTCTGGAACTGTCTCAATTAAGACCAACTCATAATTCATAAACCATTTTTACCGGACACTATTGATATAATAACAAAAAAAAGGGGAGTCCACTTTGTGTGCGGGCTCCCCTTTACAGGTTATCCGAATTGCCGTTCAGTCTGTCGCCGTTATTCCTCCATCCACTCGGTGTGGAAGATACCCGGCTTGTCGACACGCTCGTAGGTGTGGGCGCCGAAATAGTCGCGCTGGGCCTGGATCAGGTTCGCCGGCAGGCGCTCGCTGCGGTAGGCGTCGTAATAGGCCAGCGAGGCGCTGAAACCGAGAGTGGGCACGCCGTTTTCCACAGCGGTTTTCACCACGTAGCGCCAGGCATCCAGGCGGCTTTCCACTTCTGAGCGGAAGAAATCGTCCACCAGAAGGTTGGGCAGGTCGGGATCGCGCTTGAAAGCCTCGGTGATCAGGTCCAGGAAGCTGGCTCGGATGATACAGCCGCCGCGCCAGATACAGGCGCATTCCTTGAGATCCAGGTTGTACTCGTATTCCCGGCTGGCCGCCCGCAACAGGGCCATGCCCTGGGCGTAGGAGCAGATCTTGCTTGCATAAAGCGCCTGGCGCACGGCATCGATCAGCTTGTCCGGGTCGCCGCTGAAACTCAACTTTGGCCCGGAGAGGATTTTCGAAGCTGCGATTCGCTCCTCCTTGTAGGCGCTGATAATCCTGCCCTCCACTGCGGAGTTGATCGTAGGGATCGGGCTTCCCAGGTCCAGTGCATTCTGGCTGGTCCACTTGCCGGTGCCTTTCTGGCCAGCCTTGTCGAGAATCACGTCCACCAAGGGCTTGCCAGTATCCGGATCGATTTTCTTGAAGATGTGGGAAGTGATCTCGATCAGATAGCTGGAGAGCTCGCCTTTGTTCCACTCGGTGAAAATCTCGCCCAGCCTGGCGGCATCAAGGCCCATCACCCTTTTCATCACATCATAGGATTCGCTGATCAGCTGCATGTCGCCGTACTCGATACCGTTGTGCACCATTTTCACGTAATGCCCCGCACCGCGCGGGCCGAGATAGGTTACGCAAGGCTCGCCATTGACTTTGGCCGAGATCTTGGTCAGCATTTCGGAGATCTCGTCATAGGCGTCGCGCGGACCACCTGGCATGATACTCGGTCCCCAGAGCGCACCGTATTCGCCACCGGAAACACCGGTTCCGATAAAGCGTAAACCCTCCTGGGGCAGCTGTCGGCTCCTGCGCTCGGTGTCCGGAAAATGGCTGTTGCCTCCGTCGATCAGGATGTCACCCTGATCCAGGTGCGGCTTGATCTGTTCGATCATGGCATCCACCGCCTCACCGGCCTTGACCATGATAATGATTTTCCGCGGCGGCTCCAGACTGGCTGCGAAATTTTCCATGGTGTAGCAAGGCTTTATATTCTTGCCCTTGGCCCGTGTCTCGGCAAACCTTTTGGTTTTTTCAGTGGTCCGGTTGAACACGGCCATGGAATAACCGTTGCGTTCGATATTGAGCACAAGGTTTTGGCCCATCACAGCCAGCCCGATAAGGCCGAATTGTGCTTTGTCCATTATTTTACTCCCATACAACAATCAGGTGGTAAGAGGTGAAGAAACTTTTTTCTCCCCTTTTTGAGAAAGACTGATAAATTAAGGGGCTATAATATAAGGAGGAAGGCATTTTTTTTCAAGCGAATATAAAACGAAAGAGACTGTAAGCATTCGAAAGGATATTTAACGTTGATTATTGTGGCTGATGAAAATATGCCGTTCGCCAGGGAGGCTTTCTCGACTCTCGGCGAGGTGCGCCTGGTTCCCGGAAGGCAGATTGCACCCGAAGTTTTGGCCGACTGCGATATTCTGGCTGTGCGCTCGGTAACCCGGGTCGGTGAAGACCTGCTGGCTGGCAGTCCTGTGCGCTTTGTCGGTACAGCGACTATCGGCGCCGACCACGTGGACACAGCCTACCTCGAACGTGCTGGAATCGGGTTTTCCTCGGCACCGGGATGCAACGCGGTTTCCGTGGCCGAGTATGTGATCGCCGCCCTGTTCGAACTGGCGGCAAGGAAAAATTTCCACTTGCGCGAGAAAGGGCTCGGGATTATCGGGGTGGGCAATGTGGGAAGCCGGGTAGAATCACGGGCAAGGGCACTGGGAATGAAAGTAATCCTGAACGATCCCCCGTTGCGCGACAAAACCGGCGACCCGAAATACCGCGACCTGGACGAGGCGCTGGAGGCGGATATTGTCACCCTTCATGCGCCGCTCGAGAAAGGCACCCGCTACCCTACTTACCACATGGTTGATACGAAATTTATCGAACGTCTCGAGCCGGGCGCGATCCTGATCAACACCAGCCGCGGCGCGGTCGTGGATTCGAATGCGCTGGCCGAGGGACTCGACTCAGGCCGGATAGGTGCGGCTGTGCTCGATGTCTGGGAGGGCGAACCTGATATCTCGATAGATCTGATAGGGAAAGCCGGGATCGCGACGCCTCATATCGCGGGATATTCTTATGACGGCAAGGCACGGGGCACACGGATGATCTACGAGGCGGCCTGCCGGTATTTCGGACGGGAACCGGAATGGGACCCGAAAGCATTTTTACCTCCGCCAGATAGAGAACGGCTGAAGCTTGAGGGTAAGCTCTCTCTTGCGGAGGAGCTTATAGGAAAGCTATTAGCAGAAAGCTATGATATTATTAGCGATGACAGGGCCTTACGTAAAATTGTCGAGATCGCTCCGACAGAGCGCGGCGCCTGTTTCGACCGCCTGCGCAGGGAATATCCTGTCCGGCGCGAGTGGGCCAGCCGCATTGTCGAGCTTTCGGGGGAGCTGGTGGAGCTGAAACCGGTGTTCGAGGAGCTGGGATTCAGGGTGGAAACAGCACTTTGAGGAAGCCACACAGCGGCTTTTACCGGGTAATCTTTGTCTTGTAATGATATATCCATAATTAGAGCGGGAGAAAGTGATCAATGGAAAAGGTGGCAGGCCCGGTAAAAGCTCCGCCGCACGGAATGGCGATTTTTGCACTGGTAGGCCCCGGACTGGTCTGGGCGGGAGAGTATATCGGCTCGGGCGAGGTAATTCTATGCACCCGTCTTGGTGCGATAATGGGCGTGGCGATACTCTGGGTACCTGTTATGGCGATATTTCTGAAATACGTGATCGGCATGGCCGGGGCCCGCTATACGGTTTGCACCGGCGAGGGCATGATCGACATGTTCGGCCGGATGCCAGGGCCGAAAAACTGGGCGGTCTGGATCGTGCTTTTCGGCCAGTTTTCTGCAGGGGCGGTATCTATCGGGGGGCTTGCCATAGCGGCGGCGGCATTCATCCATTCGCTCATTCCTGTGAACCAGGTGGTTCTGGGCTGGATCGTTTCGATTTTCTGTGTGAGTGTTGTCTGGTCAGGAAGTTTCGCCCCGTTGAGATATATCGCCTCTTCCCTGGTGCTGGTGATGGTGGTCGGGGTGATCTACGTGGCTGTTCGGGTTGCTCCGGGGTTTGAGCAACTGTTTCTGGGCTTGTTAGGCTTCAGGATTCCCGAAATACCTGCCTGGGCAATCGAATCCGGGGCTGCCGGAACCAATGTCTGGGCCGAGATCCTGCCTGTGCTGGGCTGGGCCGCCGGTGGGTTCGCCAGCCAGGTCTGGTATTCCTACTGGGTCCTCGAATCCGGTTTCGGACAGGCGAGTCTGGGCGGATTCGGCAAAAGGGCGGATCTGAAATCTCTCCGGGAAATGACTGCTGTAACAGCAGAGAAACTAAAAGGGTGGTGCCGCGTGGTCTATGCCGACGCCACTACAGCGCTTGTTGTCGGCACACTGGTTACAGTATGTTTCATGATTGCCGGGGTGGGCGTTCTGGGCAGGATGCAGCTTGCGCCAAACGGACCGCAGGTGGCGATCCAGTTGAGCGAACTTTTCGCACGTTTCTGGGGCAAGGGTGGAGCGATCCTGTTCCTGATCGCCGGCAGCGCGGCAATGGTCAGTACAAATCTCTGCCAGTTCGCAGGCTGGCCCCGTATCATGGCCGATTGCCTGCGAGTGCTTTTCCCCTCCTCAGAGCAGAGGCTTGAGCCGCAAAAGGTGCGCCGAATCTTCGTGCTGATCTTTCTGGTCAGCAACATGCTGATTATCAACACGTTCGGTTTCAATCCGGTGGGGCTTATAAAAGTGGGGGCGATACTCGACGGCCTGCTGCTCACCCCCCTTCAGGCGGTAATTATCATCGTGGCGCTTTACACGGTGTTGCCCCGCCTTTTAAGCCGAGAGGCGGGGAAAATTCTCAAGCCGAGCCTGCTTTTCGCTCTGGGCCTGGCCGTTTCGGCAATCGTATTCGGATATTTCGCCCTGGTGAAAATACCCTCGATGCTTTGAGCCGGGAAGTTGGGAAATGAACGGAGCAGAATCCAAATTATAAGGGATTCTTAGTATCCCCTGGACACTTCTTGAGCTGTTCAGCAAACGCGGCAGAGATGGTCGAAAGAAAATCGGAGAGGGGAAAAAGAGTCAATAAAGCGCTGTTTCCGTGAAAGCTCCCGTATCAGTACTCGATTCCCTTTCTGGCCGGAGTATCCTGGGGGAATTTGACCGCTTTGATCTCGGAGACTATGTCGCAGGCCTCAATCAGCCCCTTAGTCGCATTTCGTCCGGTGATCACCAGGTGGAGCCCGGGCGGGCGCCTGGCTATCAGCTTGAGCACCTCCTGCTCGGTTATTATCTCATAGCGGATCAGGTAGGTCAGTTCATCAAGGATCACCAGGTCGTACTTGCCGCTTATTATCTCCTGGCAAGCGAACTGGAAAGCCTCGCGGCCCGCCTTGATATGCTCGGCAGGCTGTTCCTCCCAGGTAAACCCTTTCCCCAGAGACCGGAAAAGGAGCTGGTCGGTGAACTTTTTCGCCAGTTTTTTCTCACCTGTGGGCCATTCGCCCTTGATAAATTGAAGAAAGCAGACTTTCCAGCCCTGTCCCAGGGCGCGGAAAGCCTGCCCCAGCGCCGAGGTGGTTTTGCCTTTGCCGTTCCCGGTGATCAGGATTACCACCCCTTTTCCCTCTGTCATCTCTTCCTCCTCAGCCCTATATGAAATGGATCGCACTCCAAAATGGGGGGATAAAAAAGTTTAATACGCCAGGGATAAATTATCAATATGGAGGTGAAAAATTGCGGGATTAAAAATAAGGATCGGAGAAAAGGCTCCGACGGTAGAATAAAAAGGCCCAGTATATAGTCAATCCCGGGCCTTTATAAATTGTGATTGGTTATTCTAGGGTGATAGCTTCAACCGGGCAGCTTTCCACAGCTTCCCGGGCTGTATCCTCAGCATCCGCAGGAACTTCATCTACAATGACTGTTGCAAATTCGCCTTCCAGATCGAAAACCTCAGGGCAGACATCGACACAGAGTCCGCAGCCAGTGCAAAGATCGGGATCTACAGCCGCTTTCATGAAAAACCTCCTGAATTAAAAGCCGATAGAATTAACATACATCAATTAAGCTGAAATAGATAAAATTAACGAAGGGAATAATAATAAAAAGGGAAAAAAAATGCGAGAAATTTGTCGATTTTGCTCTAACCCGTAAAATGGCGGCTACAGGCTGGGGCGTTTGGTATGTGACGTTTAAGACTTTTGGATGGAAAAAGATGGAAATTTGAGTATTTCAGAGCCTGTGAGTAGATATTTGCTTTCCTCTCAAATGGTTTTAAGGATTTCAGTTGAAGGTGTATTTCATCCGGGAGGGAAATTGAATGGGGGAGGTGAAAAAGATTCTCCTTTAAGCGTTGCTCTTGCTCTGTTTGGATAATATTATTATGCACCTGCAAAAATTATCCTGTGTGGGGCGAGAAGACAGGAAGGACAATTATGGATACCGCATACATTCGGGAAGAATGCCGGAAGATGAACGAGCAACTGGTGGCTTGGCGGCGCCATTTCCACCGGATACCGGAGATCGGGATCGACCTGCCGGAGACCGTGGCTGCTGTGCGCGGGTTCCTTCAGAAACTGGGCGTGGAATTACAGCCGGGTTATCAGGGGATCGGTGTACTGGGGCTGGTGCGGGGAGAGAGCGGCCAGGGGGGGACAGTTGGCATTCGCGCAGACATGGACGCTCTGGAGATCGAGGAGGAACCCGGCCGCGAATACGGTTCAGCTTATCCGGGAAGGATGCATGCCTGCGGCCACGATGCGCATACGGCCATGGCGCTGGGAGCGGCGAGTTTTCTTGCAAAGCACAGAAGAGAATTCAGCGGCACGGTCAAGCTGATTTTCCAGCCGGGCGAGGAACGGATGGATGGAGCCAGGCACATGCTCGAGGCCGGGGCTTTGGATAACCCGAGCGTTGACATGCTTCTGGGCCTTCATATCGGCGGGCTCTGGGAGGAGTTGAAATCAGGCCAGCTAGGGGTCTCCCACCAGCCGGTAATGGCAGCGGCCGATTCGTTCAATTTTATCATCCAGGCCCCCGGGGCGCACGGAGCCGCTCCCCACAGGAGCCCGGACCCTGTGCTGGCCACCGCATCCGTGATCACTCAGCTTCACACTCTGGTGAGCCGGGAAATCGACCCGGTGGACACGGCGGTAATCACAGTGGGGCAGATCAGCGGCGGCCAGGCGCGGAATATTATTCCCACAGAGGTAAGTGCGAAAGGCACCGTGCGCACGCTTAACGAGAAAGTGCGCAGTTATCTGGAGAAGAGGATCGGCGAGGTGGTAGCGCACACAGCGGAGAGTTTCCGCTGCAGGCACGAGTACGTTTTCTACAGGGAAGCAGCGCCTGTGCAGAGCGATCCGGAGATTGCGGAGCTGGTAGCCGGTTGCGCACGGGATTTGCTGGGCGAGGATCGGGTGAAACAGATTCTGCGGCCGTCCATGGCAGGCGATGATGTCTCGCTGTTTCTGGAAAGGGTTCCGGGGTGTTTTTTCGCACTTGGCGCCTCCAACCCCGCCAAAGGGATACACAGCGTGCACCACAGTCCGGTGTTCGATATCGACGAATCAGTGCTCTGGCAGGGTACGGCGGTTTTCTGCCTGGCTGCATTGCGCTGGCTCCAAAATGCGGAATAATTTCAACTGCTGGGAGCCCTTCGCGCCAAGCCTGCCGAAAAATTCCCCGGAACGATTCGAGAGGAAAGGGTAGCCTTCCCGGTCAGATCGTATTAAATTTTACAAGTGTCTATTTTTTATAAAGTTATCCTCACTGTTCAATTTTTCAATACTAAAAGGAAGGAATGTATCAATGGCACGGTTCAAACGTTTGGATGTGTTGAACAGCATGGTGGAAGTCGGTGTGATACCGGTTTTTTACAACGGTGATCTGGAGGTTGCCCGCGAAATAGTGCGCGCCTGCCGCAAGGGCGGAGCAAAGTGTATCGAATTCACCAACCGCGGCGACCACGCTTTCGAGATATTTTCCGCCCTGGAGAGTGAAATGGCCAGGGAAGACCCCGGGGCTATCCTTGGTGTGGGCTCTGTGATCGATCCCGGCACGGCATCAATATATATCAATGCCGGTGCCAGTTTCGTGGTAGGCCCGGTATTCAATCCCGAGGTGGCCAGGGTATGCAATCGCCGAAAGATCGCCTACAGCCCGGGCTGCGGCTCGGTATCTGAAATCAGTGCCGCTGAGGAGATGGGATGTGAGATTATCAAGATTTTCCCTGGAGGCCAGGTCGGCGGGCCGGCTTTTGTCAAGGCTGTCAGGGGGCCGATGCCCTGGACCAGTATCATGCCCACCGGCGGGGTGGATGTCACCGAGGAAAGCGTGGGCGCATGGATCGGGGCAGGGTGTGTCTGCCTGGGCATGGGCAGCAAGCTGATCACAAAGGAACTGGTGGCAGCCCGTGACTGGAATGAAATCGCCGAGAACGTTGCCCGGACCATAGAGTTGATCAAAAAGGTGCGGGAAGGTAAGTAGTTATGGTGACTAAGGAATGAAGACAATCTATCCATAAACTTTCGGGGGAGTGATCCTGATGTCCAAATTGAGCCTGTTGGCTGAATTGTGGGAATTTTTAAGGTACAATAAGAAATGGTGGCTCACGCCGATAATCTTTTTTTTACTTCTGCTTAGCCTGCTGATCGTATTTACCGAGGGTGCTGCACTTTCGCCTTTCATTTACACTTTGTTTTAAGACCGAGGCTAATCAAAGTTGAATATTCTCGGGATATCGGCCTACTATCACGACAGCGCCGCGTGCCTGGTGCGGGACGGCAGAATAGCCGCCGCGGCCCAGGAGGAGCGTTTCACCAGAGTGAAACACGATTTCTCGTTTCCCTCGAATGCGATCGAGTATTGCCTGAGAAGCGGCGGGCTTAGCGTGGAGGAGCTCGACTATGTGGCGTTTTACGATAAGCCGTTCCGCAAGTTCGAGAGGATTCTGGAGACCTATCTTTCTTTTCCCGGGCGGGGTATCCGCTCCTTCCTTCAGGCCATACCGTTGTGGCTCAAGCAGAAACTGTTTCTGGGCGAGACGATCCGGCGCGAGCTCGGCTACGAGGGCAAGATAATCTTCCCCGAGCATCACGAGTCCCACGCGGCCAGCGCATTCTACCCATCACCGTTTGAGCAAGCAGCTATCCTCACCGTGGACGGGGTTGGTGAATGGGCCACGACCACCTGCGGCACGGGCCGGGGAAGTGAGATAGAGATTTTCGCAGAGCAGCATTTCCCGCATTCCCTGGGACTGTTCTATTCGGCTTTTACCTATTTCACCGGTTTCAGGGTCAATTCCGGCGAGTACAAGATGATGGGGCTGGCGCCTTACGGCGAGCCTGTGTATGTAGACCTGATCCTGGAGGAGCTGATCGACCTGAAAGAAGACGGTTCATTTCGGCTCAACCTGGATTATTTCGATTACTGCGTTGGCCTGAGAATGACCAACGAGCGGTTTGAGCGTTTGTTCGGCGGGCCGCCGCGCAGGCCGGAAACGGAGTTTACCAAGCGGGAGATGGATATAGCGCGCTCGGCACAGGCGGTGACAGAAGAGGCGATGCTGCGCATGGCTCGCTTTGTGCACCGTGAAACCGGAATGAAAAAACTGTGTCTGGCTGGAGGCGTGGCGCTCAATTGCGTGGGCAACGGCAGGATTCTCCGCGAGGGTCCGTTCGATGAGATCTGGATCCAGCCTGCTGCGGGAGATGCAGGAGGAGCCGTGGGAGCGGCACTTTTCACCTGGCACCGTTATCTGGGCAATCCCAGGAAAGCCGACAATGTGCACGACAGGCAGTTTGGAAGCTATCTGGGCCCTGAGTTCAAGGACGAGGAAATAGAGGGATACCTTAAAAGAGAAAATTTCCCCTACCACAGGCTCGCTCCCGGGGAGGCAGCCTCAAGAGTAGCCGAGCTGATCGCCGAGGAGAAAGTGGTCGGTCTGTTCCAGGGAAGGATGGAGTTCGGGCCGCGTGCCCTGGGAGCCAGGAGCATTATCGGTGACGCCCGCTCGCCCAGGATGCAGCGGATCATGAACCTGAAAATCAAGTTCCGCGAGTCGTTCCGCCCGTTTGCTCCCTCGGTGCTGGAGGAGGATGTTTCCGAATATTTCAAGATGGGCACGGCCAGCCCGTACATGCTGCTCACCGCTGATGTCCGGAACGACAAGAGAATGGACGGTGGGCCGGGTGAAGATATGGTAGGTCTGGAGAAGGTGAACCAGGTGCGCTCGTTGGTGCCGGCAATCACCCACGTGGACTACTCGGCAAGGATTCAGACAGTCAACCGGGAGCACAGCCCGCTCTACTACGATATTATCAAGAGTTTCAAAGAGCTGACCGGCTGCCCGGTGATTATCAACACCTCGTTCAACGTGCGCGGCGAGCCGATCGTGATGAGTCCGCAGCACGCCTATCGCTGTTTCATGCGCACCAACATGGATTACCTGGTCATGGGCGGTTTCCTGATCGATAAGCGTGAGCAGCCGCCGTGGCCGGAAAAGGACGAATGGAAGAAATCGATCGTGCCGGATTAAGCCAGAGCAGGAGAGTGGAGGGTTATAATTTGACCGGAAAAAGAAAAGAAGAGCAGGTTTCTGATTACAGATCGTTCGGCTTATGGGTCGGCGGGGCGTTCTGCGCTTTGAGCGGACTGTTTTACTGGTGGGGTTTCCCCACTGGATTCAAGGTCCCCGCTACTATCGGCGGGCTGCTTTTGATCACAGGGCTGCTCTGGCCCATATCGCTCAAATATGTGTACAGGGGATGGATGAAATTCGCCTTTGCCGCTGCCTGGTTTAACACGCGCCTGATTCTGTCTCTGATGTTCTACCTGGTGATGACCCCGGTGGCGGCTTTGCTTAAGCTGTTCGGCAAAAAGCCCCTGGCCATCGGCTGGGACAAGCAGGCATCCAGTTACTGGATCCGCCGCGAGAAGGTGCCATTTGATCCCACACGCTACGAAAAGCATTTCTGATTTGAATTTTCTGCAAGATCGGATAAATCTCAGGCACAAAAAAGCCGCGCTAAATAAACGCGGCTTTTTTGTTTGCCTGATCTTTTCTTGAACCTCAGCCAAGCAGATCATCGAGCATCTTTTCGGCTATATTCCCGGCCACTTCTGGCGAGTCGTAGTAGCCCGACTGGATTCTTTCTTTTATCTGTGCGAGTTTTTCTTCACTGGCCTCAATATCGCCTGTCTCGGCCAGCATGGCCTTGATAAGCGGTTGTTCGATGTTTATCAGATTCGAGAGAGTGCCGCTTTTGAGAATGGCCTCAGCGGTGCGTTCTACAACCTTATCTGTGATCAGATTGCCGGAGGCCAGATCGGTATCTACACGCTGAAGAGACCGGGCTTGCTCGGAGATAGTGACTTTATCCGCTTTGAGCTTGGGGCTGCTGGGTGCCTTTGGCTTGGTCGTCTCTTTGTCAGTATCTATCTGGGTGGTTTTTTTCGGGTCCTGGGTCTTTGTTTTTTGTATGCCTGGATCGATTTTCATTGTCTATGCCTCTCGAGGTGCAAAGCTTACCCTAGCTTTCCATTTTCCCTCGCGGGAAAGATAGCTTTTCTAACTATCATCCATAGATAATATAACCCTCGAACCGCCTGATTTCAATATCGGCTTGATGAGCGGATTCCTTTAAAGGGTCTCTCAGGTTCTGATATCCTTGAAACGCGCTTTTGCATTGTGCGGCACCCGCACGTATTTGCGCAGCAGCTTTTTACCTTTTCTCAGCGTGTAAATACCACCGGCAAGTTCTTCCCTGATACCGGCTGCTTTTTTCAGGCTTTCGGCTTCCCGACCGGCAAAAAGATCCAACTGGACCAATAGACGGGCCAGCAGTTCGGCTGATTTCCTGGCCGTATCGCGGTCTTTGGCGGCCGCTACTTGGGCCAGTGAGGTTAGCTTATCCCAGTCTTCCATCCTGGTCAGGATCTTCGACTTGCGTTCCAGAATCTGGATAAGCTCCTCGTTATCCTCCTTATCGAAAAGAGATTCCTGCTGTTCGACCAGTTGACCGTAACGTTTGAGACGTGCAAGCTGGCGATTCAGCAATTCGTTGAACCGGTCGATATCTTTTTGTACCAAATGGCGCTCCAATTTTATCATGCCGGTTTTTTCAAATTCTTACCCGGCTGTCTATGCAAGTTTCACGCCTGAACCTTGACCAGGGCAAAAGGCCGCCACAGCCTTTATGGGCTGGTGGATAAAGCGGAATTGCGTCGCGGCAATTATTTTCTCGAGCGAATATTACGGCTCACCCCTTGATAGCCTCTTCCAGGACAGCCTTACGCACCTGGTCATCCAGCGGGCGGGGATTTGTTTTGATATTGGTCGAAAGCTTACTCGCTTCAAGAATCGGGCCGATTTCCTCCTGGCTGATTCCGATGGCGCCGAGCGAGTGAGGAAGATCGAGCTGGCGAGCGAATTCGAAAAGCTCCTCAACCAGTGCACGGGCCTGTTGAACTGGGTCCTCGCGGTGCGGGCAGCGGAACTGGTAGGCCAGTTCGGCGATTTTTTGATCCGCCCAGCCGATATTCGCCTCCAGGCACCAGGGAGTCAGCACTCCCACCAGAAAACCGTGCGAGAGGCCCTTGTAGCTTCCCAAAGCCATTGCCATCTCGTGGCCCAGGCCCACTCCGGTGGCTATCGCCACTCCGCCGAGCAGCGAGGCAACAAGCATGTTGTGGCGCGCCTGGATGTTTTTTCCCTCGGCTACCGCAACAGACAGGTTGTCCCTGACCAGGCGCACCGCACGCGCCCCTGCCGCGGAGGTGATCGCATTGCCGGCGGTGCTCAGATATCCCTCGATAGCCTGCCCCAGGGCATCCAGGCCGGTGTCGCGGGTTAGCTCAGGGGGCAGGCCCACAGTGGCCTCTGCATCCAGGAGAGCCACTTTGGAAACCATCTCCCAGGAGTAGATCGTCATTTTCACTTTAAGCCTAGGATTGGTCATCACACTGACCTTGGTGGCCTCACTGCCTGTGCCGGCAGTCATCGGAATACAGATCACCGGTTTGCAGGGTTGGGTTAGCTCGCGTTTGCCAAGCTGGTAATCCTCAGCCGGCAGGGGATTTTCCTGAAGCATGGCGACAAGTTTTACCGTATCAAGCACGCTTCCCCCACCCAGGCCGATAAATACCTCACAGGCTTTCTTTTTCGCCAGCACAGCTCCCTGCTCCGCTATTTCGAGCAGGGGTTCGGCCGGGATACCGTCGAATATCTCGTATTCCAGGCCTTGGGCTTTGAGGGATTTCTCCACCCGCCCCAGCAGGCCCGATTTTCGCGCAGCCGAGCGTCCCGTGCAGACAAAGGCGCGCGTTCCGAATTTTTTGGCCCAGGCTCCAACACCATCGATACAGCCGGGCTTTGCCTCGATCCAGCGGGGAAAGGCGAAAGCTTCGATCAGACCGTGCATCGTTGTCTCCGTAAGCATTCTTATTAATTCAGGCACGATGCGCCGTGCCCCTGGAATTTATTTAATAATCGCTTTTATCATTCTAACAGTCAATTCTGCTAAATTCGGAAAGATTATTCAAGGAATTTCGAGAAAATGCACAGAATTGGATTCCAGAGAATAAAGCTTTGCTATCAAAGTTCTTCCGGCAGGAAACAGATGTGTTTATTTTTTTGTTGCACCCTTTATTGTCTGCCCAATGATTCTCGATCTTCAGGTTAAGCTCTCCCGCCGTCTCGGGTGCCGATGCCTGGGCACGGTGATAAAGGGGGGAAGCGGAGGTATTCGCGGGGCGCCGGAAGGAATGAACCGTAAACTTTTCGGTAACTTTTTCGAGCTCGGGAGAATTTTCGGCAAGACCGGCTGATTCGATAGGGAGATTATCGGGCAGTTCGCCGGGCCGGTGCGCTTCTCAAAACGCGGTTTGCTCGGCGCCAGGCTCGGCGGAAAGATGGGAGAGCTGCTTTACCGGGACAGGATGCTCAAGAAACACCCCACGTACGATAAGCGCTCTGCAAGGCCCTATGAACCCGAAAAACAATAACTCTGGAATCAACATTATTTCCTCACTAAAAAGGAGGGTCTCCCGATGAGTGACGAATCCCGTAGAGACAGGATCAGCCGCCGCAGTTTTCTGGGCACAGCGGCAGGATTCGCTGCCGGGGCAATGGCCGCCGGCCAGGTTTCTGCGCAGAAAGGCGCGGTGTATCCGAAATCGGACAGGCTGGTCCGGATCGGCGTTATCGGCGGCGGGTTCGGCCGGAGTTTCTACTGGCAGGAGCACCCGCACAGCAGGGTCACCGCAGTATGCGACCTTCGCCGGGACCGCATCGAGGCCCTGAAAGAGACTTTCCTCTGCGACACGGGTTATACGGACTACAGGGAATTGGTCAGGGACCCGAACGTGGATGCAGTGGCTGTTTTCACCCCGGCGCCCCTTCACGTGCCGATGGCCGTGGACGCTTTGGAAGCCGGCAAGCACGTGATCAGCGCGGTGCCGGCAGGGATGAGTGAACAAGAATGCGTGAAATTGCTCGAGACAGTGAGACGCACCGGAATGCTCTACATGATGGCGGAAACCAGTTTCTACCGCCGTGAGATAATCACCTGCCGACAGTGGGCTGCGGAGAAAAAGTTCGGCGAGATTTTTTACTCAGAAAGCGAGTACCACCATGACGGCCTGGAACCGCTGTGGTGGGACGAAAACGGCAAGCCGACCTGGCGCCACGGTTTCCCGCCGATGCTCTACCCGACCCACTGCACGGGGATGATCGTGCCGGTAACCGGCGAGCGGCTGACCGAGGTGACCGCAGTGGGCTGGGGCGAGGATGACCAGGCTATCCGGGGCAACCGGTATGATAATCCGTTCTACAGCCAGACTGCGTTTTTCAAGACCAGCCGCGGGCATGCCTCGCGGGTGGCCGTTTACTGGAAAGTGGCCTCAGGAGGCACCGAGCGCGGCCAGTTTCTCGGCACCCGGATGTCATTTTACATGCCGCGCCCTGGCGGGGTGCCGGCAATGGTCGCCCGCAGGGAAAAGGGGGAGGTGATCAAGAACAAGTACACCGAGAGTAAAATAGTTACCGAGCCGTACGAGGTGCCGGACCATTATGAGCTTTTGCCAGAGCCCCTGCGCCACCCCAGCGGCCACGGCGGCTCGCATACCCATATCACCCACGAGTTCGTGACAGCGCTGATCGAGAAACGCCAGCCTGATGTCAATGTTTGGGAGGCGCTGGCCTATACTGTGCCCGGGTTCTACGCACACCAGTCCGCACTGGAGGGGGGAACGCTGAAAAAAGTCCCGGATTACGGGAGGGGATGCAAGTAAGATTTAAAATATTTGATATTGGTTCAAATTACGATAAGATACTCAACTTGTTGATTTATTAAGAATAATATCTTATAATTTATTATAAAGAAATATATTGCTATATATAAAATAAAGAACCTAAAAAATTGAGGTTCAAATGGCTAATCTAGATAGAAAAATTCTTATAATGTTTCTCTTAGGAGAAACTCCAAGTGGCTTGACTAAAGATGGAATAGGTGGAATAACAAGATTACAAAAATATTTGTTTCTTCTGGAAAATGAAGAGGGAATTAAACCAGAAGAAAATGATTTTGAGTTCGAAGCTTATAAAGTAGGACCTTATTCGTCAAAATTATACGATGATTTGGAATTTTTGGAAAATTCAGGATTAATTGAAGGTAACTTAGCAGGAGAAGCAACAGAAGAAGAAGCCACTGAAATAGATATGATGAGTTTTGATGATTTTATAAATGACGAGGACACTAAGGCAGCAGATGCATATGAAGAGAGAAAGTATTCTTTAACAGAAAAAGGGTTAAATTTTATTAAGGAGAAAATTTATAATGAAGAATACAAGCCAGCTATTGAAGGGATTAGAAAAATAAAGTCAAAATTTGGCTATTATTCATTAACAGATTTATTACTATACGTATACTCTAAATACCCAGAAATGACCATAGAATCAGAAATAAAAGAGAAAATTTTGCGGAGAAGGCAAAAATTATGAATTATTTTGAAATTCTAGATTTCATATTAAAGGTTCATGGTACTGTATTAGGGGCTGCGATTCTAGCATATTACAAATTTGGTGATAGAACAGATTTATACAGTAAATCTCTTAGTGGATCGGATTCTATTTTAGAACAAGTAAAAAAAGAAATTTCAATTTCTTTGGGAGATAGTCTAAAAAGAGTCATAAAAGAATCTGAAATTGTTAAACCTATCCTAAATTTTAAAGGAAACTGGTATAGAGAAGACTTAGTTATACCATTGGAGAGCGAAGAATTTCGAGAAGTAATTTACGATTTTGTAGAAAAAGGATGCTTGGTAAAATATAAAATCCTAATCGAGTCTAGGTATTCATGGTGCAAATGGTTTAAAATATTAAGCTGGACTATTCTTTTTTTACTTATTTGGCAGGTTATTGCGCTAATATTTACAGGTTCGATAAGAATATTCCAGCCAAATTTTCCAAATTGGGTTGTTATCAGCTCTGTTATTCCAACAGTTTTTGGAGTTCTATGTTGCGTACTGGAATTGATACCAATATTGCAAAATCATGATAAGATTATTAAATATAGGGAAAAGTATTATGGACTTTGATAAGGAGACATATCTATTTGAGCCTGTTTCTAATTTTTTACGAGAGAATGGTTTTATACTGCAAAAGCAAGAACTAAATTTTTACCATTATAAAATTGATATTTATGGTTTTTCTTTGGATAAAAACTTATCAATAGCAATTGAATTGAAGCTTAATAACTGGCGAAAAGCTATAAAACAAGCTCTAATTTATCAATTGTGTTCAGATTTGGTTTTCATTGCAATGCCATATTTTAGCACTAAAAATATCAATATAGAACAACTTTTAAATTATGGTATAGGATTGATAACTGTTAATGAAAATGGATATTGCGAGGAATTAATTAAATCTTCAATTTCAAAGGTAGTACATAAACATTATAAAGAAGAATATTTGAATATTCTTAAAATGGAGTTGTAATGCCAGAAGTAGAGCCGAAAGTAATACTTAGAATGGGCTCGCATGCTGAGAAAGATTATTTTGAGAAAACAGCTAGGTTTTTCGATGGTGTTATCATTGGTGCTAATTTACTAGAAGTTACACCTTCTGCTACTGCTAGCTTTTTAACAAAGTTAAAAAAATTACCATATTACATTGACCCTATGACATATGCATTTGGATCCTATATAGATAGAAATGGGCAAAGGAGAGAAGATCTCGACTGGATAAAATCAGAACAGAAGAAAAAAGATGGTACATTGGTAAAAGATTACAAAAGTTCTTATAGATTATTAGCTTCAAAGCTTGGATCACAAATTGGTTGTTGTATAGAAAGAGATAGTGCAATTACCCAGGAGGATTTTAATTCAAAAGAAAGTTTAAAAGATCTTTGCAAGAATGTCGCACAATATCAAATAGATTCAATCAAAAATATTTATACACAAGATCGGGAATGGAGCATATTTACCGAAGTTATTGGTCCACCTAAAGTTGTATTCGCCCCGTATTTTTATAAAGAACCTAGGAAAAAAAGTATATCTTTGGATACGCTTATTGAAATGGCTAATTTAACTGTAAATTTAGATTTGGAAATTCCTGTTCATATGATTGTTTGCGCTGATGAATCATATCTGCTTGATTCGAGTTTCATAAATGATTTAAAAGAAAATTTGCCGAAGACAGGCATTAAAGGTGTATGGCTTTGGTTTAGTAGATTTGATGAGAAAGAAGCTAGTGAAACGAGCCTTAATAATTTTAGAATTTTAGTGGAAGAGCTAGGCAATGAAATGGAAGTTTACAATATGCACGGTGGCTATTTCAGCCTTGCTCTATGCAAATATGGAATGAACGGAATAAGTCACGGAATAGGATATGGTGAAAAAAAAGATGTATTACCAGTAGTTGGTAAATCAATACCAACAGTAAGATATTATTTACATGATTTACATAAAACTTTTGGTGTACCTGATATTGAAAGGTGTTATGGTTCTCTTGGAATTAATACTCTGGAAGATTTCTATAGAGAAATATGTAATTGCTCGATTTGTCAAGGGGTAATTAAAAACGATTTAGCAAATTTTTCTGAATATGGTGATATGCATTACGCAAAATCTAATTCAGTAAGAAAATCTCAGACTCCTGCCGCTGCGAAAAGATGTCGCTTTCATTTTTTACTTTCAAGAATTCGTGAACGTAACTGGCTAAAATCTGTTAATATAAAAGAAGTTATATCAGATTTGGGAAATTCAATATCTAAGTGGTCTAGTACTCCCCTAAATTTTGACCAGAACTTGTGTACGCATTTAATTAAATGGAAAAAGGTGTTGCAATGACGGCATTGAAAATTCTTTATATTTTGTTAATTTTCGGTAATACTTTTTTCCTCTCCAATTATTTCTCCGGTTAAATTTACTTCTATATATATTCATTCATGTGTTTTAAGCACGTAATGTTGTACACTTGCTTTTGCTGCATAGTGGTAGTATAAGGCTCTCTCACGTGGAAGAGACACTCAGGCTGTCCGCACCTGAGGCAGGGGCCAGCACGGCAATGATCTTCCGCTGGATCGGAGCAGAAAGGCTCACCTGTCGTTTGCCGTCGATAAAAAGGTTGGCGCATATGCGCAGGGCGTAAGTATCGGTGTAAATGCCCGGCTCCAGGGTGAACCCCTGTGTTCGATTTAACGGAGCAGAGACAAAGGTCTGCCCCAGCAAACGCTATGGATAACAATTTGATTTTCTTAAAGTTTCAACTTGCACGTTAAAAGTCCGCCCATTTGTGTCGTCGGGCCAGCCAAACCGCTACTACCGCATCCACTCATCAGCTCCATCTTTCTATAATAGTAACTTAATCCTTGCCTAGACATTCAACCTCTTGTTGTTCGAGTCCAAAATGTGCTGAAGGCAAATAGATAGATTTATGTGGCAGGGTTTGAGCCGGGTTATCCAACGTCCTATTATTTAAAGAAAAGGAATCAGAATTGGTTACGGTAAAGGTTTATAGATAAACGTTTCAGGCGAGTAGACCAGAAAGCCGGAATGAAGGAGGTTTTTGCAGATTTCGTAATGCAGATTTTTCCCCTCCAGGTCCACCACGCGACAACCGGCTTCTCTGGCGATTGTGCAGCCGGCTGCGGTATCCCATAGACTGGTTGGACCAAACCGCGGGTAAATATCCGCTTTTCCATCCGCAATCAGGCACATTTTGAGAGAGCTGCCGCTTTTAATACAATGGTGGATATTATTTCGAGCCAGGAAATTTTCAGTTTTCGCAGATGGGTGAGATCTACTGATCACTGCTGTGATATGATCTTTTTTCTTAGGACCGGTAAGTAAAAATGGTTTTTTAGAATGCATTACTTTCCACGCTCCGGTTCCCTGGGCTGCATAATACAAAATGTCCAGAGCCGGTGCATAGATAACTCCCATGAGCGGTTCACTTTTGTGGACGAGGGCAATATTTACAGTATATTCGCCGTTGCCTTTAAGAAAATCCTTTGTCCCATCCAGAGGGTCGACTAGCCAGTAATGTTCGAACGATCGAAGTTTATCCTTATACTCATCCGGGTCACTTTCTTCGGAAATTATCGGCAGGCGGGGTCCCAGTTTCGATAAACCAGTAATGATGCAGTGATGAGAAGCAAGATCTGCCCTGGTGACAGGCGAGCCATCCGCCTTGGAATTTATCTCTCCGGGTTTCGGTGTATTCGCCAGAATCTTTCCACCGGCTTCTACAGCAATTTCTTTTGCGGAGGTTAACAAACTGGTAAATATCTTTTGATCCATCCTGTCCGCTCCATCAATCATTTGGCTTGGGCCCAATGTAACCCTCTTTCTCCAGGAAAAGAATAATCTGTTTAACACATTCTTCAGGTCTCATATCGTAGTGTTAGGCACAATTTAAGCATCGGTCGGCTCTTTATAAGAATCTGATATCCCGGAAAACCGCTGGATGATATCTCCAATGTGTGACCACAGCCTTTTTAGCGATTTTAACATATAACTAATTTCTAATTGCCTTGTCAACATTAACTTATCCCACCTGACAACTCAAATTCCTTAAAAGCAGAATTTGGAATGGGAGGGAAAGATTGATTAAAGTCCAAGCCCCAGATAAGAAATTCGTTTGAGTGAAGAAGCTGGCAGGGGGCTTAAGTGTCTAAAATTCGGCATGTTCTTGTAGTTAATCTTGCAAAACTTTTCTTCCCGGTTATATTTTTCAGGGAACTCGATCGATTATCTTCCGGGAATTTGTAATGAAGATAGAACATTTTTATATAACACCTGCCAAACTTTCTTACGTCCGTGGGAAAAAACCGGATGTCGAATGCATTCTGTGCGCTATCAGGGATAATGATAAGCGTTTGCCCCGCCTGGTAGTAACAAGAAACAATCACATGATTGTATCGCTTAATCTTTACCCTTATAGCCCCGGGCACCTGCTGATATTCCCTCTAAGACACCTGACTGATATTAGAGAGCTTAGCTGCGAAGAAGTGATCGAGATTTTCCGTTTGCAGAAACAGGCCATCTCAGCTCTTGAGGCTGTTTATGGATCTCCTGGATTCTACATTGGATTCAATGTAGGCATTTCAAGCGGAGCAAGTATCGAGCACCTCCACTGCCATTTGATTCCGCATCAGGCAGATCGGTTAGAGCTGCTGAAAATGGTAAGTTCAGAGACTCGTCTGAGATTGGAGGATCCCAGGGAAGCTTTAAAAAAAATCCAAGAGGCTTTCGCAGAAGCTGGGGAAAGTAAATCGCGATGATTGGTTACTGCCTTAGTTTTACTTCAAACAAGCGACTGGAATATGCTGCAGACTCTCTTAAAGAACAATTCTCCCCGGGTTAAGCGTGTGCTGATGGTCACCGGGGCATATTTTCCGGAGATCTCCGGCGCGGGCCTTCAGTGCAAATCCCTGATCGGTGAGGCGACAGGGGAGGGGCTTGGTTTCGCAGTGGTCACTACCTCCAGGGACAGAAGACTCCCTTTCCGAGACCGGGTGGAGGGAGTAGCGGTTTACCGTCTGCCGGTATCGAACCTCGGACTTTTAGTCACATTCGCCGAGTGGCTGCCCAGGCTTGCTTGCATTTTTTTTAAAGAACTGCTCGGCATTGATATAATTCACCTTCACGGATTAAGCAGGAAAAGTTATCTCTTCATTGCTTTCGGGTTTTTTTTCAGGAAAACCATACTTCTTAAAATTACCAGTGTGGGCGAGGACGACCCGGTGAGCATAGAGCGAGCCGGAGGTCTGCGCAAGGCTTTTTTCAGACTGGTCAACTTTTACCTCTCTCCAAGTTGCGCTCTGATTGAAAGCTGCCGTGGATCCGGGATGCCGCAGGACAAACTTCTGTATCTTCCCAATGGGGTGGATTGCGAGCGTTTCAGGCCGGTCGGCAAGGCTGAGAAACTGAAGCTGCGACAACAGCTTGGCCTGCCCCAGGATAGCTTGATAGTGCTTTTTGCAGGCCACTTTTCCCAGGATAAGCGCCCGCACCTGCTTGCACAAGCCTGGAGCGGCATTGAAACGAAAGGAGTCAGCCTGTTGTTTGCAGGCAGTTCATCCGAGGATTCTTATGAGGTTTCACCCGATGTAGTGGCAGCTGTGAATGAGGTTGCTGCGCAAGAGAACCTTCCTGGAAAACTTATCAGAGTGGAATGGTCCGGGAGGATGGAAAGCTATTTCCAGGCAAGCGATATTTTCGTCTTGCCCTCGGTGCGCGAGGGAATGCCCAATGCGCTGCTGGAGGCAATGGCAACCGGGCTTGCCTGTGCGGCCACCCGGCTTGAAGGTATTACGGATAAACTTTTCGAGGGTAGCTGCGGAAAACTGTTTGAACCCGATGACCTCCAGGAACTCCGCAACGCTCTTCAAGAGCTTGCCGAAAACCATACATTAAGAGAAGAGATTGGAGCGAAAGCCAGGCAAAAGGTGCGCCAGGAGTACAGCCTGGAAAAAGTGGCGAAAGCCTACCGTGATTTTGTTTTCAGCATCTGAACAATGGAATTTGCCATGGATATCATGAACTTAAACGGAAACGGGCTGATACCGTTCAAAACCTTTCGGGTGCGTAAGAGCCGCCGGACGAAAAGGATAAATTATTCCCGCCAGCTATCCTGGGCCGAATATGCCAGAGTGCGCAAAGGCCTATTTCCGTTATCTCCGAGCGACAAATGGCTGATATTCTTTCGCCACGGCACACTTCATTTTTGCCGAAGCGGCAACGGTACACTTGTTTACAAATTGCGTTTCCGCCACAAGGAGCAGGGCTTCGAGGCAAGCGAGGCATGGGTCAATGATGACCCGGAGCAGATCGATACCTTGCCCGAAAACTACGAATCTCGCCTGCTCGATTACCTGATCGACAGGCTGCTGCTGAATCGGGAGGCGAAATTTCCGCTGCCTGAGGGAACGAGTAAGGAAGAGGGAGCTATGCTCGAACGGATCTGGATGGGAGATTGCAGGACAGGCACGGGAATCGGCACTATAACTCGAAAGTGAATTGTTTTGCCGCAGTGGTTTAGAACAGCCCGGACAGTTTCCGGCAAACCTCCTCCAGAAAATCGGTGATTAATATAAAAGTAACACCCTTAAAGACTGCATAGTTAAATAAAAGGGCCACCTCTACATTTATAAACGTCCAGGATCGAACGGCGTAAGTTTGTTTTGTAACTAATCCGCGGCAAGGCATCCCTTAATTTTTAACTATTTGGAAGAAAAGATGTTACCTTTAGATTGGAATAATTTGGGTAATGTGCTATTGCCGTTTGTTTTAATAATAGGCTGGGCTATTGTTTTGTTTAATTGCTTTCGTTATGTGATGAAAAAGATTAGAAAAAGAAAGTAGCATTATCAAGGACAACAAGGGTAGAACTACGGTTGCTTTGAACTCCAAAAGTCACAACCAAACTTACATAAGCACTAGTAAAAAGGTTAAAGGAAATGAGAACATTGCTGATATTATCAAGTTTTTTCGTACTTCTAAATGGTACAATCACTAATTGGTCAGGAAACCAACAGATCTCTGATATAGATCTCGTCTTCATTCCTTCAGGCAGCTTTGAAATGGGTAGCAACAAAGGATATGGAGATGAAAGGCCGTCCCATAAAGTAACCTTGGACGACTTTTTAATGAGTGCTACTGAGATTACTCAGGCCCAGTATGAAGAAATAATCGGTCTTAATCCATCATTAGAGATTGAGGATGAAAGCCGGCCGGTGGATGGGGTAAGCTGGTATGATGCAGTGATATTCTGCAACCGCCTGAGTAAAGCATTTGAACTTCAGCCGTGTTATAATCTTAAGAATTGGCAGTGCGACTATACCCAAAATGGTTTTCGTCTTCCCACGGAGGCAGAGTGGGAGTATGCCGCGCAAGGAGTCATGCAGTACGAGTATGGAACGCATGATGGAGGAATCAGCGCTTTCAGCGCGAATTATAATCGAAATGAGGGTTATTCTACTGCTGTGGGGTCGTATCCGGTGAATATTTCCGGTTTATATGACATGGCAGGAAATGTATGGGAATGGTGCAATGATTGGTATGGCTATCGTTACTATAACAACAGCCCTGAGAACAATCCAAGAGGCCCGCAATCAGGTAATACTCGTAGCATACGTGGTGGTAGTTGGTTGAGCAAGTGGTACGAATGCAGGGCGTCTTTTCGACAAAATTATCCTCCGGATTTCAAAAGCAGTGACTTGGGATTCAGGGTGGTCCGCAGTCCATGAAAGCTCTCAAAGATTCGGCCGCATAATACAAGACTTTCAAGGCATGAGCAAAATCACTCCCAACACCGGATCGCTTTTTCTGACCATAGCGATATTGATCGTATTTTCTTAAAGGTTATTTTACGTGGCGCCGATAAACCCTTCTTTTTCCAGATGAAGAATGATTTCCTGGGCGCATTCCTCAGGTGTCATCGTGGTTGTATCTAGCACAGTTTCAGCATCCTCGGGTACCTCGTAAGGATCGGAGATACCGGTGAACTGCTCGATCAACCCGGCCCGCGCCTTGGCATATAATCCCTTGCGGTCCCTTTGCTCGCAAATCTCCAGCGGTGTGGCCACGTGAACCAGCACAACTCCCCCTCTTTTTGTCTCGATCATTTCTCGAACCGCCTTGCGGGTGGCATCATAGGGGGCAATTGGAGCGCAGAGAGCAATTCCTCCATTCTTGCTGATTTCCGAGGCGACAAACCCGATCCGCCGGATATTGATATCCCTGTGTTCCTTGGAAAAGCCGAGTTCCGAAGAAAGATTTTTTCTAACTATATCGCCATCCAACAGGGTTATCGGCCTTCCCCCCATCTCCATTAACTTGGTCAGCAGAACCTTGGCGATAGTGGATTTCCCGGCTCCAGAGAGGCCGGTAAAAAACACAGTAAATCCCTGCTGGCTTCGCGGTAGGAAGGATTTTCGCAGTTCAGCGATGACCTCTGGGAAGGAAAACCAGGATGGGATCTCGATGCCCTTGGCCAGTCTTTGGCGGAGTTCGGTTCCGGAGAGGGAATAGATTTCCGCTCCCTGAGGAACTTTATCCTCAGGCATATATTCGTCTCTGTCCTTGACAAAAACCATCATCTTGAAAGGTACCATTTGAATGCCCAGATCGTCCTGATACCGGAGCATCATTTCCTGGGCCTCGTACGGTCCGTAGAAAGGCTTTCCCTTTGAATCGGATCCCGGGCCGGCATGGTCTCTTCCCACGATCAAGTGCGTACAGCCGTAGTTTTTTCTGATAATCCCATGCAGCAGGGCTTCTCTCGGCCCGGCCATTCTCATTGCCAGAGGCAGCAGGCTGAGCATGGTCGTATTGTAGGGATAGTGTTTCAGCACGGCCTGATAACAGCGAACCCTGGTGAAATGGTCGATATCACCCGGTTTGGTCATACCAACCACAGGATGGATCAGAAGGTTTGCCTCCAGCTCCTTTGCCGCCCTGAAGGTGAGTTCCTGATGAGCCCTGTGTAGTGGATTGCGGGTCTGAAAGGCAACTACCCGGCGCCAGCCTAGTTCGGCAAAGCTCTGCCTGAGTTCAAAGGGGGTTACGCGTAAATGTTTGAAATCGCAATGATGAATCAATTGAAAACCTTCCAGGCGGCCTCCGATATACCATTTATTGTTTCTATTAAGCAGGTAATCTACCCCGGGATGCGCCGGATCACTGGTTCCATATACCAGTTTCGCTTCCTCGGTAAGCTCTGGTTTCCAGATATCTTCCACATCCAGAGTGGCCAGAGTAACACCCTCCGGGTCGCGAAGAGCCAGAATCGAGCCGGGCTCAAGCTCATTTGCTGTTTGCTCACTTACGTCCAGTGTGATCGGAATCGGCCAGAGGGTTCCATCGGATAGTCTCATCTGGCGGCAAACAGAATCATAATCATGGCGTGTCATAAATCCTTGTAAAGGAGAAAACCCACCGTTAAGAAGAAGTTCCAGATCACAGAGCTGGCGTTCTGTTAAGTCCCAGGCGGGCCAGTCCTGCTGGCCAGCTTTGAGTTGATCCGCCTTTTGCTCTGAAACAATGATATTTACTAAAGAACCACCATGTGGTTTGATCAGGTGTGAGGGCATGGCTTTTCAGACCTTTCCGATGACCAGTATAACGTTAGTATAAATAAACGATCTTATCTGCTTGTAGTTTTATCTATCGAGATGATGTTGAACACTTAATTTTGAAGTCTAACACCAATATTTTCCTAAGATTGTACAGCTTAAAGTATTCATTTTCTGGACCTTAAATAATCCAACCTTTCCTGATAGGCCTTTTTCATCTTTTCATCGGTTGGCCACAAATTTAAAAGGCCCATGGCCAGCTCCATTTCCTCTATCGCTCCATCCAGATCTCTATCCTGCTCTTTTATCTGGGAAACTTTGTAAAATACGTACGGGTTGAAAGTGGTCATTCCTAAGAGCCTCACCCGGCGGGAGTCCATATTTCTCAATTCGTCGATCTTGCTCTTGATGTCCAGTTGCGCGCTCAAAACAGGGGTAATTTGATTGCGGACGATATTTGTAGCCGCTTTTTGAAATGAGTAAGCCGCAAACCAGATAACCAGTAACGCAGCAACGGTAACACAAACCATTTTGATTATAAAATCTCTCACATGCATAAGATACTCCTTTTGAGCGGGGAAAATAAAAGATTAAAATTCTTATAATAAAGGTAATCTGCATTTTTCACAAGAACCATTTGAGCTAAATTCTTATTGATTGAAAACCTCTTAAGCCGTATAATAATAGTTGATAAAACCCCTTCAAGGTTGGCGAGAATTTACTAGGAAAAAATTATACTATAGTAAACTTTGATATTTTTGACTTTCTCTCATAATTAGTTGTACCGTTCTTAGGGCAGGTCACTAAAGGATTGGACTGCACCCATCTAGCTAGACACAAGAGGGTGAAAATAAGTACATAGCCTT
>CAZJQI010000061.1:0-25980 GCA_964548275.1 uncultured Gemmatimonadales bacterium
GATTCACACACAGATCACACTGATACCCCGCAGCTCTGCTGCGGGGTAGTTCATTTCGCCAGCAAAATTGTAAGTTATGCAAAAAGATTGTTTTCATATTAGCTATTGGAGCGAGAACATGTCAAGGCGAAAACAGCAGCGGAGTGTAATGAATAATGTTTCGCCAAGGCTGGTTTTTATTATATAAGCGGATTGACTGCCAGCCTGCGATCTTTTAAGTTAATACCCCGATATTTAAGATTTTGGACTTTAGCCACGGCGAATCAAAGTTCACCTGAAGGAGTTTCTCCTGCCATGAAACTGGTGATTTTCGAGCCTGAAAAATTTTACAATTTTTATCCTATCGCATACCTGCGACCAACATTCGAGCTGCGCTGCGGCCACAGCCTGCTCTATGAAAAAATAATCCGCAGCCATCCCGGGCTGCCGGTATTCTTTTTCTGCCGCGACTGCCTGGCGGAAACCTTTGCCGAGCGGGCACCCGAAGGTGCATCAGTCAATGACCCGACCGGCCTGGATGATGATCTTTTGGTGGTCAACGGGTGCATACTCGCCGGTGACTGGAACCTGAAGAGAGACCGCGGCGAAGAAGTCGGGATGAGCCCGGAGGGCGACCTGCTGTATGCGCGGATAAACAAAGCAACCGCCTCCTCACTGCCCAAAGGTAATATCAACACCTTTCTCGCCGCTGCAACGGAGAAACTGCCCCCAAAAACGGATGAGAGTCTTACCCTGATCAGATACCAGTGGGAGCTGATCCGCCACAACCCGGGGACAATTGTCTCTGATTTCAAGCTTGCGGGAAAAAGCGGGGTCGAGGGCATTCTTCACTCGACTGCCACTGTATTCGGCTCTCTGGAAAATCTTTATATCGCCCCTGAAGCCGAGGTGCATCCTCAGGTTGTGATCGACACAAAAGGCGGGCCGGTCACTATCGAGCGCGGGGCAATCGTGTTTCCCCACAGCCGGGTCAAGGGCCCATGCTATATCGGCCCTGAATCCCAGATCACCAGAGGCAACATTCACGAGGGATGCTCGTTCGGGCCGGTGGTCCGGGTCGGCGGAGAGGTCGAGGAAAGCATTCTCCACGGCTACTCGAACAAGTACCACGACGGCTTTCTCGGCCACGCCTACGTGGGTGAATGGGTGAACCTGGGCGCACTGACCACAAACAGCGACCTGAAAAACGACTACAGCACAGTGGAAATGTACATGCAGGACGCCGGGGGCAAATGGAGCTATATCGACACCGGGAACACCAAGGTCGGCTCTTTTATCGGCGACCACACCAAGACCTCGATCGGCACGTTTCTCAATACCGGCTCCCATGTCGGAGTGATGACCCTGCTGATGGGCACCGGCAAGGTGCTGCCCAAGTTCATCCCCTCCTTCTGCTGGTTCCTCGAGGGGGCAATCACCGCCGGATTCGGTTTCAACAAGCTGGTCGAGACAGCCGAGGTGGCCACAGCTCGCAGAAACCGCGCACTAACCGAGGCTGACAGACGCCTGCTGAAACATGTCCACGAGCTTACCAGGCCCGAGCGGAGCAAGGCGATCAAAAAAGACCGGAAGAAACTGCTGAAAGGGTAATTTTTGTAAAGCTCAAAAAAAATATTCAATTTTATCCTGGATTATTCATAAATCCTCTGGCCGATTTTCTAAAATTGTTGATTACTAGAAGGGTGTTGAAATTTCATCGATTTCCTTTTGTAGAAAAACGAAACAATGTCCGGGTTGAATTGAAACTGTTTAAAAAACGATCATTTGCGTAGGGACACGGCGCGCCGTGTCCCTACGGGTGGTTTTTACCGAAACCATGGAATAACACAGCTTTGGTCCATTATTTTCGGAGCAGATAAGTTAATTCTGAATCTGTCTCTTTTACCTCGCTCCTTTGGAGGTCGCCTCGTGCTCGGCACGTACCCTGAGCACGAAAGGCATGCCGGATGTTGGAACATCTATCAGGGCAGCGATGGAAATTATTTATCATCTACACGCTGCCCCTATTATGTTCTTTAGCCACGAGACTTCATTAAGCGTAGGGCGAGTCATGCCTCGCCCTGTTCGGGCTCCCGTATAAAGGACCCTGTTAAGGCTTGTGTCAATTTATGAATAATTCAGGTTTATATACTTCTACTCAGCGGAGAAAAGGATGGCAGACTATCAGGAGGTTCTGGCTCGGGTAAAAAAAGTCACCGCGGAGATTTTGAACCTGGATGAATCAGAGATCAATGAATACAGCCAGTTCGCTTGCGATCTGGGCGCAGAGTCGATAGATTCGATCAAGCTGGTTGCCGGTTTCGATGAGGAATTCGACATCGAAATGGACGAGGAGCAAGCAGTCAATGTGCAGTCGGTGGAGGAAGCAGTGAAATTTATCATGCCCTACCTTGATTGAACTCTCTTTAAGATCAGCAATTAACCCAATACTTTCCGAAAAGAAGGGTAAACTGATAAGGCCCTCCTGATTTGTCTTGATTCCAGGCACACTTACGAAACGGTTGAAACCGATGGAGAAAAAGAAGAAGAAAGAATATCCCCTGTTTACAAGGGAGCTGTTAGTTGAGGGCTTGGGAGAGTTGGGCCTCGGGCGCGGGGATGTGGCGTTCATGCATAGCTCGCTCAAAGACCTGGCACCAGCGGCCCAACTGGTGAAACTGCCCGAGATGGGCATGCCTTTTGTGATCGAAGCGCTGAAAGAGGTGGTCGGCCCGCAAGGATTGATCGTGCTGCCCACATTCTCTTTCTGTTTCGCGAAAAGCTCTCTGGGGCCTACCGGCACTATCTGGGACAAGAAAACCTCTCGCTCCAGAGTGGGTGCCATAACCAACTATTTTCTGAAACAGCGGGGAGTCCAGCGAAGTGACCATCCCACCCACAGCGTGGCCGCTCTGGGCACACGGGCAGAGGAGTTTGTCAAAGGGCATGCCTGGAACCACGGCAGCACTTTCCACCGCGGCAGTCCCTGGGGCAGGCTCTGCGACTGGGACAGCTACGTGCTGTTTCTTGGCACTCACCTGAATACCTGCACCCTGGTTCACGCTGTAGAGGACTGGATGGGGCTGCCCTATCTGGTGGACGCCGAGTGCGTGATCCTGGATGATAACAGGGATGTCAAGTTCGTTCCGGTTGCCGGCTCTCCGGCTGGATGCCGGGATTTCTACAATAAGAGAGATACAAAACTGGAAAAGCGTTTTGCCGGGGTGGATTTCTACAAGAGCGGCAAAATCTGCATGGCCGATGTCACTTTGTTCAAGGCAGGTGAATTTGTCCGCCATCTCTGGCAGTGGCTCAAGGAGGACCCCTGGCTTCTGCTTCACAAGGACTCAAAGGACGAATTCTGCTGGCAGGCAGGCCAGGCTGCCGAAAAACATCTGGCAAATTTCGATGAACCCTGCCCCTAATGAAAAATAAACGCCCAATGATTCATGGCCGGCGGCTTTAAGCCGTCGGCCTTTTTCGTGCCGGTCTTGCATCCTTGACTTTGCTGCTGAGCCTGTGGTAAATTGGTCTTGCAAAGAATCTCAGTCAGAGGAGTTAGAAGCCTGGCAGAGGATACAGGCAACTGCCTCTCTTTCCGAAATCATACAGAAATCCCTTCTCCAAAAAATTCTTTCTTACCCCACGAGAGTGATCAATCGCGGAGGTCCAAAATGACAGAAAAAAGTATTTCCCGCCGGGAAGCGATCAGAAAGACCTCGCTCGGCGCGGCGGGCCTGGCCCTGGCTTTCGGCGGAGTGAACCCGCACAGGGTTCTCGGAGCAAACGAGCGGGTCAGAGTCGGGTTCGTGGGCCTGGGTGGCCGCTGTAAATCCCTGATGCAAGCCTTCCAGGCAAATGCCAAAGACCTCAACATGGAGATCGGCGCGGTCTGCGATATCTGGAACAAGCGGCTCGATTCAGGGGCGGAGTTTGCCGCTGAGCTGACCGGCAAGATGCCCAAGAAAGCGCGCAACATGGATGAACTCTGGGAAATGAAAGATATCGAGGCTGTTGTGTTCGCCACCGCGGATTTCCAGCACGCCTACCATTGCTCTGAGGCCGTGCGCGCCGGGAGAGACCTCTATATCGAGAAACCCCTGGCCAACCGGATGGTGGATGCCCGCGAGGTGCTGAAAACAGTCACCTCAAGCGACCGGATCGTCCAGGTAGGAACCCAGCGCCGCAGCGGCGTGAACTATATCAATGCAGCAAAGTATATCAAGAGCGGGAAATTCGGCAGGATCAAGATGGTCGATATCACCTGGAACGTGAACCAGCCCAAACGCTGGCGCCACCCGGATGTAGTGGCCTCCCTGCGCAAAGAGGACACCGACTGGACCCGCTTCCTGGTCAACCGGCCCTACGAGCCCTGGAACCCGCGGATCTATGTCGAATTCCGCCTTTTCTGGCCCTACAGCACAGGGATCCCGGGGCAGTGGATGGTCCACCAGATAGACACCGTGCACTGGTTCTCAGGCTACAACCATCCAAACAACGTGGTGGCCAACGGCGGGGTTTATCTCTGGAACGACGGCCGCCGCAACGCGGACACCATGACCGCGGTGTTCGAGTACGGCAAGGGAGAGGAAAAATTCCAGGTCGTTTACTCCTCGCGCCAGACCAACAGCTACGGCGGAGTGAAAGAAATTTTCCTTTCCAACCTCGGGGCAATCAACCTCGACACCAACAAGATTACCGGGGAGGGCGGGCTCACGCCGGAACACAGCCTGGACGGCAAGGACTACAGGCTCACAGAGATGGAAATATCCTCTGGAGAATCCCTGTCAACCGGCATTGGAGAAGTTGACGACATGACTGTGGCGCATATGCGCAATTTCATGGAGTGTATCCGCAGCCGCAAGCAGCCCAACGCTGATATCTACTCAGGCTACAACCACGCAATTGCCAACTGCATGACCGCAGAGGCCCTTCACACAGGCAAAAAAATTACTTTCGACCAGGCAAAACAGGAGGTGGTAACTGATTGAAATCAGCCCGTAATCAATTAATGGAGTTTATTTCCCATTTTGTTTTCGGGCACAAACTGCGAGGGGAAATATGAAATTTAAATTTATTCTGGTTGGGTTTTTACTTGCAATCTTTGCTTCAGGCTGTGGAACCGAAAGCGTTGAAAAAGCCAGGAGTCAGAAAGCTGCCGGGGATACCACGATGATTTCAAAAGGTTTTAGGACTATCGAACGCCATGACCAACGCCAATTTGATATCCTGTACGATGGCCAGCCTTTTACCTCTTACTGCTACTGGGAAAATCTCAAAAAACCAGCCCTCTACCCCTTGCGTACCGATGACGGAAGAGTGGTAACCCGCAGCTATCCAGCCAAGATGGCGCCTGGAGATCGAGTGGACCACCCGCATCATCTCTCCTGCTGGTTCAACTACGGCGATGTCAACGGCGACGATTACTGGGGCCACAGCGCCGCGTCCAGGCTCGGTGGAAAACACGGCAGCATTGTTCACCGTAAGGTGGGCCGCATTCATAATTACGGTGATATGGTTCATGTGGATTTTCACATGGACTGGATCGGCTCCAAAGGCGATAAGGTTCTTGAAGAGATGGACAGGATGTATTTTCGAGTCGGGCCCGGACTGCGTATAATCGACAGAGTGATCACACTCACCGCCCAGGATAGGGAAGTTATATTCGGCGACACCAAGGAGGGAATGTTCGCGATCAGGGTTACCCGCGGCCTGGAAGAGCCCACGGACCAGCCGATCAAATATGTGGACGCACAGGGCGAAATCACCGAGGTCGCCCAGTTGGACAACACGGGCGTGGACGGCGAATATCTCTCCAGCGAGGGCCGGATCAACGAGAAAGAGGTCTGGGGAACCCGGGCCAAGTGGTGTATCCTGCGCGGCACTGTCGAGGGCAAGCCAGCCACGATCGGCATTTTCGACCACCCGGACAATGTGGGATACCCAACCTACTGGCATGCGCGCGGGTATGGCCTTTTTGCCGCCAATCCGCTTGGATGGAAGACTTTCACAAAAGGCGAAAAAGAATTAAATTTTACTCTTGCGCCCGGCGAGAGCACCACTTTGCGTTACCGGATCCTTATCGCCTCGCGCCGGCTCGATGCGGAAGAGACCGAAAAACTCTATGGAAACTGGCTTGAGGATATTGCCAACTAACCAAAGTTTTCCTTTATCAACTCCAACTTTTTCCAATAGGAGGAAACCTCATGCTAGGAAGCAGGTTAAGGAAACCGGCCTTTGTGATCCTCGTATTCTGCCTGAGCCTCTATTTGACTGCCGCCCCAGCCCTTTACGCCCAGGGCTCCGGCAGTAAAACGGATGCCGGTTATGTCGAACTGCTCGCAAAAAACAGCCAGGGCAAGTTCACCAAACACGGCTGGAACCATTACGGCCCAGGGTATTTCACTCTCGATCCCGACACTGGCGTGCTTAGCTCGCGCGGCGGCATGGGCGTTTTCTGGTACAGCGCCAGGCAATTCAAGGATTTCGTGCTCGAACTGGATTTCATGTGCGACAAGGATAACACCAATTCCGGTATCTTTGTCCGCATGCCCAACATGCCCTCAAGCAACGACTATATTTTCGAATGCTTCGAGATACAGATCTACGACGCGGCGTTGAGCCAAAAGAAACACGTGATGCACACTACAGATGTCAAAGTGACAGACGATAGCCCCCTGCTGCACACCACCGGTGCTGTTTATGATGCCGAGCCGCCCAAGGAAATGGCCTCTTTGGGTCCCAACAAATGGAATCACTACAAAATAACTCTTCAGGGCCTGAAATATACTATCGAGTTGAACGGCCAGGTGGTGAACGAGTGGATGGCCGAACCGCGGGGCAAAGTGGCCACGCACTGGCCCAAAGGCTATATCGGCCTTCAGAACCACGACAACACCTCGAGCGTGCATTTCCGCAACATCCGTGTCAAAGAGCTTTAAAAGCCGGTATTTTTGAAAGAATAAGCCGCCCGGAGTGTGGAGCACCCCGGGCGGCTTTTCATATCCAATCCGTCTCTGACCACTTTGGAAAAATCTATTGAGGAGTTTTAATACCAGTTTGAATATTCTGTTAAAAGATTCTGGAGGGGCAAATCAATACTGTGGCTAACACGAAAATAACCCAAAAAGACCGGGAAAGGGCGCAGCATTGTCTGGAATGCCCGGTTTGCAATTACGCCAGGAAGAAACAGAAAGGGATAGTGTTCTGGTTTGTCAAGGCTGTCGAGAGCCGAATCTGCCCGTACGGCAAAGCTTACGAAAAGGTCTACGGACACAGGTCGCACGAGCCGCTCCCGCAGACAGACTAAGCGTTGCGCAGTACGGGGTGGCTGGCAAAATGATTCGATTTTTTCTTTTCCACGTCCTAAAAGTTATAAATATTATTTTGCTGACTGATTTAATCCGACCCTGGATTTAACACCGATTCATAAGGAGTGGTGATATGCCTCAGCTTTATTCCAGCAAAATAAGTTCACCTGAAATCCGGTCTAAGCCTAGCCCCAAAAGGCTGATCCTCTTATTCGCGATATTTTCGGCTGCTATCAGTTCCAACGGGCTGGCCCGGATAAACGAGTCGCCCTGTATTGTGGAAACCAGGGAATATTCCGGGAAAGACCCGGCTATGTGGCAGGGTCTTTATGCTGCCCGGGACGGCAAGGTTTATACAGGGCTTTGTACAGAGCCGGGAAGCGCTCATCTGTACCAGTATGGCCCGGCAGCGGATTCTAACAGGGTCATTTGTGAAGTGGCAACCTTTTTGAATGAGTTGGGCAAGGGAATCAAGGCATCGTCAAAAATCCACAATCATCCAGTAGAGGACAGCCAGGGGAATATCTATTTCGTGCCGATGAACGACGGTTCAGGGCCGAAAGAAATCGACCATACGAGCTGGCAGGGAGGGCACTGGCTGAAATACGACCCGCGCACGGATAAAGTAGAAGACCTCGGGCTGGTGGATGTGGGGGTGGGCTGCTATTCTCTGACGATCGACACCAAAAGGAACCACCTGTTCGGCATCGGCTACACCGGCTATCTCTACAGGTTCGACATCGAGAAAAAAATCAGCAAGAACCTGGGCCGGGTCTCCGACTGGGATATCTGCCGGGATATTGCCTGCGATGAGGAGGGCAATGTTTACGGGTGTTTCCCGATAGCGAGAATCTGGAAATACGATGCCAAAACGGAAAAGGTTCTGGATCTTTCCATTCGAATCCCATATGACCCGACGGTTTACCCGACCCAGTTGAGCAATCCCCAGATAGACCGCGCCGCAATCTGGCGGGCTGTCGAGTGGGATCCGGTGGATAAGGCGATCTACGGGGTCACCTGCGGCAGTGGCTCGATACTGTTCGAGTATGAACCCCATGTGGGCGAAGAGGGAAAGGCTAGCGCTCTGGGAAAACTCTGCGACGGAAAATTTCTCGAACCTGAAGGACGACCTGACATTCCTTACTCGACCATGGCCTTTGCGATCGACAGGAAAAACCGGAAGGTTTATTTTGTTCCCTCGGCCAGGGAATATGCAATAGACGCTTATGTTGAAACTTTCGGCAGCTTTGAGGACCACCACCTGATCATGTTCGACCTGAGAGAAAACAAGCGCCACGATCTTGGGGTTCTCCTCACCTCGGACGGCCGTCGCGTTTTCGGCTGCGAAGCGGCCTCCGTTGCTCCTGACGGCACACTCTATATCTGCGGCCAGGCAGAGGTGAAAGATCCCAAGAATGCAACCCGCTATATCGGCAAAATCCCGGTTGCCCTGCATTTGATTATCTACAGGCCGAAATAAGGTAAAATACAGGAGGAGTCAATAATGAATCATCCAAAAAGAAAATCTTTTTCCCTAGACCTGGTTAGTATCTTCTGCTTGATCCTCCTGGGAATATTTTCCCTGCTAAATAAGCCTGTTTTCGCACAGGACTGGGTAAAGCCCTACATCAAAAACTTGCAGCGCGTTGACCTGCGAAACCTGGGCTATCCCCTGGTCAACGAAATCCCGGCAAATAGTACCGCCATAACTTCCCTGCTCACTGCCTCGGACGGGAAAATCTACGGTGGCACAACTGGTGAGGAAGCTTATCTTTTCTTTTTCGATCACTCGATTAATAAAGTGAGACATCTGGGCAAAATCAAATCCCAGCAGTCGATCCACCACTCCCTTGTCGAGGACAAAAACGGATTTATCTATCTCGGCACAGGGAAAAATCCGTTTGTCGGGATCGAATTTTCAGCAAGGGCTTTAGGCCCTCAAAGAGTAGAGAATACCCTTTGGCCGGATATCAAAAGGCACTTCCAGGACTATCCTGGCGGACATCTATATCGCTATAACCCCTCAGAAAGCAACCGGAGGGTCAAGCTGCCGCAGATGGAGTGCGATCTCGAGGACCTGGGAATCCCTTTGGCTAACAATTCGATATACGCGCTAACGATCAGTCCGGCAGGAGATGAAATCTACGGCCTGAGTTACCCGGACGGGCACTTTTTTATCTATAATATCCCTGCCGGGGGGTTCAAAGATCTGGGCGAAATCGATGAGAAAATCGTTTTTCGAGGGCCGGAAAGGCACTGGCGCAGCCTTCCCAGGGCGATGATCTGCGATAACTGGGGTAATGTTTATACTTCTGGCACTGACGGCAAACTCGTATACTACAATCCCAGAACGAGTAAAATTGTCACCACCGAGGAAAAACTCCCCAGCGACCGTTACCCTGGCGAGGATTTCAGTTACGCTGTGGTGGAGTATTTTGCGGAAGCAGAAGAGGGAAGAATTTACGGGGGTACCTCGGACGGCTATCTCTTTTCTTTCAAACCTGGAGCCTCAATAGAAGTGCTCAACCTTGGTAAGCTCAGATCATCACGCCGTCTGAGAGCGCTCACCGCTGGGGTTGACGGCAAGATATACATGATAGCTGGAGAAAGGGCAAGCACGATGCCCTGCCAGCTTTTCTCCTATAATACTTATAAAGGCGGGTTTGAAAATCTTGGAATCCTGATTGTGGATAGAAGCCCGCACTACTACTGGCGCGGCTACCAGTTCGACTGCATGACTACCGGTCTCGACGGTACCATATACCTTGGCGAGAGCGAACGACGCTCGCATCTTTTTCTTTATATACCCTAGCCTGAATTATTTACTGCAAGTCAGGTCGGGCCGGCATCTTTTTTGCCTGAACACCATGGTAAATTGCACTGAGCTTGAAAGATTCGCAAAAAAGATGCCGGCCCGACCGCTCCAAAAACTTTCAGCCGAAATAGCGCCCGTTGAGTTTCTCCGCTTCATCAAGCATGGCCATGAAATTATCGTAATTCGTGCCCACGGCCACCGAATGGCTGGTGCCGAGAATAAATCCGCCCTCGCCTCCGGTTTCGGCTGCGATCCGGAAAGCCTCGGCCACATCCGCGCGCACTTCTTCCGGAGTGCCGGCGATCAGGTGCTCTACCTGCACCCCGCCCCAGAGAGCGATCTCTGTCCCGTGATTCCTGCGCAGCTTTTCCAGGTACATACCGGCGCTTTTCTGGATCGACTGGTAGCAATCATAGCCCGCCTGGATAAAATATTCCAGCAGAGGGTTATTATTGCCGCAGGCGTGCTTGATCACTTTGAGGCCGCGGCGGTGTACGCTCTTCACTCTGGCTTTTATGTTCGGCAGGCAGATATCTCTGAAAGTCTCCGGCGAGATCATTGGTCCGCTGTTGTATGAAAAATCCATGCCCCAGAGCACGGCATCCTGACCCGGCCTAATGTAGTAGTCATCCTCCATCTGGCCGGCTGCCAGAGCCTGGCGGTGGGCCGCGCATACAGTATCCGGGTTGAGACCAAACTCCAACAGGCCGCGCTCGTAGTTGTCCCCGATCAGGATCATAGCAGCCTCGTTGCCGGAGGGGCCAATCACGAAACGCTCTCCCTGGAAAGCCTCGATCACCGCGTCCGCCACCTCGAAGCAGCTCGGGTCGGGCGGCTCGATTTTATCAGGCACCGGGAAATCCTCAGGGGTGAAAGTGCGTCGTGCCAGTTCGGGGTTTTCAATACAGGTAATATCCTCGGTTTTGGGGGAGTACCGGTAGATTCGGCCGGTGCTGTCGCGCCAGGTGTCCCCGGCAATCTGCTCCGGCCTTTCGGGTTCGTAATCCGCTGGAGGCAGAACCGAGGAAGCCATTGCATGCACTGGAACAATATCGATCAGCTCGATCCTGGAGTAGAACTCGATTGCGTCTTCCCGCCACGACTGGGCCACCTCGTCCCTTCGCCCCTCCCAGAGTGCGATCTGGCTTTTGGCCTTGGCCCGAAGATATGTTTCGCGGCCCAGAACCCTTGAAACAGTATCATGGTCAACAGCGAAAAACCCGAGCGGCAGGCGGTCCACCGGCCTGTGCTCCAGAGCCGCTATTACGCGCTCCCTGCTGTTCAATTCATCTCTCCCCTGTCTTTTCTGCTGATCAAGCCCTCTTTCAGGAGTAAAATCAACAAAACTTTATAAGGCCAGAATACGCCTGGTGAATTCATAAAAAAGGCGGAACCAGATTTCCACGCAATCTACCGGCACGGTTTCCGGCGTATCCTCCGGCCGGTGCCAGAGATGCACCAGATCGTAACCCTCGCTGTTAACGTAAACCGCTCTTGCCCCGGCTTATCCCACGGCGCACACAGATCTGTTCCAGGGGGCAGCCTTCACATTCCGGCTCACGGGCCGTACAGCGCTCTTTGCCGTGGATCACCACAAGGGCGTGATACTCATTATAAAGTTTGCTCTCAGCCGGAAGGGCCTTTTCGAAACGCTGTTTGAGCTCCTTGTAGGGAATATCGCGTGGGGTAATCCCAAGCCGGTAGAAAATCCTTTTCGTATAACTGTCGATCACAAAACTTGCACGGCCTGTAGCGTAAAGAATAATCGAATCCGCCGTTTCCGGTCCTATGCCATGCAACCCGAGCAGCATCCGCCGCATTCGTGAGACAGGTTCGGCGAAAAAGCGCTCCCAGTCCGCCCCGTAACGCTCATTTAAAAATGATATGAGACTTTTGATTCTGCGAGCTTTCTGGTTGAAATATCCCGAGGGCCGGATGAAAAGGCCGAGTTTCTCCTCAGGTATTTCCAGCAGGGATTGGAAATCGAGGCGGTTTTGGGAGGATAAATTCTCCAGCGCCTTTCTTGCCCCGTTCCAACTTGTATTCTGTGTCAGCACCGCACCGATCATGACCTCAAGGCGCTGTGACACATTGGTTGGGCCCCCGCTGTAAACAGGGGATCGGCCACCTGGCGGCGTAACGGGCCACCAGCTCTGGGGACCGTAACAGGCGAGCAGGCTTTCGTATACATCGCGAATGATCTTCCGGTCATTTCCCATTACACACCCTTCGGCTCCAGCTTGCTTAACTTCTTGACAGCTATGTCCGGGGTACTCAATATTCTAAACTGATTGTTATCCGTGAAAACTAATATGACTGTTTCGGGTTTCCAAAATATATTGCGCTCCAGATCATTCCGCTACCTGGTTATTCTGCTGGCCACAGCGGCTGTTTACTGGACGACTCTCAGTTCGGGATTCGTGCAATGGGACGATAGCCTTCTGACAGAAAACCTCGCCCTGCGTGGATTCAGCACTGACCATCTCCGTGCGGTTCTTCTCCCGAAAGGCGGGGCTTACCAGCCGGTGCGCAATCTCGCGTTTTCGCTGACCTACCAGTTTTCGAAACTGGAGCCGTTCGGCTATCACCTGGTAAATATCGTGCTCTACCTGCTGGTGGTGGTTCTCGCTTTCCGTGTACTCGAGGTACTTGCAGACTACAGTCCCGGCAGACAGAAAGTGAAACACTACGCCCCCTGGATCGGGGCCGCTTTGTTTGCCTTTCACCCGCTCCATGTGGAGGGGGTGGCCTGGATTCAGGGCAACAAGGATCTGCTGGTCTCGCTATTTTTTCTGTCTGCTTTCCTGAGCTATGAAAAATACGCTCGAGCGGGCAGGGGCCTGAAATATTACTGGCTGTCCTACCTTCTGTTTCTCCTCGCCCTGGGCTCCAAGCCGACCGCGGTCGCCTTTCCTCTTGTGCTGCTGGCCTACGACCTGATTCTAAACCCCGCCGCGGTGCGGAACAGGGGCGGAGAATCCCGACCGGTCGCCGCTGCACTGCTGATACGTTATTTACCCTACCTCATACCTGCCGCACTGCTGTCCGCTTATTTTATCTTTTTCACCGGGGCAATGGAGCAGAACAAATTAACGCTTGAAAATATCCTCGTTATCCCGGAGATCCTCTGGAACTATTACCGATTGATCTTCCTGCCGGTGGGTCTTTTGCACCGTTATCTGGATCCTTCCTTTCAGGGTTTTACTGATCTCGAGTTCCTGGCCGGTTCAGTCGCCACTGCAGCTATTCTTTACTTTGCTTTTCGAAAGGCGCGCAAATTTCCCCTAATCAGTTTCGGGATCTTCTGGTTTTACATCTGCTGGCTTCCGCAGTCAAATCTTGTACCCATCGCGATCCGGGTAGCTGACCGCTACATTTTTATTTCTCTTCTGGGGGTATGTCTGGTTGCCGCGGTTCTTTTATCCGAGCTGCTAGAAAGTGCCGCTGCCAGGTGGAAAACCGTGTTGCGTGTTATGATTGTTGCGCTCTGCATGGCGCTGGCCTTTTTGAGCTATGACCGCTGCAAAGTATGGCGGGACGGTGAAAGCCTCTGGCTGGATGCTGTGAGCAAGATACCAGGCGCCGGTTTTTACCAGAGGGGGCTTGCTGAATCTTATCTGGCAAAAGACAAACCCGAGCTCGCATTCAGGGCATTCGAGAGGGCCTCTGTTATTAATCCATACGATGCGCGCGCTCTGATCGGCATGGGATATATCCGCAAAAAGCAGGGCCGCATGGAAGAAGCCGAGGGACTTTACCAGCGGGCCATTTCAGTGGACAGTACCAATTATAACGCCTTCAACAGCCTGGCGAACATATATGCCCAGCAGGGAAAAGACTCGCTCACTATTCAATATTATGAACGGGCTATCGATTTGAGGCCCGGAAGTTATCTGGCGCTTTATAATTTATCGGTGCTATTCCGTAACCTGGGCCGGACAGAGGAAGCCGACAGCCTGCTTCAGGAACTGGAAAAAGCCAGCCTTCCTCGACCGATCATACTCTTGAAAAGGGGAATGGATTTGATCTCCGACGGCATGCTGGACAGCGCCAAACTTCGTTTCAGAAGGGCACTAGCCCTGGATGCAGACCTGACTCAGGCCTACGCAAAGCTGGGGGAGGTTTACTTGAGGCAGGATTCACTGGAGCCGGCGTTAACGCACCTGAGGCGTGCTCTGGCTGATGCTGTTCCCGAATGGTCGCTCTACAACAACCTGGGCTTGGCTTTCTCCCGGTCTGATATACCGGACTCGGCGCTGTATTATTATCGTAAGGCCTATGAACTCGAGCCTGATTCGGCCGTTACTACGCTCGATCTGGCCGTGCTCCTGAACAGAAAAGGAAAGACAGAAGAGGCGATAGGGATCGTCGAACGTTTGCTTGAGACAGATTCTGATAATTTTCTAGCCCATTACGATCTCGGCAACTGGCTGACCAATATCCAACGGTACCCGGAGGCTGCCACCCATTACAACCGTGCGCTCCAGATCAACCCCGGGCACGCCAACGCTCACCTGAATCTCGGCCTGCTCTATCTCAAGTACCTGAACCGGCCCGGGCCTGCTCTGGAGCATCTGGAGCGCACTCTGATTCTAGAGCCGGGACACCCGCAGGCCCATTCTATCAGGCAAACAGTAGATTTTCTGAAAAATCCCGGCTGAACTAGACGCAAAGACGTCCTCGCCCCATTTCAGCCCTGCACAGTAGCGCAGAAACGTGGCTTCCCCCCGCCCAATTCATATTCTCTCGGAGGCATAAAAAACCCGCCGGATTATACCCCTCCAGCGGGTCCTGAAGTTCTACAATTTGTGAAAAGACTTACTGCGCCACCCCGCTTTCGGAGGTATGGTCGATCACCTGTGTACCAGCAGGCGGATTGAAAGTGAAACGGCTTTCGGAAAACCTGAGATTATCGATATGATTGGAATATTCCAGAATAGTCCTGTCGCCGTTTTTCTGTACGATCTGGGTGCGTACCGGGTACCATTTCCCCTCGGAAACTGTCAGCAACACCCGGCCAAGGCCCAGGGCAGGACTCGCCGCAGGGGTACCCTCCAAAGGCACAAGAGAGAGCGTGTAGGAATTTTTTCCGTTTTTATCTACAGCCGTATCCTCGATTTTCACCGTGAACTGCCCGCGGATAGCTTTCACCGACCCGCCGAACCCGACAAACAGTGCACTCAGTCCCTTGGTCTGCTTGAGAGACAGTTCATGCACCTGTTTCAGTTCCGGGTAATGGAGCCATACATGATTGTAATTGATAATCAACTGCTGATGCTCAGGGGAATGGGTGTCCAGGACGAGTTTATCCGGATTGCGGAAATAGAATTTGCCCCGGGAGACGATCCGGTCGTCGAAAAACATCATTTCTTTGGTCTGAACAAAATCAGCCTGAAGGTCCTCCAGGCGCTGATTAACCTCGTTCATGTGTTGGAGAACCTGGTCCACGGTCAACCGGCTGGAGGCAGTCAAATTGGCAGCCGCTACCGGTATAGTAAAACTGATTAATACAATCCTGACAACTTTCCTCATGCAATCAGCCTTCCCAATTTCAGGCTGCATTCGCCGTCCGGCCGTTCTTTTTTCGTTTGATCGAATGCGCTCTGAAATACTCTTTGACTATAGATGGCAAAGACTTGTCCAGGTAGCTGCGGATCGACACGTAGCAGGCGCCGCAGTCATTGTTCGGAACGAAAGTGCGCTTGATTTCGCGAAGCGAGGTATACTCCTTATCGTGCATGGAGCAAGGCTTGAGATAACCCTCCGGAGTAACCACCAGGAAATGGTGCCCGGCGCTGCAGGGTTTGATCTCGCCGTATTTGAAAAAGTCGAATGTGCCCTCGATGTTGAAATCCGCGTTTTGAATGAGTCCGCAGTTAATTTCCTTGTAAGACCTTAACTCGTCAAGCTGGGCGCGGAGTTTTTTCAGGTTTTCGGGGGATTCGATAGTATAACTGCGTTCACCAGTACGCAGCACTGAATAGGCACTGAAAGAGATTGAAACTCCCCATCGTTCGGCCGTGCGCGTCAGATCCATGATATACGGCATGTTCTCCCTGGTGATCGCGCTGTTGAGCACGATATCATCATGCCCGAGAGCGGCGAGTTTTGGAATCAGGGTATCCAGATGATTAAAAAGGCCCTTAAATCTCCGCCACTGGTCATGGCGCTCATCCGGGAAACAGAGGGAGACCGAAAGATGGTCCATTCCAGCCTCCCTGAGCGCGAGATATTTTTCCTCGGTGAGAAGGGAGCCGTTGGTCACCACAATCAGGTACGGGGTGCTGCAGCCTTTAGGCTTGATCGCCCTCATTACCTCGGTCAAATCATCCCGCAACAGAGGCTCCCCGCCTGAGATCTGGACGATCACCGGTTTGAGCGTGCGCATCAGGCGCCTGTAATCGGCCGGGGCGATCCGCTTTTCATCCTTGACAATACCGCCCATGTCGCAGTGATGGCAGTTCGCATTGCAGGAATAGGTCATCTCGAATGAAACCACTGTGGGATAGCCGAGCAGATATGCCGGAATACCCTTGCTCAAAATACCCACGGTTTCTCTCTTGGTGAGCTTTTTCATCTAAACGATCCTTTACTCTTGGATCAGGCCATCCACGAGATTCAAAGTTCTGTCGCCCTGCTGGGCGACAGTTGGATCATGGGTGACCATGATTATTGTCTGCTTACGCTCGCTGTGCAATCTGGTGAAAATATCCAGGATTTTCAAGGTATTTTCACGGTCCAGACTGCCGGTTGGCTCATCGGCAAGCAGGATTGACGGTCTGCGGACCAAGGAGCGTGCTATTGCAACCCTCTGCTGCTCTCCTATCGACAACTCGCTCGGGCGGTGGTTCATTTTAGCGCCCAATCCAACCAGGCGTAGCAGCTTCTCGGGAGAAGCGGGGTCCCGTTTACCGTTTCCATTGGAAAACAAGGTCAATTTCAGCGCAATGAAAACGTTCTCGAGGGCCGTCAGTGTAGGTAAAAGGTTAAATCTTTGAAAAACGAAACCGATCTTTTCATACCTCAGCCGTGTAATCTTGCTGTCTATCTGGTTGGTCAGTTCGCAACCATCGAGCCAGATGCGCCCCGAAGTCGGATGGGTCAACCCTCCCAGCAGGTAAAGCAAAGTGGACTTGCCAGAGCCGGAAGGGCCCATCAGAGAAAAAAATTCTCCATGGGGAACGCTGAACGATATTTCTTTTAGGACACGGCTGGTGGTGTTACCAATTGTATAGTCTTTACAGAGACCTTGAACCAGGACGGCCTTGTTTTCACTTCCTTGAGATATAAAGAACTCCTGGTAATGATATGAATTGGAAAACGGTGAGCCTGCACGGTAAGGCTTTTAAAAGCCTGTAATCTTAAAGACACTCGTCTTTCATGATAGTATAGTACCTGGGGATAAAGCTGTCAAGAAATTAGTGCTTTGATACTTTCTGTCAATTCTTCGGTTTGCTTAATTAACTTTTGAATAGGCTAAAAGTCTCCAGGAAAAAAGATTTTCCTCCTCCCCGTTTAATTCCTGGTAGCGCCAGAAATTGGTCAATACCTGGATGTTATAGTGGCAGGTCTCTTCCAGTGGAATCAGTTCAATAAACAGGTCGAGATCAAAATCATCCGAGCCTTTCGGGTGAGAACGCTCCAGCCAGGCGGGAAGATTTCGTGGATCGGCATTGTAACTGCTTATTGCCAGGGCGATATTTCCATTGTATTTCGATAGATTGTTGGCCAGGAATTTCACGCCCAGCTTAATATTGATCTGTGAGTTGTAAAGTCGAGAAGTTGTTATTCTTCCCAGTCCCATACCGCTGGCCAGCCTTCGTCCTAGCGAGGGCAAAAGCTGCATCAGGCCCACCGCGCCGGCGTGGCTGCGAGCCCGCGGGTTGAAATTGGACTCCTGGCGAATCACTGCGGTGATAAGTTCGAAAGGAATGCCCCTTTTTCTACCCTCTTCTTTTATTGTTTCCACATTGTCTTCTGGGTTCAGGTAGGCGATCTGCCAGAAATTTTCTGGCAGATTCCTCCCGCCGCTTTGAAGGATCCGGCTGAACGGGCCCCTGAAATTCCGAAGTACATAGTGATACCAGCCGGCAAGCAGAAAATTTTCGTGATAGCGAAAACGCAGTAAAAGATCTTCCGAAATCGAGGCGACGCCGTGGGTATAAATGTAGGCCGCCTCGGAAAAAAAGCCGAGCGACTGCCAATTTTCGGCTTGCTCATTAATAATTCTGCCTTCAGGGGTGAATCTGTCCGGAAAGCTGGGCAAACTGATCAACGGAAGTTCGGCTATCCATTTCGGGAGCAAGGGACCGACAAGTCCGTTTTTCAATAATCTCGCCCGGATTCCGTGATACGTGTACGGATATAAGCGGGACAGGGAGGTGAATACTCTGGCTGCCGAGGAGCTATCCCCGAGCACCAGGTAGGATTTACCCAGAAAAAGCATCCCCCGGCTCCAGCTTTCACGGTCGCCACCGCTCCTTTTCTCCACCGGGGCAAGCACTTTCACTGCCTGACTGTAACGACCATCATGGTAATTAATTAACCCCGCGTAAGACCTGATCCTGACCTCTGTCAACGAATCGGGGCCTTGCGCAAAAAGGGAATTCAGCCGGGCGAGGGTCTGGCTGAAGTTGTCGGTTTCCAACAGGGACAATCCCGCGAACAGACCGGTTTCAAAGTGGCACCTCGATCCGGGAAACAGCTCTGCAGCAGTTGAATCCGCTGCTCTGACCCTCGTGAAATATTTATTTGCGTACGAGGCGTACCGCTTGCTGACCCGTCTGCGCGAGCTGCTTTTGGTTCGCTTCCAGGTGTTGTCGTTTTTCCGGGCGATAGCCTGGCTTTTCTTGCCGCAGCGGTAATTGAATTCAGCCCGAAGAATCAGAGCTCCGGGCAGGCAAGCACTGTGCGGGAAGTCTCTGGTAAACCGGTTGAAATATTTCTCAAACAGGTCGGAATGGCGAAAATTGCGTGAAAGAGAGCGCTGAGGAAAACCGCGGTTTGTGTTCTTGAATATCTGCAGGTATGCCAACTCGCTTTCCGGTGAGGTTGGAAAACGTTCGATCAGCCTGACAAGCGCCGAATGGCCGTTCAGTCCCTGCGATCTGCCCCAGGCCAGGATCTGCTGCGGGGTCAATTCCAGAGCTCCGGCATTGCCGAGATTATTCACCAGACGGTAACCTTCCACTGCCTGACTGCTTTCAGGAGCATCCCGCCAGAGTGTTTCGAAACACTCCCTGGCCAGCGGATAATTTTTCTCCAGCAGCAGTCTGGAGCCACTCAAAAGAAGCAGCCTTCGTATGAAACGGCTTAACGGGTAGTTTCTCCTGAACGAGAGCGAGGCCTGGTACAACTGCGTACCGTCATTGCAGAACCGAGCCACCAGTCGGGCGCATTTTCCATATGATTCGGAGAAAGGGAATTGCCCCTGCAAGGTGGCGAACTCATCTGCGGCGCGCCGGTAATCACCGAGAAAGGGTGGATTGGCTCTTTCGATCCCGGCAAAACCGGGAGCGGTTTTGATCATTCGGTCGATATACTCATCTTCAAGGTCCATCGCCCTTTGTTGAAAGGCAACGGCCCGGGCCAACCGTGCAACCGACTCTGTCCCGGCGGCACCCGAGAGGCGGATAACCTCGGCGTAGATTTTCCTTCGCACAGCAGGCGGTGCACCGAAACTCTCCTGAAGGGTGGTGAGCGGGTCTTTTGCACTGGTAAGCTCGAAAGTGTCGAGGGCAAAAAACGAGGCAAAAACCAGCAGGCAGTGATGAAGAGAAATATTTATTTTAAACATAAAACAGGCCAAGTTATTTCCGAAAAATTATTCAAATCATTCGCCGCCGAGGCTGCAACTATGACAGAAAAGAAAGCATTTGCCGGTGAAGTTCTTCCGTGCCTACGGCCAGGATCGACTTACTGGATAGCGGATCAAATTTTTCTCCATTGAAATCAGTAGCCACGCCACCGGCTTCGCATACCATGAGATAGCCGGCAATCGTATCCCAGGGGCTCAGGTTTTCCTCCCAGAACCCGTCAAACCTTCCCGCTGCCAGGCAGGCCAGATCGTAAGCCGCCGAGCCGTCCCGGCGCACTGCGAAACTTTCACCGAGAAACTTTGCGAAACGCTTCAAATTGCGTTCGAGTACTCCGGGCTGGCGCAGGTTATAAGGAAACCCGGTTACCAGAAATGAGTTTTCCAGACTTGTTACTTTCTTTGAAATTTTTATCCGATGTCCGTTCAAAAAAGCTCCACCACCTGCAGTGGCTGTAAACATTTCCCTTGTGGCCGGCTGGTAGATCACCCCAAGCAATGTGCTTCCCTTGTGCTCCAGCGCGATAGAGACTGTGAAGCAGGGATAACCGTGGGCGTAATTCGTGGTGCCGTCGACAGGATCGATCACCCAGCGGAACTGGGAGATTCCTTCCGGTGTGGTCTGTTCCTCGGCCAGAAAGTCGTGATCCGGGAACTCCTTTCTAATTCCACTCACCAGGAACTCCTCCACCTTGCGATCAAGTTCGGTCACTGGATTTATCTCGCCTTTCAGTTCGATCTCGAGGCCGGCTCCCAGGCTTTCCATCAGTATTCCACCAGCCTTCCGGGCAAGTTTGACAGCAAGCCCGGCTCCCTTTTCTACAATTTGCTGCACTTTCCCCCGCAACGAAAACTCCCCTAAATTTAAAACTGTGTTGATAAATCGATAAGTAGGGACACGGCGCGCCGTGTCCCTACGCAAGTGATCGTTTATTAAACAGTTTTAATTCAACCCGGACATTGTTTCGTTTTTCTACAAAAGAAATCGATGAAATTTCAACACCCTTTTAAAGGCGTTAAAATATATTTACGAGGACATCTTTGTCAAGCAGCACATGGGAAAAGATTCATGTGCGAATTGCGGCTTGTCCACTGATTATTCCTTTGTTAACTTGAAAGGGACAAACCAGTTTCACTGTCGGAGAGAACCATTGAAACTCCTATATTACCTGATATCTTCGATTCTTATCGCTTCCGGGTGCCGGGCAAGCGGAAATGAGCAAAGTTCCGGTGGGCTGCCAGAAGTGCTCAGCGGGCTGGATGTACTTGTCGCAAAACGTTTCGCGCCGCTGGAAGGTGCAAAAGTAGGCGTGATTACCAACTACACGGGCGTTGACCGGCGCGGGCAGTCAATCATAGAACTTTTCGCCAGCAGCGATGAATTTCAGCTTGAGGCTATTTTCAGCCCTGAACACGGTCTGAAAGGAATTATCGAGGGCGAATATTCATCGCAGCGCTTCGAAAACAACGGCATTCCAGTTTACAGCCTCTATGGCAGGGTACGCAAGCCCAGGCCGGAGTGGCTGCGCGGGCTGGATGCGCTGGTATTTGATATCCAGGATATCGGCACCCGCTTCTACACCTACATTACTACCATGTCTCTCTGTATGCAGGCCGCGGCCGAGCAGGAAATCAGGTTCTACGTGCTCGACCGGCCTAACCCGGTGAGCGGGCTGGCAGTCGAGGGGCCGGTGGTCGAAAAAGAACTCCAGGGGAATTTTATCGCTTACTACCCGATTCCGGTGCGGCACGGCATGACTGTGGGCGAACTGGCGCTGTTGTTCAACGAGGAGTTCGGCATTGGTGCATGTCTTGAGGTGATACGGATGCAGGGCTGGCGGCGCGCGATGTATTACGACGATACGGGGATGAAGTGGATCAATCCCTCGCCGAACATGAGGACTCTCGATGCGGCGATACTTTACCCGGGTTTAGGTATCACGGAAGCTGCCAATTTTTCAGTGGGACGGGGTACGGATTTCCCGTTCGAAATCTACGGTGCGCCTTACGTGGACGGCAGGCTGCTGGCGCGGGAGTTGAACTCTGCTGGTGTGGCCGGCATCGAGTTCAGGGACACGGTTTTCACTCCAGCCTCGCACAAGTTCGAGGGCATACGCTGTGGGGGAGTGCGTGCCGCGATCACAGCCAGAGACAGCCTGCAAACTCTCAAGGCCGGCATGCATCTTTTGAGCGCTCTTTCCCGCCTCTATCCCGATACATTCGACATGAGCCGCATAGACCGCTGGATCGGCAGGGGCGATGTAAAAAAGAGGCTCGCTGCTGGTGAGCCGGTCGAGCTGATCATGGCAAGCTGGAACCGGGAGCTGGAAGAGTTTAAAAAGGTGCGCAAAAAGTATCTTCTTTACGAAAATTGAGATATTTAGGGAACCAATACCCCAATATAACTTTGGAAATCTACATCAATACGATTCAATTCCTCCATGCCTATTTAACACGTATTAATGGAATAAAATTTGCTTCTGTCACCAGTCGGGTCCGCCTGAGTTGCTTTCTAAATAATTTGAACAGACCTTTTCCCTTCACGAAAACATAATGAATATTAGAGGATGCATACGGTCAAGCCTTATCCTGGGAAGTATTTGGGGCGGGATTGTTTATGTGGATTTCCTGAGGCTTAACAGTTTCCTGAGCTATCCGGAGTCCGTCTTTGCCTGGTTCGTTCTTGTCGCCATATACAGCTCGATTACTTTTCTGCTTGGAATCTCTATCTTTTCGCTGATCGCTTTCTTTAAACCCAAGGAAAACTTTCTATCCTTGGCTTTTGGCCGCCTGGAATATCTACTGCTTTTTTTCGCCATAATCTTCGTCAATCTATATCTGACCAATTTGACTCACTTCTGGAAATCAACAAGCGGCAGTTTGTTAGCAGGCATTCCGGCAATGCTTTCTTCATTTACTGAACCGGACAATGTCTGGCGGGTAATTTTGATTCTGGCGGTTTCATTGTTCCTCAGTCTTGTTTTAGGTTATATCCGAATCAAGTGGCAAAAATATTTTAACGGCTGGAAAGGGGGGTTGTTGTTAGCCGGGGTACTGGTTATATGCTTTTTTTGCCCACATCTTATCCGGTTAAGGCAGACTGAAGTATCCTTTTTTTACAGCCCTGGCAGAAAAATTGACCCTCAGCAGGAGCTGCCGGAAATAATTCTTGTGGGCCTGGATGGGGCTGAATGGAAGGTTATAAATTCACTGATCGAAAGAGGAAAGCTTCCCTATCTTGAAAATCTGATCAGAAACGGTTCTTTTGCAAAGCTTGAAACCCTCAAGCCTGCTTATTCGCCTAAGGTATGGACAACCATTGCAACAGGGAAATTACCGAGCAAGCACGGGGTAACCGACTTTATTTCCTATCAGGTACCAGGAATTTCTGCACCCGTTCTGCCCCGCAAAGAACCTTACTTTACCGGCGGACTTGTCCTGATTTTCAGGCTTGCAGCGCAAAACGGTCTCATCACGAAAATACCGATCACCAGTTGGGCCAGAAAGGTGAGAACCATCTGGAATATTTGCAGTATCAACGGAATGGAGAACTGCACGCTCGGGTGGTGGGGAACCTATCCTGCCGAACATACTAAAGGTTCCATTGTCTCTGACTACTTCTACCCCAGTGCCTGCAATGGGCTGGCCAGTAACTTTTCCTCCATGCCAACGGGTTTAACCTACCCCGATACCCTTTATGAAATATTACTTCCCTACGTGCATACTGAAAAAGAAGTGAACTATGATGTGTATAGCCGGTTTATTAACGGAACCGAACATGACTGGAAACTTGGGCAGAAATCGGCTGAAAGGAGTGGTTACACTCCCGAGAAGTCGTTAAAGTACGCTTACCCGGAAGACTTAACCGAGGCGGATATCTGGACGAATATTTTCAGCAGACAAAAGCGGCCGTTCAGCGCGATTTATCTCAAGGGGATCGACCTTGTAAGCCATGCAGCATACAAGTACTTTGCCGAGAAAAACCTCCCTGAAACAGATAAATACGGTCTGATGCTGGAAAAATATTACATATTCACGGATTCGCTTGTTGGGGGGATATTTGCTTCTAACCCGCAGGCGATTAAAATAATACTTAGCGACCACGGATTTCAGCAGGAGGGGGCGGCTGGCCATTACCACCATCGAAACGCACCTGATGGAGTATTCATCATCTCGGGGCCGGGAATCAGGAAAAACAACCCGCTTGGCCGAATCCATGTAACCGACATTTTACCCACCGTGTGTTATATCCTGGGGATACCGGTGGGCAGGGACATGGAAGGCAGGGTGGTTGATGAAATCTTCCGGGAAAGTTTTTCGCAAGCTCATCAGATTAGCTACATAGATAGCTATGAAAGATTCATCATTCCAGAACAAGCAGTGAAAGACTACAAAGTGTACAAGCAGAGGGCTGGAAAAGAGATGGTGGAACGACTGAGAGCGATAGGCTACGTTGACTGAACCGCTGAAACCTCGGATAGTTTGCCCGGATTAAAACACGATCAAGACAAGAGCCCTGGGGATAAAACCTTAGGACCTTTTTATTTTTGAAAGGTTCGGAGAAACTGGTATGGCACTGCAAATGTCAGGAATGGCTTGCTTTTTCCTGTGAAAAATCCTAATGTCTGGCCTTGAACAAGTGGAATCTCTGAACAGTCAAGCCTGCTCATAGAAGATGTTGAGTGAAAGGATCGATCCCATTGATAACCAATGATGCCGTGGTGCTCGGTATTCTGGTCCTGATTCTGGCCCTGGTTTTCGGCACGGCCTCAAGCCGCAGGCCCGCATTTCGCAGATTCTACCGCTACGTTCCCTCGATCCTGCTCTGTTATTTCATTCCTGCAGTACTGAGCAGTCTTGGTATTTTTTCCGCCGAGCACTCGAATCTCTACTATGTCATCTCGCGCTATTTTTTGCCTGCCTGTCTGGTTCTGCTCACCTTGAGTATCGATCTGAAAGGGGTGCTCTGTCTCGGCCCGAAAATGCTGATCATGTTTTTTACCGGCACCGCGGGTATCATCCTTGGCGGGCCGCTGGCGATAATAATCGTTTCCCTGTTCAGCCCTGAGACTGTAGGCGGACAGGGACCGGACGCGGTGTGGCGGGGTTTGACCACAGTAGCCGGGAGCTGGATCGGCGGGGGAGCCAACCAGGTGGCAATGAAAGAGGTATTCGGTGTGGGTGACAACATTTTCGGAACCCTGGTCGCCGTGGATGTGATCGTGGCTAATATCTGGATGGCGCTCCTGCTGTTGATGGCCGGTAATTCAAAGCGCATCGACTCTGCAAACAGGGCTGACACTACAGATATAGAAAACCTGCGCCGCAAGATGGAAGACTATAAGGCCCGGATCAATGCGATTCCCACACTCGCTGACACAATGAAAGTGCTTGCCGCTGGTTTCGGAGTTACCGCTGTAGCCCACTTGGGAGCCGACTATCTCAGCACGGCAATCGAGGCCTCCTATCCCGGCCTTGCCAGATTCAGCCTGACAAGCCCTTTTTTCTGGATCGTGGTGATCGCCACCACCGGCGGGCTGCTGCTATCCTTTACCCCTGCGCGGCGTCTCGAGGGGGTAGGTGCATCTCGTATCGGCTCGGCTTTCCTCTACCTGCTGGTGGCCTCGATCGGCATGAAAATGAACTTGGTCTCAGTGGTTGAAGCACCAGGCCTTTACCTGGTTGGACTTGTCTGGATCTCGATCCACGCCCTGTTGCTGTTGCTGGTGGGACGGCTGATCAAGGCTCCGGTGTTTTTCCTGGCAGTCGGAAGCCAGGCTAACATCGGCGGAGCAGCTTCGGCGCCAATAGTGGCAAGTGCTTTCCATCCTGCTCTGGCGCCGGTCGGGGTTCTGGTCGCTGTGGTCGGCTACGCACTGGGAACCTACGGGGCCTGGATCTGCGGGCAGCTAATGCGCCTGGTCACGCTGATGTAAGTTTATACCCCGGTAAGTTCAAACAGAAAAACATATTGAATTCAGTCCTCTCCTGCTTTAAATATTTTACTACACTACTGTCCGGTTAAGCTTTTTTAAAAGTGTCATAACAGCAATAAAGGCAAC
>CAZJQI010000062.1:0-25051 GCA_964548275.1 uncultured Gemmatimonadales bacterium
CGCCCCTGTGTGTGAATCACTGAAATCCGTGATCCTGATTTCGGGTATCAAACCCTAACTGTATAATATAACACCCCCCTGTCTCCCCCCTTGATAGGGGGGAATTGGAATGTTCCCCCTTGATAGGGGGGAATGGTGGCTCTCAAGCACGATCTGAAATAAGATCACCAGGTTTAAATCCCATTCTTTGCGATTTGTGAAGGATGAAAATAAATATTGTATGTGGCAAACGGCAATGGATTGAACCCGCTTTTACGTGTGGATGGCCTGGAAAAATCAGGCGAAACTGATCAGGTCGGCGATTTTCACCGGTTTCTTTCTCTCGATACTCGTATATGCGGCGATACCGATAATCGAGCTCATGATCCCGTCTCTCATCCCTGCCTGCTGCCGCAGCTCGTCTGACGTTCCCGGCTTGAAAAGCATGTCCTTGACCAATGTGTCAGAGCCTCCATGCCCACCTCTGACCCGCCGTGTTTCAAGCGGAACGACAGTGGCGCCCTTGAAATTACGCCAGAGGCGGATATTGGTTCTGGGAGCCACGTTCCAGCTTTGGCGGTCGTAGTTGTGAAGTTCGAGGCGGCCCTTGCTGCCGTGAAAGACAATATACTGCCCCTCCGTGGCCGCAGTGGCATTGAGGCTGTAGGTCACCAGTGTGCCGCTGGAGTATTTCACCTGCACGCTCATCGTGTCGTAGATATTGATTGCATTGCGGTACAAGCAGGCATCGCGGTAATAGCCATCCTCGGACTCGCAGTTTACATAAAGTTCCATAAAACGTTTGTTTTTGGTGATATCCCAGTACAGATCGCATTTTTGCTTGTGGGCACACAGGCGACAGTTGAGGTGGCGGAACGGCCCGTTGCGGCCGTACTTGTTCAGATCACCATAAGCCATGACCTCCACCGGTTCGGCATCCAGCCACCAGTTGAGCTGGTCGAAATGGTGCGAGGCCTTGTGACAAAGCAGCGTGCCGGAACATTGCTTGAGCCCGTGCCACCTTCGGAAATAGGAGGCTCCGTGGTCCAGGTCGAGAAATTCAGCATAGTCAGCCGAATAGATCTCGCCGATCTCGCCGGCCATCAGAAGCTCTTTTGCTTTCATCGAGCTCTGGCCGTAGCGGGCGTTGAAAGTGACATTGAGCTTCCGGCCCGTTCTCTTGCACGTGTCGATAATCGACTGGGCCTGCTCGGCATCAGTGCAGAGCGGTTTCTCGCTGATCGCATCACAGCCCAGCTCCATTGCCCGGGTCACGTATTTTGCATGGTAGGCGTCCACTGTGGTAACGATAACAGCATCTGGCCGGGTGGAGCGAATCATCTGGTCGAAATCAGTGAAAGTTGGAATGTGGCTGCCGATCTTTCTGCGGGCATAATCCACCCGCTTGGAATTGATATCACAAAGGCCGACCATCTCCAGATAATCCCCGGAGTCTCTGACAAGGGATTCTCCCCACGTGCTGGTACCGCGGCTTCCTGTACCTACCAGGGCGACACGGGTCTTTTTTACCTCAGGAGGTACCGCAGCAGAGAGCGGCCCGGCCACTGTAATCGCACCCAGGGCTGCGGCTGAAACAGAGGATTTCCTGATAAACTCTCTCCGGGACATATTTCCAGCATGTTTTGTCATGGCTCACTCCTGGATTAAGGCTTTATAAGGAAAGCAGTGGATCAACTTTTTGCATAAGGCGTGGTTTCCAAATATAGATAAACAGATGGAGGTTATCAAATGTTTAAATTACTTGCTCCGGCCTTTGCCGTTTCGAGCATTCCGCCCGGATGAATCCGCTATTTTCTCCCGTACGGCGGCTGCTCCCACGCGGCGACCCGGATCGTGATCACCTTGCCCGGCTCGACCGATACCTCGAGCCCGCGCACGAGTTCTGCTCCGAGGAATAACTGCTTTTCTTGCCCGATACTCACCTCGTAGAGCCTGTCCGAGTTCACGGCGAACCACTCCGGGAACTCGTTAAGCCGGGGATAGTTTACCGGCATGTTGAAATGCGCCCTGTGCCTTGGGTAATCGAAATGCACCAGACCGCGCCAGGGCTTTTCGGACTCTAACGTTACCAGAATACCCCTGTCTCCATCAACAGCGCCGAGCCGAATATCCTCGCGCCAGTTTTCCAGCCAGCAGCCCCGGCTTTTCATCAGAGCATACATCAGCGCAGTACGCACGTAGTTGCCATCCCCGTACCAGTCCTCGATTATGCCATCCTGGCGCTGGCGAGCCAGAAACCGGGAAACGCAATTATCGAGCACGCGGAAAGTACGCTCCTCGGGCAGGCGGTTGAGAAACACAATGGCGCTTTCGATTGCGTCCGAATAGGCGTTGGAGCCCCAGCCCCTTCCGCCGCCGTCAGGATCGTCCAGGTAGGTCGGCTTGTCCGTGACCGCTTTCAGCGCCCGTTTAACTGCATGCAGGAACCGTTGCTCTCCGGTAATCAGCCAGGCGATGTAAACGGAGTTGAACATATAGCCCCAGCAGTGCGCATGCAAACTGTCAATCGGCTGGCCGTCCAGGCCGATACTCATCATCCAGACACCGTCCCTGTTGAGTCCACAGTCCAGCAGATAATGGATCAGATCGGATAGCGGTTTTTTGAATTTTCCGTATGCAGGGTTGCCGGTCTGTTTCAGGTAAAAAACCAGCTCGGCCAGGCCTCCGGCGATTTCGTTGCCGTGGTCGTTGAGGCGGAATTCTTTAGCCGCAGGCTGCGTTTTCTCCAGGTCCCAGACATGCGCCGGCAGGCCGCCTGAGGCTGGTATGACTTCCTCGAAATAAAACTCCCCGATCCTCAGGGCCTGCTCGATATAGCGGGACTCGCCGGTGCAGTAAGCCAGGCGTGAGAGCACCTGAAGGAACTCGCCGTTGACCTCAGCCTCGAGCGAGGGAATGCGCCCGGCCTTGGGGCTGACATAGGGCGCATGCGCTATCATATCATCCGCAATACCTAGCATTCTCTCGTACCAGGCGCCCCGGCCCAGAAGCTCGGTGAGCGGGAGCAGCCCGTCCTTGGCGTATTCGCAGGAACCGAATATTACCCGGTCGAGATCCAGCTTCCTGTCTGCGAATCCCGCACCACCTGGCAGGACATTGTCCGAGAGCATGCCCACCCGAGTCGAGTAGCGGATTTCGTTGCGCAGGATCTCATGCATTGTATCGTGGTAGAGGGGCCGGTCAGTGAACCAGGCAGCCATTACCAGGAACGGGTAGAGATCAGCCGCTGAGTCGCGGACGAACCAGGCAGGCTGCTTTCCGGTTCGCGGCAGGAGGCCGGTGACCGTGTCCCGGCGCTCAAGCCAGGCGTGAAGCACCCTCCTGCTGCGAACCAGGGCCTCCTGCGCCTGTGCGCCGTTGCGGCGGGCGGTTTCAACCGAATATGCAAACAAACTGGAGATAGACAAGCTGGAAAATATAGCGAGCAATATGATTCGTCTCATAATCACTCCGCTGATTTTAATTTGGGCGGAGCAAGCGTCCGCCCAGAGCCTTGTTCAACGGTTGCCGCTTTGAAAAAGAACGGATTTGGACACACCGGGTGCGAACTCGAATTTTTCTTTCAGCCCGCTCAGGTCATTGCCGACTGCGCTCACATCCGAGGTCTCGCCCTCAAGGCGCAGGAAAGAGCGCGAGGCCGTGTGGGGCCGGCAGCCGCGAATGAGCGCTCCCCGGACATTCCTCAGCATGATGGTCCGTCCAGCGCCACCGGTTTTTTTCTCCTCGGAGAAACCGTCGAGGTAAAGGTTTTTCACGTCGTCGAAAACCATCGCCGGACGCTGTTCCTGCCCTGCCACCTCGAGATCGATATTGCTGATGCGAAGGCCGTCCACGTGGCGGCAGAAAAATCCCCATGCGGGCAGGGTGCCGAACCTGCTGGCATCGGGGTATCCATCCTCCTGCTCAGGAAGCACCTTTTCAGCATCTTCTGTGGTGCCGCCCCCAGGGAACCTCATGCGTATGTTGCTTAGAGTGACATTCTCGATTGCGTGGCCAGGTATACCGAGTATCGAGCAGCCTAAAGTGTCAAGCTCGGTGGCGATAATATTGCTGATCACCACATTGCGAAAAATGCCCACACCTGGTTTCTCCACCCCTTCAGTGTGGGGCCGGGCGCGGTTTCCCAGGCGCAGGAACAGGGGTGACCGCACGCCTTTCATGGTGATATTGGACACGGTGATATTCTCGAGCGTTCCACCGTCTACCATCTCCAGCGACAATCCTGTACTGCCCAGATTGTAACCGTAAAAACCTTTCCCCCTATGGTGCGAGTTGATCGTACAGTTGCTGATCGTGATATTCTTGAACCCACCGGTGCTCTCTGTGCCCATCTTGATAGCGTTGCAGCGGCTACCGAGAACACAGTTTGTAATAGTGACATTCTCTGTGACCCGGGGTCCGGTACTCTTGAGTGTCAATGCATCGTCATCGCTATTACCCCAGCAGTCGGAGACTGTCACATTACTGCAGCAGTCTATGTCGATCATGTCGTTATTGTAGGTGCTGTGGTTCCAGACATGGATGCCGCGTATAGTTACAAAGCTGCAGGCCAGGTATTGCTGCATCCACATAGGGGAGTTACGCATGCGCACGTTTTCTATCTGTACGTATCGGCATTCCACGAACCGTATCACGTAAGGGCGGTTTCCGTACTGGCGCCACTGCCAGTGTTCGCCCTGCCCGTCTATGGTGCCGTAGCCGGTGATCCCGATATTTTCCTGCCTTTCGGCGTAGATCAGGGCCTGGGACACATAGTTGTCTGTGTAAGACTTGAATTTGGGCCAAATATGGGGGTAGTGGGTGCTGTCTGGGCTGGCGAGCAGAGTTGCTCCCTTTTCCAGGTGAAGGGTCATATTGCTTTTGAGTATAATCGTGCCGCTGATATATTTCCCCGGCGGGAAATATACTGTTCCGCCTCCTGCCACGCTTGCCTGGTCAATAGCCCGCTGGATCGCCCGGGTATCTTTAACCACTCCATCGCCTGCTGCCCCGTAATTTCGAACATTGTAAAGGACATCTTTCACCGGTACAGTGGATTTTGCCTGCCCGGGACCAGCGAGTGATTCACCTTTTCCGAAAACCCCGAGCCAGATAACCAGGCTCAGGAGCAAAAGAAGATAAAATACGCGCATTTTTCCTCTCCTTTCATGGCGGAATGCGCAAGGATCAGCAAAGAGAACCCTGCTCCTTATGGGAGCGGCAAACCAGATTCGGATTATGTCAAGAAATAAATATCAGATAAGATATTTCTTTTAAATTTATTCTGTCGATATGCGCAAAAAAACCCCCGACAGATTTCGGGGGCTTAAAAAGAAAGTGATTAAGGGCAAAAATAGAAATCAGCGGCTGTTAGCAAAAAGCGGCCTGCCTTTCATGCCTTTATTGACTTCCTCGATTTCCTTGCCGAACAGCAGGGTGAGGAATGTGGGCGCCACGTCACTCAGGGTCCCGTCATCCCGCAGCTTTGTTGTCTTAGGGCCGATAATGAAAAGCGGCACTTTGTTGGCAGTGTGGAACGTGTTCGGCTCGCCGTCCTCGGTGATCATTTCCTCGATATTGCCGTGGTCTGCGGTGATCATTACAAATCCACCTTTCTCCCGCACAGCGGTGACTATCCGCTCCAGAGCCTTATCCACAGCCATCATGGCCAGGATGCCCGCACTCACATCGCCGGTATGACCCACCATGTCCGGGTTGCAGAGATTGATCAGCAGAACGGTTTTGGAGTCGCTTTCATTAATAATATCCACGACTTTATCGGTTAAACTCTCGATTTCTATTTTCGGATATTTCCGGTAAGGCTCGAACTTGTATCCTTTTTCGCCCTTATGCTGGTCGAACTCCTTGATATAACGGCGAACCTCTGGAGGCAGGGGCAGGGTAACTCTCTCCTCCCCGGCCAGGGGATCGCCGACCTTGTTGCCGGAGAGCAGGGTCAGGGCCTTGGCTTTGTCAATTCCGCTCACCCGCCACTGGTTGTAGCCATGGTTGGAAAGCACTTTCCCGAAGCTGATATCCTGGACCGGCTCGCGGAAAGCAACCGGACAGTTCATACCGCGGTAGTATTCCACCAGCCCGATGATATGAAGGGTGTCGTAGTGAAGGTCAGGGCGGTTTTTCCAGCGCTGAAAACGTTTCAGGCCGCTGTAGGTATCATCAGGGGAATTTCTGAGCCTTTCGGTTAGGTCGATTACCGGTTCCACCAGCATGCGCATCAGAAATTCCCCCCTGTCTTTCCGGAAATTCCAGTGGATCAGCACATCGTGGTTGTCCACTCCATGGTAGTCACCGAGCACGGTGGGGGTGACATATTGGTCTGTCAGGCTCTTGTCGTAAGCTGCTTTTAGTGTTTCCTCGGCGTCATCCATCCTCGGGCCCTGGCCCTCGATAACCGCGCGGAAAGTAGCCTCGGTCTTGTACCAGCTCTCGGCGCTGCGGTTCATCGTAATATCGCGGCCGCCTATCGTGGCTATCTTGAAATCGACTTTTTGTTGGCCGATAATCTCGCTGGCTTTGGCCTCCAAATCTTCGAGAAAGCGCGGTGCGCTGAACGGCGGAGTTCCCCGGCCGTCAGAGAAGTAATGGATCACGATTTTTTTTGCGCCGCGCTGGACAATCCGGCGCAGGATCGCATAAAGATGGAGAACATGGCTGTGTTCCTGGTTGTTTGAAACCAGGCCCATCAGGTGAACCGAGCTGTTATGAGCCACGGCATAGTCGATAGCCTCATCGATCACGGGGTTGACCATCACCCCGTCATTGATCGCGCTGTTCATCTGGTGCATCGGATGAATATAATCCACTCCGCTGAGCACCTCGTGCCCTACGGCAGTCGAGCCTTTGGCCCCCTCGGGCATGCCCACTTTCGGCCCTACGGCGACAAGTTCGGTGTAGCTGGTTTCGGCAAAAAACCTGCTCGTACCCGAATAACCTGGAACATCGCCATGGCTGGAACGCAGATCATCGAGAAACGGGGTTCTGGCCAGGACCACACAGTTATATGCCTCTTCTTCTCCGATCCCGCAGCCGTCGAGAATAATCAGAGCGCTGGGGCCGTTAAAGGAGGGTAACTTGGCGCCGCGTGCGGGGGGACTCATAACCTGTCTGCCTTCCTGAGTAATTCGTACTCGGAAAAGTCGAGATTGACAAGCTCTCCCATTCTTTTGGTGAGAAACTGAATTATCTTGCTCACGGTATCATCGAAATCCACATTGTCCACAAGGAAAATGTTATTTTCCTCTGCCTTTGCGATCAGCGCATCCTGGATCTTGCGGATGCTCTCGAAATTCTCAAGGTATTTCTGGGAGGAGCGCTCCTGGGCGTCCTGGCCGCGGTTGATAAAACGGTTGCGGTGTAATTTCTCCTGGCAGGTGCAGATCAGGATCGGAATTATGATTGCTGCAGAGGAAAACTCCGATGCCACGCTCTCCGGCAGCAGATGCACCCCCTCGATAATCATCGACAGGTTTTCGGTGATCGCCCGGCGCATGATTGCATGCACTCCGACATTGACCCGCTGGGTCTGCTCCTGGAAAGCGGAGAGAACAGGGTCGACCATATCGCTGAAAGGCCTGACCAGACTCTTCCATACTGCATAGGAAGATTCGTGGACAGAGGGCATCAGTTGCTGGGAAAACATCCCGCGCATGATCTCGCGGATCGTGTCCGTGCCGATCACTCTTGTGATCCCGAGACGGTGGGCTATTTCTACGCTCAACGAGGATTTGCCCGTGCCGGTGGCACCGCAGAAAAGCAGAATCAGCGGTTTGTCCGGACCCTTGAGAGTCCGCCAGATCAGGTAGTGCCTGGTGTACTGCTTGCCGAATTTAGTGTGCAACATCTGGTAGGTCAGCCGCCGCAACTGATCCCGGCTGATATTTTTAACTCCTCTTTCACTCAAATCGGCGGCCATTTTTTCGGCGACATCGTGGGCAATATCAGGGCTAAGGCCCGCAGCCAGAAGGCTCTGCGCGAGGATACCCCGGGAAAACGGTTCCTGTTCGCCAGCGTCGCCGACATAGATTGCCTCGCCATGGAGTTTCCATTTTTCATAATTGGCCGCCGCATCCTTGCCGTAACGCTCCTTTATTAAGCACATAGTACGCTTTTTAAGCTTACTGCGGTGTATTTCTTTGAGCCCCTCGGCGAGAAGGGTCTCCTGGAGCGTGCTCGCGATCTCGTAAGCCTCCTCAGAGGGGATTCCAGCGCGCATCATCGAGCGGGCCATCAATCCCCTGGAATATGGAAAGCGGAAATCATCGGAGAGCACAATGAAATTTTTGTCCAGACGCTCCGGCATTTGCCTCACTTTTTCACTTTCAGTTCATCCAGGCCGGATACCAGCCTGCAGGCATCCGCGCTGGAGATAATCCCCACTGGCTTGTCCTCCCTGACTACCGGGACGCGGTGAATCTTGCGTTCGACCATGGTGCGAAACACCTCTTGCACATCATCTTCCTCCGAGACAGTTACCACTTTGCGGGTCATTATTCCATCGACCCAGTTGTACTTACCCTTTTGCTCCTGCTGTTCGTCGATACTGATATGCACGCGGATCAGGTGGTCTATTGCCTGGATGACATCCGTGGAAGAGACGATCCCGATCAGCTTGCCGTCGTCATCGACAACAGGGGCACCGGTGATCGAGTGCTCATCCAAAAGCTTAACCAGTTTGCGGATCGAGATATTCTTTTTCACCGAAAGCACGTTTTTTGTCATTAGCTCTTTGACTTTCATGGAAACTCCCGGCTGAGGACTACAATCGATTTAACAAACTGTTCAGATTTGTTTCGGGAATTGAAAAATGTTTCGGGTGTAAAGGGAAATTATCAGGTAAAAGACGCTGCTCCATGTTCGATGAAACGCAGGCAAGACAAGGAATCACGGGCTATTTACAAACGTTCTTGTTTCATTGTAGCCCCAGCCTCATATTTTGTCAAGTAAAGGGGGGACAAAGTACAACCAGCAGCTTTCATTTATCTTGCCTCCCCAAGCGCAATAGAAAACAAAAAGGGCGAGCAAGAAAGCCCGCCCGGTTTGATTGATTATTTTCATGAACTGCTGGATTATCGGTGTTCTGCCTCGCGCCAGTTGCGCAGCTCTTCCCTGCTCATCGCTCTGAACCTGGCATATTCCAGACCGAATTTTTTACCGTTGAATCCGTCGGCTTCTGTCAATTCCGCGAGGTAAACTTTTCTTCCCAGGATACGGCTTTTCTGCGCGGCGATCAAAATCCGGCAAGCTTCAACCTGCTCGCTGATCGGCCTGTCCGCCTTGCGGGTGGCGATACTTTCGGCCATTCCGGTGAGGATTTTCGAATAGGTCTCTCCCCCGCCGGGAGCGAGGTTTTCGATACTCCTGTCTGTGAGAAGAGCCACTTCGTTCTGGTTGCGGGCCCACCCGAGCATCAGTATCACCGGCGGCCTGTCGTCATAATGGACGTGAATGATATGCTGCTTGCGGAAAAAATCAAGATAGTTCACACTCACAGCGCCCAAACCCATCAACTCCTGCATGATCTCAGTTCCGTGGATACCGTAATAGATTAGGTCGAGCATGTCATCCCGCCCATGGGAGTTGATCTTGCCGTACACGGTGAGGGCCACTTTGTCGGCCCGTTTCTGAAATTCTTGCTTGAACTGGACCAGGTTATCCTGATAACGGTAGGTGCTGCCGCCAAAAACCGGGGTTTTATACCTGGTGACTAGTTCCATCAGCCTGCGTGCGTCCGATTCCCGCCCGATCACCGGCTTGTCGATAAAAGTGGGCTTGCCGGCCTTGATAAACGGCTCTGCATCGCTGACATGGTTCTCCCAGTTCACCCCGATCGAGAGGGCGACATCCACCAGGGGTACCATCTCTTCCAGTGTTTTACACACATGCTTGACCTTGTGCTCGGAGACAAATTTGTCTGTACGCTGTTTTCCGTAAACCAGGCCGCGGTTGATTACTGCGGTCAACTCGGCGCCCTCCATATCTCCGATAGCCCGGGCCAGGCTGTCGGCGTGGCTGGTGTCAAGCTCTATCATCCCGATACGAAGAGGCCTGCCTCCGGGGCCGCTAATTTTAGTCTTTTCCTCGGTTGCGGCTTTCGCCCGGCCGGTGATGGAGGCACCGATAGCTGCGCCGGAGAGGGCGGCAGCCAGGTTGCGGCTGAGAAAATTTCTCCTGTTCATGGCGTTTGCTCCATTGATCAGGTCCAAGAGAATTAAGTCAATATTAAACGTAAGTTACAAATATTATAAGCCTTGTCGATTCCGAGTTCAAGGGAGATATACAAAAAGCCGGATGTGACAGCCACCTGGCTGGTTGCCGCACCCGGCCCTTTGGGTATTGAATGCCGATTACTTACTGGAGCGCTCTACTCAGCTTATACAGGCATAGTAGAGCGCCTTGATCGCGCGCTCTGTGTCCTTGTCATCCACCATGAAAGTGATATTGATCTCCGAGCCGCCCTGAGAGATCAGCTCCACATTGACCCCCGCAGTGCCAAGAGTACTGAACACCCTGCCGGAGACTCCGGGGGTATGGCGCATCCCCTCGCCCACCACACAGATTATGGTCTTGCCCTTGTCCAGCGAGACATTGGAGAACTCCTCCAGCTCTTTGATCACCTTGTCCAGGTTGCGCGGATTGTCCACGGTGAGCGAAACCGAAACCTCGCTTGTGGCCATCACCTCGATATCGGTTTCGTGCTTGGCGAATATATTAAAAATCCGCGCCATATAGCCCGAAGAACCGAGCATTTTGGTAGATTCGATATTCAGCCGGCAAACTCCGGTTCTGTTTGCTATGGCCTTGATCACCTTGTTCTGCTTGACAGGCTCGTTTCTGATCGTGGTGCCCGGGGCATCTGGCTGAAAAGTGTTAAGGATTACCACTGGGATATTCTTGCGCATTGCCGGTTCGATGGTTTTGGGGTGAAGAACCCTTGCGCCGAAATACGCCAGCTCCTTGGCTTCATCGAACGAGATGCACTCAAGCCTTTCGGCATCGGGTATCAGCCTCGGGTCAACACTCCGCATTCCGCTAACATCTGTCCAGACCTGAATCTCATCCACCCGGAACGAGGCTCCGACCAGGGCTGCTGTATAGTCGCTGCCGCCCCGGCCCAGGGTGGTTATTCGGCCGTCAGCGGTATGGCCCACGAAACCGGGGATAACCAGAACCTTTTTCTCTTTGCGCAAACCAGCCAATACCTGGTCTTCAAACTCCTCTGGCACGGTGGCGTCCTGGAACTTTTCATTGGTCCTTATTCCAAGCTCCTTAGCATCCACGCACCTGGCAGGAATGCCCTCCCTGTTGAAAAGTGCGGTAATTATGTTGCTGGAAAGTCTTTCGCCGAAAGAGAAAATTTCATCGAGAAATTCCCGGTACGGCCTGTCTGAATTGGCCAAAGACTTGATGAGTTTTTTCCAGGTCTGATCGACAGTTTTCCAGGGCAGAGCGAGTTCCTTGAGCACCTTCTTGTGCTTGCTTCTGATTTTATCGAGGTTTTTCTCAAAAGGCTTGTGGGCGTGAGCAAGTTCCGCCATGGACTCGAGCTGGTCGGTGATTTTGTTCTCGCCTGGCTCGGAGACACCCACCGCGCTGACAACCACCAGCGGCTGCCGATCGAGCCTGGATCGCACAATCTCTGCTACAGCGAGCATCCGTGAAGCGGTGGCAACAGAAGTGCCCCCGAATTTCATTACAATGCGTCCCATTTTAACTCTACTCGGCGTGAGGCTTTGGTTGTTAAATCGACCAATATGAAATACTACTCGGGCTGTGAATAATTAAAAAAATAAACTAAATAAATTGTCAATATTTATCAACACTTTTAACGGTTTTGAAATCACTGGTTCTAGTATCTGGCATTTAATATCTCTTTCCAGCAAGACGATTTCTCACGCTTTGGCAGAATTCGCTGAAACTTCTGCTGCCCACCTTATCTGCCTGGGCTTTCAGCTCCTCATAAAGCGGGGCTGCATCCTGGGGATCTTTCTGGTTATCGAGCTCCCAGCGGATGAGTTCGCGCAAAGAGTGCATCAGGTTTTCCGGCTGCCCGGCCTTGCGAGCCAGTTCGACAGATTTCTCAAGCAGTTGCCTGCAGGATCCCACTTTGGCCGGGTCAGATTCGGGGTCTTCCATCATATCGAGGGCCAGGTTCCGCAGGGCCCAGCTTTTGCCGAAATTGTCTTTCAGCTTACGGCTTATCTTGAGGGCTTTGTCATGATACTGGCGCGCCTGGGAAAACTTTCCGTTTTCGCGATGAATCTCTCCCAGAAGGTTCGAGATGTCCATCAATTGAAGATTCCAGCCACCTTCACGGGCCATATCGTATGCAGGCTCGAGCGCCTCCAGCGCCTCGGTGGATCGGGCCGTGATATGCAGCACTTCGGCCAGGTTGTAGCGCGTGCCCACGACAAACTCCTTGTAGCCGATACTCTCCCCGATACTCAACGCGCGCCGGTACCAAGGCTCGGATTCCCCGTACTTTTCTAAAAACATATAGCTTTCGCCGATATTGAACTGGAGCGCGGCAAGCTCTCTTGTTTCGCCCACCAGTACCTCGAGAGTGTCGTGCTGTGCTGAGAGTGTTTCCAGGGCTTCCTGATTGCGGCCCATATCATTGTTCACCACCCCCAAGTTGATTCGCACCTGAATCTCGGTTTTCAAATCACCGATCGAACTTGCAAGTTTCAAGGCCTGGTTGAAATACTGAAGGCTTTCCTCAAGCTTGAAAGCTTTCATCAGCGAAAGGCCGATCGAGTTCAACAGCATCGCCCTGATTTTCTTCAACCGGGGCTCGGCTTCATCTTTTACCAGCTCCAGAGCATCCTGGTATATTTCGACCGCCCGGCTGAATTCACCCTTGCGGTGAAACACACTACCGCGGTTTCGCAGCAGGAATGCCTTAAATATGCACTCCTCCACAGAAAGAGTGGAACCGGACACGTGAGTGAAAATATGCTCGGCCTTGTTGAGATATTTGAGGGCTTCATCGCGCTCTCCCTTTTCCAGGTGTGTGCGTGCCCGGTCGTTCAAGATCTCGGAAAGCAAAAGGCCATCTTTCAACTTAACCGCAGCAAGGGAGAAATGCTCGATTGCGCGGTCGAAATCGCCCTTGCGCGAGCGCTGGAAATAAGTCTTGCCTCCCAAATGCCTGGCCCGGGCCTCCAGTTCGTCCTCGCCTTTGGAGGAGGCCATACTGGCGAGATTTCCAAAATCCTCAAGCGCCTTATCATAGTGGCCCAGAAGAAGATTCACCTGGCCTCTATTTTCGAGCATGCTCATTCTTCGCCCCTCGGCGTCCTTGACCCTGTACTCGCTCAGGATTTCCTCGATGCGATCAAGCAGCATCAGGCTCCTTTCATTGTCGAAAACCTCCCTGGCAAGCTTTCCCGCCTCGAGATAATATACGCATGATTTTTCGGGTATCTCGGCGTTCGAATAATGGAGCGCGGTGAGCAGGGCCTTTTCAAACTTGTTGGCAAGCTCGGTATTCTCGAATACTTTTGCAACTCCCTGGTGAAGCCTTTTACGCATCGAGGGAACCAGTTCCTGATAAAGCTTCTCGCCGATCAAGGCCCGTTTGAATGTATAAACCCAGTCCGGATCCTTTTCGTTTTCCAGGCGAGTGATCTCATAGCCGGTGAGCCTGCTGAATAGCTCTTCCAGGTCGGAGTGTTTGAACAGATTATCCCGGTCCGCCACAGGCAGAAAGCGGCGGATAATGATATAACGCAGGATATTGCCCAGCACGCTCGAATACTGAATGGCCACATGTTCCTCTTTGGACAGGCGACTTATCCGATCCTCGATAATCCCCTGGATTCTGGTCGGGATCGAGAGGTGGCGGAAACTTTCGCTGTTGAATCTGGTGCATTTGCCTTCAGCGATAGTGACAATCTCCTGCTCGAGGATCTTGTTACAGAACTCGATCACGAAAAACGGGTTGGCCTCCAGTTCTTTTTCGATTCTGGTTTTCAGCTCCCCGGGCATACCGGATTCAGAATCTTCGGAATCGATACCGAGCACCAGGTTAGCCAGCGTCTTGATTGCCCGCTGTCTGAGCAGTCCGGGTTTGAGAATGTGGCGTTCTACCGGCAGGCTATTATCGCGAAGGATACCGAGCTGGCTAACTTTGCGGGCGTTGACACAGACCACCAGCCCTTTATTAACCCGGCGGAGAATATAGCTTAGAAAATGGAGGCTGTTGCGGTCGGACCACTGAAGGTCATCGATGCAGAGCAGAACCGTGCTTCCGGGACCGCCGCGCTCGACCTCCCTGGCGAAAATGTCCCCGGTACGCTCGTAGAAAATGTTCCGCCTGGCCTCGGAGTCGAGAGCCGAGGAAAAGCCGGTTTCCGGCACCTCAACACCAATAAAAGAGGCTATCACTGGAGCCTGTTCAGCCAGCTCCGGGTTGGAGGGATCGAGCATTGAGAGTACTTCGGCGATCTTGTCTCGCTTGAGTTCGGATGGATCCTGGTTGTTGATCCGGAAAATCTGTTCTTTCAGAATGCGGATAAAGGGATAATAAGGATAAGCGCCTTCGTCGCTATGGCTTTCAGTCTGTTCGGCAGCAACTTTTCCGGCCTTCTTCGCCACTGTCCCCTCACCCTGGTACCAGCTGTAGCATTCGCCGAAATATACCGGCCAGCCGCGTTCGAGTGCCCAATGAACGAGTTCTGCGATCCTCCTTGTCTTGCCCACACCGCTCCTGGCGATAAAGGCCACTAACTGCGAGCGCTCTCTGCCGCCATCGGCAACCTGCTCAATCAGATCCATGCACCTGGCAAGGAACCTGCACTTGCGCATATCCTCGAAATCCTGCACCACCTCGCCCTCGACAGTCACAAGCGGCACCTTTCGCATGCGAGCGATGAATTCAGATATACTTTCGACTTTTTTGCGCTCCGTAAGGCTGTAAAGAGCAACCGGTTTTCTGAAACCCTTGAGATTTGCCTCGCGCACCGCAGACGCCGGCTGGATCAGGTGCTCGACCTTGCTGCTGTGGCTCTTGATCGTAAATATCGTACCCGAGGGGTTTATAAGGTTGCCGGAGCTGTCGGTCTCCAGCGCCTCGCCCACCAGGCGCGCGGCCAGATTGCAGTCCGGCCCGATAATCGTTTCCTCGTTGTTGACAATATTGTCGCCGGCCGGCCCCTGGAGGCCCTTGCCCACACTCATTCCGCCGCGGATTTTTACCTCGGAGCCAAGCGTCCTGCCCAGCGATTCTTTCAGATCGCGCCATGCATTCCAGAGTATTTCGGCATAATAGCGGTCTGTCTCCCTTTTTTCGCTGAACATTGTGCCCAGCACCCCCATCAGGTTGAAATCGCCCTTGTGAAAAATATTGTACTTGTAGTGGATCCCGTAGCGGGTCATCACCCGGTGGACTTCATCAGCCAATGAATTGAGCACTTTCTCGCCTGAGATCTCGAAATTGCAGAACAGCACACCGCTGTCCCGCACGGCCGAGCAGGACTCATCGAGCAGGATGTTCTTGTTGCCCTCGTGACCCAGATTTCGCACGATGTGTAGCAGAAGCGACCTGTTGCCGATATACCTTTCTACCTCGAAAACCAGGTTTGCTATTTTTCTGATCCGTTTTTTCTTGGCTTCAAGGTCGAGTTTTGCAACTGCCTCTTTGACTGATTTGCCTTGCTTAAAACCCCGGGCACATAAATCCTCGACAAACTCGCCGATTTTTTCCATGCCCGAGGGAGCGATCACAAGCTTGCGAAAAGCGCCTACAGGCTCGGAAAGGACCAAGTCTGAGGGTTCAAGGCCCAGCCATTTCTGCTCGAACAAGCCCTGGAGCCTGAAGTAGCAGTGCTGGTCGATTCCGAACCCTTTCACTTCTTCCACCTCGCCGCAGACCGGGTCGTCGCTCCCGCCCAGCTTCTCTGCCAGTGCTACGAGCTTGCCGGTGGCGCCCCAGGTGATCCTCGAGCGTACCCGGTTGCCGTAAAAATCGCTTCTGGGCCGGGGATCGAAAATAAGACCTCCACTTTCCCGGACCAAGAGCTCGCCGATAAATTCCTCGATTTCATCCTGATGCGGCTTGCCCAGGAGTTTGTGCCTTAATTCCTTACGCACCTCACGGGTCACCAGCGGCATCGCGGCCCGGATCGAAAGCATCACCTTGAAGGCCGCAATCGCCCTGTCTCCCCCGTGATCCTCGTCCTTGAAATGGTCCAGCACCAGCCCCATTTTGTTCAGGCAGAAGCGGTTAAGGATGCTCAGATTCACGATGTCGCCGGCTTCCTCCTTGCCGAACCGCTCGGTCAGATAGGTGAGCAACGCTGTGAACCCGCTGACATCGGCAAAGAAAAAGTAAGCTCCGTCATCGCACCTGTTGCGCAGGTAGCCGAGGATGGCATCTCCGCCACGTTCGGAAATACCATATGAGGGGTCGCGTGCGGGAATAAAAAGGCGGGTATTTTCAAGCACGTTTTCCAGGTAAACCAGCAGCGGGCCTGATTCATCTTCCGTGATTGCATCCAGGTTGTCCCCGCGGCAAGCCTCGGCCCAGGAGAGGTTGACACTGGCGAGAATCTCACCCAAAAGGCCCATTTCCGGCTGATTTTCACGGCGAGGCGGAATAACCTTTTTTCTTCTGATCATTGCTGACTATACCTCCGGCAGCCTCTTGCTGATAACGGCGGCAAAGATCGATATATTTCTGGCTGTTCTGATTGCTGGCAAGTTTCTCCAACTCCTGCAGAAATCCTTGACGATCGCTGTTATCCAACTCCAGCATCTTCCAATATTTAAGTATCATGTTCAAGGATTCCATGGTGTTTTCAGGCTGGACGACCTGGCGCGCAAGCTCTAGTGATTTCACCAGCATCCTGCCGGCCTCGCTGAAACGCGCTGTGTCACCTGATTCGAGCAAGGCCACAGCAAGGTTTCGCATGCTCCAGCTTTCTCCAAACTGGTCATCGAGTTGCTCAGCCATGGCCACTGCATTCTGATGTCGGGCGATTGCCCGGGCAATGTTCCCTGTGGCGAGGTCCATTTCACCGAGGATGTTTTCCAGATCCATTTCCTGCTGACGATAATGCGATTTGCGGGCTGTGCTCACGGCCTCCTCAAGAACGCTCCTGGCTTCATCGATCTGGCTCTGGTCCCGCAGGGCCTCGCCAAGATTATACATGATATTCACCGCAAACTGCATGCTGCCGATCTTGCGTGCAATCTCAAGAGCCTGCCTGTAATGAAGCTCGGCCTGCGGCAAATCCTCCATGAAATGATAGCTTTCACCTATGTTGAACTCAAATGCGGCAAGCGACCTGTTTTCCCCTGCCAGCTTGCGAATGGTATCGTAGCTGTTGAGCAAGAGGTCTAGGGCCTGGGTGTTTTTCCCTGAGTCATTCAGGTTTACAGACATGTTGTTGAGAATGATCAGTTGAAGGTTCACATCACCCACCCGCCTGGCGGTGGATTTAGCCTGGTAGTAGATGTCGAGCGCTTCTTTCAGCTTGAAAGAAGAGGACATGGCCAGGGCCTTGCTGTTCAGCAATTGCGCTTTGACCGGCAGGTACACACTTCCCTCCTGGTCTTCCAGCAGGCCGAGCGCCCGGTTAAATTCGGCCACGGCTTCTTTGTGTCTCCCGAGTCGCATCAGGCTACTGCCCAGAGTGCGATATATGTGGGACTTGAGAATCACTTCCTGAGTGTCGGTTTTGCCCTTTAGCGATCTTTTCTCCAGTTCAGCCAGAGAGGAACGAGCCTTTTTCATCGCCTGGGGCAGGTGGCCCATTTCAAGAAGTACGCGCGCCTGGCTGTTCTGGGACTCAAGTTTAAGCAGCCTGTATCCGGCGGAGCTTTTCTCCGCGCTGCGGAATTTGGCCAGGGCCTGATCGAAATCCCCGCTTTTCGCCCTTGTCATGCACACCTTTCCTGCCTGAAGGATTGCCTGGACGAAAAGTTTATTTTCGGCCACTCTGCTGGCAAGGACTTTAAGTCCATTGCTATCATCAAGAGCGTCCTGGTATTTGCCCAGCGGCAGGAAAACCTCGGAGCGAACGCGATGCACCTCGAGCATCAGGCGGTCGCGCTTCTTGATCTTATGTGCACTGCAGAACCGCTCGACCTTGCCCAGTAGTTCGATAGCCTTCTCGTTTTCGAAAAGCCCTCCTGCCATGCATCCCGAATCAAGATAATAGCCTGCTGCCTGATCTGGCTTTTCGGCCAGTTCATAGTGCATCGCGCAACTAAGGTTCTTTTCGAGTTTGTTGTCTCCGACCGAGTTTTCCCAGATCTCCGCGGCCAGGCCGTGCAGCTTTTTCCTGAGCGATGGGATCAATCCATGGTACAGCGACTGGGCGATCAAGGCACGGCTGAACCGGTAAAGCGAATCCATCCCCCGGTCCTGTTCGATTTCCAGCACATTTCTGCCGGCGAGACTGTGAAGGATTTGCTGTACTTTGTATGCATCGAGCCCATTCTCGCCAAAGATTCGGATATTCAGCTCGGCCACGTCCCGGCAGCGAAGGATGTTGCCCAGCACCGAGGCGTGCCTGACAATGTCAAATTCCCCGCGCGGAATACTGTTTACCAGTTCCTCTATCACAGACTGAATCCGATTGGGGACAATTACCCTGGCTAAAGCCTCCTCGTCCAGGCGCTGGATGATGCCGTCACGAACGAATACCACCTCCAGCTCTAACAATTTCCGACAGAATTCGATTATGAACAGGGGATTGTTCTCCAGTTCATTAAACCGCCTTCGGAGGTTAAGGGGCAATTTGATTTCATGGTCGAGGCCCAGAGCGACTCTGGTAAGCATCCGCATGCCTCTGGCGCCAAGCGGCTCGAGCTGAATGATGCGAGTGTTTCCGGAGTCCGGGTCTTCTGCTGCCGGAATCAACGCGGCCATATCCCCACTCTTTCGAGCTGTGACAAAAAACAAGAGACCGTTTTTTACCCGGTTGCGCAGGAAACTCAAAAGCTTGATGCTACCCGGGTCTGCCCACTGAAGGCCATCAATACAAAGGAGGATTTTTACGTCCCCGCCGACTGTCATCCTTTCGAAAATATCACCCACCAGCTCGAAAAAGATGTTCCGCCTCTCTTCAGGACTCAAGCTGCTGGAAATACTTTCATCAAAGGTCTCAATACCCAGAAAAGAGGCGAGTATATTGATCTGATCGGCAAGCAGGGTACCCCCGAAAAGGCGGGTAAGCTTCTTGACGATCCTGGAATGCGCTGCTTCGCCCTGTTCGTGTGGCGGGATTTCTAAAACCTGTTCTTTCAAAATGCGGATAAAAGGGTAGAACGGAACTACATGGGTCTGACCATGGCTTTCGCCCTCTTCCGTGGAGCCACTCACTCCCTGGTACCAGCTCTGACATTCTCCGAACAGAAGCGTCCATCCTTTTTTCTTGCACCAGTGCATGATTTCCGCAAGCCGGCGGGTTTTACCGATACCGCTGGGTCCGCAAAATGCGAGAAGAAGGCAGGGCGCCCTGCCGAGGCCGGCGCTTATTTTGGCATACTCCTCAATGTAATCCAGGCTGGCGGCAAGTTTCGGATCGAGCCGCACCCGGCTGGCGCGGTCGACAAGCCGGCCCTGGCCGGTCACCAGAGGGAGATGGCGGAGACGCTCGGCAAATGCTGCCGGGCTTTCGTACTCTCTGCGGGGCTTGACCGAATAAAGCGGTACCGGTTCATGGAAGCCTTTGAGCAGGGCATGCTCGAACGGGCCAACCGTCTGGACGAGATGGCCCAGCGGCCCATAACAGTTGTTAGCTACAACCAGCGTGCTGTCCTTTTCCCGTCTGGCGAGCGCTTGCGCGACAAGCCTGGCCGCAAGGTTGACGTCCGGGCCGATTATCGTAAGCTCATTGTGGAGCAGGTTGTCGCCCACTGGCCCCTGGAGGCACTGGCCCACGCTCATTCCTCCCCGCAGGCGTACACTCTCGCCGAAATTTTTGCCCACCACAGAAATCAGATCCCGCCAGCACTGCCAGAGGACCTCGGCATAAACACGGTCTGTTTCCGGCGCTCCTGAAATATCCAGGCCGAGAGCAGCCATCAGGTTGAAATCGCCCTTGGGGAAGATATTGTATTTATACACCAGGCCATAGCGTGCCGTCACCCCGTGCACGGCCTCGGCCAATTCATCGAGCAGCTTACCGTTGGCCAGACTGAAATTGGCGAATAGGATACCTGTTACATGCACCCGGCTGGAACGCTCGCCGAACAGGTTTTGCAGTTCTCCCCCGGAGCCCAGGCCTCGAACCACATGCTCCACCAGCTCGATTCCTTGCAAGAAAGGCAGGACCGCCTCGATGCGGGAAACTGTCTTCCTGATACGCTCGATCTGTTCTTTTCCGGTGAGCCTGGCACGGCCGGTTCGAGTCGCGGATTGATCAATCGGCTCCTCGTAGATCTCCTTGAGGACATCCTTGACTCTTTCGTACAACCGGTTCTCACCGTGGGCGGTAAGGATGAGTTTCTCAAAAGTGCCGAAAGTTTTCAGCCTGAAATCCCGCGGCGTGATCCAGCCTTTTTTTTCCAGGCTTTTCAAATGCTCGGCTACATACCTGTCGAAACCGATCCCTTTGACCTCGGCCATCCTGGGAGAGACCTTGTCATCGCTTCCCCCCACTTTTTCCGCCCCGGCCAGGTGGCGCGCTGTCCTGCCCCAGGTTATCCGAACCCGGTGATCATGGCCGTAAAAGTCCGAGCGACCGGCTGTGCTGGAGGCCACAGCTCCGGCGCTCGCCTTGATCTCAAGGTCACGGATAAACGCAGTTATTTCATCCTGGTGTGGCTTGCCGGCCAGTTTGTGCGTGAGTTCTTCACGCACCTGCATGGTGATTTCTTTCAGCATGGCGCGGAAAGACAGGGCGGTTTTCAGGGCGTTTTCGCCGCCTGAGCCCGGGTCTTCCGGCTCACCCCGGCCGTAATATGAAATGAGCGCTCCCATCCGGTTCAAACAGTAACGGTTGAGAATGCTCATGTTCATTATATCGCCGGCTTCCTGCTTGCCAAACCGGTCGGTAAGGAATGTCAGCAGCTTGGTAAAACCGCTGACATCGATCATCAGGTAGTAAGGTTTGCCCGGCCGCCCTTCGTTGCTAGTGAAATATGCCACTACGGCATCTCCGCCCCTTTCAGTGACACCATAGCCAGGTTGCCGCGCCGGAACGAAAAGCTCCAGTGCCCGGGCTGTACGTTCGAGATATTTAGCGATCCGGGAAAGTTCAGCCGCTTGAAGAGAATTCAAATCCTTGATTCGTGAAGACCAGACTGGATGATAAACCGCCAGTATTTTTTCAAGCAGCGATTTCTGAGTACCAGTAAACCCGCTCAATTTAAGAACCGCTCCGGAAAGTTGATGGATAATTAGACCTGGAAGAAAGCCGGAGAACTGTTCGAGAACACAGTATATAGTATATCAATCCTTGAGGGGCAAATCAAGTAACAGGAAGAGGATGCGGAAAGTGTGGCGAAAAGCCTCAGGCCCATGAATCGTTTCAGCTCAGGAAGATTCCAGCCAAGTGCTGCTAACAGGTACCGGAGGAATCCGTTTGTGGAAATTACCTGTTCATTCTCTCGGCAAATATTTTCACACCGTTTTCTGTTTTGTCGAGATAAAGTTTCTTGGGTCCTTTCGAGTGGAAGAGGTTCGAGCGGTACTCCTGGATGAATCCAACCACGTAATAGTCGTAATGGCTGTAAACCCGGATATCGGAAAGGTTCACTTCGATCGTTTTGTAATTCCGGTTAAGGCGTTCCTTGTGGGCCCGCTGCTGTGGCTTGGTGCGTCCATAACTGTAGAAACGTTCACCATAGCAGTCCATGTAACGGTCGATGTCCTTGTTCTGCCAGGCATCAGTCCAGTTATGGACAAAGTCTAGAATCTCTTTTCTCTCATCCTTAATTTTATCATGAGAGGTGGTAGCTAAACTGTCGTCGATTATTATCGGCGTCGAGTTGAGCGCGATAAATTCGCTTAATTCGAGGATGTCTTCGTTGGTCACCACGATGCAACCCTCGGTATCGTAACTGATTTCCACCCGCCCGTCCTCATCCACTGCGTGCAGCCAGATACCATAACCGGTCTTGTTGGAGAGGCGGTCGAAGTCGTTGGGATAGTCTATCGTGAAGGCGCGGATCCCGTACTTGGTTGGAAGCCGATCATCCTCCAGAATGCCCCTGAAAAAGTAGACACCGTTGGGGGTTTTTTTGTCTCCCTCACGGTTCTTGGTACCGATATTGTTCTGGCCGGTGGTGCAGCGGATTTTTTTCTGCAGGCCGGGCCCATCCGGCGAGCCTTTGTAAAGATACAGTTCCTGATACTTCTTATCCACGACAAGGGCGTAATCGTCCGAACTCCCACCCATTTCCAAAAGATACACAGGGATTTTCTGTGCGGAAAGGGGGGCTGAAATGGCTAAGGGTAAAAAAAGGCAAAAAACTAGAACCGGCCTTAAAAAGATGTATCTTCCAGTAATGTTCATTTCAGATTAACTCTAACTCTATGAGACAATAACCAAGGTTCGGACATGTGATATTTTTTAAGCGATGAAAGGTACATTAATTTAAATAATAATGTGAAATTCAATCGTCTGTCAAACTAAAAAATAATATTCCCCTAATTCTGTTGTAAAACTCCGCGGATCAGCGCATCCATTTCCGCCTCTGTCAGCCTTCGGCTCTGGCCAGGTTTCAATCCTTTCAAACTTAACGGGCCGAACCGGGTACGGCAAAGAGAAAGGACCTCGTGACCCAGCTTTCCCAGCATTATTTTCACCTGGCGTTTCTCTCCCTGATGCAGTTCCACCTTCAGAACGGCGCTATCCGCCTCGGTTTTTATCACTTGCACCCGGTTCATCCGCATCAGCCTGCCCTGGTGGCGGACCCCTTTAACAAGAAGTTTCAGCCTGGCAGCAGTCGGCTTTCCCTGGACTTTCACCCGGTAGAGTTTTTTCACCTTGTAAGAGGGGTGGGTCAGCCGGTGCACCAGCTCGCCTGAATCCGTAAAAAAGAGCAGCCCCTCGGTGTCCTTGTCGAGCCTTCCTGCATAGAGCCACTTTTTGTTCCGTTCCTCTTTCGGCAAAAGGTCGTAGACTGTTTTCTGGTTATGGGGATCGTTGGTGGAGGTGACATATCCTGTAATTTTATAAAGAATCAGGCCTCTGGCTTTTCCGGACGGGTATAGGAGTCTTTCACCTTTGTATTCGATAACATCGGCTGCCGGATCAACCCGTATTGCAGGGTTGTCTATAATGGTACCGTTGACTCTCACCAAACCTTGCCGGATGAGGTTCTCGGCGCCCCGGCGTGAAGAGACCCCGGCTTCGGCAAGTACTTTCTGAATTTTTTCGCCCCGTGTTTTTCTGGCCATCATAGCGGATTTCTTCTGACCCACCGGCTCAAATCCAGTCGGATATTAGTTTAACAGAGGGATACACAATTTTTCCGTTTACCGGACAGGAGGGCCTTATAGCTGAATAGCAAGTTAACCGGAGACCTTTCATTTGGTGAGGCTATATTAAAAACTCATCATAGAGAAAATATACCACCAAGGATTTACATCAAAACCTGCTGATCCCCCAGTTCTTCATTTCCCTCGTCTCCATCGCTGTCCAGGAACTTGCTATCAGCACCAACCTCGCCCAGGATAACCTCCAGCTCACTTTCTCTGGGCAAGTGGCTCAGATCAGGCAGGCCGAAATAGCGCAAGAATTCGGGTGTTGTACCGTAGAGCAGCGGCCTGCCCAGCACCGGGGCCCGCCCGCAGACAGTGATAAGCTTCCTCTCAAGCAGGGTTCTCAGCACTCCCTGGACGTGGACTCCTCTTATTTTTTCTATTTCCGCGCGGCCGATTGGCTGGCGGTAGGCGACGATCGAAAGGGTTTGCAGGGCGGCCGGGCTAAGCCGGTGCGCTGCAATCTGTCTTCCCAGGCTCCGAATGTAATCGGCAAGCTCAGGCAAGGTTCGGAACTGGTAGCCTCCGGAGATCTTCAAGACCCTGAACGCGCGGCCCTCCTTTTCGTATTGCTCGTTGAGCAGGGAAACCACCTCTACGACCTCATTTTCCATCATCTCGGCTGCCCGAGCCAGTTTTCCGGCCGACACCGGCTCTACCGAGGCGAATAGAAGCCCTTCAACAATTGTCTGTTTGGAATATCCTGCCATCTGAGGTTCCACATTCAATCCAGGTGAACCGATCCGGCTGAATCAGTTCCGGCCCGATCCTTTGGCAGCTCCTCCGGTTTATCGCCGCCGTTTACAGTTGCGGACTTGAGCCTTTTCCTGACAATCCAGAGCTGGGAGAACGGGTCTGTCTGCTCGATTTTGATCTCCCGCCCTCTGGCCATCTCCAAAAGCGCTACGAGGGTGACCACGATAAAAAAGCGGCTTGAGCCCTCAGGCACGAGGTCGGAGAAAATCAACCTCCTTGTCTGTCTGAGCATCTTTCTGATTTCTCCCGCCCGTCGAGCCGTGGAGATTTTCTCCCGCAAAATATGGTGCACAGGCTCCGGTGGAGGTTTTTTAAGCAGTAGCCTGCCAAAAGCGAGGATCAGTTCGTTGACAGTAGCATCTATCTGAACCTCTTCTTCCTGGCAGGAATAGAGTTCAACTTCCGAGAAACCGCGCTCGGCCTGCTTGGAACTGAGCTCCTCCAGGCGGCGCATGTGTTCGGCGATCTCCTTGAACTGCATATATTCGACTATTTTCTCGACCAGCTCTGTACGCGGGTCTTCCCATTCCCCCTCCTCGCCCTCTGGTCTCGGGAGGAGCATCCTGCTCTTGATCTGAAGCAGGGTGGCCGCCATGAGAAGAAAATCGCCCGCCTTTTCCAGGTTCAGGTTCTCGATCCCGGTTATGTACTCCAGGTACTGATCGGCAAGCAGGGCAATCGGGATATCGTAGATATCGATCTCCTGCTGGCGAATCAGATAGATCAGAAGGTCCATCGGCCCTTCGAAAATATCAAGTCGAACCTGATATTCTTCCATTTCTTACCAACTGAGGTTCAGTACTGTCCTGTTAACTAACAGGCAGAAAGAAAAAGATTTTTTCATGTTACTTTTGTAAC
>CAZJQI010000063.1:0-23725 GCA_964548275.1 uncultured Gemmatimonadales bacterium
ATAATGAAAGGGCCGCCGCCTGATCCGTATTTACACACCTATTGACAAGGGCTCTTTCTAACTAAATTAAGATCATCACTCATTGTAGTTATCTCAGATAACCAACCAGAAACAACTAATGCATCAATCTTTTTCTTCCGCACTCCAACTTCTGGGCCAAAGTGTAAATTACTAGCAGAAGTAACCAATACTTTAGCGAAAGCTAACAATTCATGATCAATTAATTTTTCATCTTTGTTCTTTTTTAATTCTCCAAGCAATACAAGTGATTTATGTAAAGGAATAGGGCTTATTGAATCCTTTAGAATTAGTTTTTCAGTCTCACTGGGTAGTTTCTTTAATTTTTCATAAAAAAGGTATTCTTTATAATTTAAAGCATCATCCCCGAATATAACATCATCTTCTATACCCAAACTTTCCAGTTCTAATAATACGTTTTTAACAATATTTTCTGCATGTTTAATTAATTTTTTTGTATCTAAATTCCAATTAACCTTAACTCTACTCGCAAAATAAGCCATGGGGTTCGCTTCGACCCCAATACTTTCTATTCCTTGTTTTTTTGCTTCAACTAAAGTTGTTCCAGTACCACAAAATGGGTCTAGAATAACATTCCCAGTGCTTAGATTGAATTTATTGATATATTCTCTAACCAGATGTGGTGGAAAAGATAGTATAAATCGATACCAATCATGTACGGAGCGATCTTTATCCTCTATCTTATTATTGTTTTTATTGCTCTTTATGTTTTTAACAGTATTATTTGCAGTTTTCATCTTCTTTTAATTGTTTACGTTTAATCAGGGTTTTTGGTGCTTTTCATTTAACTATAAATTCATAATTAAATTACAACAGCCGCCGTTTTTTATCCAGACTTTTTTAGAAGACAATATTCTTAAAGTGAATTGATCTTTTAATATATGCGCAGCAATAAACCGCTGCCGTGGCCAAAAGAATATAGCAAAAAATAGACCTTGCTGGAAATGGACACATTTATTCTAGCCAATATCATGGTTAAATATAGCGAATCCGTTTTCTCAGTCAATCCGGCAGACCGGAATTAAATAAACTCTTTTTATTTCCGGGCCGGGTGCTATTTTTATTTTAAGAACAACATAATCCATTCCAAACCTTTCAGTGAGGTCGGCGCGATGAAACAGGGAAAGAACAGCCAGCTTTTATTTACCGCTCTGCTTGCAGCCTCGTTTTTGCCTTTTCTGCTTTCTTCCTGCTCGAAACCGAAAATTGTGATGATTGAACCGGTGGAGATCGATGACGTGCTTGTCAACCCTGGGATGGGTTTCACTACCTTTTACAGCTTCAATGGCGATGAGATAAACGCAAACCACCCGGAGTGCTCGATCGCTTATTTCCGCTGGTACTGGGACGTGCTGGAGCCGGCAGAAGGTATGGTCAATTTCGCGATGATCGACAGCATCCTGGCGATCTGTCGTGAGAGGGAGCAGAAACTGGCTTTCCGGGTGATGTGCCAGAACGGGCACGAGATGGCGGACAAGTCGGTTACCGAGAAATGGGAGGTGCCGGATTGGTTTAAAAATTCAGGGGCTGGTGGCTGTACTTACCAGAACGGCAAGAGCTGGCAGCCGGACTACGACGACCCGATCTTTCTCGAAAAGCACGGCAACCTGATCAGGGCTCTGGCAGCCCGTTATGACGGTCACCCGGACCTGGATCACGTGGATATCGGCTCTGTGGGCCGCTGGGGCGAATGGCACAGTTCGAGAACCGGCTGTCCCATGCCAACAGAGGAAAACATGGAGCGCATTGTCGATCTTTATTTAGACAATTTCAGGAAAACGCCGCTGGTGATGAATATCGACGGCGGGTCTGCGCTGGAGTACGCAGTCTCCAGGGGCACGGGCTGGCGGGCCGACTGCCTGGGAGACATGCGTTCGGTAACCGACGACACAAACTGGGATCACATGCATATCGCCTATCCCCAGGCAATCGAAGAGTATAACCTGGGCGAGGTATGGAAAAACGCCCCGGTTGCTCTGGAGACCTGCTGGAACATGCTTCACTGGGAAGAAAAGGAGTGGGACGTAGAATATATCTTTGAAAAAGCTTTGGAGTGGCACATCTCGGTGCTCAATAACAAATCTTTCCCGATACCGGAGCAATGGTGGCCCAGAGTAGAAAGCCTGCAGAAAAGAATGGGTTACCGGTTTGTCCTCAAACTCCTGGAACACTCTCAAAAAGCCTCTCTAGGAGAAACACTATCACTGGCGATGACCTGGGAGAATAAAGGCGTGGCCCCCTGCTACCTGAAACATCCCGTAGCTGTTGAACTGCGAAACGCGCAAAGCGGAGAAAACTTCACTTTAAACACGGATATCGATATCACCAACTGGCTGCCCGGAACTCACCAGGCCTCTGCGTCCCTGCAATTGTCCCCTGATATGCCATCAGGGGAATACGAGATTCTGCTCGCCCTTCTCGACCCTTACAGCCTCAAACCCCGGATAAAGCTCGCTATCGAAGGTCAGGTCGAGGGTGGCTGGTACAGGGTCAGCCGGGTAAAGATAGATTGATGTCATCTGCCATAGCTATTAAACCCAGTATTGTCTAGCTGTCAGGAGGTTTTGATGTTTAAATCTGTTTCGCGGCCGTTGGGTGTTTTTATAGCGATTTCGCTGGTTTTATGCCTTGCTACGCGTTCTTCAGCCAAAGGGGAGATAAAAACGTTGAGCAAAGTGATCTCCGAGCCTGAGGCGGAATACGTAATCGAGGTGGGCGGCACGCTCGATCCTGAGAACGTGGAGATCACGATTGAGAACCTGGGAGATACTCCGGTTAAGGACCCGCGGATAAGTGTCAACGGTTTTTACGACTGGTTCGATATTAATTCCATGGTGGAGGAAATAACCGCCGGCTGCACGACTGATGAGGAGAAGGCCCTGACGATCTGGAAGTGGGTGCTATGGAAAAGGTTTCAGCGCTCGCCCCACGACGAGAGCGCTCTTCACCCGGTAAGGGCCTTGAACTGCTATGGTTACGGCATTTGCGGGCATACGGCATCCTGGATAAAGGCCCTCTGCAGGGCGGCTGGTCTCCAGGCGCGTGTCTGGGAGATCGCCGGGCACACTGTAAGCGAGGTCTTTTACAACGGCGGCTGGCACATGCTGGACGGCAATGTAAAGGTTTTCTACCTGGCCCGAGACAACCGCACTATCGCCAGTATTGCCGAGCTGGAAAAGGATCGCTGGCTGATCGAGCGCACGATCCATCCACGCGACCCCTGGGTGCGCCAGGACGATTCGCCGGGACGCAACATCCAGTTTGTCCGCTACCTGATTACCGAACGGGACAACTGGGAATCGGACGGTTATGACTACGAGAACAAAAGGCCATACAGCATGTCCATGACACTCAAGCCTGGTGAAAAGCTCCTCCGCTGGTGGGAGCCTGTGCTGGGAAAATTCGAGTCTCCCGACAAGAACCCTCTGGTTCCGCAAAGGTATGCCAACGGCCAACTGATCTGGGAACCCGATCTGGAAAATGTGGACCTGATAGACTATATCGACGTTGTAGAGAACGTGACTACCCGGGCTCAGGACGGCCAGAACCCGGCGATTCATATCAAGCACATTCAGGACTACGAGCTTTACTCCCGCGCAGCTCGTTTCGCCCTTCACATCCGCTCTCCCTATCCGGCAGTGGGGGGGCGTTTCTGGTGCAGGCTAATCAAGGAGGACGCCTCAAAGGGACAGGCCAGTGTCTTTTACGGCCACCCGGGGCACGGTGAAGGCAACCTTTACACTTTCCGCTGGGGCCGGGGTACCCAGGATATCGAACTGGATCTCTACCCCAACATTTTAAAAGATATGCCGGTTTATCACTACCAGATCGGATTTGCCTTGAAAGGCAGCGCCAGGGCAGACCCGCCCACTCAGGCCGGAGTGGACTGGTTCAAATCGGTCACAGACTTTCAGGTGTCCCCGCACAGCCTGCCGGCTCTTTCCAAAGGGAGGAACGTAATCCGCTATCAGGACAACTCCACAGGCCCCAGAAAGGTACGCATAACCCACAAGTGGCGCGAGATCAGCGACAACACGGCTCCAGACAGGGTTACCGGGGTAGTCTCACCGAAAAATTCTGAAGAGGTCAACACTCTCACCCCAACCCTCGAATGGCACGCTGCCAAAGACCCGGACAAGGGCGACAGTGTCAGTGATTACCAGGTGATAGTCAGCCTGCGGCCCGACTGCCGCTGGCCTCTGTCGCTGTCGCTTTACCGCAGTGTCGGCTCTGCTGTCTGTCAGTGGAGAGTGCCGGAGAGTTTCCTCAACCCCGGAACAACCTATTACTGGAAAGTGCGTGCCCGCGACAGCCGGGGCGCAGTGGGCCAGTGGGGAGATGTATGCAATTTCAAAACCTCGGCAAAGGCGAAATAACTTGCAGACAGCTTAAATTACCAGATTGTCCCAAAGGAGTAACCAATGATAAAAAGACTGTTCACTTTATCCTGGATCGAGTCGATTTTTCTTGCCCTTGTTATTTCCGCACCACCGCTGGACGCTCAGGTGGATATCGAAACAGTATCTCTGGACACCGTCCGCATGAATGCTTATCTCGCGGCAGAGGCGGAAAAACTGGAGCGGGAAGCCTGGGAGAGAATCAATTCCCGAGAAAAACTGGAAGCCGAAAGAAAAGCCCTTCGCGAGGAGTTCCTTTTCATGATCGGCCTCGACCCCCTCCCGGTTCGCACCCCTCTTCAGCCAACCGTAGTCCGAACTATCGAGCGAAAGGAATATACGATAGAAGTTCTGTACTTCCAGAGCATGCCGCGTTTTTACGTTACCGCCAATCTTTATAAGCCGAAAAAAGGGGGAGAGCGTTTCCCGGCGGTGGTCTGGGGGCCGGGGCACTCGAGCTATCGCTACGGCGCTAAAGCCCTGCGTCAGAATTACGCCATTCCCTGGGTGCGCGACGGTTATATCTGCATGGTGATCGATCCGATACAGGTGGCGGAGGTACTCGGAGTGCACCGGGGCGTTTCAGCCAGGGGACTGCGCCACTGGTACGCGCGCGGCTACACGCCGATCGGAATCGAGGTCTGGAATGCAATGCGCGCGGTCGATTACCTGATCGACAGGCCGGATGTGGATGGGAGCAAACTGACAATCAACGGGGTCTCGGGCGGAGGCCACCTGAGCTGGATGGCCGGCGCAGCGGATGAGCGTATCACCGTGGTACAGCCGGTTGCCGGAACCGCAGACGTGGAAAACCACGTTAAGCTCGACCTGCAACGCATGCACTGCGACTGCGCCTATTTTATCAACGCCTTCCGCCACGACTGGCCCACCCTTGCCGCCCTGATCGCGCCTCGTCCCCTGCTGATGCACAATTCCACTGAGGACGCTTACTATCCGCCTTCAGGATACAGGGCGGTTCTGCAAAAGGCGAAGCAAGTTTTCGCCTTTTTCGGCGTCCCGGAGAAAACGGATATGTTCGAGGTCTCAGGCCGTCACGGATACACGCAGCCGCAGCGGGAAAAAGCTGTTGAATGGAGCAACTGGTGTCTTTTCGGCAAGAAAACAACAGTAAAAGAGGAGCCTTTTGATTCGGTGCCGGGCGAAAAACTTGCCGCTCTGGGAGGGCAATACGGCGAGCATCCGGAGAATATCAACGACCGGATTCAGGAACTGCTGATACCCACAGCTCAACTGGAAACTTATAATAACCTGGATGAATGGGAGAAAAAACACGCTGAGATAATGCAAAAGTTGCGGAATATGGTTTTCCGCAATATGCCTGCCAGAGCCAGGGCAGTGAAAGTTTCGCAAGGAGAGCGCGGCTCTTTTGCACTCGAGACCGAACCCGGAATCCGAGTGGGCATGGCCTCCAACCTTCGCCAGCCGGGAATGCAGAAACAGCCGGCTATTCTTTATATCGCCTCGCCAGGGGAAACACGCACAAGTTGCTGGAGCATGATGAGCGATTACCCTTATGGCAATTGGACCACCTCTTTGAACGTGATCTATCCTCGCGGCACAGGAAATCAGCTCTGGAACTCCACACTGAGGAAAAAATTCGAGCGAACCTCGATGATTCTTGGCCGCACGGTGGATGATATGCGGCTATTCGACGTGCTCTGTGCGGTGGAGTATATTGCCACGCACCCCTCATATGATGGGACAAGTCTCACAGTGGTAGGCAAGGGAGAGGCTGGAATTCTGGGAGCCTATGCGGCCCTGCTGGATTCGAGGATCACCAGGGTCATCCTCTTCTCTCCGCCGCTAACCCACGAAAACGGCCCCATTTTTCTCAACGTCCTGCGCTACACGGATATTCCCCAGGTTCTGGCGATGCTCGCTCCGCGGGAACTGGTTTTCCTGACCCACGAGATCGAAAATTTCACTTATACACGCGAGATATACAAGCTCAAAAGCACCGGGAGAAAGTTCCGCAGGGCCTATACAGTGGCCCAGGCGCTGAATTTGAAATAGTAAGCTTTTAAAGTGCGTGGCGGGTGTAGCCTGGATTATTCATAAAATAGTAAGATGTTATGTTTCCCCGGGGCTTGGGGGGCGGCGGGCGCATGAAATGCGCTCCGTTGCGCAAAAGCGCAACGGTCTGTGCGACTTGGGTCGCACAGCCGCCGCCCCCTCCCTCGGTGGCTGATAACAAACTCAAAACTAAGTGATTAGCCCTGTCAAGGCCCGGGTTTCATGAATAATACGTGCTAGAAGCTGTAATTTAAGGCATAAAATATTTTTATTTCTAGGATTAAAGGTGGGAAAATGAAAATCACAATCCGGTCGCAGTTATATTCTACTAACTCGGGTTTTGTTCTAACGGTGGTTTCCCTGCTTTGTTTGTCACAGTTGTCTTGCACTCCCGAACAAGTAGTAACGCATTCCCCGGCCGATTCGGCTGAATTGGTGCTGTTCGAGGAGGATTTCGAGGATGCGCACTGGGCCTCCCGGGGCTGGTACGATGGCCCGCAGATTGAACTCTCCACTGAAGAGAAAGTTCAGGGTAACGGTTCCTGTGTCTGGCATTGGAAAAAGCAAGGTGACATCCTCCCCGGGGGCAAGGGCGGCAGGGTAAGGATTCCCCCAACTGCAAGCGTAACCTTGAGCTATTCTATCAAGCACAGCGAAAACTGGGAATGGACCGGCAGGGGCTACCACCCCCATGAATTCCTGTTCATGACAACCGAGGACGGCGAACATACAGGCCCTGCCTCCACTCATCTCACCCTGTATGTCGAGACTATCGATGGAAAGCCTACGCTCGGTATCCAGGACAGTAAAAATATCGATGAGTCGCGGATCGGAGAAAAACTGGTCGGGATAACTGAAAGAAGAGCCGTGGCCGGCGGCAACGGCGACAGCGACAGTTACAGTGGCGGCTATTACAAGTTCGGCGAACTCTACCGCAACGGTAAGCACTGGCAGCCGGAGGAGATATATTTCAGCGATGAGCCCGGACCCCGCTATAAGGGAAGCTGGCACCATGTCAAGGCGCATTTCAAGCTGAACAGTATTGTTGACGGCAAGGGAATCAATGACGGTGTATTGCAGTACTGGCAAGATGGTGAACTGATCATGGACTGCCACGATGTTGTTTTCCGGACAGGTCAGCACCCGGATATGAAAATCAACCAGTTTCTTATGCTTCCGTATATTGGCCCAGGGGCAAAGCGCGAGCAGAAAATCTGGATCGATAATTTGAAAATTACCCGTTAAAGTAATCCATTGTTGTCTTAATACCGGGAGGAGTTATGTCCACTCCGGCACGGTTTTCAAGGCCCCGAAAGGCTGGCTCAATCCGAAAACCACCTGTTACTGGCGCGTAAAAGCCAAGGATGCCACCGGCAGATGGACTTCGTCTCCTGTAAAGTCGTCTTTCCGGGCCGTATGTTATTCCGCACTAGTGTGCGGTTCCAGCAATTTGTCAACAATATTTAGGAACCTCGTTACCAGTCAGGTGTATGCGACGCCCTGCTAGAGAGGCAGGAACAGTTATTCGTGATAATGAATGGTGCCCATTATCCTCTTCCCTTATATTTCCTCACCACTGTATTGGTCCAGTTTACCCAAGTACCATTTTGTTTTTCATACCGCAAGCACCAAGTGACATCTCTGAAAACATCGACATAGACGTCGAACTTACTTAACGGTCGGGGCTTTTCAAAGGTCACAATGTAGTGCCTCGTACCGTGGGCCGGTACCTCAAAATTCACTGGGGTCTCATCCTTCAGCTTGAGTTGGTTTTCCACCGCGTCCTCAATATACATGGCGATTTCCTCATTTGCCGCGTACCGCCTATTCGGGGGGGAAGTGAGTGTGTAGGTAGGCATCAAGTACACAGGATAGTCGGAGTGATTCATGTAGTGAAAAACAAATACGAGGTACTCCTCGGCGTGGGTGAGCAACGGCTTGTACTCCCAGCCGGGGTAGAAGCTCCAATTCAGTTCTAACTCTTCGTGCGTCAGACTCTCGCTTTGTGTTGCTGCATCTCCGCTTAGGTGGGCCTTAACAGGAATGCGTCCGCTGGCTCCTACTGAGAACAACGCTACCCCTACGATAAAAGGACTTAAGACAATTACTAAGCTTATAAATATAGAATGAATTTTCATATTGTTCGCCTCCTTCCTAATGCTCAGCCTCGAAGAATGCTCCACTCACAAGCCATTTGACAGTTGCAAATACCACGACTATCCAAACTATTACTACTAAGGCGTTTAGACCTATCAACAACGGATGTAGAAGCTGCGTTGCTACACATTTCGCCAGTAGGCCTGTGGAGACGGTAACTGCCTCCAAGGGGAAGGTATATCCCCACCAGCCAAAACTCAAGGGATGATCTTTGATCGTGATGTAATGGACAAATAGGACCGCGACAACTATTAGCCACCAAAACGAAAAACCCCATAGAACGGAGGCCGTTATCTTCAGTACAGGGAACACAGACATAAAGCTTATCCCGAACAGATTCCCATGTGAGGCTTCAACAGCTTGAATGAACTTTATTATGAAAATTACGACAATGGCAGTCGGCGCTATGCCTACCATACTGGTGGGTGCTAGCCTTCCTTCGGGGATAGCATGATGGATATAGCGCTGCCAGACAAGCGCCCCCACAAACAAGAAGTTAATGAAGCCTGCCCCGAGCGCTATCATAGAAATCATAAACAGAAAAGGAGCTAAAGCACTCTCTGCCCAGTAGACATCCATGCAACATGCTCCAAGCACAGGAATTATAAGGTGGGAAACGGGGGGAATGAACCAGGTGAAATTTGCGTGATGTGGGCGAAGAGTTATACTTAAGAATTGCATTCGGACCAATATTAAACCGAAAGTAAAGATCCCTATAGCACCCAGAAAGAAAAAGGCTATGCTTAAATGATACGCTAACCAGGGGCCGAATAGCATTGGACCAAGTTTATTGGTGCCCGTCCCCGCTAATATAAGGGAAATCGGCATAGTCGGAAAAAAGTTGGCTCTGACTGGATGTTGCAGGTTTTCTTTGATCTCTTCTGGATACCAGAAAAACCGAAGTGTCCACGGTACGAGGAAGGTCAAGAACATTACAATGGCTAGAAGATAGAATCCAAGGCCTACGTAAAGTAAGGCTGAAAATGGGCGAGCCACCTCTGAGGAAAGCTGCATGGTAATGGATATAGCTGCAGTACCCATTACTGCAGCGCCCCATTCCGGACCAAAATGCTTGACTATCTTTTTGAACATTACTGACCTCCTGTTGACGTGACTACGCTCCACTGTATTGCTCCGAAGTCTAAAATTTTTTGCCCGGGTTTAATTCCAACTTCTATCAGAAATCTAACTCCCAATTCATTTCCCCATTTTTCCATATCAATATTCATTTTACAATTGATCGCTTTATATCATTGTTAGTCATGTTATAAGCAATATTTTCACTCGCCATCGACCAGTTAAATTTGTCTTTGATTATCTTCCTTTTGGTGTCTTCTACCATATTTTGACCGAATTCAGATCGATGAAGCACAAGGCTGCCGACCCGGCAACCGATATCCCTGGCAATCACTTGACAATTTGCCTTCAAAAGAAAGAAAATATCTTTACAAACCTCACTTAGCGATCCATAGTTTCCTTGTCCCTTAGCAATGATCAGATCAGCCTTTTCGAAACGTTGTCGGAAGTCATCCTTGCATTCGTTGATAATGGTTCCCGGAGCATCTGAACCATTATCAATAACTTCAACCAATTTGGTGAGACCAGCAAATTGGGCTTCATCCTTTGTGGCGTCCCCGATAACCGGATAGCCTCTGAATGCAAAGGTTATCTTCTCTAAACAAGTTATGAATATGATTATGCAATTCAATATCAATCTACCAATCCATTTGATCTTTTCGCTCCTTTACTTTACTCAATGATTAAATAATTTACAACATCAAATACAACGAATAATCAGCTATTCTTTTACATACCTATATTTTTGATATAACAGGCAAAGAAAATGCCACAAGGATAAAGAAAGATATGATCAGCTGTAACTATCTGAAATAATTGATGTTACAAATATCATCCAGTTGTAAACACTGGTGGATAGTATTGTTATTTTGCAAATCTAATGCGAATATTTAATTGCATATTGCAATATTGTATCCATTCAGAACATGTTGGGCAACTTTAGCTGGGCCGTTTTCAATCGGTGTGTAAATACGGTTCAGGCGGCGGCCCTCCCATCCTCAATTGACACTCGTTTCCCATCCTTGTATTCTATGCTTTCGTAAACCTCGCTTAAGAGGTGAGAGGCATTCAGGTTTATGAAGCTTTTCTCGGTAACCATCAGGACCTTCCATATAAGGGCCGAGGCATTCGCCACGTTCTTGAAGCGCCTGGCCGCTTTGCACCACATTCGACAGGGATGTCCGCTCCGGCACGGTTTTCAAGGCCCCGAAAGGCTGGCTCAATCCGAAAACCACCTATTATTGGCGCGTAAAAGCCGAGGATGCCACCGGCAGATGGAGCCGGTGGAGCAAAATTTATTCTTTCACGACAAAATAAATTTTGGTAATTTAGGAACTAACTGGACTTAGATTAAGTGTTAAAAGGGTAGATATTTCCTTTGCATTAATTCCTGCTCTGATAATAATGGACCAAAGGTGTGTTATTCCAGGGTTTCGGTAAAAACCACCCGTAGGGGCGCACGGCCGCGCGCCCCTTGAAAACAAAACATTTCATTGTTTCAGGGTGAGCCGGCAGGCTCATGACGATTAGCCTGAAGAAAGGTATCCAAAGATGAAAAAACCGATATTTATTTTGGCTGCTGTTTTTCTATTTTTGTTTTCAGCAATTTTTCCACAGGCATTCGGCATGGACGCCACGGTTCCGGGGGAGGTTACTACTCCGTATCCCACGATTGCAAACCTTGCAGTGGAATGGTATATCAAGGGGGATGACAATCTGAATGGCGTGGTTGCAGTAGAGTACCGCATGGTGGGGGAGGAAGAATGGCGCCAGGGCATGCCACTGCGGCGGATACCGGCAGGAAAGGGTAGAACAACAAGGAAACCATTCTACTGGGAAAACAGGCATTCAGGCAGCATTTTCGACCTTCGGCCCGGCACGGAGTATGAAATCAAGCTCAAGCTTTCCGACCCGGACGGCGGCAAAGCTGAAAAAGTAGTCCGCGCCGCCACCCGCAGCATACCCAGACCCGCGCCGGATGCTGTGATCAAGAAGGTCAATCCGCGCAGCTTCGGTGAGGCCGCAATCAGTGCGCAGCCGGGTGACATCCTTCTCCTTTCGCCGGGCTATTACGGCGAATTCACCATGATACGCAGCGGCGAACCCGGAAGCCCGATAGTGATTCGCGCCGACGGCACCCACGATGTGATCAACAGCACGTTCGACAGTTTCAGTTTCGGCGGCCGCAAACATGTGATTCTCGAGGGAGTCACTGTCAACGGAAGCGTGGATCTCCTGCGTTGCGAGGAAGTCGCGGTGCGCTACTGCACCGTGAATGCCAAGTACGGGATTATCGCCGAGCAGCCCCCGGGGTGCAGGAACTGCTATATTGCGGACAACGTAGTCACCTATATCATGCCCTGGATCAACCTGGGCATGGGAGCCGGCATGAGAACAGGCGGAGCGGCCTGTGTCGGCGAGGGCATCCGGATCACCGGGTCCGGCAATGTGATCTGCTACAACCGGGTCAAGGGATACAGGGACTGTATCTCTTTTATGGAGGATCTCGGTACGCACGTTCAGTTATGCATAGATGTCTACAACAACGATATCTACGTGGGAGCCGATGACGGGATCGAGGCGGATTTCGCCCAGGGCAACTGCAGGATCATGCGCAACCGGCTGACCAATTGTTTCATGGGACTCAGCTCGCAGCCTGGACTCGGCGGGCCGACCTATTTCATCCGCAACGTGATGTACAACATTATCGACTGCCCCTACAAATTTTCCCGCTTCAGCAAGGGTGACGTGGTTCTGAACAATACTGTGGTCAAGGTGGGAGGCGGATTCAGGATAGTGCATAATCCCTCGCTTGCCTTTTTCAGAAACAACCTGATGATCGGCGGGGTGGGAGCAGGGAGATTCGGCCGCTACGGGAGCGGAGAACCAATGGCCATGGATTTCGTCCGGGCCAACGAAACCTGCGACATGGACTACGACGGGATGGGTGTATACGGCGCGCCGTTCAAAGCCAATGTCGGCGGAAGAGTGTTTGACAGCTTTGAGAGTTTCAAGAAAAACACCAGCGAAAAACACGCGGTTCTCGTGGATATGAGTGTCTTTAAAGCAAAGGTGGAATTCCCGAACCCTGCCATTCCCGAACGCGAACCTGCCGACCTCCGGCTGGCTCCCGGTTCTGCCGCGGTGGATGCCGGGATTTTCATCCCCAATGTCAATGACAGTTTCTCCGGCTCAGCGCCCGATCTCGGCGCTTACGAACTCGGGGTGGATATCCCCCATTACGGGCCCAGGCCCAAAGGCATGGACGAGGAAACATTCTGGCAGAGGAAATAGGGCAATAAAAAAAGCTTTTTCCCTTTTTAACCGCCCAATCCACTGATATTAGGGAGGCGTAATCGTGATTTCTTCAGCTTTCTTTTCACCTGATACAAGGACGATAAAATTTCAACACATTGTTTTCGTTGCACTTTCAAGGCTTGTTCTTTTGCTGATGCTGGCTGCCGCCGTAGCAGACAAAGCGCTGGCAGCGGAAAGGATTTTCATGTTCCACAACAGGGGATGCAGGGACTTGAAAGAATTCCGTACCTATGCTGAACTCGCTGCCAGGATGAAACCCTACGGGCGGGTGCAGATTACAATCAGCGCCATATCGGATAAAGCATGGTTCATGTTCCCGGAAGGCGGCAGCCCGTGGCACGAGTATGCCTGCTACATGCCCGCACCCTGGATGTTTTTCCCGCATCCCAAAATCGCCCCGCACGTTCCTGCAGACTGGGTAGTTGCAAACCGTGAGCTTCTGCTTGCCAAGGCTGCTATCGTGCGCGAGATGGGCCTGGAAGTTTTATTCGCGGGAAAAAACTCAGAGATGCTGCCCGAGTCGTTTTTCCAGGAGTATCCGCATTTGCGCGGGCCGAGAGTGGACCATCCCCGGCGCAGCAAAAGAGAGGAGTTCTCCTGGTGTGTCGACCTGCCGGAGACACAGGAGATAATCGAATGGACCGTGGCCGAACTTCTTCGCCACGTGCCGGGGATAAAAACTTTCGAATCAGGAACCAATGATGCCGGCTCAGGACTCTGCTGGGCCGCCTCACAGTACCCCGGCCCTAACGGCCCCCGCCACTGCAAAGGCCGCACCGCCGGGGAGCGGGTCCGGGACCTTGTCCTGACCGTGCAGCGGGGAGCGAGCAAGGGCGGAGGAGATATTATTTTTCGCTGGAGCAATGTCAATTTCTGGCAGAACGAGATGGATGTAATCCTGCCCATGTTGCCGGAGAAAGCCTATATTAACAGCCGGGACCCCTCGCTGATGAGTGTGGGAACGATGATTAACCAGAATTACCCCTTCATCGGCATTATCGATCCCCTCTCGGTGATCCAGTCCATGGAGCGCTATCACAAACCCGGTGTCAGCAACATAATAGTCAATTTTTCCGCAATGTACGACCGGTACGAGGATAGGCCCCAGACCGTAGGAAAACTCCTTGATATTGTCGAGGATTGCATAGCTGAGCCAACCGGCTCTCTAACCGAGCGGCTGGAAAAGCTGAAAAAAATAGCAGCCCTGTGGGGCGGAGAACAAAACCGGGAAAAATTGTTCGAGGCCCTGTATAATATGCACCAGGCGTTCGCAACCAAAAACGCGGCCGCGCCGCACTACAGCAACTTTTACTGCGGGGTCTCAATGAGGCATCTCACCCGGCCCCTGCTGATCAAGCCCGAGGTTCTCACTCCCGGGGAGGAGGCCTATTTCCTGCCGCACATTTTCAACATCCACGAAAACGAAGCCCGCATGGACTATATCGACCTTCATGGAAGCAGGATGCATGGAACGGCGAACTGGAATGACCGAGGCCTTCGCCGGGCGTTGAGTATGGCTCGCAGCGCAGCCCGGACTATGGAGAATCTGGAGAATGCCCCGCAAGGGGAATGGCTGAATAAAATTGCCCTGGGCTTCAAGATGTGGGCCAGCGAGGTGCGCTCGATTCATAATTTCTACCACGCCCAGTTGATCCGAGACAAGTACGCCGATATCCTGGCCGGCGAGCCGAAAATCTCCTTAAAAGTCGAAACCTGGGAGGGCGACCCGGGCTATCTCGAATGGATCGAGATCATGCGCGATGAGTTCGACAATACGAACGAACTGATCGCCATGCTTGAAGACGGTGGAATCGAGCTGGTCGCCCGGGCTGAAAACCCGCGCTACGAGGATGCTTTCCTGCTCGGGCCGGACTTGATCGATCAACTCAAAAAGAAAGCGCGTATCATGCGCGAGCACTGGCTGGACGTGCAGGAATACCTGGCCCCGCCGCACAAATAGTGAGGGGATACCAATATTATTAACCGCAGGGTTCAGGACATGATGAAAAATTGTGGTATCGGAGTATCTTGCTGGCCAGGGAGGTTGCCCGTCACGGATTGGAGCGTTTCCCGGGAGAGCCCAGGCTTGCGCGGATTGCCGAGAGCCTTCGAAACTGAAAAACCTTGTACTGGCCAAATAGCTTAACGGCCCGCTTTCCCCACCCTGAAAATCGTTTCCTGCCAGGGGCCGAGCCTCACCTGCCCGCCAGGCACCGGCCGCAGGCTGCGAAGGTCTTCTACAGCGCCGATATCACCCTTTCCCCTGATAGTGAACTCCACTGGCGACGGGCCAATGTTGCTTGCATAGATCAGATAGTCGTTCCTGCGCTCCACGGCACGCACCTCTGCGCCGATGACCAGCTCTCCTGATGCATCCACACCGACCAGCGGCCTCCGCAAGTGGAGCTTGTCTGCCAGCGGAGCCAGCAGCTTGTGGTAATCGGTCGGCTCAAGCGGTGCTGTCAGGTAATACAGGCACCCTCGGCCTTTGCTGACCAGCACTATCGCCGGGCGGCTGTCAGTGAAACGGGCGAGCACCGTGTTCTTACCGGGATCGGTAGTCTGGATCAGGCCGTTCGAGTGCAAATGTACGCGCTTGTTCCTGAAAATATCAGCTTCCTCGGTGACTATGTCCTGCCTGACATCACCGTAAATAATAGTCTGCGTGATGCTTTGGTCGTAGTTCTGCACCATTTCGCCTTCGCCCAGCACCGGCGGCAGAATGACACCGGTTATTTTCAGACCCAGGTCCGCCACCCGGTTGTTCTCGCGGGCGTATTGATCGAACAGGAAGGATTCGGGAACCACAACTGCCGTGCCTCCGGTTTCGACATATTTGATAATCTTATCCGTGACCTCAGGCCTGCTGTATTTGACCGCAGGCACGATCAGGAGTTTTAAACGGGAGAGCTTGCCGGCAAGAATCTGCTTTTCGCTGACAAAGCCGATCCGGCAGCCGAGAAGCCGCGAACCCTCCCAGGTGGAAAAGACCGCATCAAGGTAGGGGGTACGGCCCGCCCGGTGAAGGTGTGGCGGGACCTGTACGATACTGCTCTTGGAATAGAAAATGGCCACCTCGGGATCGGGCTTTGTAAATTCCTCGATTTCACGGTTCAGACGCCGTACATCCAGAGCGACTTTCAGTACCTCGGCCACCTCAGAAAGCGGTATGTTCCAGCTGATTGGAACCGATGAGGCTGCGAACATGGGGAATTCAGGGCTGTTTTGCTCTCTCCACAGCCATTTGGCGATTGTCGACTTGCCGTGAACAAAATGCAGCAGGAGCCCATGCGCGCCGCCGCCCATTTCCGGTTCGACCATCGCCTTTTTCTCCTGGCTCAGGCTGAGCAAAAGGTCTGAGAAAATATGCGAATGCCCGGACTCGTTGAGAATCGCATCATCAACCTCGTTGATTATCATTTCTTCGTCTATTCCGGTGGTACTGTTGGCAGAGCTGAGCATGCTGGATGTGCCGCCGGCATTGATCGGGATATCCGCATCGAGCTTGCGTATCTCGCTCTTGACCCACTTTAGATAGTCGGTGAAGCGGCGGGTGTTGAAGCAGGCCCAATCGTACCAGGCGGCGCGGTTCACATCCGGCACAGGCGCAGCATTTTTACACGGGGGTGCGGTGATCTCTGAAAAATCGCCGTAGGAGGTCTGCCAGATGCTGTTGACCTTATCAACAGAATTGTATTTATCTTTCAGCCAGTCGCGGAACATCTGCTGGCTCCTGTCGCAGTAGCAGATATACATCAGTTCGTAGGCCATGATATTGTACATCAGGTTCGGCATTTTCTTCCAGCGCTCGCAGCGCCGTTTCATGTACTCGAGCACGGCCTGGCGGATATGCGGACTTTCCAGGCAGATCACCACGTTCTCTTTCCTGCCGCCCATGGACCACCTGTCTTTGATCAGGTGGCCGCACCAGCCGTCCCAGCCGACCCGGTGTGTGTCCGGATACTTATGATAAGCCTCGTAGACCGGTGAAGTTTCGATATCGCCTCTGGAGCCGCCCCCCACAGTATAGGTCTCTCGTACGTGGTCGTACGGGGCGAAATAATCCAGCAGCGCGCCCCTGTTGATCGAGTGCATTGCCAGAAAGATCACCGGGGCGCCGTTCTCGTAGCGGAAAAAGCCATCCGATTGTTTTAAGCCCTTCAGTTTGGGCAGAGGAGGTACGTATAGGTCTTTCAGGCGGTCCATTTCATCTGCGGCTTCTGTGCAGGAGGCGATCACGTATTCGAGGATCTTTTTTTCTTCCTCCTCATTCTGGAACCAGACCAGTTTGCTTCTCACCTCGAGGCCTAATCGTGCAGTTTCCAGAGGGATTCTCCAATAAAGAGTCTGGTATCCCATGGCCTCAGCGGCTTTGACCTTGTCTTTGAGATGGGCCACCTTTTCTTTTGCCCGCGCTCTAAGAGTTGATATTTCGGGATCCTGTTCGATTTTATCTTCCGGGCCGGCAAGCGAGGGGTACACATAACGGTCGTCTATCACCACCCGGCAGTCCCATGGATCAGCCAGCGATGCGGTTTGGGCGTTTTCCTCGCCGGAAACCAGCCGGATGTTGTCCAGGTAAAGCACGCCACCGTTGATGCGACCAAAGTCCAGGCGAAACTTGCGTATTCTATCCAGAGCAAGAGGCCGGTTGCCCTCTTCGACATTCGCTTTGGCCAGCAGGAGCTCATAGTGGTTCCAGCCCTTTATCATAAAAATCTTGCGTCCCCGGTACGACTGGCCTTCCCAGCTTGCTTCTTCATCTGTAGCCAGCTCGTCGAAAATCTGGATCAAGCCGGACTGGATCCGTTCGCTTGGATTGTAAATGTCGAATTTCAACAGCTCGTATCCGCTCCAGTCGCGGGGAATAGCCTCGGTCTCGAGGATGCGGGTGCGCCTGTCGTTCAAATCGATTTTAACCACGCTCTTGCCATGGGCAGGGTGTTCGCCGGACAGGGACATTGGGCCTGTCCAGCGAGCGAGAGATTCCTGCCTTTCGAAATCATCCAGAACGAGTGTTTTTGTCCCTTTTCCAGAGCTGCAGCCAATCACTGTCAGAAAGGCCAGCGATAGCGCATTCAGTAATGTATGGTTTATCATATCTCATCCGATCCGGTTATAAGGTTTGAGGAGGATAAGTTAGCCCGGATTATTCATGAATTAGTAAGATGTTATGTTCTCCCGGGGCCTGGGGGGCGGCGGGCGCATGAAATGCGCTCCGTTGCGCGAAAGCGCAACGCTCTGTGCGACCCAAGTCGCACAGCCGCCGCCCCCTCCCTCGGTGGCTGATAAAAATGTGAAAATAATTGACTAGCCCTGTCAAAGTCTGAGTTTCATGAATAATCCGGGTTAATGAGGTATCAGCGGTTTCCGGCCTTCTCGATCCTGAAAATCGTCTCCTGCCAGGGGCCGAGTCTCACCTCTCCGCCAGGCACAGGCCGAAGGGTGCGAAGGTCCTCCACAGAACCGATCTCTCCCTTTCCCTTTATCGTAAATTCCACCGGAGACGACCCAAGGTTGCTTGCATACATCAGATAGTCGTTCTCACGCTCCACGGCACGCACCTCCGCCCCGGTGACCAGGTTGCCGTCTGCATCCACACCGACAAGCGGACGCCGCAGATCGAGATTTTCGGCCAGTGGAGCTAAAATCTGATGATAGTCCGTTGCCCCCAGCGGCGCGGCAAGGTAGTAGACAGTTCCCCGGCCCTTTTTCACCAGCACGATAGCCGGGCTGCCGTCAGTGAAACTTGCCAGCACCTTGTTATTTCCCGGGTCGATTTTCTGCACCAGGCCGTCCGAGTGCAGGATCAGCCCGTTTTTTCCGCGGAAAATGTCCCCGTTGCCAGCCCTTATCTCCCTTTTTACCTCACCGTAAACAATAGTCTGGGTGAAACTCTGGTCGTAGTTCTGCACCATTTCGCCCTCGCCCAGAATTTCCGGCAGGATGACATCGGTTACTTTCAAGCCCAATTCAGGGACCCTGTCTTGTTCGTGAGCGTACTGGTCGAAAAGGAACGATTCAGGCACAACAAGCGCCACGCCGCCTTTTTCGATATATTCCAGCACCGCGTCAACGACTTCAGGCTGAACATACTTGACCGCAGGCACGATCAGAAGCTTGAATCGAGACAGCTTGCCATCGAGGATCTGCCTTTCGGTGACAAAACCGACCCGGCAGCCCAGGTAGCGGGAGCCTTCCCAGGCGGCGTGCAGGACATTGAGATAGGGGGTGCGGCCTGAGCGGTGAAGGCGGGGCGGGGCCTGCACGATACTGCTCCTGGAGTAAAGGATCGCCACTTCCGGCTCAGGTTTGGTGAACCCGGTGATTTCATTTGCCAGGCGGCGGATATCCAGCCCGATTCGCAGTACCTCCTCCAGATCAGCCAGGGTGATATTCCAGCCGTGCGGAATGGAACTGGAGTTCATCGAGTGGTACTCCACACTCGGCGTGCGCGCCCACCACCACTTGGCAATCGATGATTTTCCTTTCAGGAAATGCAGCAGTGTCCCGTGGGCAGAGCCGCCCATCTCAGGCTCGACCATCGCCATTTTCCTGTTGCTCAGGCTCAGGAAAAGGTCGGAGAAAATATGCGAGTGCCCGGACTCGTTGAGAATCACATCATCGACCTCGTTGATTATCAGCTCCTCATCGATGCCTGTAGTGCTGTTGGCTGAGCTCAGCATGCTCGAGGTGCCGCCTGCGCAGATCGGGATATCCGGGTCGAGCTTGCGGATTTCGGCCTTGTTCCACTTGAGATAGTCAGTGAAGCGCCGGGCGTTGAACACCGCCCAGTCGTACCAGGCAGCGCGGTTCACCTCCTGCACAGGCGCTGCGTTTTTAGTCTCCGGAGCCCTTATCCGGTCGAACGAGCCGTAGGAGGTACGCCAGGTCTGGTTTACCTTTTCTATCGAGCCGTACTTGTCTTGGAGCCATTTGCGGAACATCTCCTGGCTTTTCTCACAATAGCAGATATACATCAGCTCGTAGGCCATGATATTGTACAGCAGGTTCGGGTTGTTTTTCCACTGGTCATAGCGCCGTTTCATGTATTTGAGCACCGCCTCCCGGATATGTGGACTTTCCAGGCAGAGCACCACGGTTTCCTTGCGGCCGCCCATGGACCACCTGTCCTTGATCAGGTGGCCGCACCAGCCGTCCCAGCCCACGCGATGGGTGTCCGGGTACTTGTGAAATGCCTCGTATACCGGCGAGGTCTCGATATCGTAGCGGGAGCCACCGCCCACAGTGTAGCTTTCCAGACGGTGGTTGAACGGCGCGAAATAATCCATCAGCGGGCCGTCATTTACATTCAGCACCGAGAGGATCAGCACCGGGTTGCCCAGTTCGTCCCTGAAATAACCGTCCTTCTGTTTCAGACCTTTCAGAACAGGGTAGTCCGGCACGTAGAGCAGGTGCGGATTGACCTCATCCTCCGGCAGTTCAACTCTCTCCTGGTCAGCGGCTGAAAGGATGGTGCTCATCTCCCCGGCCGCCCTGGTGCAAGAGGCGATAATATGTTCGAGAATCTTTTTCTCCTCTTCCTCGCTCTGGAACCAGACCAGTTTGCTCCGCACACCCATGCCGACCTCGGCTGAAATAAGCGGGATTCGCCAGTAGTGGGTCTGGTAGCCCTGAAGCTCGGCTGTGTTGAGTTCTGCTTCGAGCCTGGCTACAGCTTTTTTGGCGCGTTTCCTTAAGTCTGAAATTTCCTGGCTAGGTTTGATTTTTTCCTCGGGTCCGTAGAGCGAGGGGAACACGTAACGGTTGTTTATTACCACCCGGCAGCTCCGCGGGTCAGCCTGGGTTGCTGTGTTCGGGTCTTCTTTTCCGGAGACCAGCCGGAAATTGTCCAGGTAGAATTCACCGCCAAGGCGGCTGAAATCGAGCCGGAACCTGCGGATTTTACCTAATGCCAGCCCTCTGTCGCCCTCCTCGACCCTCGCTTTGTCGAGCATGAACTCGTAGTGGTTCCAGCCTCTGTTCATGAATATTTTCCCGCCGCGATAGCTCTGGCCACGAAGTTCAGCGTCTTCATCAGAGCCAAGTCCGTCATAAATCTGAATCCCTGCTATCCGGACAGTGCCGCTGGGATTGTAAATGTCGAATTTGAGCAGTTCGTAGCCGCTCCAGTCGCCGGGAAGACTCTCGCTTTCCAGCACGCGCGAACGCCTGTCCGACAGGTCGAGCCGCAGACAGCTTCTGCCGTGAGCTGGATACTCCCCTGAAAGAGAGACCGGGCCTTTCCACTGTTTCAAGCTTGATTCGCTCTCGAAATCATCGAGCAGGAAAGTATCCGCAAAAACGATCCCGGTTGTATTCAATAAGAAGGATACAAACAAGGCAAGCACGATAATACCTGTTTTTCGCCGATTCATTCTGATCTCCAGGTTTGTTTAAAGATTACCAGAGTTAGTCGAAAGATGTTTACTTTTTCAGATCAGATAATGACAGAAACAAAAAGAATGCCAGTGCCCGATTTGAATCTAAGTTCTTTGATTTGAGGAGTTAAGCAGCAAGCAGAGAGATTCGGATTTCTCATTTTCGCATATCCGGTGTCAGGAATGAGAAAATAAGATTCCAACCAGCGCTTTATCTCTACAATCTCGCTAAAATCAGTTTTGTATTATTATATATTAAAGAGTATTTTGAAATATCCTAATTATTTACTAATATTTGCTAACAAAATCTGAATTCAATGAAAATCGATAAGGCAAAGCTTGCAGAGGCTTGGCGATGAAAAAAACATTAATCATTCTCCTGCTTTCTATACTTACCACTCCATGCCGGGCGGGTATTGCAGCCTGGGCTCATGATTATCTTAAATTCATGGACAAGACCTTATCCGCCCCGGTGAATCCGGATACGCTGCTCCGCCTCCGAGTTACAAGGGGCGAGTATGAACCGGTATCTTTCGCGGTGTGCTCAAGCGAGGCAGTCTCGCTAACGGTTTCGGTTGTCTCGGTGGAAGGTTCCTTCGCTTTGCCGTTGGAATGGCTCGAAATTCACGAGGTGAGAAGCCTGGAGCCAACCACTCCCTATAACCGTCTTTACGAAATAGAGGGAGCAGCCGACCTTATGGCCAACATAAACTATTACTTCTGGATTACAGTCCACCCGCCGGAGAATGCGCCGGCAAGAACCTTCACCGCAGAGGTGGTTCTCCAGACTCCAACGGAAACCAGAATTCTGCCGCTCCAATGCGAGGTTCTCCCGTTCACTCTGGCGGTGAGCCCGATAACCGGCGGGGTTTTCATGGCCGGCACCGATATCCCTGCCAGTTGGTACCGCGATATGAATGAGCATGGCTTGAACGCGATCCAGTTTTTCTGGTCCGGGACAGGGATCCAGGTAATTAGAGAGGGAGATAAGCTGGTTCTGGATTTCAGCGGGCTGGATCATTTTATGGCCAATTTCCTGGCCGGGGGAATGAATGGGCCGGTGACAATCAGCCTGGGAAACGACTATAACATGCATTACGAGCGCGCAATTGCCGCAGCTTTCGATATCCCGGTAATAAGATATCCTGAAATTGGCGGTAAGGCGGCCTGGGGCCCGGAAATAAGTCCCCAGCTGGACAGCCTGTTTGTCGAGGGCCTGCGCCAGATCCTCGACCACTGGAACTCGATGAATTATCCCGAGCTGGTCGTTCTGATCTACGATGAGCCCACAGAGCGCCTGATCGAGCGCCACAAGAGCCGTTTCGATCTGCTCAAAACAGTAATGCCGGACACGAGGGTGTATGGGGTGGTGATGAACCGGCGAAGCTGGGCCGAGGATCTGAGCAACCAGTGCGATATAATCGTCTCGGACGGCGATTATCTCGGCTGCCGGGACGTGGCTGCCGCTCACGGCCTGGATTGCTGGGTTTACAGCTTTCCGCTTAACGCGGTCTCCAAATCCCGCTACAGGATGGGGTTGATGGCCTGGCGCAGCGACGCCCAGGCTACCTGGTTCTGGATGTACAATTACTGGAAATACGACCCGGATGGCTGCGCGGTTTACCCCCATACCGACGATCCGGAAAAGTTGATCAGGACAACCTACTGGGAGGGAATCCGGGAGGGAATCGATGATATCCGCTACATGGCAACCGCCCAAGGCCTGATCGAAGAGGCCGGAGCAGAGGCGCAATGGGCTGCTGATACAATCGAGGCAATACGAAAGTCGATAAACCCCGAAACATTGATCACGGAAGAAAGGATTAAACAAATAAGGGACGAGTTGATCGAGATCATTATCGCGCTTCGCACAGAAATCCGGAAACCCTGTGATATCAACAATGACGGCCGCGCCGACATCCGCGATGTAATCGCCCTGCTGCTTCTGGCACGTTCATCCCCGGGTGATCCACGCCTTGACAGGGATGGTGACAGCACTTATTCGATCAACGACGTGATTCTCCTTCTGACTGACATCTTTACCGGGAATTGCCGGCTGAGCGTCCGCCTACAAGGAGTTGTGGATACGCCGAAAATGGATGGTCTTATACATACAGAATGAAAGCCGGGGGATTCACGCAGACAAGAAAAATAGTGCTCCTAAAATAGGTGCCTGGATCTTGTGAAACGGGGGTAGGTATCTGTGAATAAGGACTGGTTATGGGAGATTAGAAAGGACATTACTAACTAAGAATCACTCCTCGCTTAGCTCCGGTATCCTGAAAGCCCTTCTGTCAAGCAACTCTGAATAGCCATGAATAA
>CAZJQI010000064.1:0-23426 GCA_964548275.1 uncultured Gemmatimonadales bacterium
ACTTTTGGTTACTTTTGGTTACAAAAGTAACATGAAAAATAATCTTTTTCTTTCTGACTATTAATTAACCGAACAGTACTGGATATAATTGAAAAATTATAAGAGAACGGCATGCCGTGCCCCTCTGTTTTTTCACAGTTATTTTTCAATTCCCACAAACCGTTTGAAATTATCTGAGAAAAGGTTTTTCACATCCCGCCGGACTTCCTTCTTGCTCACAAGCCAGCCCGCTCTGCGGATATACTCGTATTTTTCGAAAAGAATCTCTGAAATAATTTCCCGCGAGTGGCTCCACTTGTAGATCAACTGGTCGAGCACGCGAGCGTCCGAGTGCTGGGGCACGAAACTCGTGCCTAAAAGTTCGAGCCGCTCTGCTGTTATTTCGCGGATTATACTCGGGTTGTTCATGAACCACCAGCAGCCGAACAGCATTATATTACTGAACTTGCGGGCTGTCACACAGGCCTCGTGCTGGTTCTCCCGGGACAGGAAAGTGACCAGAAAACGGTTGTCCGGGAATTTTCTGGCCAGGGCCTCCACTGTGCCCACATCGCTTTTCCCCACTCCGTCTCCGGCATGGCCCAGCCTTGGGTTGATCAGCTTGTTCACTCCGATCATCATCGCGAAAGGTATCCCGGCCTTGCGGGTAACCGGGATGATACAGCTTTCGATAATCCTGGCGCGCTTGCTTTCCTCAGGAAAACAGAATGACGGCGGCAGGGACACAGCCAGGTAAAGCGGTTTCATCCTTTCTATCCAGTCATAGAGGAAACGGCTGATTTCCGAAAGGGTTTCCTCAGTAAGCATAGGGGTTGTTCTATATCCCCAGCCGTCCAGGCGGCTTGCGCTTCTATCCCAGTCCATCAGCACGGGATCGATCCGCAGGGCTGCCCTGAATCTCGGATCGGAGGAACCCTTCCCGTTTAGCCACACCGGGCGCTCCTTGTCATCGAACGGGTCGTTGGTCATTACCACGGCTTCCACGTTTGCCAGCTCGAACACCCTGTCTATGTAATCTTCCACTCCGACATTAGAGAAATATTTCCTGAATGCGTTCAGATCCCTCGCGCCGATATCCAGTCCCAGTTTATTCAGCACTGTCAGCACTCCGCGGTTTGATTCCGAAACCGGTGAATGATCACAGAACAGAGCCTTCCAGATCAGTTTTGCCTGCTTCTGTTTGGTCAGGGAGAAAAACTCCTCCGGGGTAAGAGAAGAGTAGCGGAACAACTCGGCAACGAGGTAGTGGTAGGCCAGGAGTTCATCCACGCCCCAGAGGAGCAGGTCCCCGAACGGCGGCGGATAAATGTGGGTATGCATGTCCAATACCGGCGTTTCGCGGACTGCCTTTTCGACACATTCCTGCAAAGCCCGGCTGTCTGTCAAGTGGTGGCTCATCTGTTCTCCAATTTCTGATTGGCTAACTCAGTACTGAGTTTATTTCTCAGAGCTATCGAAAAAACCTGTGTACTTGTTGGGAGAAATAATTTGTTTACTGTTTTACCGGCAAGAATCCGGGAGCTTCGACAATTGCATCTATCTCTATCAATGCGCCGAGAGCAAGGCGCGACACCTCAACGGTTGACCTGGCCGGCTTGCGGCGAGGGAAAAAAGAGGCGTAAACCTCGTTCATTTTCGCGAAATCATCCATGCTTTTCAAAAATACTGTGGTTTTCACGGCAGCATTCAGGCTGGACCTGTACTCTCTCTTCAGCAGGGCATTGATATTTTCCAGCGTCTGCCTGGTCTGCGAGGTAATATCATTGCCGGCAAATTCACCGGTCTCGGGATCGACTCCGATATGCCCGGAAACAAAGATAAAGTTGGCGCTTCTCACAGCCGGTGAAAACGGGAGATCAGCTTTGGCCGGGGTGGTCTTTTCACCGGGTCGAGCTGAGGCCGGCTGGTTCAACACACTGTCGGAAGCCAGGATAAGGAATGATAGAGGAATTAATATGAACGCAAGCTTTTTCATCTTAGCACCTCACGGTGAAATGACAGGTAAGAAATTCGAACAGGGAAACGCTCCGGCGGATTCCGCCACAGGATGAATTCTTCCGGGGCAGGGGATGCCTTATTTAATTTAAGGCAGGGCGGCAGGGTTTGGCAACCGTTCAGTAGCCGCCTTCCTGGTAAGCAGTTTCGTACATTGCCAGGATGTTTTCCAGCGGGGCGTCGATCTGGATATATGTGTGTCCCGGACCGATAATAAAACCTCCTCCTGGTCCCAAGATCTCAATATTCCTGCGCACCTCGCTGCGCACGTCCTCCACTGTGCCCTTGTTCAAGGTCTGGAGAAGGTCCACTGAGCCATAGAAACAGAGGTCTTTCCCGTATTCTCTTTTCAACGATTCGAGGTCCATGCCGGCCGCCCTGCGCTGAATCGGTTCGAGAATATCCACTCCCGAATCGATAATATCGGGCAGAAGGAGCCGTACCGAGCCGCAGACATGGAGCAGGAATTTTTTCCCGTGTCGGTGAACCTTGTCGGAGATTTGCCTCAGGTAAGGCTTGATCAGCCGCTTGAATACCTCCGGCGAGAACAGAGGCCCGCTGTCCATGCAGTAGTCGTCTGCAACGTAAAAGATATCGAAGCCTTCTGAAGCCTGTTCGAGCAGCCGGTCAAGCGAACTCAAAAGGTAGGAGGAGGTTCTTTCCACAAGCGCCTCGGCCAGCTTTGTGTTAAGCGCCAGATCGACCAGGAACTGCTCCATGCCGCGCAGGAAAGTGGCGTTGAAATAGCCTCCGTGAGTTATATGGGCGATAATCGCCCTCTCGGGCTGTTCGCGGCGTAACTCGTTCAGGTGGTGAAAGTCGAGAAGGTCGGCTTGTGGCCAGTCGTAGCTGTCAAGCTCAGCGACTGTTTTGATCTCGGCCAGAGGGTAGTAGACTATTTCCTCGTAAAAACCGGTCTTATCACCCACAGTATACGGCTGAGGCTTTATCCGGTAGCCCCAGCGGTTCTGGAAAAGACCGTTGTCGAGTTGACGTTCACGGGGATCGTTAATTAGCGGACCCTCCAGCCAGGTGTCCACGTGAAGGGCATCCCACAACGCAGCACGAGAATTGATGCCGAAATGCTCATAAAGGAGATCGTAGACCACAGGCTCGGCGTCAAATGTGATCGGCACACGGTCAGGTTCTCTGTGGTTGACTGCACTCAGCACACGCTCTCTGCTGTTCATGAATCTTCTCTTTTACTTGATAGTGAAAGGCTTTCCTAGCAAGGCTTATATCTTTCAAGGCGCATTAATTCTTTATTTGCAGAAATATATAAGTATACATTCAACCCGAAAAAAGCAACCTCAACAGGTGAAAAGGGCGCGAGAAAATCGCGCAATTTTCCCAAATAAATGAGCTATGAATTCAGGCACGGGTATGGAAACGCAGGGAACCAATTCTCAGTCGAATGATTTCGGATAGACTAAATGGTGGGTAATCTCTGCTTCCAGAACTCTCTAACGAACGGCTTTTGTCAGATGCTTCGGCAGACCACTTTTGCCTGCGATATCCTCGGGCTTCTTATATCCTGATGGCTCCGGTTCATCATCTCAGCCTGGCGGCGACCCATTCCATCGCTCCGGGAGTTGATTTCCATGCCGCCTTATTCTCCAAAACGCAGACTATGGCCTCGTTCTCGTCGCCGAAACCATAGTAATCTGGAAGGGTGTGGGGCATCCTTTTGCGACCGAGGAAATAGGCAGGCACATGCTTATTATTTTCGAGGGCTGCTTCCAGAGACTTTCTCGCCCCTGGAGAATCACCTTGCTTCCGGAAATCCAGGAGCGCCCTTGAGTAAAGCCAGGTCGCCATGCAGTCATCCTCGTACTGCATGAAAAGCTTTTCAGCGTCCCGGTCGCGGTTCAGTTCGATCAGGCAGGGCATGAGAAGATATCGGATTCCCTGGTTGTCGTTGGGATTGAGCCGAAGCATGTCTTGGTAGTGCTCCACGGCTTCCTCGCGCCGTCTGGCCTCCCATAGACACCCAGCAAGTCCACCACGTGCGCGCATGTAGGGACGGGTTTCCAGGAGCCCCCAGAAGTATCCGACATCTTCCTTGAACGCTTTTTTCCCGAGAGCTCGTTCGCCTGCCTGGACTCCTTTTCGATAGAGATCAATCGTCTCCTCGAGTGAGGCCGCGGTCTCTTCAGCCAGGAGAACATAGGCATCCGCGCAGTCGGGAGATGTTTCTAGAGCTTTCTTGGCCAATGCAATTCTTTGTTTGCGGTTTGGGGCCTCCCAGGCATCGTACATGATGTCCTGCGCCTTGTCCACGGCGCGAAATTTGCCGCCACCCAAAATACCGGCAAACATGCCCTCAACAGACTCAGGCGGAGGCAAGGACGGTAGGGTGTTTTGCTTCTTGGAAGCAGGTTTTTTCTTCCCTGAGGAAGATTTCGATTTTTTCTTCTTTCCTTTGCTCATATGGGTCCTTTCGAGCTTGAATCACGAGATTCTTTATCGTATTTGGCGATAAATTATTCGTTTTCCTCAGGAGTATTAAAGGTTTATCTGGACAAAACAGGAAAAAGAGACACCTCTTCCTCAGTTCATTCCAATGTGGTTAATATATATATCAACCCGAAAAAAGCAACCTCAACAGGTGAAAAGGGCGCGAGAAAATCGCACAATTTTCCCAAATAAATGAGCTATGAATTCAGGCACGGGTATGGAAACGCAGGGAACCAATTCTCAGACGATTGATAATCATTCTTAGGCATTGACTCAGACAAACCAGGAGGCCTATTTTAAGGACATTGCGCTCCTGGCAAATAAGGCTAATTGCAAGATAACTATAGTTCGGAAATAGGAGAATCATAGATGCAGGAACTGGAATCTACTTACATAGAATTGAGGCAACTGATTGCTCAGATGCCTGTTATCGACACACACGAGCATACAAAGTCTGAACGTTTTCGCCGGGAAAATCCCTTTTCGCCTTTGGACCTGGGTTACGTGGGTTGCAACCTTTGCGGCGCCGGGGCAAGTGATAAGGAAGCTGAGGCGGCAGAGAACGCCGAGCGTGATCCTGCGCTCGCGCGAGAGGTATTTCTGAAATACTATCCCTACACCAGAACCACTGGATACGGCAGGTCAATCGAGCGTACACTCCGGGATGTGTTCGGGATCGAAACCCTCGATGAGGGAAGTTTCAACACGCTCTGGGAAAAGATCCGTACCGGGATAGCCGAGGGCTCTTACGAAAAATGGTTCAAGCAAAGGTATAATATCCGCGCGGTTATCCTGGACAGCGACAGTGATGATGAATACCCGGAACTTTTTTTCCGCAGCCTGCGTCATGCGAAATTTTTCATCCTTGCCGACAGCAGGGAGGATCTCGAGGAGCTGGAGGCTCGAAGCGGCCGGTCTATCCATTCTGCAGCCCAGATGCGCGAGGCGATGTGGAGCTATCTGGAGAGACTGCTGAAAGAGCAGAAAAACGTGGTGGCTTTGAAAAACAACCTGGCCTACAACCGCTCGATCTATTTTGAGCGCACGACCCTGGCCGATGCCGACCGGGCTTTCAATAAACTTTTCGCCCGCAAGTTCGCCCACCACGCTGCTACCTGGATCGATACGCCGCACCGCAGCTATGATGAGCTTGCGCCCCTGCAGGATTTTCTCGTGCACGAGAGCGTGCGTTTCGCCGAGGAGCACGGCCTGGCCTACCAGATCCACACCGGCCTTCAGGCTGGATACACCAACGATATTACCGACAGCAGGCCCTCACACCTGATCAATCTTATCAGCGAGTACAGACGGGTGCCGTTTGCGCTGTTCCACGGCGGTTTCCCGTACTGCCGCGAGTGGGGAGTGATCGGCAAAAACTTTCCCAACGCGTATCTCGATCTGTGCTGGATGCATATTATCAGCCCGGCCACCACGATCCAGATGCTCGACGAATGGCTGGATTACGTGCCGAACAACAAGATTTTCGCCTTCGGCGGGGACCTTCACATGGTGGAAAGCATTCACGGCCATCTGGAGATCGCACGTGACAATATCGCCCGGGCACTGGCAGTCAAGGTCCACCGGGGCGACTTCGACAGGAAGACAGCAGTTCAGATTGCCCAGAACATGCTTTTCCACAATCCGAACCGGGTGTTCAAGCTCAATCTGGAATTGGAGTGATTTCCGCTGAATGGGGACAGGGAACAGAGCGGGATTTTAACCCGTATTATTCATAAATCAGTAAGATGTTATGTTTCCCCGGGGCCTGGGGGGCGGCGGGCGCATGGAATGCGCACCGTTGCGCAAAAGCGCAACGGCCTGTGCGGCTTAGGCCGCACAGCCGCCGCCCCCTCCCTCGGTGGCTGATTAAATACTAAAAAAAGTAATTAGCGTTGCTGGAGGGATAAATGAGCGCTAAAAAAAAGAATACATCCACTGTGGGCGATGATTTTCAGAGGCTCACCAAGTACTGGCGGAAGAGTTTGAAAGACTGGTCTCCCACATGGGAAGAACAGGTATCGCTTTACAAGAGATACTCGAAGGCGGATGTCGTAGAGCTGCCAGATCCCGAGGTTTCCGGCGGCAAGCCTCTGTGGAACATACTCGCCTCGCGCAGGAGTTTTAGGGAATTCGAGGAAAGGCCTGTGGAACTGAAAATCCTGAGCCAGCTTCTCTGGGCCAGCATGGGAATTACCGCCCGCACGCGGAATTTCGAGTTCCGCAGCGCACCCTCAGCCGGGGCTCTTTACCCTGTGGAGACCTACGTTGTGTGCAACCATGTCAGCGGCGCAGAGATGGGGCTTTACCATTACAATGTGCTCGAACACAAGCTGGAACTGCTCAAGAGTGGAGACCTGAGAGACCAACTGATGAAAGCCGGATTCAATCAGCCCGTGTTTTTCGAATGCGCAGCGGCTTTTCTCTGGACAGCGGTGGTGAAACGTTGCAGTTGGAAATACCGCCAGCGGGCTTACCGATACATTTATCTCGATGCCGGACATGCAGCTCAGAACCTCGCCCTTGCGGCTGAATCGCTGGGACTGGGTTGCTGCCTGGTAGGGGCTTTTTTCGATGACGAGGTGAACGAACTGCTCGATACCGACGGAGTCCGGGAAACGATAATCTACATGTGCACCATAGGGCCCAGGTAAGTTTTATAGCGCCAGGTCACGATCATGGTTGACAGGGGAGGAGATTGATGGATGTTCTGGCTCACGGTCTCTGGGGCGGGATGCTGGCAGGCTGGCGAAAGCGGTTCGGACTCGCCTTTTTTTTCGGTGTTTGCCCGGACCTTTTTTCGTTCGGACTCTGGACGGTTGTCCGCGCAGCCCACGGTTCCTTTCAAAGAGGTAAGCCGCCGCTCTCTATCCTGCCTGAATGGCTCGATACTTTGTATTCGATAACCCACAGCCTGGTGATCGCTGCTGCTGTCTGGGCCGTTCTCTGGTGGCTGAACAGGGAATTGGCTGTGCCGTTTTCAGCCTGGATCATCCACATCCTGCTCGATATACCGACCCACTCGCACAGCTTTTTTCCGACTCCGTTTCTCTACCCCCTGAGCGATTTCACAGTGGACGGTATCTCCTGGGGCCGGAGCTGGTTCATGATCCTGAATTACTCCGCCCTGCTCATCCTGGCCGTTTTCTGGATCATGGCGCGCCACAGGAGACGGGCTAAATCTTCACTCAGGGTGCAGGTTCAGTCCCCGGCCACTCCGGTTTGCCCGGAAGGCAGCTCCTCCAGCAGGTCCGCGTAAGCCTGCTCCACGAGATCCTCCGGTTTCACTCCGCACCTGTTCATGAAATCCTCACAAACCGCCCTCAACTCTTCTACCTTGTCCACGCCACGTTTGCCCAGCACCTCTATCTCCAGGAATGTGCCCAGGCGCTCCACCTGGTCGAGATGAAACCTGACATTGCCCAGAACGTAGCGCTCCCGCTGCTTTTCGAGCACCAATTTTCTGCCCAGGCTGGCTGAAAGCACCCTGTCCAGCGCCTCGGTGTCTCTGCAGGGATACAGATTGACCAGGCAATGCTTGGGGCCGCTGATATCCGGCCTCTCGTAGCCGATCAGCAGGTTTTCCGATTCACTGCGCCGCAGCTTGAGCCTTCCGCGTGGCACATTGTAAAAAATATCCACCTGGGTTTCCCGGCCCAGGAATTTCGCTCCCCAGTTATCGAGTTTTCTGCGCACGGTTTCGTGATCACTGCAGCGCGCCTTTATCTCCACTGTTTGATCCGCACCTTTTTCCATTTCTCACTCTGTATAACCCGGTTCAGCCCGAATTCACATCTTGCCTGAATCGGGCAATCTTTATATTTTACAAAGAGTAATAAAAGAAATAAACATATGTTTCGCTTTATTCCATTTATTCAGAGGCTTGGAGAATGTCAGGATGAGTTTCAAAGCTCTAACGCTAATTATTCTCGGTATTGCAGTATCGGTACTTAGTGCGTGCTTGCGGGCCCGGGATCAGGACCCGCGCGGCGAACTCGCTGCTGTGGCAGGCCGGATGGCGGCTGAAAACGACCTTCGCGAGGTGCGTTTTGCAGATCTCGACAATGACGGCCACCGCGAGGTTATCATGGTTTTCGGCCCCAGGGAATTGCTCAGTTTCGATGTCTATTACCGCGACGGCAGCGGAGACTGGAATCTGACTCCGATGATCAATGACAAGCACAACCCCCGCGAGTTTGTCAGCACCAGCCTGGATTCGATCCGCGATTCCGATGGGGACGGAATACCTGAGATCACAGTTTCCAGCCGCCTGTATGACGGCAATACGATGGTCAAGGAGCTCCACTGGACGCCCGGCGGCTACGAGGTTATCGACCTGAGAACGGTAATTGCCCGGGCTGAACCAGTCCCGAGAATGCCGCAAAAGACCCCGGGCACACCAACCGGTCAGAGCGCACAGCCAATGCCAGAAAAGCAGGCTGTTGAAACAAAAACCGCAGTGAAAACCGAGCCGGAACCCAAACCCGAACCACCGCCCAAGCCAAAGCCGATTCCACCGGTAACACCCGCCACTGGCACCTGCCTGGTGAAAAAGGGCGACACTGTTTACGGTCTCGCCCGCGAGCTGGGCATTTCTCCAGAGGAGTTGGAAAGGTTGAACGACAACCAGCTCGCCAGGCGCGGCCTTCGTATCGGACAGAAAATCACAGTGCCGGTGCCCACGAAAAAGATGGACAATGTCTCGGTGCGAATCGAGAAGGAGCGCTACCAGGTCAAACGGGGCGATTCCCTGAGTTCTATCGCCAAGCGATACGGAACCAGCGTGCGTGCACTCAAGAGCTGGAACCACAATCTGCCGCCGGACGGCACGATTAAGGTGGGCCGGTTTCTTAACATACACCACGCGGTAATTGATATAAAATCGTGAGTTCCGAGCCTGTTCACGCTCAATATTCGGGAAAAGGATACGGCATATCCTCTTCAAATTTACTTTCATCCAGCGTAACCGAAACCACCGGCTTTGTCAGCAGGATGACACGCCTGTAATTTCCGCTGAATACAGGATAGCCTCTAACCTGTACCGTCCGCTCGATCCCGTTCCAGTTGATCTCGCCTTTCAACTCGCGGTAATCTCCATACAAATCCACGGCTTCATAAACTTCCTGCTCCGGTTTCTGCCTTTGAGAAGGATGGCCCTGCCCGGGTGAGGAAAATCTTCTGTAGAGCTTGCCGTTGTCATATATGGTCACTACCATCGAGGTAAGATGCGAAAGCCTGAAAGCAAGGACCTCGTGGCTGACATTGGTGTATACCTTTTTCAGGGCAAACAGGTCGTAGTCGGCTTCCTGTGCATCCTGCACAAACCATTGGTGCGGGCAAAGAAGGAGGGAGGCGAATTTGGAGCAATATTTTTCCAGCTTGACCCCCAGCTTGGGATCGCCCAGGTGGTGGTCCGGCGTGGACCAGTAGATATGGCCGATCTCGTGGGCGATACGGAAAGATCGCCTTTCTTCCCTCAACTGCCTGTTGACTTTGATCCTCCAGCCTTTTTTTGCGCGCAGAAGTGCGCTTTCTTCGATATGTCCCGAAATGATCACTGTGGCGTTAAAATGTTTCAGTATCGGGCCAAGGTCCACCGGCGGAGAACTGATACCGCAGGTTTTCAGAATGTTAAAGGTGATATCGCGTATCTTGGGAAAGCTCATCTCAAGCTGAACCTTTCAACAGGAATTCTCAGCGGCCGGTTAAAGTGAGCAGCAAGCGCAAAACCAGAGCGGCAAGCGTACAGAAAAAAAGAACCAGGAGCAGGATCAGGCATCCTGATGCAGCCCAGGGAACGAGCGGAGCAGCATCCGGAGCGGCGATGCCAAAAACAGCAAGAAGCAGGTTCATCCCGAAAAGCACGAGCAGGATAACTCCCAGTCCGGAGGAGGCGGTAGAGATGTCCTGGCGGCTGAGTGTCATCCCACTGCCGATACTTAATATAAGGTATGCGGCAAGGTAGGTCCTCCATCCCGTCCAATCCACGCTTTTATAAATTTTTGCAGCCATCGTTTGGAGAAAGCTGAAAAATTGTACGAGACCACCGGTCAGGTTTCCGGCAGGAGCGATCGATTTACCCCCCTCAATCATGTCGCTCCAGGATAGGGGCAGACCTGCTACAAAGCGCAGGGAGAAAAAAATAACCACGCTTCCCAGGATCAGCGGACCGACACTGATAAAGAAGTTTCCCATAAGGTGGTAAGGGTTTCGTCCGCTGTAACTGTGACAGACATAACCTGCATTTTTTCGCATGCTGAATGAAAAGAAGCGCATATCCGTGATACGGTGGCCGAAAAAGGGGCAGAAAATAGCATGGCCCAGCTCATGGATCATGGTGCCGGGCCAGGCGATCAGGTAAAGATAAGCTTTGAGGCCGAGAAGTCTCACGGCGCTTTTTTCAAGAAAATTCGAACAGAGATGAATCAGCCAGCCGAACAGGAGAAGGGGAACCACAAGTATAACTGCTTGGCCTAAAGTGCTCTTGAGAGCCGCCAGAAATAACCTTTGTCCGCTCTCCCACATCTTTTGCACGTGATTTCACCCGGGCTGAAACAGTCCATCAATCACTCTTACTGAATTATCTCCCCGGATCGCTTTAAATCTTGAGGTTCTGGAGGAATTCCTTTAAGCCAGCCCTAAGGTCTTTCTGGGCCAGCGCAAATTCAATGGTTGTCTTGACAAAGGACAATTTATCTCCCACAGAGTGCCACTTGCCTTTCAAAATGTGTGCGTAAACCACTTTCTCCTTGGCCATTGCGAAGATAGCGTCTGTGAGCAGAATCTCTTGATGGGCCTTATTGATTTCTGTCTGGCGAAGGTAATCGAAAATGTCCGAGGTAAAGATCATCCTACCGCAGAGGGCCAGATTGCTGGGCGCCTGGTTCGGAGCAGGCTTTTCAATCACTTCCTCGACAATGAACTCCCCATTGATCGGCTTGCCTTTGATAATACCGTATTGCGAGACCTTATCCGGCGGCACCTTGGAAACACCAATAACAGTGCTGTTATATTTCTCGTAGATACTGATCAGTTCTTTCAGCGCCGGTTCCTTTCCCATTATCAGATCGTCACCGAACAGCACGGCAAACGGCTCGCCAGCAATATGATTGGCCGCTTTAAGCACTGCGTGTCCGGTGCCGAGAGATTCTTTTTGCTGAAGGTAATGTATGTCGGCAAGCTGCTCGATTTTTTCCAGGGTGCGAAGAACGGATTCCTGCCCCTTTTCCTTGAGAGTCATGTTTAGTTCTATCGATTTGTCGAAATGCTCAACGATCGCTCTTTTGCCCCTACCCGTGATCACCAGGATGTCCTCGATGCCGCTGTCGACTATTTCCTCGATGATATACTGGATGGCCGGCTTGTCCACGACCGGGATCATTTCTTTCGGCAGGGCCTTTGTGGCGGGCAGGAATCGTGTACCCAGTCCCGCTGCAGGTACCACAGCCTTGCGGATTTTCATCACAATCTCCTTGCTCATACGAAAAAATCTAATCGAATTTATGGATTGTCTAACAATATAATACGCTAAAGCTATGTATAAATGCTAATAATTGCAAGTATTTGATAACCGGTAAGCCGGTTTCAGGATCGGCTCAGGAATTCAGCCAGGCATTCCCATTCAATTTTTATCTTTTCAACATCAGGGCCGTTTCGTATCTTAAAAACTAATCAGCCGGCAAGCAGGCTAGTGGTTTAAGGTTCGGATTTCTTATTTGAATCGGATTATTCTTTTTATAAATATAGATTGATGTATTTATTAGATCACTGGAGGTGCAGATGAAACGGCTGTTTATTTGGATAATCCTGGGCTTCGTGTTTTTACCGGCTGGGGGTGTGAAAGCGGAAATCTATTCGGTCAAGCTTGTGGGAAGCGCGCAGCCGGGATGCTGGAGCCTGGAAGGGATTGTCAAAAAAGTGACCGCGGGCCTGAGCAGCGACCGGGAAAAGGCACTGGCGTTGCATCGTTTCGGGATGGCACACCAGATCCACTATATCGGGCCATATGAGGGCGGCAGGGAAGTCAGCGACCCGCTTAAACTTATTGGTGTTTACGGTTACGACCTCTGCGGCAACAACAGCACTACCATGTGTGCGCTCTATAATCTGGCGGGGCTTAAGGCCAGGCGAAGGGGAGCCACCGGACACGTTGTGCCTGAGGTCTGGTTCGAGGGCAAGTGGAACTATATCGATACGGACATGTTCGGCTATGTCTATCTTCCGGATGACAAAACTCTGGCCTCTGTGGATGAACTGGCAGCAAACCCGGACCTGTGGCTGAGAGAGGGCCGAAGGCCTGACCCATTTTTCCCCTGGGACCCGCCAAATGCGATGAGAAAGGCATTTATCGCTATCAAAGGCTGGAAGGACTACCATCCATATTCGCTGGCCCATATCATGCGTCTCGGCCTTCGCACCCGGGAGTCCGTGACCTGCTACTACCGTCCAAGAGGCCGGTTTTATCTCGACCCGCTTTCCTTCCCTGAACAAGTCAGTACGCAGCATCGCAGCTACTGGATCGAGGGCCCTGTGCGCCAGAACTCGATGGCCTGGACCGACTCCGTGCCCGCATCCTATGGCAATGGGCTGTTCATCTATGAACCTGACCTGAGGTCGAATACATTCCGTGTCGAAAACCCTGAGATGAAGGGAGTGCTGGTAAAGCAGGGAGATGAACTTCCTCCGCTTGCAGCAGCGACCAAAACAGAGAAAGCGACCCTTGTGCTGGAGCTCAACACTCCTTGGGTAATCGCGGGCCTTCAGAACGACCTGACCAATTTCGAGGACAACACCGAGGGCGCAGTGGTGAGCGGCTGGTTCTGGCGGATCGAAGAAACTGATCAGAATCGAATCAGCCTGAGTGTTGACAGCGGCAGGAACTGGATCGAGGTCTGGGAAAACAGGCATCGGGGCGCGGTGCCGTTCAGGGTGGATCTCACCAGATTTGTCCAGGGCCGCTATGGTTACAAGGTGAAATTCGAGTGGATCGATAACGGCGGTTCAGGGCAGGTGGGGCTCGAGGGACTGAAACTGCAAACCTGGGTTGAGCTGTCGCCCATGGCCCTGCCGCGCCTGGAGACCGGCAAGAACGTTTTCACTCTTTCCACCAGCCCCCACCGCGCGGTACTGAACGAGTGCTACTGGCAGGTAGGGGAAAGCCTGCCCGGAGAGAGGATGCAAAACCTGGCCGTAGCCGAGAGCTCTCCCCGGCTCCAGCCTGTAGATGAAACAAAGCCGGGCGTGCTTATTTTCACTCCACCAGCGGAGGGCATTCTGGACGAACTGCGCCTGAGCATGCTGGCCCAGCCTCTCCCCGGCGGAAAAACAGGAGATATTTCGGTTGTACTTTCACTGTCGGAAAACAGCGGGGCAAGCTGGCAGCGACTCGAACGTTTTACTCCGCACCCGGAGCACGAGCTCAACGGGATCTGGTTCAACCATATTTACCGCGAAAAGAGCCTGGACGGCGCAAGAACCGCGCTGAAACTGACTCTGACAGGCTGTGGATTGAGCAAGGTCGCTGTTTCGGCTCTCGTGCGTACAAGCCCCAGGGTGCCGACCGCTCTTAATATTACTCACGTTTACCGGCCTCACGGCGGCGGTCGGCAGAATGTCAACTGGTTTTTCCCCCCGGGGGCACAGAACACCACTTACGAGATCGAGGTCCCGGAGGAGAAAATCTATAACGAATCTTTCACAATCCAGGCCGTTCCTCCTGAGAGTAAATGAAAAAATGGCCCGCCAAAGCAGAAAGGGTTGAGATAATGCTTGGTTTAAGCCGTCCGAATCTTTTTCTGTTAACTTTCTTTTGTGCTAACTTTCTTTTCATCGCTCCTGAGACAAATGCTCAGGAGGATTCACGCTGGGTTGTGACGCCGAATGTAAATACCCTGGACGATTTCAACATCACCCCAAATTCACCGGCCCTGGCCAAGGCGTTAACTGATGCCTCACAATACGTGATACGCTGGCAGTTGCCTGCCGACAAACGGGGCTGGAAGGCAAGGCGTCCCCGGGTGGAATTGGCATTTCGAAAAGCGCTGGGATTGGAAAGATTGCCTGAACGCACGCCCCTGAATGCGCGCAGGATAGCCCGCCACGACATGGGAGACTACATTCTTGAAAACGTGGTGTTTTACAGCCGGCCCGACTTTCCGGTTACCGCAAACCTTTACCGCCCGAAAAAACCAGTGCCGGGAAAGCTGCCGGCTGTTGTCTGCCCGATAGGCCATGCGCTCGATACTGGAAAGGCCACGCTCAATATTCAAAGACGCTGCATAATGCTCGCCAGGCTCGGGTTTATTTCTCTGGTCTATGATGCGATCGGCCACGGGGAGCGCGCCGTGCCAGGCAATATCCATCACGAGGCCGGATTTGCCCTTCTGCCCTTGGGCCAGACAGTCGCCGGCTGGATGATCTGGGACAGCATGCGCGCTGTGGATTACCTTCTCAGCATGCCCGAGGTGGACCCCCAGCGTATCGGGATTACAGGCAACTCCGGGGGAGGGCTGAACTCGTTTTATACCGCGGCAGTTGATGATCGTATAAGCTGCACTGCCATGGCAGGCTACGTTTTCCATTTCAACAACTGGATCAAATACTCCGGCCCCCACTGCACCTGCTGCTGCCTGCCGGGAATTTACAGGGCAATGGAATGGTTCGAGATCGCCGGGCTGATTGCTCCCCGGGCACTGCTGATGATGCAGGGCGAATCCGATGATATCTTTCCGATCAGCGGAGCGAGGATTGCAGGCAGAAGAACAGAGGCTGTCTATGCGATGGTCGGAGCGCAGGGCGCCGCACGTTTCGAGGAATTCGCCGGCTACAGCCACGGCTATCACCAACCCTTTCGCGAAAGCATGTACGGCTGGATGAACTTTCACCTGAGGGCCAAGGGAGCAGGCGAGCCGGTCCCGGAAACAGGCGTAAAGCCTCTGACAGAGGATGATCCCAGGCTTTTCTGCGACAGGGACGGTTCGATCATGAAAGGGGCCGGATCAGTAGTGGAACTGGCAAGGGAAGCCGCTGTTCAGGCTGTGGAAAACCTGCCCCCGCTTTCATCACCTGGAGCCAGGGAGAGAATCGAGAAACTTGTGGCCGAGCTCACAGTTCCTCCGGATGAGGAGCCACACAACCTGATGCCGCTCGTGCTGGGTAAATCCAAGCATGGTAAGGTGATACTCGAAAAGGTCTTTTTCCTGAGCGAGGTAGGCCAGCACATCCCCGGACTGCTCTGGCTCCCGGAGAGCAGCAAATCCGGCCCGAGGCGCACTGTGGTGATCGTGGATGATCGCGGCAAGGCGGCAGTGGCTGAATCAGGGCTTGTTCAGCCGCTGGTGGAGCGCGGCCTGGCTGTGCTTTCAGTGGATCTCCGGGGTAGGGGAGAAACTCTCGGAAAAATAGGAAACGAGCGGGATAACAACTACCACCTGCTCTGGCATTCGATCATGTGGGGCCGTCCGATTGCCGGGAGAAGGGCGTTCGATCTGATCCGTACGGTGGATTTTATCCAGCGCAGGCAGGACCTGACTACTGACAGCCTGACTGTTGTGGGGATCGGGGATGAAACACTGGCTGTGCTTCTTGCTGCAGCGGCTGACCAGCGGATCAGGCAGGTTGCGATCACTGAATATTTCACCAGTTTCGTGGCCCAGATATGCGCTCAAAAAGTCTCCTCGCGCGAGGAGCTGATCAAACTCTGGAACTCAAGCGCCATGCAGTGGGGCCGCCTGGATGCTACCCAGTACGGGGTGGACCTCGGCAATGTGATCCCAGGAATCCTCAATACAGTGGACCTGCCGGAACTGGCCTCGCTGATCGGGCCTCGCAGACTGCTCTACGGGAGAATCAGGGATGGAGACACCGAGGGAGCTTTTTACCGTACGAAACGTTTTCTGAAGGTGCTTGCTGAGGCCATTCCAGACAATCCAGACTGGGCGATTTTTTACCCGGACAGGCGGCTCGATACCAGTCTTCTGCTAAACTTCATGGATGTAAATTGATTATATCTTAAGGGTTATAAACTATCATTTAAACTTCTACTTTAAATAATGATTCCTCTGAAATTCATCCATACCGCTGACCTTCACCTGGACAGCCCGTTCACCGGCCTTCGCATAGTAAACCCAGAACTCGCCCGTGCTGCGCAGAACGCCACATTCGAGGCTTTCGAGGCCCTGGTGGATTATGCCATAAGCAAGAAGGTGGATTTTTTCCTGGTTGCCGGAGATGTCTATGACAGCGCAGACAGGTCCCTCAGGGCGCAGCTTCGTTTCTGCCGTGCCCTTGATCGGCTTGCTGACCAGGGGATTCCCACGTTCGTGGTCCACGGCAATCACGACCCGCTCGACGGCTGGTCAGCACACCTTGCCTGGCCCCAACTGGTGACCATTTTCCCTGGGGACAAAGTGAGCTCGGTGCCGGTGGTCAAGGAGGGCCGGGAAGCTGCCCGGATCTGGGGAGTGAGCTACCCAACGCGCGAGGTACGGAAAAACCTTGTACCAGAGTTTAGCAGAGATGAAAAAACACCTTTCGCAGTCGGGCTTCTTCACTGCAACCTGGGTACCAATACCGGACACGAACCGTATGCCCCCTGCAGTGTCAAAGACCTCGAAAAGGGAGGTTTCGACTACTGGGCCCTTGGCCACGTGCACAAGAAAGCACTTCGCGAAATAGGCGATAGATCTCTGGCAGTTTACCCCGGCAATATTCAGGGAAGGCACCCAGGCGAGAGCGGCCCGCACGGCGCAATGCTGGTCAGTGTGGAAAACAGCGGGAAGATCGAAACAGAGTTCCTCTCTGTGGATAACCTCCGCTGGGAGAGCACAGAACTGAATATTGCCGGAATCTCAGGCGAAGGAGAGCTAATCTCCGCTCTGGAGAATCGAATCGCCGAACTCGAGGATGAAGCCGGGGGAAGGCATCTCTGTGTTCGTCTGGCACTCACCGGCAGGGGAGAATTGCACGCCACGCTGAGCCGCCGTGGCTTTATCGCCGAGCTCGAAACCGATCTTCGCGAGCGCTGGACCGGGACCCCAGGTGCGCTGGTCTGGATCGAAAGGTGCGAAAACAGGACCCTGCCCCTGGTGGATCTTGAAAAACGCCGCCGCGCAGATGATTTTCTTGCCGGTCTGCTTGAAGAATTCGACGAATTGCGCGTTACCCTGAAAGAAGATAAAGAGAAATTGCTCGAGATCCTGGCTGATTTGTACCAGGACAGCCGTGCCCGCAGGTTTCTCGCCGAACCGGACGAAAAAGAACTGCCGGAACTTATCGAATCCGCACAGACTCTCTGTATCGACCGCCTGGCAGGTGAAGGGGAGGAGGATTGATGCACCTGGAGCTTTTGCAGATCGACCGATTCGGTATTTTCAGCGATTATAAAATCGGCCCTTTCAGCCCGGGATTCAACCTGCTTGTCGGACCAAACGAGGCAGGAAAAAGCACTGTTATCCAAATTATCCTGAACCTCCTGTTCGGTTTTTCCCCGGCAAAGATCGGAAAACTGCGCAATGATTACAGGCTCCATGAGCAAGACAAGCTCGGCGGCAGTCTCGAAATAGCAACCGGTGAACTTGATCAGAACCTGATAATCAGCCGCCACAGCAGCAGAAGAAGCGGTACGGTTTCTTTGGCCCTGAAAGACGGCGCTTCGGTTGATCAAAGCTATCTGGAAAGAGTATTCGGACACCGGGACGTGTACCACAACCTCTATGCGTTCAGCCTTTTCGAGCTTTCAAACCTCGAATCTCTGGACAACGAGCAGCTCCAGGCTCGCATCTACAGCGCGGGAATGGGTACAGGAGCAGTAGCCGTACCGGAGCTTATTAAAGATCTTAACAATGAGCTTTCCAGGTTGTTCAAGAGCAGGGCGAGTAAGCCGCAGGTAAACGAATTGCTTCGCCGGCTGGCCGAGATCGAAAAAGAGCTGGCTGAACTGAGCGCACGCACCGGGGAATACGACCGACTGACCGAGCGCAGGGAGGAGTTGCTGAAAAGGCTGGAGCATTTGAACAAGCAGGAAAAGGAGCTTTCAGCGGGGCTCGAAACAGAGCGCAGCTTTCAGCGGGCATGGCAAAGCTGGGAGGAATACAGCAGTGCCAAGTTCCAGCTTGCGGAGCTGGAGCCGTTACCGGAAAATTTCCCGGTGCGAGGCGCTGAACGTCTGGCAGAACTCAATCAGCAAATCAGCAGGCAGGATGAGGAAATCAGGAAGATCAGGGAAAAAATAGAGAATGCCGGATCTGAGTTCGTGCCCAACCCGGAGTGGGAAAGGATTCTCGAGCACGAAAAGCTTCTGACTGCACTGGAGCGGGGAATCGAGCGGTTCGAGGCAGCCGTGGCCGACAGTCCGGCCCGAAAAACGGAACTGGAGACCCTGGAGAAAAAACTTGCGCGAGAAATGAAAGACCTGAATCCCTCCTGGACGGAGAAAGACCTGCTTGCCTTTGACAGCTCCATAGCTGCCAAAGAAAAGATGAGCAATCTCAAAAAGGAGATCGAAAAGGCCGAACAGGCAATCTATGCAACCGAACCGGTCCTGAAAGAAGCGGAGCTCGAGCTGCCGGTTTCCGGCCAGGACAAGACACACCTGCTTTTCGCTTCAGCAGCACTGGCAGCAATTCTCGCCGGTATCTGGTTGGTTTCAGGCGGCGATCTCTCCATAGGAGCCGTATTTCTGGCTATGGGAATTCTTTTCGGTGCAGGGTGGTGGATGAGCTGGAGCAGAGGTAGATCCCAGCATGCAGCAAGAGAGCGCGCCCTTGAAAAGAAAAGTGAAAATTACCGCTCGGCAAAGGAAGCGCTGGAAAAGGCCCGGGGTGAGTTCAGGAAGTTCCAGGCCGGGCTGGGTCTGGATTCCGGCCTGAGCCCTGCCACAGTGAGCGAGGTCTTTTTCCTGGTGGACAGGGCCCGCAACACTCTCAACAGCCTGGATGAGCAGAAAGAAAGAGTTTCCAGGATAACCGGGTGTATCCAGGAGTATAGCAGTCAGGCAGAGGAGCTGTTCTCCGCCCTTGAACAGCCCCTGCCTCCACCTGGTGAAATAGCCGGGGCTGTGAAGCAGATACTTGAACAGAGAGAGAAGGCGAGGGAGTACGAAAAGGTCAGAAAACAGGTGGAGCAGCGGCTGGCTCTTTTTGCAGAGCAGCTTGCCAAGCTGGAGGCGGAGCAGGAGAGCCTTCTTGAACAGAAAGGAAAGCTGATTTCAATTAGCGCGGAGAAGGAGGATGACTCACAAGCCGAGGATCGTTTCCTGCAACAGGCAGATCTGGCTGAGAAAAGGCATTCTCTTGAAGAGACAATAAGTGCTGCCCGTTCCCAACTCTTGGTGGCCGCTGGTCCGGGCTATGGCCTGGAAGCTTTCCTGCAAGAGTTGGAAAAAAAGCCGTCTGAGGAATCTGTCAGGGAGGCGGTAGCTTACGCCGAACAGGAGCGGGAAGAGATCGAGGAAAGGATAGAGGCGACAAACCGCGAGCTGGGCGAGATCGGCAAGGAACTGGAAAACCTGGGCACAGAAACCAGGAGCAGCGAACTCAGGCTCGACAGATCCGTGGCTGTGGAAAGCCTGACCGGTCTGGCGCACGAGTGGGCCGCGGTAAGCCTTGCCCTGCATATGATCCGCAAAGCTACCCGGCGCTACGAACAGGAACGTCAGCCTGAGGTGCTGCGCCAGGGGCAGGTTTTCCTGACGAAAATGACAGGGGGAAGATATAAAAGGATTTCCCCGATTGTGGGCGAGCGGCGATTCGAAGTTTTGCGCGATGACAGCAGCAAGCTCCCACCTGAAAAACTGAGCCGCGGCACAGCAGAGCAGCTATATCTTGCCCTTCGTTTCGGACTGGTGCGCGAACTGAGCAGACACCGCGAGGCTTTGCCTATCATGATGGACGATATCCTGGTCAATTTCGACCCTGCGCGGGCCGAGGCTGCCTGCGAGGCGATTGTCGAGATGGCCCAGACCCACCAGGTGATCTATTTTACCTGCCACCCGCATATCCAGGAATTGTTTGTTAACAATAATCCCGATATAAAGGTTCTCGAATTATCTTAGGGTGAGAACCCGGGTGTCCTCCTCACCTCCAGCTCTCCCCACTGGCGCAATATCTCGAAAAGGGTCACACCAAGAGCCACAGAGACATTGAGGCTGTTTTTGTAACCCAGTAGCGGGATTTCCAGTATTAAGTCCGCAGCCTGCAGGACCTCCTGGCTCAAGCCCTGGGCCTCGTTGCCCAGGAGCAGGCACACCGGCCTGGAAATTTTTGTCTGATAAATCGAAACACTTTTCGAGGTGGTCTCCAGCGCCACAACAGGCACGCCTTCAGCCCGCACCTGCTCGATAGCCTCTCCAACAGTTTCCACGTGTTCGTGGGGCACGAACTCACAGGTGCCCATCGAGGTCTTGGTCACCTTCTCATCCGGCGGGTGGGCCGTGATCCCGCAGGTGATCAATTTCTCGATACGCGCGCATTCACAGCTTCGGAAAATCGCGCCCACATTGAAACTGCTGCGCAGGTTTTCCAGCACCACAGTGATCGGCAGCCGGGGAAGTCTGGAATAGACCTCGATCGGAATCGAGCGGTCCCGGTTGCGCACAATCAGGTTGTCGTTAGCAGGCAAAAAGACCTCTCGTCATAGATATAAATGACGCAAGCAGGGACACGGCGCGCCGTGTCCCTGCAGTATGATCCGAAGAAAATATTTCTAGAATTCCGCATTCCCCGGAGTGCGCGGGAAAGGGATCACGTCCCTGATATTGGCCATGCCTGAGAGGAAAAGAAGTGTGCGCTCAAGCCCCAGTCCAAAACCACTGTGCGCCACTGTTCCGAAACGCCGGGTGTCGAGATACCAGCTGTAGACCTCCTCGTCCAGCCCGAGCTTGCGGATTCTGCGGATAAGCACATCCAGGCGCTCCTCGCGCTGGCTGCCGCCGATTATCTCGCCGATCCGGGGAAGGAGCACGTCCATTGCGGCCACGGTCTTGCCGTCATCGTTCAGCCGCATGTAAAACGGCTTGATCGAGGCCGGATAGTCGTGGATAATCACCGGCACGCCGATTTTTTCCTCGGTAAGGTAGCGCTCGTGCTCGGTCTGGATGTCATTGCCCCATTCTGTGGGAAACTCGAAATCCTTGCCGCTTTTCTGCAACAAGTCGATTGCCTCGGTGTAGCTCATCCTTTCGAAAGGCTTTTCGATTATGCTCCCGAGCTGTTCGATCAGCCCTTTCTGGTACCAGCGCTCCATGAACTCCAGGTCCTCCAGGTCATTCTCGATCATGTATCCGAATAACGCTTTTAAAAACTCCTCAGCCAGGTCCATATTGTCAGTCAGGTCGTAGAAAGCCATCTCAGGCTCCACCATCCAGAATTCGCTCAGGTGCCGCGGCGTGTTAGAGTTTTCCGCGCGGAACGTGGGGCCGAAAGTATAAACCTCGCTCAGGCCCAGGGCCATCAGCTCCGCCTCGAGCTGGCCGCTTACCGTGAGATAGGCCGGCCTGCCGAAAAACTCCTTCTCCTTGGGCGCGCTCACCTGGAACATCTGGCCTGCACCCTCGCAGTCGCTGGTGGTGATTATCGGGGCATGGATGTAGAAAAAGCCTTTCCTGCGGAAAAAGTCGTGGATCCCCTGCGAGAGGTGGCTTCGCAGGCGGAACACTGCAGAGAAAGTGTTCGTGCGCACGCGAAGGTGGGCTTTCTGGCGAAGGAACTCCAGGGTATGCTTTTTCTTCTGTATCGGATAGGTCTCCGGGTCGGCCTCACCGAGCAGGGCTATTTTATCGGCTTTAAGCTCGTATTTCTGTCCCTTGCCCGGGCTTTCGATCAGGGTGCCCTGGGCAAGTAGCGAGCTGCCGGTGTGGATGTCTTTCAGCATGTCGAAACCCTCTGTTTCAGAATCGAGCACAATCTGAAGGCCGGCCATGGAGCTGCCGTCTGTGAGATCCAGAAAACCCACGTTCTGGGACATCCTCGCCGAGCGCACCCAGCCTCCCACTTTGAATTTTTCACCTGCCTGCTCGCTTGCCAGGATCTGCTTGATTTTAAGGCGCTTCATGGAAAATACCCCTTAAATTGGCAATTATTTCAGAAATGCTTTAAACAAAATTCAACAAGCCAGGATATTTAAAGATATAAAAATAGATTATGCGTTAAAAGTATGCGAATAAATATGGTGAGGGAGAGAGGATATGGCAAGCAAGAGTAGGACACATTGAGACTGCGCCGAAAAATCACCAGAGATTGGGATGAAAAACCTGATCAAGATGTGCCGTATTTTAAAATCCTGATGGCACGCGCCTTCATTCTGTTTAACATTTTATTCTCTTCTTTTTCTCTATCGATAAGTAAAATCGCGTTTGCTCCCATTGCGGCCGCTTTATTCTGAAGAGAGATAAGTAACTGTGATTCTTCCTCCTGCGCCTCATATCTCGAAGTTACGGTTACCAGGCCCAAGACCTCATATTTGAATTCCTTAAGTTGCTCTTTCGATTCATATACGGCGACAACCCCGGTATACGGCGGGTACTTATTCCTGCCTTCATGCGAAAAGTCGTCTGACTGGCCCGGAGTGTGGATTCTGTTAGGCGTGGAAGTGTGAGTGAAGTAAACTCTTTCGCAGGAATTCAGAACGGCTAAACAGAAAAAAGAAAGCGCAGTGAGTAAAACCGGTAAGGTTTTCATCAGAAAATCCTCTTTTATCTACAAACTTTTCTGGGAGGATAAAATTGCGATTTTAGGAATTAATCTTTTAAGATTTAAATCAGTTTATCATTCATACCCTTAAATAATTTTATTGTTCATTGAAAGTTAAATCAATATTAAGGATAAAAACCTTGGAAAAAATCACAGAAAAAAGGATGAATTTTTCAACTATCTGTTGGATGACACACCCCGTCCGCTTCGCGGCCACCCCTCTTTCTAGAGGGGAATTTTTACGTCTAAGTTTTGCATTAAAAGTCCCCTCTATCAAGAGGGGATACAGGG
>CAZJQI010000065.1:0-22689 GCA_964548275.1 uncultured Gemmatimonadales bacterium
AGGGGGGAATGGTGGCTCTCAAGCACGATCTGAAATAAAATCACCAGGTTTAAATACCCTTCTTTCCGAATTGTGGGGGATGAGATTAAATATTGTATGTGTCACACGGCAACTCTATGAAAACAAGGATAAAATCATCAAGCAATTTACCCCGGAGCAAGCTCCGAGGAATTCTTTTCGATTAAAGAGAGTACTTAACAGTCAGGTCAATTTTAAGTATAAAGTTCAAGTTTCATAATTAAAACCGGTTCCGAAAGACATTCTCGCTATCTTCTTTTTCTTACCCACCCTCCTGCCTTCAAGCCTGGCCTTGCATTCGAAAAGCTGGTCGCGGAGCAGGGCGGCCCGCTCGAAATCCATGGACTCGGCTGCCGCATTCATCTCGTTTTCGATCATCCCGATAGTGGCCTCCAGGTCGATCTCTTTGGCATAAGTCATCCTCCTGCTGTCTGCAGCCACCCGCCAGCCGGGCTCGCGCAGCCTGCTGTCGGCAACCGTAGTGGCGGCTATCACCTGCTCGGCGCTCTTGCGGATGCTCTGCGGCGTGATCCCGTGAGCCTCGTTGTAGGCAAGCTGCAGCCGCCTGCGCCGCTCGGTTTCCTCGATCGCCCGCTTCATCGAGCCGGTGATTTCATCGGCATACATGATCACCTTGCCCCGCACGTTTCGCGCGGCGCGTCCCATGGTCTGGATCAGGGAGCGCTCGCTGCGCAGAAAACCCTCTTTGTCAGCATCCAGGATAGCCACCAGCGAGACCTCGGGCAGGTCTAGTCCCTCGCGCAGGAGGTTTATTCCCACCAGTACGTCGAACCTGGCCAGCCGCAGATCACGCAATATCTCGATCCGTTCGATGGCGTGGATTTCCGAGTGCATATAGCGCACCCGCACGCTCATCTGAGACAGGTATTCGGCCAGGTCCTCGGCCATGCGCTTGGTGAGTGTGGTCACCAGCACGCGCTCGCTGTTTTTGGCGCGCTCGCGCACCTCTTCGAGCAGATCGTCCACCTGGCCCTTTACCGGCTTGACCACGATTTCGGGATCGACCAGGCCGGTAGGCCGGATGATCTGCTCCACCACCTCGCCCCTGCTCTTTTCCAGCTCGTGGTCAGCCGGGGTGGCTGAGACGAAAATAGACTTATTCAAGAGTTTCTCGAACTCGTGGAATTTCATCGGACGGTTGTCCAGAGCGCTGGGCAGGCGGAAACCGTGATCCACAAGGGTTTTTTTCCGCGAGTAGTCGCCTTTGTACATCCCCCGGATTTGAGGAATGGTCACGTGAGACTCATCGACTATGAGGAGGAAATCGTCCGGGTAGAAATCGAACAGGCAGAAGGGCCGCTGGCCCGGGGCGCGCCCGCTCAAGTGGCGCGAGTAGTTCTCGATACCATTGCAGTAGCCGATCTCCAGCATCATCTCGATATCGTAATTGGTCCGGCTTTCAAGTCGCTGGGCCTCGAGCAGCTTCTCCTGGGCGCGAAGTTCTTCCAGGCACTCTTTCAGCTCCACGCGGATGTCTGCCACGGCCTGTTCGAGCCGCGGGCGGGTGACCACGAAATGTTTCGCCGGGAAAATCGCACAGGAGTCCACTAGCTCGATCCCCTCGCCGCGCAGAGGGTCGATGCGGCTGATCCTTTCGATCTCATCGCCGAAAAGTTCCACGCGGACTGCCGATTCCTCGTAAGCCGGAAAGATTTCGATGACATCCCCCCGTACGCGGAACGCGCCGCGATGGAAATCCAGGTCATTGCGCTCGTAGTGGATATCGACCAACCGCGAGAGAATTTCCTCCCGGCTGATCATCTGGCCGGTCTGGAGCTGACAGAGCATTGCCTGGTAATCCTCCGGTGAACCGAGGCCATAGATTGCCGAGACGCTGGCCACAATGATCACATCATTGCGAGTGAGCAGGGCACTGGTGGCGGCCAGCCGCATCCGGTCGATATCCTCGTTGATCGAGCTGTCTTTTTCGATATAAGTGTCCGTACTCGGGATATAGGCTTCCGGCTGGTAATAATCGTAATAGCTGATAAAAAACTCCACCGCGTTTTCCGGAAAAAAGCTTTTGAGTTCTCCGTATAGCTGGGCGGCAAGAGTCTTGTTGTGGGAGATGACAAGGGCCGGCTTGCCATAGCGGGCAATCACGTGCGCTATGGTGAAAGTTTTCCCCGATCCGGTCACTCCGAGCAGAGTTTGAAACTTTTTACCCTGCTTGAGCTGATCGGTCAGCTCCTTTATCGCCCCGGGCTGATCTCCCGCAGGTTTGTAAGGTGCATGCAGTTTAAAGAAATTCACTTATCCTGAGCCTCGAAAATTCACAGTTAATTTACTTGCCTTTTATTCCGAGCGAAACTAATCTTTACACCACAGGGTCCTGAGCCGTAAAATCTTTACACACGGTCGCAGCGTGTATCTGGTAATCTACACTCAGAAAAGAGAAACTCCTTACATGATCAGGATTTATCTGATCCTGCTCCTGCTTGCCGTATTGTTGCTGGCAAGCCTGGTTTCATTAATTATCTATTCCGGGCTAAAGGCCAGCGCTCTTCAAACCGAAATCCACATTCTGAGTTTATGCAAAAAGGAGGCCGAGGCTGGACTGGCCCGTGCCGATAGCGAAATTTCCAGTCTGAAAGAACGTTTGGGCAACTTTCAGCAGCACAGAAACATGCCTTCAGTGCTCGGGGAGATTCTGACACCGCATCCGGATTTATCCACGTATGCAGTACAGGTTTCCGCTCATCGCAGTTTACAGGACGCGGAAAGAATTGTACAGAGCATGCGCCCGCGAATCAGCCGGCCAATAGCGGTCCAGCCCACCCGTCTCGCAACGGGTCTCTGGTTCCGGGTACTTGTTACAGCATTTGATACCCAGGCCGATGCGCAGAACTATGCCGACAGCCTGATTAAGCAGAAGATAATCAAAGAGTATTATATCCATCGCATACCCCGCATCTCAGGCAGTTCCGATACCGGCGCCGCAATCGGGTCCCGGAATTAATTCTAGAGCGCTGAGGGCTGCCTGTCAATAGCCCCGGGGTGGGCGTGCCGAAAGCTTGGCAATACATCGGTTTCACCGGAAAATCCCGGGAGATTATCATATAAATCAATGAAAACCAACGGCAGGGACGAAAGATGGAAGAATACGATTTCGATAGACGGCTGGCCGAGCTCGAGCGGCGAATCCGCAATACGGAGAAAAAACTGAACGAGGTTTCTAAAAAGGAAGATCGCCTGCATAATCTGACCCTGCGCCTGGCGGCCACTGAAATGGCGATCAGTGAGGTGCTGCAGAAGCGCCAGATGATCGTGCCGGCTGAATTCGAAAAACGCGTGGAAACCTTTGTCAAAAGTCTCGACAAGGAGATTTCCCAGAAAAAGATTTCCAACTATCTCGATAAAGTCTGGGAAGAATCCGATGGAACGGAAGACTAGCCCGCTACGGGACAGGAGCAGCGGATGAGCGTTTTCGCCACTGGAAAACTCCCGCCGGAATTCCTGGAAAATTGCTTGCGCAAAATTCCCCTCACAGACCCCCGCGTGAAAATCTCCGGGCGGGTAGGCGAAGACGCGGCGGTTATCGATTGCGGCGGCTGGTTCCTTCTTGCAAAATCCGATCCAATAACATTCGCCACCGACCGCCCGGGTTGGTATGCAGTGCAGGTAAACGCCAATGACATCGCTGCAATGGGCGGAATCTGCCGCTGGTTCCTGGCAACCCTTCTGCTGCCGGAAAACCGGGCCGGGGAAGAGTTGGTAAGCTCGATTTTCGACGATATCGCCTCAGCCTGCCGTGAACTTGATATCCAGCTCGTGGGAGGGCACACGGAGATCACCCACGGCCTGCCCAGGACAATCGTTTGCGGCATGATGCTCGGCGAGGCGAGCCCGGATAAGCTCTGCGGCAAGGACAGAATCTCCGAGGGGGATCGCTTGCTCATGACAAAAGCCCTTGCCGTGGAGGGCACCTCGCTGATCGCCAGGGAATTCCCGGACAGGGCTAAAGAGATATTAACGGATCGGAAAATCGAAAGGGCCGCGCGCTTCCTTTATGATCCCGGAATCAGTGTGGTGCGCGAGGCGAGTCTCGCGGTGGATACGGGTTTCGTGAGCGCGATGCACGATCCCACGGAGGGTGGCCTGGTGTGCGCTATTCACGAACTGGCCTCAGCCAGCGGAAAGGGAGTCGTGGTCGACCTTTCTTCAGTGCCGATTTACAACGAGACAAAAAAGCTGTGCGGACACCTGGGCCTGGATCCCCTGGGCCTGATCGCCTCGGGAAGCCTGTTGATCGTTTGTGCACCCGAGGGAGTCGGGCCGATCACTAATAAGCTCAAGGCAGCGGGTATTGCCTGTGCAGAGATCGGCGAAATTGTGAGAGCCAAGGAAGGCTTGACAGAGATCGTGGAGGGAAAGCGGCGAGTTTTGCGAAAATTCGAGCGGGATGAAATCTGCCGTTTATTCGAATGAAACCGGTAGTAAGATCTCTCCAGTGCTTACCCCGCTCTGGAGAGATTCATCTGACCGAGAAACTGTTTTACTTCATCGGCGCATAATTTTCACACAGCGCATGAGCTTTTCGGCACTAGGACTGCTGCACTTGTCCAGTTGGTTAACATCTTTGTTCATTGCTTTTCCGCCCTGCCGGTCATAGGCACGAAACGCACGGGGATAACCTCTCGCCGCTTTATCTGGTTCTGGATTTTTTCATAAACCACGAGATCCTGGTAAAATTTGCCTTCAGGAACCACCAGCCGCCCCCCATTTTTCAGCTGATCGAGAAGGGGCTGCGGTACTCTCGCGGGTGCGGCGGTGAGCATGATCCCGTCAAACGGCGCCTCTTCCGGCCAGCCGAAAAAACCATCCCCGGCCCGGACCTTGATATTGCTGTAACCCATCTCATCGAGGAGTTTAGCAGCACTTTGCGCAAGCGGCTCGATAATCTCAATCGTGTAAACCTCTGCCGCCAGTTCGGCCAGAACCGCTGCCTGGTAACCCGAACCCGTGCCGATTTCCAAGATTCTATCCTCAGGTTTGATCTGCAATAACTCGCTCATCAGGGCGACGATATACGGCTGCGAGATAGTCTGTCCATGGCCGATCTTGAGTGGATAATCGTTGTATGCCTGATCTCGCTGGCTTTCGGGCACAAAAAGATGGCGAGGAACCTTGCGCATCGCTTGAAGGACCCTTTCCTCTTTCACCCCGCGGCGCTTGATCTGGGTCTCCACCATTCTCAAGCACTCTTCGGTGCGGGAATCTGGATCCTCATTCTTCCGAAAGGTAATCAACTTTTCCTCCTGTCCCTCCCGGACTGCATGACTGTGCCCACAGTTAAGGCTCAACAGGTAAAACAAGAGCAATGCTATCCAATACATTCGCCACATGACCTCCTCCGGTCAAGTAATATTCTATTTTAAATATTAAACTCAATACACTTTTTTTCAATGTTTTTATACTTTTCAAAAAAATAGGCGTTTTTCTTGCTTCCCTAAGCAGGCCTACAATGTAACAATTCCAGTAAAAAAACCGACAGATATGAGTATCACAGGCTCATTTTTGGCAGAAAAATGTCATTTTTCCACCCTTCATGTCAGGCTCAAATTACGCTTGACTTTCGCAGATCTTCGATGTAGTTTAAACTCTTGCAATAAGTTAAGTTAACTTGAAAATCGTGAAGAAAATATATTTTTTTCGATCCACCTTGAGTACCTGCGGCGTAATGCCTTTCAGACTCACACATTCAAGCGCCTCATAGAGATAATTCGGCGCTTTCAGGCAAATAATAAAGGATTATCTCTAATTTAAAAAGGGACAGCGAATGGAGGGAGTCAGTAAAATCTTCTTTGACAAAGCGGCTGTTATCGGTATCAAGAATAAATCCCAGCAGATAGCCGAGACCTTATCGGCATCGGGAATCGAAGTGATTCTCTGGGGCCCCACAAAAGAGCAGACCGATAAGGCCATTGAGGGAATTGCCGAATATATTGACGGTGAGATCCAGCGCTGGGGCATGACCGAATCGGACAAGCACGCTATCATGGCCAGGATAAAGCCCACCACAGAAATGTCTGAGACAAAAAAATGCCAGGTGATAATCGAAGCGATGGGCGTGAATTTAGAGCAGAAACAGGACACCCTTCACCAGGTGGCTGAGGCCAACCCCGAGCTGGATTTATATATCATTCACATTAACGTGCTGAGTGTTACTGAGATCGCGGGCAGCAACAAAATCAGGAACAAGGTAATCGGCATGCATTTTCTGGAGCCTGTGCCGAAAATACCGGTAGTGGAGCTTGTTCGGGGAATGCATACTGATGACGACACAGTTACTCTCGCCAAGGAATTCGCCAAGCATCTGAATAAAACCAGTGTGGAAGTATTCGAGTATCCCGGTTATATAACCAACCGGGTAATGCTGCCAATGATCAACGAGGCGATATATGTCCTGATGGAGGGTATCTCCTCGGCCGAGGATATAGATACCGCGATAAAGCTCGGGTTTAACCTGCCGGTAGGGCCTCTCACTCTGGCCGACACCCTGGGGCTGGACGAGGTTTTGCGCAGAATGGAGAATCTTTTCCACGAACTCGGGGATGCAAAATACCGGCCATGCCCTCTGCTGAGAAAAATGGTCCGTGCCGGAAGGCTGGGTCGGTCTGTCGGCGAGGGCTTTTTCAAATATGAGAAAAGGGACGAATTTTATTGACCAACTTCGAATTAAGAATTTCAGTATTATTAAGGAGCTAAATTTTCCATGCTGATTCTAGTTATCAACTGCGGCAGCAGCAGTGTAAAATACCAATTGATCCAGACCGACACCAAAGAATCCCTGGCTCGGGGATCTGTCGAACGGATAGGCATGAGCGGAGCGGTGATTTCCATATTCCGCCACGACGGTTACGAGGCCAAATTCGGCGCCGAAATTCTCGACCATATTATAGCTATCGAGCAGATCCTGAGCTACCTGGTGCATCCAAAGCACGGTGTGATAAAGGACAAGAGTGAAATCGAGGCAGTGGGCCACCGCGTGGTGCACGGCGGGCAGAAATTTACCTTCAGCGTGCTGATCGACGAGGAAGTGCTCGCGAAAATCCGCCAGTGTATCGAGCTGGCGCCACTGCATAACCCTCACAATATCAGGGGAATCAACGCAGTGCTGCGCAGCCTGCCCGGTGTGCCCCAGGTTGCGGTTTTCGACACGGCTTTCCACAGTACGCTGCCCAGGCACGCCTTTCTCTATCCTTTGCCCTACGTGCTCTACCGCAGATACGAGATCCGCCGCTACGGTTTCCACGGCACGAGCCACTACTTTGTGTACAATCGTGCCATTGAACTTTCCGGCGGAGATAAGAACAAGATGAAAGTCATCACTGCGCACCTGGGTAACGGCTGCAGTATCACCGCAGTGGACGGCGGCACGAGTGTGGACACCTCGATGGGCTTTACACCGCTGGAGGGTCTGGTGATGGGTACCCGTTGCGGGGATGTCGACCCCTCGATTATCCTTTGCGTTATGGGCCGGGAGGAACTGAGTCTCGCAGAGGCCACCACCCTGCTCAACAAACACAGCGGCCTTCAGGGACTTTCCGGAATTTCCAGCGACATGCGCGACCTGATCGAGGAGAGCAATAACGGTGACGAGCGCGCCCAGATGGCCATCGATGTCTACTGCTACCGACTGAAAAAATATATCGGCGCTTACGCTGCAGCGATGGGCGGGCTCGATGCGCTTGTTTTCACCGCCGGGGTGGGTGAGAACAGCCCGCTGGTGAGAGCGAAAGCCTGTGAGGGGCTGGGATTTCTCGGCCTGGAAATTGATAAAAAGGCCAACGAAGCGACAGTGGGTACGGAGGGGCTGATCAGCAAAAAAAGCAGCAGGGTAAAAGTCTATTCGATTCCCACCAGGGAGGAACTGGTGATCGCCAGCGACACCGCGAGGATTGTAAAGGAAAGCCAAAAGAAGTAATAATTTTTTCTTGAATTAAACAGGGGGACACCTGTCCCCCTTTTTTTATGCCCGGAGAAAGAAATCATTGCCCTGTTTTATCCTGCAGGGGCCGCTTACCCGCCGCCCCGGCATTTACCTGCCCAGCGACTGACCGCTCTCCTTTTCTTCGCCTTCTTCTTCCTCTTCGGGCGGCGGGTAAGCGGCCAAAATCCGAAGTGCATCCGCTGTGGTGAAACGGTAGCCGGAGCCTTTCTCGCGGACCATGTTCCGCAGAACCTGCATGACTTTCGGCGGGTAAAATTCCGGGGGAAGGCGGGTCAAGCAACTGAGAATTTTATCAGAAGCGGTCTTGAGCATCCGGGGACTGCAGATCGCCAGCACCATTTTGCGCTGCATCACCTCTGCCAGGTGGTCAAGGCCGCGGTAGACATTAAGCAGACCAACCTGGCGTTTGAAATTCTGAATCAGCCTGGGTACTTTCTCAGGTTCGTCTTTCAGCCTGTGCAGCAGGGGACAGGCAGTTTCCAGGTAAAATTTCATCAGCCGGTCCAGAAAACGCAGCGGGGCGTTCATCACGAATGTCTCCGCCTTGCCGATCACAGCGGGAACGAGCTCGATCAGGCCGCTCTCGTCCAGTTCACCCTCTTTCAGTCGCTCCAGTAACAGGTAGCCGTCGGCGCGAATGTTCAGGGAGCGTGCCAGCTCCCCGGTTTTTTTCGAAAGAAGTTTTTTGTTCGAGCGTTCCCCGATCTGGCTGAAAAAAAATCTCAGCTCGAACAGCTCCTCGTAGCTTTCTGCCCCCTCCATCATTTCATCGGCCTTGGCCATGGCCTCTTTCTTGAACAAGAATTCCAGGCTGTTGAGGTCCTGATGGCCTGTCATATTTTTCAGCACAAGCAGGGTCTCGTCCTTTTCTCTGGACGGGGGAAGCCTTGTCAGTGTTTCCACAATCCGCTTTACCATGAGCCGGTAATATGCCACGACCTCTCCTGGATCGGATGTCTTTTCGAAAAGCTCAAACGTCCGGAGCGCGAAAAATTCGATTTTCGGCCTACCGTCAAGCACGCGCTCGATATAGCCGTAGATACTATCCAGCTCCTCGATGCTCCCTGCCTTGGGAACCCTTGCCTCGAGCTGGTACTGGATCAGTGGCAGAAAGAGGCGAAGGTCGACCAGCGAAAGCGGTATATCTAGTTTCACCGGCAGATCTGCCAGGGCCCGCGCAGCCCAGAGATCAGGATCTTTTCGCACCTCGGCCATCGGATACAGGCCGGCCTCCTGCACCAGGGACCTGACACGAAGGGGGTTAAGCAGGGGCCTGTGCAGCGAAATGATAAGCTCGCGCAGGGCAGCGAACAGTTTCTTGCTGAAAGTGGGGTCTCTGCGAAACGTGGAGACTGCCTCAGGTGAGAGGTTGCGGATAAAGTAAAGGTTGAGTTTTTTCGAGCCGCTTTTCAGGTATGCAAGAAGGTCATCCTTGGTGGGGCGCTCCTGCGTACTTCCTTCCCTGGCCAGATCATCCAGAATCTGTTCCAGCACTGCCATCAGTGCTAACCTGTCAATCTTAGTAGCCGACTTCTGATTCATTATTTAAACCTTTAATCAGGAATAATAAGCGCCGGAATATTTTATATCTCTAATTTAATGCGAATTATGACTCGAAAATCGCAAGATTGGCCAATAAAGTCGGGTAATCAAAGCAGCGGCAGGTAGCGTTTCATCTCGTACCCGCTGATATGGCGGTGGTAGCGCTGCCATTCGATTTTCTTATTCTGGATCAGTTTTTCGAACAGATCGTCTCCCAGGCAGTTTCTTACCAGGCGGCTGGACTCCATTTTTCTCAGTGCGTCGAGCAGGTTCTCGGGCAGGCGCTCGATTCCCCGCCGGGTGAGTTCTTCCCGGCTCAGGGCAGCCAGGTCCTCTTCCACAGGCTCGGGTAGCTCGTAGCCTTTCTCGATCCCCTCCAGCCCGGCGGCGAGCATTACCGAAAGGGCCAGGTAGGGGTTGCAGGCCGGGTCGGGAAGGCGGAACTCGCAGCGCACGGCCTGTTCCCTGTGCGGATTGAACGGAGGGACGCGCACCAGACTTGCCCGGTTGCGAACAGCCCAGGTAATGTGCACCGGTGAGTCATAGCCGGCAACAAAACGCTTGTAGGAATTGACCCACTGGTTGGTCACTGCAACGATCTCCTGGGAATGACAAAGGAGCCCCGCGATGAATGCCTTTGCCAACTCTGACAAACGATTCGGGTCTTTCGAATTGTAAAACAGGTTGGTATCCCCTTCGAACAATGACTGGTGTACGTGCATCCCGCTGCCGTCATGATCCGCCAGGGGTTTGGGCATGAAAGTGGCGTAAACACCGTTGCGCAGGGCGATCTCTTTGACAACCAGGCGATAGGTCATGGTGTTGTCTGCCATGCTCAGGGCGTCCTCATAGCGAAGGTCTATCTCCTGCTGGCTGGGCGCTATTTCGTGGTGGCTGGATTCCACAGGGATGCCCATGCTCTCCAGAGTGAGTACTGTGTCGCGCCGCAGGTCGCTGGCCACATCCAGCGGAGTGAGGTCGAAATAGCCCCCCTGATCGAGCACCTCGGGATCAGGCAGGTTATTCTTGAAATAGAAATATTCCAGCTCGGCTCCCACGTAATAGGTGTAGCCCATATCCCTGGCGCGCTTGAGGTTGCGTTTCAGAACCTGGCGGGGGTCCGAGTCGTATGGCTTGCCGTCCGGCCAGTAGATGTCGCAGAACATGCGGGCTGCTGCCTCTCCCTCTTTTGCCGAACGCCCGGGCAGGATACTGAAAGTCTCGGGATCCGGTATGGCTACCATATCGCTTTCATCCACCCTGGAGAACCCCTCGATTGAGGAACCGTCGAAACTCTTTCCAACCTCCAGCGTATCCTCCAGCTCTTCGACCGTGATCGCGAAACTTTTCAGGAAACCGAGCATGTCGGTAAACCAGAGGCGGACAAATTTCACCCCGTGCTCGCGGGCGGTTTGCATTACATATTCTTTGCTGTTCTCGTTCATTTTGAGTTCCCACGGGTAACCGTATCCGGGCTTTGTTTTTTTTCGGGTGGATTCGGAAAATATTTGCGGACAAATTCCCTTGCCTCGCTGAAAATGCTGCTCGGTCTTCCCCGGCTGTCCAGTTCCAGTACAATCATACCTTCGAATATCTCTCCTACCAGCACCTGGCGAAAGCGGTCCCAGTCTACCGAGCCGCTTCCCGGAACCAGGTGCAGGTCCATGTGCATACCCCAGATATTGTCATTCATGTGAACCGAGAATATCCGGTCGGCATACTGCTCTAACTCCTTCACAGGGTCACCCTTGTTGAATACCACATGCCCGGTATCCAGGCAGATTCCCAGGTTATCCCGCCCGGATGTGCTGACAAAGCTGTACAGCTCCCCGATATCCCTTCCGTAGCGGCGCCTGCGGTAGGCCGGCATATTTTCAATAGCAAGCCTAATTCCCCTTTCCTTGGCAATATCGGCCAGTCTCGCGAGCGAGTTCTCCGTGCGACCGACTATCTCCCTGTAAGCCTGAAGGGAGTCGTCGATACCGGCAGTCACCGGATGGACGACCAACTGCCAGGCGCCGAGTATTTGGGCCTGATCCATGGATTTGCAGACAAGTTCCTCCCAGGCGCGCATCCGTTTCTCGGGTTTCTCGGTGTAATCCAGGGTGAATGGAGCGTGGATCGAGGTCACCTGAAGGCCCAGCCTGCGGCAGAGAATTTTCAGCTCTCCAGCATTCTCTGCTTCATTGCGTGGATCAAGGTGCTTGATATTGCCCCAGATTTCGACATTGCGAAAGCCCCCTGCGGCAATCCGCTCTAAAGCCTCGGCCAGGGGATATTTGATAAAGTTGGTGGTGGAATACACCAGCTTCCTGCCCCCCAGCACTTCATCCACTCGAAAACCATCTTGATCGAAACAGTTCTTGCCTGCCAATAGAGCACCTCATGCAAATTTAATAATTTTTCACAGATTGCTTTATCTTGCTCTGCCAGTCAACCAGCCGCACCACCACAGTACGGTGGTGCACCAGGTTTTCGGCCAGACGGCTTTCGCCACCCCTTGAATATCCCATCCGTCTGGCGAGGAAAAGGAACTCCTCGCTGTCTTGCTCCGGCACTACGAGGTCCCTTGCATTTCCGCGCAGGATTCGAAGACCGTTGATCAGCCTGCAGTAAAAGTCGTGGGCGTCAAGCAGGCTTTTCATTTCCTCCCGGGTGATATATCCGCTCTTTCCCAGGGCTTTCAGGGCATCGCGCGTTCCTGTACAGCCCACGCTGGGGTCATCCGCACCGTGGAGGATTTGAAGGTGCTGCACATGATACTCGATCTCGACCAGGCCTCCCTCACTGAACTTGGCGTTCCAGGTGCCCGGCTTGACAAACTCTTTCTGCTGCCTTTGACGAAGCCTGTAAAGCTCGGGAAAATCGAGCCTTTTGCCGCTGTAAACAAACCCATCCCTCAGGCTGATCATCCGGCTGCCCAACTCGGGATCGCCGGCGACAAGCCGCAGCCGCACCAGGCACTGGCGCTCGAAATCCCATGCCTGGCCACCCTCACTGTAATACTCCTCCATCTGCTTCAGCGTATTCGACAGGGGCCCCTGATTGCCGAAAGGACGGAAACGGAGGTCTATCTCGAAAATACCCTGCCTCTTGGCGCGGATAATTTTGATAATCATCTGCACCAGCTTCTCGAAATAGACACTGGTACTGACCACATTGTCTCCGTCAGTTGAACCGTTGCCTGAATGTACGAACAGAAGCTCGATATCCGAGGCGTAGCCGAGTTCCCTGCCGCCGGCCTTGCCGAGAGCGAAAATTGCGAAGTTGCACGGCTTGCCGTCCTTCAGCAGCGGATTCCCATAGCGCTCGCGCAGATGGCTGTCGGCGATACGGTAAGCCGCCTCAATCACCACCTCCACCAAGTCTGTCAGTTCGCGGCTGAACTCGGTAAAACTTCGAATCTTGTCCAGGATATGCCGCATGTCGATCCGGAACATCTCGCGATCCTTGAACCGGTTCAGCCTGTCGGCTGCATCCTCGAATGATGTTGCCCCGAGGAGCTCCATCTCGCATTCAGACCACATTTCTGCCCTGTCCTTGTAGTTCTCCAGGGCCTCCAGGTCTGCAAACACCGGAAAAAGATTTTCGTACTGGAGACGCAAGAAGTCCTCCCAGAGGAAGTTGCTCATGCCGAAAAGCCTGGCCAGCGCTTCCATTACCGGCTGCTCGGTGAGATCGAGCATTTTCCAGCCTTTCTCTGCTCCCGTTTCCCGGTCTGCATAGATCTGCTCCACCAGCCTCTCGAAATTAGCAAGCGCCATGATCGGGTCCGGGCTGCGTACAAGCAGGTGCGAGAATTGTTTGACCAGCACCACAATGAATTTCAACTCGTTTATACGCCTGGAACCGCTGATCTTGGCTCCCTGGCTGTCCGTGATGTAAAACCGGTCCTCCACCATTCCCTTTTGCGTACCGATATGGATGTTGTGGATATCCACCCCACGCCTGGCCAGGGCATTGGTAAACAGGTAGAGAAACGCCGGCGTATCCTCTGCCTCGATATCTATCACGGTGTACCTGTCTGATAGTTCGTTGTTGACATTCACCCGAACAGGCAGCAACTGTCCGGCAGTCTGCCATTCAGTGCGGGAGAGGTATTCGACAACCCGGCGACCGACCTTTTTCCTTGCCTCTTCACTCTTGTCTTTGAGCAGAAGCTGAACGAGCTGATCCAGCCGCTGTTGGAGTTTCTTCCAATCGGGAGGGGGGGAAAGGGCTTTCACAGTGAACACATCGACAATTTTCTTGCGCTGTAGAAGGTTTTCGGCATCCAGCCCGTTCTTTTTGATCCTGCCTTTTGGCATGTATCTTCGACGGAAATCATACCGGTAACGCACCTTTTCAGCTTCCTCTTTCCCCTGGGCTTCCTCTTTTGTAGGGAATTCTGAATAGGTACAGACCTCTCCCTTTTCGATACTGAGTCCCATGCTGGCCAGTGTACCGGCAATAATCGAAAACAGGCCCTGGTGGTCGTAAGCAACCACTGTCAGTTCCCAGAGGCTTTCACCGAGATCCTGGTAAAGCAGGCGGCAGCCGCAGGAGGGACCGAGTTCGGAGAGAGCGGACAGGTGGCCGGCTATCTCCTTTTCGGTGTAACGCTCCAGGTAGGCCTGGTCCATCCGGGCAAGGTGATCGGCTACCAGCCGGCGGCTAACCCCCTCAGCCAGGCTGGCCAACCGCTTGATCCTTGGCTCCCCATCACGTGAAGAAGATCCGTTTCTTTCTGTTCCGGTCCGATTCATCAACCCCTGTTCCAGGAATAAATTGCCGCCTGAGATTCAGGAAAAACAGGGTCATTGCAATTAATAATAATGGGCGGTCTGCCGGTTGCCAAATAAAAAAGGAATGCAAATAAAAGCCGCCGGCGGTGCCCCTGCGGCTCCTTCGGCGGCTTTCAGAACGACCGGCCTCCTGGATTGCAACTAAATATCGTAATAAAGATAGAACTCGTACGGGTGCGGCCTGAGCGCCATTTCCTTGACTTCCCGCTCCATCTTGTAATTGATCCAGGTCTCGATCACATCCTCGGTGAAAACATTGCCTTTGAGCAGATACTCATGATCCTCAGCCAGTGAACCGAGCGCCTCTTCGAGCGTACCCGGAGTGGTGGGCACCCTGGCCAGTTCCTCTGGCGGAAGGTCGTAGATATTCTTATCCAGCGGATCACCCGGGTCGATCTTGTTCTGGATACCGTCCAGCACAGCCATCAGCAAGGCCGAGAAAGCCAGGTAAGGGTTACAGCTTGGGTCCGGGCAGCGGAACTCGAAGCGCTTGGCTTTGGGGGAGGGGCTGTACATCGGGATCCGCACGGCTGCGCTTCTGTTGCGCGAGCTGTAAGCCAGATTGACCGGCGCCTCGAAACCCGGAACCAGGCGCTTGTAACTGTTGGTCGTCGGGTTGCTGAAAGCCAGAATGCTGGAGGCATGTTTGAGCACTCCGCCGATAGCATGCATGGCCAGCTCGCTCAGCCCTGCATAACCGTCACCGGCAAACAGCGGCTTGCCCTCTTTCCAGAGAGAAATGTGCGTGTGCATGCCCGAGCCGTTGTCGCCGAAAATCGGCTTGGGCATGAAAGTAACTGTCTTGTTGTGCTTGCGTGCGGTGTTCTTGACAATGTACTTGTACTTGAGAAGGTCGTCCGCACACTTGACCAACTGAGCGAAGCGCAGGTCGATTTCCCCCTGACCGCCGGTGGCGACTTCATGGTGCTGCGCTTCCACTACCAGTCCCGCTTCGATCATGTGCAGCATCATCTCGTTGCGAATATCCTGCTGGGAATCAGTCGGCGGGACCGGGAAATAGCCCTCCTTGTAGCGGGGCTTGTAGCCCAGGTTCGGGCTTTCCTCACGCCCACTGTTCCAAACCCCTTCTTTTGAATCGATAAAATAGTATCCCTGATGGGCGTTCTGGTCGAAACGGATATCGTCGAAGATGAAAAACTCCGCCTCAGGTCCGAAATAGGCGGCATCCGCGATCCCTGTGGAATTCATGTAGCTGATAGCCTTTTTACCGATATTGCGCGGATCACGGGTATAATCCTCGCCAGTGACCGGATCGCAGATATTGCAGATCATGGCCAGAGTTTTGTGATCCGCAAATGGATCGATAAAAGCTGTTTCGGGATCGGGTTTGACCAGCATATCGCTTACGTTGATCTCCTGCCAGCCGCGGATGCTGGAACCATCGAATCCCAGTCCCTCCTCGAATGTGCTTTCCTCGAGTTCCGAAACCGGGATCGAAAAATGCTGCCACAGTCCGGGAAAATCCATAAACCTGAGGTCCACGACTTTTACCTCTTCGGCTTTACAGAGTTCGATCACTTCTTTTGGACCCACTTAATCCTCCTGCAAAAAAGAGTTGCATAAGTTTCCTGAGAGAAGATAACCAATATTTAAAATTAAGACTTTAATTTTATTAATATAATATATATTGGGAATAATATAACAGGGGAATTGTTACAGGAATATTTCAGGAAGGTTAAATAATAGTTAAATAATCAGCCGATAAAACGGTATCCCACTCCTCGGACAGTCTGGATGAAAACCTGGCCCCCGGTTTCGATCTTGGACCTGATTCGTCGGATATGGACATCCACTGTCCGCGCACCGCCGTAATAATCATCGCCCCAGACCCGATTCAAAAGCCCACTCCGTGTATGAACCCGCCTTCTGTGTGTTACCAGGTAGCGAAGCAGCTCGTATTCCTTGAAAGTCAGGTCAACCAGTTTGCCGCTGACTGTAACCTCATATGTGGAGAGATTGATACTCAGAGGGCCGGCTTTGACTATGTTGGAGGGATCCACTTTCTCTGTGCGCCAGGAAAGAATCCTGACCCTGGCGGCCAGTTCCACCGGCCGAAAAGGGTAAAGAAGGATATCGTCGGCGAGCCTGCAGTAATCCAGATCGGTGAGCGCTTTTTCCTCTGTAACCACCAATCGCGGGGTACCCGAGAGCAGTTCATCCCGGACCAGGGTGCGGACCAGTCCCTCCAGCTTACCCGTATCGCGCCCCACCAGCACAAAGAGGTCCATCTGCTCGATACTTTTCAGCTCATCACTGTCAGCCTTACCTGGGCATAGAACTTCGTAATCGAGATTTTTCAGCTCCAGGGAGACCTTTTCGGCCATCTCGCCCTCTCCAGAGGAAGCCAGTACCATAATTTTGCGCATTTAAAGAACCTGATTTTTTAACAGGTCTCAAACTTGTGAGATTCAATGATTCCGCAGATTTCCAGATAGCCTGCATATGAAAATCTAACAGGGGAGAAAAAGAAATGGAATATTTTATTTATTCTCAGGTGACATCCTTTTCCCCGGCCCGGCAGCGCGCCAGATTGGTGAGAGTCTCGCGGAACTCGACAAAAGTTCTCTCATCATAAAGGCAGAATACGACTTTTTCGAGCGAATGCTCGCCTTTGGAGAGATATTCGACAGTTGTCGAAAGCATCTTCCGGGCGCAGCGGCCGACAGGGTAGCCGAAAATCCCGCTGCTGATCGCCGGTAGAGCAATGGAACGCAACCCGTGCTTGTCAGCCAAAGCCAGGCTTGAGCGTGTGGCGTTCTCCAGCTTGCGGTCCTCGTGCCCCTCTCCCATTCTTGGGCCCACGGCATGGATTACATGGCGCGCCGGGAGCTTGCCTGCACCTGTGATCACCGCGGTGCCCACAGGTGTCCCGCCGATACGATTGCATTCTTCCTGGATCGATTCGCCTCCAGCGCGGCGGATCGCTCCCGCCACGCCGCCGCCCATCTGAAGGGCGCTGTTTGCGGCGTTGACTATCGCATCCACTCTGCAATGGGTAATGTCACCCTTAACCAAGGAAATTACTGTTTTGCCGACTTTGTGCTCCATATTTGTCTCCGGATGTGCTGGCATGTAAAATGCTCTTTAGAATCTCGGGAACCATGTTCTTGGACCGGGGGTAAGAATGGATGATTAAGCGATGGAATTCTAACCTCCCCTCCGGTTAAGAGAGCTGTCCCGTTCTAATATACCTTGTGGCCTGGATGCTGTCAAAGTGCTCCCCGGGAGGCATTTCTTCAGAAAACACCTTCTCTTGCTTTTTCCTCAGGCCCGCTATATCTTTTTGCCGCTGAACGATAGTTTTCAATTCATCCGGAGACATCCGATTCGTGGCTCGCAAATTTTTCTTCGCCCTGCTTTTCAGCCTGGCTTTCCAGCTTTCCCAACCGGCATGGCTCGAAGCTTTCGAACCAGTGAGCTCCAGAATGACAGAGAGGCTCTACAGCAGCCTCGCTTACGGCAGGGGCGATGAGTTCCTCGAGGTGATTGCCTACCTCAAAGACGACCTTGATATCAATGCCCTGGACAATAGCCTCAAACTTGCCGCTGCCGGGAAAAAGAAACGCCACAGCGAGGTTGTGGGCGCAATGCTCGCCTCCACCCAGCAAACCCAGGCCCCGCTGCTGGAGATTCTGGAAAAGGCGAAAAATAGCGGCGACGTGCTCGCCTACCAGGCTTTCTGGATCAACAACTGCGTTGCATTCACCGGCCGGGCTGCCTTTATCTCCGCCCTCTCCGTGCGGGATGAGATCGAGTGGATGACCCACGACCGGGTTTACTCCCGCTCGGACCCTGTAGAGCGCTTTACCGAGATATTCCCCCTGCTGCACCCGGACACTCTGCGTGCTCTATCCTACCCGATCCACACACTGGGTCTTGATTTAATCTGGGACCTCGGATTAACCGGGAAAGGAATCCTCGTGTGCGCCATCGGTTCGGGGATAGACGGCGGACATCCACTGCTTGCGCCCAAGTGGCGCGGTAATAACAGCGGTACTGCGGCGGAGAGCTGGTTCGACCCGGTTGACGGCACCACTTTTCCTTTCGATGATGAACCCAATACGCCTACCCACGGCACGGGGGTGATAGGAATCATGGTCGCCGGGGAGCGCAGCCTGGGTGTGGCTTACGAGGCCCAGTGGATCGGGGCCAAGATTTTCGACAACCAGAACCTGACCTATGAAGGCCGCAGCACCACCAAGGACAGCTGGATCATCTCCGCCTTCCAGTGGGCTACAGACCCGGACGGCAACCCGGAAACCACTGTGGACGTTCCGGATGTAATCAACAACTCCTGGGGCACTGTAGGCGAGTACGACGAAGATATCTGCCGGCAGGTTGTCTGGCTCCTGCTGGACCGGGTGGAAGCCACCGGCACGGTGGTTGTTTTCTCCGCAGGTAACGAGGGCCCTGAGCCGTGGACCATAGGCTCGCCCGCAAGCCGGACGGTCAGCCCGCTCAACGCTTTCGCCGTGGGTGCTGTGGATGCCGGGGATTGGATAGCCCCCTTCAGCAGCCGCGGCCCGAGCGCCTGTGATTCGGTGAGTATCAAACCGAATGTCTGCGCCCCGGGAAGCAGGATCGTGACAATTATCGGCAGCCCATACCACTCCTCCCTTATGTTAGTGGACGGCACGAGCTTCGCCTCGCCCTATGTAGCCGGGATAATCGCCCTGATGAAACAGGCGAATCCCCTGCTCACCCCGGATGAGATCAAACAACTGATAATCGATACGGCGATTGATTACGGAATTCCAGGTCCGGACTACGCTTACGGCTACGGCGTGATGAGACCCGTGTCAATCTTCAACCAGCTTACCTTACCGGATCGTCCTTTCCTCTATACCAAACGGGTGATTATAGATGATGAAGACGGCGGCAACGGCAACCGTTATCTCGAACAGGGCGAAAGAATCCGCTTAATTGTTCCAGTGTTCAACTCCGGCGTAGATGTTTTTGGAGTTAAGGGCAGGATACGAACCTCGAACAGTGGCCTGGTGCTACTCGACAGCACAGCCTCTTTCGGGAGCATTCCCCAGTTCGGCGGCAGAAACAACGAGGAGGATCCATTCGTGTTCGATATCCTGCCTGAAGCCGAGTCCGGAAGCCAGCTTCTATTTTACCTTGACCTCTCCTCGGCTGACGGCTCTTTTCATCAGACCCTGCAGGTTACCCTGCCGATCGCCCCGGCAGTGGAGGGTATCGCCCACCACGATGCCGGCAGTTTCCTGTTCAGTATAACCAATTACGGCCAGTTCGGAGGCAATATCGGCCGCACCAACGCCGGGCACGGTTTCCGTTACCCCAAGGATGCTCCCTATACAATGCTCTATCGCGGAGCATTGGTACTGGGTACCAGTTCGCTCAAGGTCTCGGACGGGATCGAGGATTTCGATTTCGCACCCGGGCCAGGCGGGCCGATCAAGATATTCAACGACACCCAGCGCGCAGACCAGATGACTGTCGGCTATATCCGGGAAAAAACCGAGGGTTCTCTCAATGCAATCGGGGTGAGAATCACGCAGACCACGCTCACCTGGCGCGATCACCCGAACGACGATTTCGTAATTTTCGAATACCAGGTGCACAATCCCCACCCGGCCACGATTAGCAATCTCTACGTGGGCCTTTACGCGGACTGGGACATCCCGGATTCGCTTCCCAGCCGCAACGCAGTGGGTTATATGGAGGACATGAAACTGGGATATATTTACAATCCGCAGGAACCTCAGTTCGGCTACGGCGGCCTGGCGCTGATCTCGGACCACCGCGTTTCAGGCCACCGGGCTGTGAGCAACTGGCGCTATATCCATGAGGGATACTCGGACAACGTTGCTTTCGCTTTCATGAGCGGCGGTCTGGCACGCGCCGCCTCGGATTCGCTGGAGGACTGGTCACAGATCCTGGCCACAGGCCCGCACTCGATCCCACCGGGGGATACGCTGACTCTGGTCTGGGCGCTGCTCGTGGGCGACGGTCTGGCCGATATTGTCGCCAACTCGCAGGCGGCAGTTAATAAATACCGCGCCTCCCTGGCCCTGGCCGCAGAGGAAAATCCAGAAACACCCGCCTCTGCAGCCCTCCCGAGGGCATACCACCTGGCGCAGAACGTGCCCAACCCGTTCAATCCCTCGACAACGATCAGCTACAGCCTGCCGGAGGGAGCCGCAGAGCACGTGCGCCTCACCGTGTTTGACCTTCGCGGCAGGAAAGTGATCGAGCTTGTCAACAGGGTGCAGCCCGGCGGCTCGTACTCGGTCACCTGGAACGGCAGGGACAGCCGGGGCAGGCCTGTGTCCAGCGGGGTTTATTTCTACCGGTTCGAGACAGGCGATTTCAAGGCTGTGCGTAAGATGGTGGTGCTGAAATGAAATTTCTTACATGTTTCAAATATTTTCTTCTATTTATCTTTTCACTGCTCCTGCCGGCCGGCTGCAGCGACGACGGCGGGGTCACCGGCGTATCCTCCGACATAGTCACCGACCCTTTCCCCCTGGCCCTGGGCAACCGGTGGGAGTACACGCTTGAGCAGAGCATTTTCGTGCACGAGGACACCACGCAGCCGCCGATCACCAAAAGTTCAACCGGCAGGCAGGTGCTCACCATAAACCGGACAGAGATGATTTCCGGGGATGAGGCTTTCGGGGTAACTTTCTACCATGTAATGGATTATCTTTTTACCGAGGGCGCGGATACTGTTATGGAAACGCACTACCTGGCATCCAGAAGGGACAAGGTGATTCTCAAAGCCGAGGAGAGAGTTTATAACCCGACCGGGGGTTTCATACCGTTTTCAAAAACTGATAATGTTGCGAGAATCGGCACGAAGATCAAAGTCGGGGGGGTGAGCAGGTTTATCACGCTTGAGCGCCTGGCCCACCTGCTGCTGGATTCCGGGACCTTTTATTATCTTGCTGCGGACAATGCAAACACTGCTCTGGCCAGCGACGGTATCCAGAACAAGGACAATGTGTTCTATTATACCGAGGATTACATTTTCGTTTTCAACGAGCTCTATAAGGGAAAAAACTGGGTCTCTGCTGCCGCGCAGGGGGTGGGCGAAGTGAATATCACGCAGGAAGTGACCAATATTCTCTCCGAATTGGGTGAATTCGACGGCCCTATTGCGGAGGTGGAACTTTTGAACAGGTTTATCGTAGCCACTGCGAGCGAGCAGTACAAGATAAGGTTCTATTACAAGAGCGGTGTGGGACTCGTTCAGGCCGAGATCTCAGACCCCGAGTTTATGATCTGGCGCTGGCGTTCCGACGGCAGTATCGAGTTTCTGGGTATCGGCACCTGGACTTTTATTAAGAAGCTGGTGGATTATACGGTGAAATAAGCGAATGCAGTTTAAAAATTCCTTACTTTTTTTATGTACTAAAAGCTTTATTAGTTTTTTCAAATATTATTTCAAAATTATCAATAGCTTTTTGCGAGAGTTCAACTTTTGATTTATCTTTTTTCACTTTTTCAAAAAATTTCTTTGCTATAAGAACTTCATCAAGACCCTCTTTTTTAACATACTTAGATATTTTAATATTATCTGAAAGATCATTTCCATCTGCAAGAATATATTTCTTAAAATCTTTGTGAGTAAACAAGTCCTCAATGCAAGTTTCTTTTTCATCAGAAACAAAAGTTATCAAATTATCTTTTACTGCAAGTTTTTCTTTAAGTTTTTTCGATGTACTAATTCCTTCTCTATCATTATCTAAAATAACAAAATAATCTAATTCCCAACCCAATAATAGAGATACAAGTTGGGGAATTTGTTGAGCACCAACGCAAGGAATAAATTGTGCATCTACAATTATCTCCTGAGGCATATATTCTTTCATTGCCTGTAAATAGAAATAATCAGAAATACCTTCAAGTAGAATATTATGTTTACAAGCAATTGAAAATTCTGAACTGAGATCAAGACCTATAGAAGTTATTATTGGGGTTAATGTTTCTTTATCTGCACCTTTTTGAATTTTATTTTCAATTATTGTACCTTTTTTTTCTTCTTTTAAAACAAGTCTAATTCTATCCAAACGATTTGCATCAATCAAATAAGGAGAATGCGTACTAAAAATAACTTGACTCTCATTTGATATGTTTTCTAAAACACTTAGGACATTATTTTGGGCTTTTGCATGTAAATACAAAGCTGGTTCATCAATTAAAATAATATTGTTGCTTTTTTTCTTAGCTTTTAGGCGTAAGTAGAATGATATAAACCATTGTAAACCTTTGCTTCTTTGTATAGTTTGAAATATAATTGCTTTGTCAGATTCTTTTATACCAAGTCACTACTGTCCGGTTAAAAGTCTTTAAATGACAACTGGTTACAAGATTCACAAA
>CAZJQI010000066.1:0-22573 GCA_964548275.1 uncultured Gemmatimonadales bacterium
TAATACTCCCCTAAAAAGGAACCTGTTATGGCCTCGGGCGATTTATGAATAATTCAGGCTAACACTCTCTCACGCGGAGAGAATTTTCAGCAGCCCCTGCACGGCCATCTCGTAGCCGGCCGGCCCGAATCCGCAGATCAACCCGGCTGCCTTGTCCGCCAGGGTCGACCTGTGACGGAATTCCTCCCGGGCGAAGATATTCGAAAGATGAACTTCAACAAAAGGCACTCCCACCGCGAGCAAGGCATCCCGAATGGCCACGCTGGTGTGGGTGTAGGCCCCTGCGTTAATAATTATTCCATCCACCTTGCCATATTGCGCCTGGATGGCATCAACCAGCTCTCCTTCCCTGTTGGACTGGAAAAATGTGAGCCGGCAGCGCCTCCTGAAAGTTCCCTCGAGGTCTTTCCGGATATCCTCCAGTGAGACGGCGCCGTAAATATCCTTTTCCCTGCGGCCGAGCATGTTCAGGTTCGGCCCGTTAATTACAGCAATATTTTCCATTAGAGTTCAGATTCCCTTAGATTGGTAATCCAGCTCTCCAGCATTTCAACAAACTGATCCGGTCCGGCAGGCAGTTTCTTTCCTGATTTCCCGCTCTTGCCCTCAACCGGAGAGTCGGAGTTATCCCCCAGAAGGAAACGGAATATCCTGTCAATCCTTTCCTCGAAACGGTTGTTCAAACCGCCTCCCGCTCTCATTTCATCTTTTTCGGCCTGAATTCCCGAAGTTGCCGGTTTAGCCTCCGGTTCCATTACATCCGTGGAGCTTTTTTTTTCCGGTTCGCTGTGTTCAACTGGTTTTTCAACTGCCTGTGAATCTCCGCCGAGGTGCGAGGTCACCTCTTCGAGCTTCCTTTTTAGTTCATGGTCTTCCTTCTCGCTTTCGACCAGTTTGCTGTAGATTTCGTATGCCTGTTCGTAATGGCCCTGAAACCGATAAATGTCCGCTAATGTATGGGTGAGAAAAAGCTCGCCCGGGCCCTGGTCTTGGGCTACGGCCTGATCACGCTGCACCGGTTCCTCAGTTGAAATTTCAGCAAAGGGTTCGGAACGTGCTGCCTCTTCCCCGGCCGGTGGTTCTCCCTCCGGCTCAAGCAGGCCAATCTCGTCTTCCGGTTGCGCTGGCGGGGTGTCACTTTCAGCTCCAGCGGCCTCCAGTGTCCTGAGCTGGTCGTACAGGGCTCGAGCCCTATCCTTGTCCCCCTTCTGTTCGGCCAGCCCGGCAAGCCTTTTGAGAACCCTGAGGTTCTCACTGTCCTCGGCCACCAACTTTTCCAATGTCTGTTCGGCTTTCTCCAGGTCCCCGATCTCGGCCAGGCACTCGCCCAGAAGAACACGGGCGCTTGCGAAATCTGGAAACCGCTCAAGTCCTTCCTGGCAGAGTTTTACTGCGCGCTCCAATTCGCCAGCTCGTCTCAAGGCATCTGCCAGAGGCAGGAACAAGCGGGAGTCGGGAGCCTCGGAAAACCGCTTTTCAAGCTCTCTGATTTCTTCTTCGAGCTCCATAGACAAAGTTTATTCCAAAGCGATATATGTTAGTGAATTCTCAGACAGGCAAAGCCCCACACATACTGCCGGAGCAAACCGAAAAGGCAGAAAGCCCCAAAGTCTGTCAGATCCGGCTAGAGCTGCTTGTCTGCATAGCTGAAACAGTTATTATTATTTTTTATTTAAGTTTTTAAAAATATCCGCCAAACAAGGCAAAGTCAATCTTTTCTTGGTGAAACAAAACCACCTTGAGAAATATCGGCAACTGGTCAAAGGGGACTTTGATCGTTAAAAAATTTTTCAAATTCCTTCTTAAAATCGAAATTTTCTATTTATAAATTAATTGACTATCAGGTTCATTTTTTATTAAGTTATAATTAATTTACAAATCATAATCCTGTAAACGCTATTTTTTGACACCTTATATATCTAGAACAGAAAAAAAACAGCAAGGAAGAGCCGAGCCATGATGCAGACATTTCGAAATAATATGAAAATTGTTTTTTTCATCCTTATTTTCTTTTTTGTCGGATGGATGGGCGTAACATTGACCGGTCTGGACGATTTCCTTTTACAGCAGAGTCAGGCTGAGATTAAGGGGTTGAAATATGCCGGGACTGTAGACGGCAAATCGATCGACCGGGCGGTTTACGACCAGCGAGTCCAGCGCACGGTGGATATGGCGACCAATCAGCGCGGTGGAGTGGGCCTTTCTGTATGGGAGATTGACCAGATTGCCGAGCAGGTTTGGACCGAGATGGTTAGCGAGATAGTATTCAGCAAAGTTTACGATAAACACCGGATAGATGTCAGCAACACCGAGGTGGTGGAATACATCAAGAGCAACCCCCTGCCCGAGCTGATGCGCATGCCCGAATTGCAGACCGACGGCCGCTTCGATTACGACAAGTATTACTCCATGCTCTCTGACCCGCGAGCCACCTCCTTTGTGTTCGAACTCGAAAGAGACGCCAGAGAGAAAATCCCGAGTTTCAAACTTTTTCTCGAGATCGCCTCGCTCAACAAGCTTACCGACACTGAACTTCTGCAGGTCTATAAAGAGATGGAAGAAAGGGTCAAGGTACGCTATATCCACCTGGCTCCTGATTCCCTGGTTCCCGACAGTAAAGTGGAAATTGGTGAGCAGGAGGTCAAAGAATATTACCAAAGCCACCTGGATGATTTCAAGCGTCCGGATATGGCGGATCTCTCTTATATCCTGATTCCTCTGATTCCAGGGAGCGCGGATTCGGCTGCGGCACTGGACACTCTCGAAAAGATCATGAAAAAGCTCGATGAGGGGGAGGACTGGGACAGCCTCACTACAGGCTACTCCCAGGGCCCGCTTGCCCACAGCGGAGGGAACCTCGGCTGGTTTGCCCGCGGTGATTACACGGATAAGAAAATGGTTGATCTGGCCTTTTCACTCCGAGTGGGCCGGATCTCAAAACCCACTCTGACCGAAGCCGGCTACCAGATCGTGCGCCTGGACAGCGTACGTACCCGAGAGGGGAAACGCGAAGTCAAAGCCCGACGTATCCTTCGCAAAATCGAGCCGGGGCGGAGAAGAATCAGCCAGGTCAGGTCCAAGGCGCGGGCAATGCGAAAGCTGATGCGTGAAAGCGATTCAGCCTTTGTCAATGTGGCCGCCGATAGCGGGTTTACGGTTACCAGAACCGGGCTTTTCGCAATCGGTGACCGGATCCCGGGAATCGAAACCAGCCGGGAGCTGCTTGACTATGTTTACGGCACCAAGGTAGGAAATATCAGCTACCCGATCGTGGTGTACGCCCAGGGCGAACAAATGAAAGAATCAATCCTGCTCGCCCGCGTGGAAGAGCGGAAAGAAAGGGGAACTATTGCTCTGGATGAAGCCACGAGCACGATCAGGCGCCATCTGATAATCGAGAAAAAGAAAGAAAAAGCCAAAGATATTATCAGCAAGCTGATCGCTGACTACGAAAATTTCGAAAACCTTGAAGCTTTTTCCCAGGCCAGGAATCTGAAACTCGAGACTTCCATTGATTTTACCCGCCTGACAGGACTGGCGGAAGTGGGCCGCAATAATGCGTTCATAGGAACAGCTTTCGGATTGCCGGTGGGCGCAAAGAGCGGCCTGATCGAGGCTGGAAATGACTATTACCTTCTCGAGGTTGTCAGCCGCAGCGAAGCCGATACCGAAAAGTTCGAGCAGAACCGGGAACAGCTTGTCGAGCAGATCAGAAACTCGAGGATGCGGGCACTTTACTCCCTTTTCACCACAGAATTAATCAAAAACACCGAAATAGAAGATTTGCGTAAAATTCCACCGCCCGAGACTCCTTCCCAAAGCGATGGTTCCTGAAAGCCTGAAGAATACTAAAAAAATCTTCTTGACGGCATAGTTTGCGTTGATCGGAATAAGAAAATCAACTACTGGAACAAGGCAGCGGAGAAAATAGCAGGCTTTTCCAGCAACGAGGCCTCAGGCCGGGTTAGCTGCAGAGGGATCGGGAATGTGGGAATCCATGAAAACGGCCATGCGCTTAATGTAACGATCTCGATCGGGGCTATTCTGACAGATCCGGGATCCGAACCGGACAAGGAAAGTATCCTAAAAAAGTCGATTAGCTCCTGTACGAGAGCAAGACACGCGGTCGTAACCGGGTGTTGACTATCGAGTAGAACAACGAACTGCATTGTCGGTTCTTTTTACAGCCGCCGGCATTAAATAAAAGACCTGAAGAGATAATAAGCGACAAACAACCCGAGAACACTCACCAGGTTCACCTTCACCATCAAGGGCCCCAGGGTAAGTGCCACTATCAGCAGGTCGACCGAAACGGGCCCGAAATTACCCACCACCGAGGTAAGAAAGAAATCCTTGGCCACTCCGTCCGGCATGAACGTGGCCAGTACCTCCCCAAAATAGCCACCGATCAGCATTCCGATAATGAGAACCAGCAGGTAAACTGAAAAGCGTCTTCTATGCAACTCCACCTCCAACGGTTACAAAGGTTTGGGAACTTACCTAAGCGCTACGGGCAGCCTGTGTCTGGGCTGGGATCAACCTCCCCGTGGCGAGCTGGGGAATCCGGCGGCAGAAACGATAGCTGCTGTATCCGGAAAAGCAGCCGTAAAGGAGACTGAAAAAAACCACCACTGGCCACAAAAGAGCCATCACTGTTGTATCCGAAAGGGCCAGGGCAACGAGAACCAGCTGGGTAAAATTGTGTGTCAGTGCCCCGAGGAAACTTACTCCCACGAAGCCCAGAACCGGCATTGCCCATCTCACTGCCAGAGCCATTACCAGGAACGACAGCGCTCCTCCTGAAAAGCTCAGCAGGAAAAAAGGCGTGAACAATCCTCCCCTGAATACCGCCCCGATCAGGATGCGCAGAAAGTGTACAGCAGCGGCAGCGCGCCAGCCCACGCCGATTAGTAAAGCCAGTGTAACGATATTTGCCAGGCCGATCTTGATCCAGGGGATCGGCTTTGGAATCGCCGAATCCAGCACGAAAAGGACAAGTTCGAACACAGTTGCCATGGCCACCAGACTCAACTTTTCGACCCGGCCGCGCACATCCTCCGCTCTTTTTTCTGACCCGCTTTTCAAAAAACATACTCCTGTATCACGACTTTTAACGGCTGACTCCATCCAGGGTCCCGGAATCCTCTGACGTGCTGTCCACAATTTTCGCCAGAACCTGGTTAGGAGCGCAAACGATGATCTCCCCCTTGTGGTTTATCTCCCCTGTTTTCTCGCAGATCTTGAGCGGACAGTGAGCATTAACGAACCTCACACGGCCCCCGCTCACCACAACAGTCACATCTCCCAGCGCCCCCTTGACCGACAGTGTGGTATCCTGCGAAAGGTCCAGTTGCGCGACAATCCGCTTCCCGGCCTGGATCACCACCTGGGTCGGCCCTGTCTGGTTGAAACGGTCCTGCCAGAAACGGAAGCCGTAAAAGGCGAAAGAGGAACCTCCCACGGCAAGCAAAAGCAGCAAGTCCGCAAATGTGAAAAGTTTTGGCAATCTGAATTCCCGTTGTCTCATCACACCTGCCCGCTATGTCTAATTAACACCCCCCGCCTGCATTCTGCAGGCACCCCCCTTATTAGGGGGGATTAATCGGCAAGCCATCCAGATCCGGCTCCATGATCCGCAGAAAATTCCGTGTGGCGCTGTAGGCCAAATTGCCGCTTTCGGTGTCCCCGTCTGCGGCATATACCACCAGGCCGTGAACCCCGAGGCTGTCGAGGAAACGGATTCCCTCCCCGGGTCCCATGACAAAGGCTGAAGTAGCCAGTGCATCCGCCACCAGGCAACTGGAAGCGATAACTGTCGCACTCACCGTGCCCCGGCTTGTCGGGTAGCCTGTGGTCGGGTCGAGGATATGGTGGTACCTCCTCCCTTTTTCGAGGAAAAACCTTTCGTAATCACCGGAGGTGGCCACGAACATGCCCTCGACCTGATCGATCACCCCGAGATGATAGCTGTTTTTGCGTGGATGCTGTACCCCGATACGCCAGCTCCTGCCGTTTGAGCCAACCCCGAGCACACCGATTTCCCCGCCCAGGTTGACAAGCGCATTTTTTATCCTGATTCCGGCCAAAACAGCCACTACACGGTCAACTCCATAGCCCTTGGCGATCCCACCGACATCCAGTGCGCCCGTTCCAGGGGCAATCCTGACCGAGATTCCCTCATCGATCAGTTCAATTCCCTCGGCTCCGCTGAGCGAATCTACAAGGGCTGCTATCCGAAGGGTGTCTGGAATCCTGGGTCTGCGCGGCTGATCATTGAAACCCCACAACTGGATCAGTTCGCCGAGTGTCGGCTCGAAAGTTCCCCGCGAAAGCTTTCGAATATGTAAAGCCTCGCCAAGCACCCGGGCCATGTCCGGGCTCACAGAAATCGCAGAATCCGAGCCGCGGATTCGGTTCAGATAGCTGATTTCACTTTCCGGGTCGTAGGGATCGAATATCTTATGGATCCGGTGCATTTCGGCTGAGGCCAGCTTGGCTGCTTTTTCGGCCAGAGTTTTGTCAGCGGTGCGCACCTTGACAGTGAGCACTGTTCCCATGGCGAAGCTGTCGAAGACATAGCTGACAACCGATCTATCACCTGTGTGCAGAAATCTTTTACCTAAGACTCTAATCCCGGCGGCGATCAGCACCAGAACAAGAATAAGGATCAGGCGGGTTATCCATCTAGCGGTCACGTTCAACGATAATATCCACCAGTTCTCTTAACTTTTCCGAGCGCTCCGTGGGCAGGCCATCCAACACACCCTGGGCTTCAGCACCGAGTTCAATTACACGAGACCAGGCGTAATCGATCCCACCGGCCTCAATGACCAGTTCAATCAGGTGATCGGCCTGCTCCCGGCTCATCCGGTCTTGGCGAGAGAACGCCTCCTGGAGCTCGCCCAGCGCTGCCCTGTCCATCCGGGTCAGGGCGTGGATCAAAGGCAAGGTCATCTTGCGATCACGGATATCAAGCCCGGTGGGTTTGCCTGTCTCCGGGGAAGATCCGATATAGTCCAGCAAATCATCGGTTATCTGGAAAATGCAGCCGAAAAGCATGCCGAACTTTTTGAATTCCTCGCGGCAGGCCCCGCTGCTCAAGATAGCAGCAACCGAGCAGGTGGCTGCAAACAGAGAGGCGGTTTTCTCGCGGATGAATGCGAAATAATCCTCCTCGGTAACGCCAAGATCGCCCTCCATGGACATCTGCCGCATTTCACCCACAGCCAGTTTCTGGCAGGCCGCTGTCATCTCGGCCACGATCTCGATGTTCCTTAACCCGGCGATTTCATTGAAAGCCTGGGCCAGAAGATAATCCCCGATAATCACGCTGGTTTTGTGGTTCCACTTGGAGTTGAGTGTTTCCACGCCACGCCGGTAAGGGGAACTGTCGATTGAATCATCGTGCACCAGTGAAGCGGTATGGACTATCTCGATAGAAGCCCCAAGGCTGATCAACTCATCCAGGCGCGTGCGCTTTCTATCCCCAGCCAGAAGAAGCAGGGTTGGGCGTATCAGCTTGCCCGAGGTGCTGAAAAGGTGTCCCAATATCTCATCTATTGGTTCGAAATCACTGACCAGCATTTGCTCGATCCGCTTGCCGATACTTTGCAGCTCATCAGCCACGGATGACTGGATCCGGCTCAAGGATTCGCTCCATCTTTCCCTCAGGCTCGTCTTCACTTTGGGCTGAATCCCCTCCGAGACGGGCGTAAATTGTCAGTCTATCAGAAAAAATGTCAAGTGATTCAAGCTAACTAATCGAAAGATCAAAGTCAACAAAAGCTCACTCACAGGCCTGTTTTACAAGCAGGTGCGAGAAGAAAAGCCCTTGACGTGAAGACAGATAGGGAATAAATTTCAACTTTTCCCGCGAGTCCGTGTGTTTTGCTATATTTTTTTATCCTAAACCATTCAACATTGCTCGTATGTTTCGGCTGGCAATATCAAACCTGACTCACCGCAAAACGCGCAGTGCAATAAGTATCATGGCTCTTGCGGTGGGAATCTGCCTGTTCATGGTTCTCTGGGGCCTGGTCAACGGCGTGCTGAATGAGTTCACCGAAAGGATCAGGGGAATCGGGGCGGATATTACCGTTATCCGCACCGGAAGCAACCCGCTTCTTTTCGGCTCAGGGGTGCTGCCCTACAAGCTCGGAGACCAGCTTCGCCAAATCCCCGGGGTGCGCACAATCAGCCCGGTGCTGATCTGGAAAACCTCTATCGGCCAGGCTCCCTACAACATTTTCGGAATCGAGCCGGAAGAGTTCAAAGACCTGGGTGGAGAGCTGATCTTTCTCGAGGGCGGCAGCATCCGGTCCGGGTACGAAATGTTTATCGACAGTCGGATTGCTGAATTCGAGGGGCTATCGGTGGGCGATACGATCGGGGTGCTGGGAACCACTTTCCGGATCTCGGGCATAGTAAGGCCGGGTGTGGGTACGCGGATTTTCATGCATTACGATACCCTGAGCGAGTTGACCAGTCAGCAGAACAGGGTAAGCCTGTTTTTCGTCAGCGCCGATTCGCCAGAGCTGGTGGATGAGGTAGCAGCCGAGGTTACTGCCCGTTTCAAGGGGGTGGAAACCCAGTTCATGTCGAATATCGCCTCTTCGATGGGCAACTACCTCAAAGCCCTGAACCAGTTCATCCGGGCGATCAACTATACAGCACTGGTGATAAGCGCCCTGGTGATTCTGCTTTCGATGTACACGACAGTGGTGGAAAGGACAAGGGAGATCGGGATACTCAAGAGCCTGGGCGCATCGCGCGGCTACATCCTGCTCACGATCATGACCGAGGCGTTAATGCTGAGCCTGCTGGGAAGCATATTGGGAATAGTTCTCGCCGTTTCGAGCAGTGCAACTATCGAATGGCAATTCAAGCTGCTGACAGTGGATCTCTCAACCATCCTGATTCTGAAAAGCCTGGTTCTCGGCTTTGTGGTCGGCTCGGTCGGGGCTTTCTATCCTGCGCTCTGGGCCTCCCGCCAGGACCCGCTCGACGCCCTGGTTTACGAATGAGTCAATCCCAAGCTCCCGCATGTATTTAATCCGCGTTTCCGCTTCCTTAACAAGCCGAGCCAGTCCGAAAAAGCTCAAAATCCTGTCAGCAAGGTCAAAACCACTCTTCGGAGCATAATCAGGACAAATAAAGCAAGAATCGGTGAAAAGTCGAAAGCACCCAGCGGTGGGATTATCGATCTGAACAGGTTAAGGTAAGGGTCCGTGATCCGTGCGATCAGCCTGACCCAGGGGGTGTAGTAGCTGACCCTGATCCAGGACATCACTATCCGAGCCAGAATCATCAATTCATACAGCATGAACAGATTGTCAATCAGATCCACCAGAGGCCACATAATAGATTCTCCCTGCTTTCAGGCAGCAATTTTTAAGTATTCCATCGTTTCTGCCGATAACATTATACGCAAGAGTTTATTTTTCAAACAGTTTAGAATTTAGCAAGCCGGCATGGGGGGCCGCAATCGAGTTATTATCAGGGAGGATGACATGGCTTTCAGAGATTTTTTCCGGAAAAGGAGGCTCAAAAAACCTCGCGGTCCGGATATGTCGACAGAGAAGAAGATCCTTTTCAGCCGCAGCCTGAAAGAATCTCCAGACCCCGAATCTCTGGATACGGCACAGATATTTTTTACCGAACAGGAAACCACGAAAAAACTGGGGTTGGCGCGAAAGGGCAGCAAACATTCGCAGCGCTCACCCAGCATATTTATCATTTGAATCTTGCGGCTCGATTGCGGGAGCGGTGAACTGACAGGGTCGGGACAAAGAAGCATCCCGAGCGCTCTTTTACGCAGTCGGGCCGGTTTTTATCCTATTGGATCGTGCGTTTGAGGCGTGGGTCGAGCACATCCCGCAACCCGTCACCGAGCATGTTGAACCCGAGAACTGTCAACAGTATCGCGAGACCCGGAAAGGCACAAACCCAGGGCCTAGTAGTGAGAAAGAACTGTCCCTCTGTAATCATCGCCCCCCAGCTTGGCACAGGCGGCTGAGCCCCTAGACCGAGAAACGACAGCCATGCCTCGGTGAGAATGTTTCCCGCCACGCCCAGGGTCAGCGCCACGATCAGCGTGCCCAGGGTATTCGGCAGAACGTGCCGTATCACAATAGAGAGCGGCCCAGCCCCTACCGAACGCGCCGCGGTGATATAATCACGCTCCTTGATTGCCATTACCTCGGCCCGCACCAGCCGCGCGATATTCGCCCAGCCCACCAGGCCGAGTACGATAAAGATCTTCCCCACCGTGGGATTTTCGAAAATCGCCATCACCGCCAGGGCCAGAAGCGCGGTGGGGAAGGAGAGCACAATATCGGTCAGGCGCATCAGAACCTCGTCCACCCAGCCGCCTGCAAACCCGGCCGTGGCGCCGATTACCGTGCCGATCAGGCCTGAAATAAGCACTGCCAGGACCCCGATCGCCAGGGAAATCCTTCCTCCGTAGATCACTCTGCTCAGCACATCCCGGCCCAGGTAGTCCGTGCCGAACGGATGCTCCGCCGAGGGTGCTAGCATCACCGCCCCGATATCCACCTTGTACGGGTCGTACGGAGCCAGAAAGTCCGCGCCGATTGCCGAAACAACCAGCAGCAGCACGAGTACCATCCCGATCCGCATAGTGAACGATCGGCGCTTCCCCCGACTCATAGCTCACCTCCTGTGCCGCTGTATCCGGTCAGGCGCACCCTCGGGTCGATCCAGGCGTACAGCAGGTCGATCCCCAGGTTGGAAACCACGAACACGAAGGCAAGGAAAATCACCCCTCCCTCCACCACGGGCAAATCACGCACCAGAATGGCGTCGTAGATCGCCCTGCCGATCCCGGGCCAGGCGAACACAGTCTCTGTTGCCACCGCCCCACCCAGAAGGCCCGCCAGGTTCGTACCGACCACGGTTACCAGCGGAATAGCGGCATTGCGAAGGCTGTGCCTGCAGATAATGCGGCTTTCGGGAATCCCCCTGGCACGGGCGGCCAGGATGTAATCCTGGCGCATGACTTCAAGGAAACTCGAACGGGTGATTCGGGCGAAATAGCCAATACTGATCGCGCTGAGGCTCAGCGCTGGCAGCAGAAGATGTAGAATGTCTCCGCTTTCTCCGTACCCGCCCACTGGCAGCCAGCCGAGCCAGACAGAGAAAACCACGATCAACATCAGTCCGAGCCAGAATACCGGGGTCGATATACCAAGCAGACTTAGCCCCATCACGCCGTAGTCAAGCACACCCCCATGGTGGCGGGCGGCGATAATACCCGCGCTCACCCCGAAGAGGAGCGCGATCAGGATCGAGGCCAGCGCGAGTTTAAGAGTGGCCGGAAAGCGCTCGCTGATAACCTCGGAAACCGGCCTTCGCTGGCGATACGAGTATCCCAGGTCTCCCCGGGCGAGACTGGCCAGGAACAGGACGTAGCGCTCGTGGACCGGCCTGTCCAGGCCCATTTTCGCCCGAAGGGCCTCGATTGTCTGGGGGCTTGCGTTCTGGCCCGCCATCAGACGCGCCGGATCGCCCGGCACGAGATACATCAACACAAACACGATAGTCGCTATGCCCCAGACTACGGGGATTAACGACAGAAATCTTCTTACGATAAAAGAGAGCATATACTTTGAGAAGTCAGAAGTCAGGAGACAGAAGTCAGGAGTCAGAATACAGAATTAACACCCCCCGCCTGCATTCTGCAGGCACCCTGCTTATTAGGGGGAAATTAAGAAATAACAAGAGTTTGTAATTTATCCGGCTTCTTAAGAATGCATGAAATTTTTCCATCCAGTTTATTTTTAATACTATTCGGGTTTTGTTTTGAATCGGATTTTCATTCTGCTCCGGAAATAATGGACCAAAGGTGCGTTATTCCAGGGTTTCGGTAAAAACCACCCGTAGGGGCGCACGGCCGCGCGCCCCTACAGAAAACAAAACATTTTCATTGTTTCCGGGTGAGCCGGCAGGCTCATGACGACTGACTCCTGTCTCCTGAGTCCTGTCTCCTGAGTCTTGACTCCTGACTTTCGATCTTTTTAAATGTTATCGATCACTCTGGTTTTATATTTGCCAGCGGAAAGGCCCATATTCCCACAGCGGGAAAAGCGCCGCCTTTCCAGCGGCTCTTGAGAAGGGCCACCTGGCCGGGATGGAAAAGGAAAATCCACGGCGCTTGGTAACTGATCAGTTGCTCAACTTCCCGGTAAAGGGAGGTTTGCTGGGCCGGATTCATGGAGCGGACGGCAAGGGTGAGAAGGCTGTCCACTTGCGGGTTTGCGAACCGGGTATAGTTACCCGCATCCCCCCAGTTAGTAGAATGGAACAGGGTGTAGAGAAAATTGTGGGCATCCGGAAAATCTCCCACCCAGCTTCCCCGGAAAAGTTCTGATTCCCCTGCGCGCACGGCTGCAAGAAAGGCGGCCCATTCGAGACTTTTCAGGCGCACCTTCACCCCCAGTTCAGCAAGGCAGGCCTGGACGAATTCACAGATTCTCCTGTCCACCGGGTCATTGTTATAGAGAAGAGTGATTTCACCCAGCCCCTGTGCTTCCGGGTAGCCTGCCTCGGCCAGCAACTCTCGGGCTCTATCCAGGTCCCAGGGATAGCCGTCCAAGCTGTCGTTGTGGCCGGCGAGTGTGGGCGGAACGGCGCCGAGTGAGACTAGATCCACTCCCTCTCCCAGAACCCGGGTGATAGCTTCCTTGTTCAGGGCATAGTTGAACGCCTGGCGCAGCTTACGGTTCCCTTTGAACGGAGCGCGGGTCAGGTTGAATCCGAGATAGCGCACCGAGAGTCCGGGCCAGATGTGGAGTTCCTCGCCCAAACGCCTTCTGACAAGCTCGATCTGTCCAGGAGGAAGCTGGTCCAGAAGGTCGAGTTCACCGGCACGGTATTTCTCGAGCGCCACGCTGATATTGGGCACCACCTCGAATATCACCCGCTCGAGGCTGGGCCTCGGGCCGACAGTGTAGTTATCGAATCTTTCCACCACTATCCGGTTATCGTGCTGCCACTCGACAAAGCGGAAGGGGCCGCTGCCGATGGGCTGCTGGCCATAAGCGGATTCACCGTCACGCTCAACCTCCTCGCGCGGACAGATACTCGCGCCCACCATGGACAACTGGACAAGGAAAGGCGCGTAGGGCTCCTGCAGGCGGAGCACGACAACACTGTCACCCTCGGCCTGGATGCCCTCCACTCGGGCAGCCTCGCCGTTGTTGAACGCACGTGCACCTTTCAGGGGCAGGAGGATCCAGGGCCGCTCGCTTGCGCTCTCCCGGGCGAGAAGCCTTTCGAACGAGTAGCGCACATCCTCGGCTACCAAGGGTCGGCCGTTATGGAAACGCACCTCTTTTCTAAGAAAAAACCTGAAGGCAAGACCACCCTCTTCGATTTCCCACTTTCTCGCAATCGCCGGCACAAGTTCGCCTGTGGCTGGATCCAGGCGAACCAAGGGGTCGAATATATTATTCACAACTGTCTGTGAGATCAGATCGGCGCTATGGATAGGATCGAGAGAGGGTGGATCGCCCGGTATGCGAAAACGAAAGATAAGAGGTGAATCATCCTCACCAGAGAGCTTGCCGTGTGGAATAGGTGAAGAGCAGGCTCCCTGGAAAGTCAGGCAAAAAAGGGCAGCAGCCGTCCAGAAGATACGGATAGAATCGAGCATGCTGGAAAATTTCAGTCTGAACAGAATAGAAATCCTTCCCGGGGATGAAGTAATCGAGCCGCACGGAAAAGCTGCGAAGGTTCAACGAGCGAGCACCCAGCGGGTTTCGTCGCTCTTGTCGAAATAGCCCTGTTCCACTATCTCCGGGCCAACCGCCAGCACGTAATCTGTTGTATCATGGTGAGTGAAGTTAGGATGTTCAATAAGGTTTATTCCCACCACGTCGTCCGCAGTGGCACCGGTATAAACCAGCAGGTAATGTTGCTTGTTGAAAGGATTCGGGATAATAAAGACCATGCGCCAGTTATCCTCAGAGACAAACCTGTCTCCAAGGTATACTCCGCTGTTGGCAAATTCGAAGGGAAAGTAATCTTTCAGATTCCGGGCGACGAGGTTTTCATTCACCGGTCCGTAGAGGATTATCGAGTAGTCCTCGATCAGTTCCTTATCGGCTTCGCTGTCCGGATAGACCAGGATTTCATGTGACAGGCTGCTGCCCAGCAGGCGTGAGACCTTGAGCGCATATTGTCGCAAAGCACCTTTATCCTCTCCCCCGGTGCCGTAAACGATTACCAGCCTGTTCGGGTGGCGGCGGAAGATATCATCGATGGGCCCTGTCAATTTAACCGGCCCGGCCCGATTGTAGAATGACACGATCATGATACAGGCGAAAACTGCGAACAGCCCGTACTTGACAGACTTATTCCCCCCGAAAATTCCGCGCGGTATGTCAAAAGGCTTTTGCCTGCTGTTGCGATATTTAGTTCCGCCCTCAGGCAACTTGAGAGTCCATCCTTTCAAACCATGCCCTGCCTGGAGAGCATGGTTGTCATCTGTTGAAGGTATTTATTGACCAGCTCCGGGTTCTCCAGACCCAGAATACCCAGAACAACTTTGCCTGATTGCATGGCAACCACTTTGCCGTAATAGAAATCCTCTGCTGTAAAGAAGGGGACATCCGCACCGGTATGAACTTCAACGTTTTTCCCGTATTTTTCCATAAATTCCCTGTAGATATTGAAACTCCGTTCAGCCTTATTCGGGTCGTCATGCAGGATGAAAAAAATCTTGAACTCTTGGTCTGCCTGTTTGTAGTCTGCAGTAAAACCATTTTTCAGTTCACTGTGTCCCAGCATATCTCGTGCCAGATAGCGCTGGCTTTTATCAATCAAACCCTCGGTCGGGAATGCTCCCAGTTGCTCCGGCATCCCGGGTGCGGCATCAAGACGGTCGGCAACCGCGCGAGCCAGTTTCTCTAACTTTTCTCCAGCACCTGTATCAAAGGCGGTAATTTTCACATAATACGGCCCTTGGCAGAAATGCAGCGCGTTATCGGTCAAATACCCCTCGGAGCCGATATCGAGGCAGCGGGCATCGTAGGCGCGCTCTATCGCGTAGATGCCGAAACCGCATAAACGGTTGGCCATCCTATAGATATCCAGCACAGCCTGGAGGCTTCCCTCCTCGGTCTCGTAATCGGCGGTGACCACTGCTTCGAAGTTATAGACCAGGTAACCCTCGGCGCCACCGTTGATATACTCCCAGAGGTTATCCGGCACAAAGGTACGCGCCTCCCCGGCAAGCCTCCATCCCTCAGCCTCGCCAGCAGAGGGAAGAAGCTCCACGAGCGAGGATGCCGCAACCGGAGCCGGCTTTTCCACGACAGCACTTTCCCCGGCTGCATTCTCCGAGGGCTTGCTGCAAGCGACTAAAGACAAAGAAATAACTACGAAGGTAGAAACCAGAAATTTTGGGAAAAAGTCAAATGTACGGCGCATATGATTTTCACTCCTGTGTCCGGTTAGATGGGGAATTCTTGGTAAAAATTCATTTGGAATCCCCGGAATCGTCCCACCATCGCCTGTCTCGGATATATTCATCGAAGACATCGCGGTTGCGCAGGTTATGGCCGAAAAATGTGAGTACAATGTTTTCTCTTTCGTAGACCCAGATCTGGTTCAGGCGGCTGCCGTAGATTTCCGACGGAGGCCCGAGCATGATGTAAACCTCACCCATATTCGTTTCCCAGCCCTCTCTCTGCTCGGTAGTAAAATTTTTGTTTGCATAGTCGATACGCTCAAAATACTGCACTCTCAGCTCGTTTATTGCGGTTGCCGGAACCGGGTCCATTTTTTTCCAGAACTCTTTCAGAGCCTTTACCTGCTCTTCTTTGGAAAAATTAAGCAGGCGTTTCAACTCGTTATCGCTCACCAGATATTTCAGATAGCGAATCTCGTTTTCACTGTTTTCAGCGATCCACTCCGGGCTTTTGATGATTCTGAACTTGAAAGTGTTGGCTCTGGTCAGGATGGAGTTGCGCTTGTCCCTGAGACTGACTTCTATTTCGTAGGTTCCCAGCCCCATGGTTTTTGTTGGAATCTCAAGCATCTTTCTCTCGTAGAGGACCCCATCCTCCAGGGATTTCTCCACCCGCGGAAACAGCATCAATTCCTTCACCACTTCGGCAGTGACTTTCCAGCCATCCGGCGGATTCGTGGAATCAGAGTAAACCTCGAGCAGCAAAAATATAGGTTTGCCGGCAGGATATTTCAAGGAAGCCTCGCATAAGGGTTCCTCCAACCCAAGGATTTTCGGGGAAGCGTTTTTGGGAAGTTCTCCCGGATCGTAAAAAAGTGGGGTACTGAGCTTGGGCAAATTTTTGGAAAAATCCGGCACCACCACCGAAACCCTGCCGTTGCCGTATGTATTCGCCTGCACGTCCTTGATCTCGACAAACCCCTCGTACTTACCCGGCACCACACTGGCTTCCCGACGCAACGGATCAAAATGAGCGGTCAGGCTCGTTTCATCGTAGGTTGGTACGCGTACTTTCTTTTCCCAGTCGCCCTTGAGCAGACTGCGGGTTTTGGTTTCACGCATGCTCAGAAAAACCTCGTAGTGCGCTTCATAATAGTTCGAGCCACGGTAAAACAGAAGGTTCCTGTTGTCCACGCTGAGGGTTATCAAACACCTGGTATTGTCGGCCTCCCCCCTGAAAAAATTCATCCTTAACCCGAACGGTATATCGCTTTCAAAGGAACTGATTTCCTGGGCCGCAGATTGCGGAATAAGAAGAATTAATCCAGCAAGCAGGAAGACCAACATCCCGTGCAGAAAATTTATTATTATCAGCCGTACCTTTGGTCGAATCACCATCTTACTCTCCATTGTCTATTCCCGAAAAGCATCAAAGCCTTTTATAAGGCAAAAGAGCTGCAGGCCCGGGGTGGAGTCAACGAGTTCAAAATACTTATTTATTGATGAACGGAAAAGCGTGTGTTCCGTTGGAACGTACTGCCGCTGTTATTAAGATCCTCTACCCTGATTGAAAGTTCATACAGGCCGTCCGGGTTATCGGAAATATCTATAGCAACCTCCTCGTGAACCATTTTATGATCCACAGGGGCTTTTTTCTTTTCCACGGCCAGAATGACCTGCTCCCTCCCTGAACCTGCTCCTATCATAGATTTGAAAGAATCATAAATTTTGCCGAACATGTTACGGTCCCGCTTGACCAGGGTAATCGTGTAAGTCAAGCGGTAGTTGCAGTTTCCCTCTTCATCCGGTATCAAATTATATATCTCCTGATAGGCATACATCTTTTCTGAGGGACGGAAAACCCGGGACGGATGCGGATAGACCTCCAGATTGAAGCGTTTGAATTTGCTTGAATTCGCTGGAGAGCTAAAAATATCCCGCGCGGTTAGGATCTGGCTCGCCTGGAGAGAGTCGCTGGCAAAGGAATCCACATGTATTTTGCCGTTAAAATTACCCCCCGCGCTCCCGTTCTGGATTCTCACAAAATAGTAGTAGTCACCTGGAATGAGGTCAATTTTGCCCAGGTCCACCACCAATCTGTCCATCAGATCTTTGGGATTGATACTGCTCCGGTGCTGCTCCACCTCTTCGAACCGCTCGACCTGACGCCACTGCTGGTCGTAAATCCCAAGCTGGTATGCAATATCGTAATGGTAGCCGTCCTCTTCGGTATTATACGAAATATCATCGCCCGGTATCCCGGAGAAAAACTCCAGCCTGCTCTTGCCGTCACCTTTTCCGCGAAACTCCACCAGGTCGTAATATGAGTTCAGTTGACGACGGTAGGGGGAGGTTACGCTCTCGGTAGCAAGAGCGGTCTTGAGGCTGACAATGTTTTGTTCATATTCCTCCAGGTGGGCGAATGGATCGTAGGGGTTGTTGAGCAGCCGAAAATAGATTCCCCGCGCGATCTCCAGCCGGGAGCTATAGATTTCTTTCATTGCCTGCAGGCGAAAAGACTCCGCGGCGTTGGCTGGGAAATTACCATCCGCATCACTGGCAAAAATGCCCCGGAAGTTCATCACTGCAGCATCCAGCGAACTGACCAGTTGGTATTCATGGACTCCCCTGAGCGCGACGAAATTGAGAATTAAATCTTTACCATTGCGGTGGTAAATCCAGGTGATATTGGGATAGAGACCCTCGCCAACATGGCTCACTGATCTATCCGGCTGTCCATGCCTGAGGTAAATTACTCCCCGGTCATCATAGGGCAGGCTTTCTTCCGGAAAATATTCCACCACCGGCATAATTACTGGGCTGCGGGAAGGGAAAGGCACGCGGTACAACGAGTCCGCTACATTTATCCGGTAGTAGTGCTGGACCAGGCGCATACCTGGAAAGAGGCCCAGTTCGTGGTCCCTTCTCAGCCAGAAAGTGCGAAAAAACTGTTCGGCTTCCTCCGGTGAAGTCTCGGCGAACTGCTGATGCTCCTGCGCATCAACCAGAACTACCGCCTCATCAAAATAGGCCTTCAATTCCTCCTCGGTTGAGATGGCCTTCACGCCGGCCCAATAGTATCGAAGTGCTTCATTGTATTTGCCGCGATGGATACTGATTTTAACCAGCTCAAGGTTGGCCAGCGGATCGGCCTTTTCCTCATTTTCACTGCCTAGCTGAGAGAGGATCCGCTCTGCGTTCCTGAGGTCTCCGAGCGCCTTGTGCAAGACAGCCAATCTAAAGAGTATATCCTTGCGTCCACCGCCCAGTTCACGGGCTTTGGTCATATGCTCAAGTGCCAGTTTCAGATCACTGGAACCAAACTTTTTTATAAAAGCGTTAGCAAGCCAGTAATGGGCCTCCCAGCTATCCGGGTTCAGCTCCAACGCCTTGTTGAAATACTTGATCGCCTTTGAGATGAAATCCCTATCGAAAAACCGCTCGATAATCTGGAAAATCTTAATCCGGCGGTCTTTGCGTTCGAGGTAACAGCGACCGATTCCTATATAGATCCTGGGGTCTGTGGAGTCCAGTTTCAGTGCTTTTTTGAAAGTTTCCCGTGCCAGCTCGGTGTCCTCTTGCTCCAGATGAACGTTTCCTATGCGCATCAGCGAGGAGATCCACGCTTTGAGAGTATCCTGCTTGATGAAAGAACCTGGAAAGATAACAGAATCAGGCATTTCCGCCCTGGGAGCCGCAGCGCAGCAAAACAACAGGAGAAAGGCAAAGGATTTGGTGATTTCTCTTTGCATATTTAAACCCGGATTATTCATAAATTCTTTGGTCGATTTTCTAAATTGTTGATTACTAGCAGGGTGTTGAAATTTCATCGCTTTCCTTTTGTAGAAAAACGAAACAATGTCCGGGTTGAATTGAAACTGTTTAAGAAACGATCACTTGCGTAGGGACACGGCGCGCCGTGTCCCTACGGCGTCCAGGGTTAAAGACCTACTTATCGATTTATAAACACGCCTCTAATGAAAAACAGAATAAATCGAGTCAGATAAATTATTTTTCTTCTTTTGGTGGCAAAAGAAGAAAAACCATTTCTTTTATAACTAAAAGAAACAAAAGTTAATTCCGAATCTGTCTCTTTTACTTCGCTCCTTTGGAGGTCGCCTCGGGCGATTTATGAATAATTCAGGTTAAAAAACTGGTTCCTTAAAAACAAAAGACCTGAACATTATACTTTCCAGAAGTATCTATTTATACAGATTACATCCGTGAAGGTTCCTGTATCCTCTAATACAATAATATAATAAAAAAACTTCCCACGAAAGGTGAGAAGTTTTTTTATTTCAACAAATCACTGCTGATATGTGACACCAGAAAATCCTGTCCAGTTGAGAAAATCAAGAAGCCACAACAGATTTTACCCCACCAGGTATTTTCCTGCTGCCGGATTCTGTATTCTATCTTTAATTTTTATTTTGTTATGCCGCTGCCGTAAACATCCAGCAGGAGCTGGTTGTCTTTACTGCGGCTTTCTCCTATAGAGGTAACATACACACCCGGCTTGTCTACCAGGGGACAGACATATTCACACATTCCGCAGCCCACGCAGAGATGAGGATCGATTCTGGGCTGCTTGACCACCACCCTGTTGCCAGCAGGATCGGTAACCTCTACTTCCTCGAAAATAATCGCCTTTTTCGGTGTCGGGCAGACTTCCTCGCAGACTATGCAGTCTCGCCCCAGAGTGAAAGGAATACAGCGGTTTTTGTCGAAAAAGGCGAGCCCGATCTTGGTTTGGTGTTTCTGTTCGGTAGTCAGTTCCTGGATAGCGCCGGTGGGGCAGACCTGGGTGCAGAGAGTGCAGTTGAATTCGCAATAGCCGAGCTGCATTTTCAAATACGGGCTCCAGAGACCCTCCAGACCGGCCTCCATCAGCGTGGGGTGAATGGCGTTCTTGATACAGACTTTCATGCATTCACCGCATCTGATACACCTGGTGAGAAATTCCCTCTCCTCAACCGCGCCGGGCGGCCGGATCAGGGCTGGATTGAATCTTTTCGACTCACGGGTTTCGGCCACGGAGGCTGAGGGAGCGACTTTCCGCCCGTCTATCCGGAACAGGGCCAGCGCCCCCACAGCCGAACCGATAGAGGCAATAACCTGCCTTTTGGTAAAATCAACCGAGCGGTCGGCGATTCGGGGCAGGGCGAGCCGGATTTTTATCGAACCGTGCGGGCAGGCCTCGACACAGTTCCAGCAGGGCATGCATTCACTTCGAATCCAGCTCTGGCTGCTCTGCGGCTCGCAGGCGCCCTCGCAGTTTTCCACGCAACTCATGCAACCCGTGCATGTTTTCTCATCCACCTGGAGGCGCAAGAGCGAGAAACGTGAGAAAAGGCCGAGCAGGGCACCCAGCGGACAGAGATAACGGCACCAGAAGCGACGCCGGACCTGGTTCAGCACAGCAATAGCGACAAAGACCAGCCCGATAAAAAGTCCCTGGTAAAAATACGGCTGCTCGAAGGAGAGGACAAACTTGCGAAAGAATGTGAATACCGGTTCGATAAGCGCTGTGAGCCAGGGCCAGTCAAGGCTCAGCAGGGGGTAAAACATGGCTCGCAAGAGGTAATTGAACGCGGGATTAACTGCCAGGGCAAAAGAGCGAATAAGCACTGAGAAAGGGTCAAGAAAGCCCACGATCTGAAGGCCCAGCATGGCTGCCACGATAAAGAAAACTAGGGCGATATATTTCCAGCCCTGCCTTTTATCGTAGCGGTTGCGGCGTATTTTTTCAGCGGCTTTCCTCCTGTTGTGGCTCAGCAAATGGTTCAACGTTCCCATGGGACAGACCCAGGCGCAGAAAAAACGCCCCACGGCCAAGGTCAGGCCCACCACGAGAAGGCTCCAGAGCAGCGTTTTCGGCACGCTGTACGCAGCGAGAAATGTGCTTAACGCCACCAGCGGGTCGAAATCAAAAAAGATTTTTACCGGGTACTTTATCTCATCAGTGCCCTTGTACTCGGTCATGATCAGCAAAAAGATGAAGAGCGCGAAAAAGAAAGCCTGGCTTATCCTTCGAGCTGTTCTCATTAAATCGCTACCTCCTTCACCTCCAAGCTTTCCACCTCCAGAGTCCCGATTCCCATCTGGCTGCCGAGTACAAGGTAATGTATCTCCTGCGGATCGATATCAAACAGAGCTGCCGCGCGGGAGTCAGCCGCAACAGGGTCCACCGAGGCGATTATTGTGTTGGCTTGCCTGACATCGGAAAGGCTCCCGCCCGAGGGGCCGTTGGCGATGAGAATGCGAAAGGCGTCCACAACGGTCAGGGTTGGAGCGAAAAAGGCGGTCATCTCGGCGATTGAGAGGTGCACATCCTGGTGGAGCTGATTGCGCCGGCCGCCGAGCAGGCCGTAGAGGTTTTTCATTCCGATAGTCAGCCTGCTCAAAGAGTGGTGCTTGGCAATGGGGACGTTGATCATCTTATCCACCTCAAGGGCCTTGCGATATACAGGCCATTCCCGGATCAGTTCGCCCCCTATGTTGACTTTCCTGAAATTGTAGTTCTCAACAAACGGGACTTCTGCCCCAACCTCCTCCGCGGCCTTCTTGATTTCGCTTCGCATATAGCAGCGCCGCGGTTCGCTGATCGTGTTATCCAGCACTGTCACCCTGGCCGCGCCTGCATCCAGACACATTGCAACCAGGGTGGCGACAACCTGTGGGTTGGTGGTCGCAGCCTGGGCCGGGACCCTGTCCCAGCCAATATTAGGCTTGATCAATACCTTGTCCCCGCGGCTGACAAAAACCCCGATCCCGCCCATTTCCTGGATAGCGCGCCTGGTGATCGCCTCCGGATCAGCTCCGGTGACCACTGCCATTTTCGGCCCTGGAGTGACAACCGGCTCCCGCCTGTGCAAAGGCACAGCCCCGGCGGTTTCCCTGCCTCCCGAACCGCTGCAGCCGGGAAGGCCTGCGGCCAGGGCCGAGGCACCGATAGCTTTGAAAAAGTTCTTTCGATTCATCGGCATAAAGTTCCTCCCTTCAATGTCCAACGAAAATCTATAATCAATTGGTACATTTTTATCGGGTAAAAGGGTATGCGAAAAAGATGTAAAATTCCACCCGCTTACTAACCAGGATTATTCATAAATTAGTAAGATGTTATGTTTCCCCGGGGCCTGGGGG
>CAZJQI010000067.1:0-21877 GCA_964548275.1 uncultured Gemmatimonadales bacterium
GGATGTTGGAACATCTATCAGGGCAGCGATGGAAATTATTTATCATCTACACGCTACCTCTTTTATGTCCTTTAGCCATGAGAATTCAATAATTCGGGCGACCAACCGGTCGCCCCTACGTGCTTGGAATTATGCTTGATTGAATAATTACAGCTATTTAAAGGTGATACTCCAGTAGAAGAGACCCTGTTATGGCTTGTGGCAATTTATGAATAATTCAGGTTGGTTAACCGGACAGTACTAAGGAAAAATAAAAAGTTACCAATAAGGAGGGTAATTTAACTTACGCTAGAATCATTCTATCTCCAGGAAGCGACCTGCCCATTCAAACCGCGGCCCGGGAGCTATTTTCCACCGGCGGCAAGTCCCGGGAAATTTTCAGGACAGGCCCGGTTTGCAATGTCGGCCAGAAGCGAGACAGCATCGGCAATAGTGTAAACTCCATCCCCGTTCCGGTCTAGAAGCGGGTTATCCGGCTCGCTGCGGCCTGTGAGTATGAAAGCGATCACGTCCAGGATCGTAACCCTGCCGTCACTGTTAAAATCGCAGGAAGAACTGAAAACAGACGCCTCGGGCCGCGGGCCGTAATGCGGAGGGTCAGCGCCTGACTCATAAGCCCCCAGGTCTGGGCCTGCTCCGCTGAAATTGTCGTTGATATTGGGAATTACAACTCCTGCGTCCACTGCTGCCGAGCCTGCTTTCAGCCGGAGATCAGCCGGTTCGCGCTCCGGAATTGCCGGGTTGGGAAACTCTACCCCTTCGCGAAATACATTCATGTCCACCAGCACGGCATGCTTTTCCGAGGTTCCGCTTATGAACTCCTCGAATGTATTAGTTTTAGTACTGCCGATTTTCGCAAGGAACTCCGTGCCGTGGGTGCCTACCCCGTCGTAGTCAAGGCTGGTCGTTGAGTCGGCATGCGGGAACTCCACCGCGCGGCCCTCTCCGCTGTTGTATTCGCCGAAATCACCCCCGCCCTCCCCGCCGATCGCCAGGTTGTTCCTGAAATAGGCATAGGAAGGATTGTGGATCACTCGCAGCCCGTCACCCACCTTGACCACCGTGTTGTGCAGGACTACGTCCCCGTGGCTGTAACGGGCGAGCTTGAACGGGCAGTCTATAATATTATACATCACGTTGCGGATAAAATAGGTCGGGCCGCCGAGGCTCGGCTGGGAACTCAGCGCCATGAAACAGTTGGTCAACCGGTTGCGTATGATCCGGCAGTTGCCCATGCAGAAATCCGCTTCGATCCCGTCATCCAGGCCCAGATAGATATCGTTGTTGTAGATGTCGATACAGTACTGGTCGCTCACATAGGTATCCTCCATGGTGGAGATACAGTCCCGGTAGCCGCTTACCCGGTTGTAGCAGATCACATTGCCGGGGCCGGTGATCCTGATTCCCTCGCCCTCGTTGCTGCCGCTGGCACCCATGTTTTCAGCCGCCCAGGTCACGGTATAGTTTACCACATTGTCCGCAATATAGCAGTTGGTGCAGCCAGGCTTATCAGAGGCGACAATCCCGTAGATGGAGTTGACCGAGCAGCGCACCACTGCCACTTCCTCAGCCCCGAGCAGATCGACCTTGCCGTTGACAGTGATCCCCTCAAGAATCACGTGCTTGCGATTGCGAAGGGAAAAGCTGTCGAAAGTGACAGTGCTGTCCGGATTGCTTCTGTCTGCCCGGATCACAATCGTTTTGCCCGGCTCGCCGTCACAGTAGGCGAAACCGTAGCCGTAATGGCCCGGGGCCAGGACTATGACATCGCCCGGCTGGGAGGCGGAAGCGGTGTCTTTATAATTGCCTGGTTCGGCGTGCTTGACCACTGAATCAGCAGCGGTACGCGGCACTGCCCTGGTTTTAGCTGTTACAGTCCGCTGAGCTGAGCCGCCGTCCGGATCGCTAAGCGTGAGTTCGATCTCGTACCCGGTGTCCGGCGCCAGGTCGAATATGCTGCCCGAGTGCTTGTTCTCCCAGGTGAAAATAGGATTCGTGTCCTGGCTTCTGCCTGCCGGGATGCGCCGAAGCGGCATACCCTCGCGCCAGCTTTTTTCACCTGCCTTGTGATACCGTAAACTAACCACGCCGTTCAGGTTGTCATCCCCGGTGATCAGCCACTCCACCGCGATATTGGTGATGGTCGGGTAGGGTGCAGTTACCGAACCCGGAGCGGTGGCATCCTCTGCATGCAGCCTCGAGGCGAGAATCAGTAAGGAAATTGCTGTGATCAGAAACTTGGTACGTGAAAATGTTTTAATACTTATGTTATGACTCATGGAAATATCCGTCTTTTTACAAAATTTGGGAATATATAAATTAACATACTTGATTATTTTTCTATAGTTGTATGCTAGGGGCGGGCGGGCATATTTTTTGCAAAAGTTCATTTATTGTTTAACCAGCCGATGTTGCTTTCGCAAAAAATATGCCCGCCCGCCCTCTTTTGCAAACCAGCAGGTTTTTACTTCAAGCGCCCGGTAAAATTATGAGGCCAGCTCCCCCAGACGCCTCTCGCATTCCAGCATTGAACGCACTGTATGATAATTGATCTTCCAGGCGTGGCCCATGTAGTCCCTGAGAACCTCGTTTTCAGGTCCGAGCAGGGGCAGCCATTCGCCCACCTCGTGGTTTATCATGTGGTCGAACACAAAGCGGTGGACATTCGTGTATGCCTGCCAGTAGCGCTCGTCCCCGAATGTTGAGACGGCATCGAGCATGGCGACAAGAGTCTCTCCCTGCTGCCAGAACTCCTTGTTCTTCTCACGGGCTTCCCCCTGATTAGGTCCCTCGCAGTACACGCCGCCGTGTTCCCGGTCGATTCCGTACTGAAGGCAGTGGTCGTAGAGTGTGCGGATCAGGCTCGAATACTTTGATCTTTCCAGCCCGAGAATCTTGATAGAATGGTTCAGCAGCCAGGCGAGCTCGACATTGTGGCCGAAAGAGGTGTTGTCCAGGGGCCGGCCCTGCGGATCCTCAGCCTCCCGGTCCGAGCCCCAGACATTCTTGAAAATAATCGCCCGCTGCGGGGTGAAATCCGGGCTGAACTGGGCAATGCCTGTGCCATGCTCCGGGTGCAGCATCCGGCTGCGGATCAGCTCGATTATCTCACACGCCCGGCGCCTGTGAATGCTGTCGCCGCTTGCCTGGTAGAGGTTGGTGAACGCCTCCATCAGGTGCATATGTACATCCATCGACTTGCGGTCTCCGCCGTAGGCTCCGGGCCTGCAATGCGACCAGTCCTGTTCGAAAAACTCGTAGTAGCCGCCGAACAGGTTGTCCGCAGCCTTGACCTGGAGCAGTTCGAAAGCCTGGCTTGCCACATCCAGCGCGGAGTTGTTTTTTGCGGCCATTGCGTATTCGCTGAAAGCATAGATCACAAAGCTGTGGCCGTAGATAATATTTTTGCGGTCAACCGGGGTTCCGTCCCGCTCGAGGATCCAGTACCAGCCGTGGTGGACCGGGTCCCGGAAATGTTCCTGGACGAACTGGACTCCCCGGCCTGCCCGTTCGAGAAAAGCTCCGTCAGGGTCGTAACCGGAGCGATTTATAGAAGCGAAGGTGTAGATCATCCGGCAGTTGGCCAGCAGGTTTTTCTCGGTTTCACCGGTCGGCTTGCCGTGGTGGTCGAAAAAGGTGAGAAACCCGCCGAATTCGGGGTCGTCTCCACGCTTTCTCCAGTAGGGGAGCAGCTCGTCGTGAAGGTGTTTTTTGACCTCTGCGAGGCAAGAAGTGTAATCCCGTTTCATCGCCAAGTCCTCAAAATTATATAGTTGCCGTTAAATTAGTGCTTCTTACTTCGGCCACCTGCCTTTCTGCCTGTAATAGGTGTACTCGTGCCCGCCGCCGATAATCATCGTGGTCTCCTTGCCGTTAGTATAAAGCGATCTGCTGCGCTCAGCTCTTCCGGCCATGAATGAGAAAGCGTCCGCGGCAGCTTTCAAGCAGCGTTTCCTGAGAGCCGGATCGAGTGAATACTTGTGGCCGAACATCACGACATCGGCTATGCGATAGGTCCAGGGACCGTGGTTGCCTTCACCTCCTGCGGCCTGGCTCCAGGCAGAGTAAAAGCCTGCGCTTGGGCCGCCGGCCAGGAAGCGGCTGACAAAGTCGGCATAGGCGGTCACGTAATTTCGTCCAAGCTCGTAGGGCTTGCCGGTTTTTTCCTCCATCACCTCTGTCCAGCGTGCGGCTGCGTTAATACAGATAGCCGAGGTCCAGAACCCCGCCACTTTTTCCTCAGCCTTTTGGGACCGGCCCTCGGCACTCATGTACCATTGTTTTTCAGGGGCCGTGCTACGCAAGATTTTCTCTGCAGCCTCACGGTACTTGTCATCCCAGGTGTGGAGATAGGCGTCGGTGAGGATCTGAATGTTGTTGCCGGCCTCGCGGCTGAGGCGGTCGATCTGGGCGAAAACGTCCTGGCTGACCTTACGGTAGACCAGATCGGTCTGCTCGATTGCCGATTCCAGCACGCGGCGCTCACCGGTGAGATAAAAGTAGCACATCTGGCCGCGGGTGTTGAAATGGCCCGACTCAGGGGAGCCTCCTTCGCCCCAGGGCCAGCGCAGGGTACCGAACCAGTGAAGGCGGGGGCCGCCGCGGTGAGTTGCCAGACCCGCTTCAACCCCGTGCTGGGTATGTGTGTACTTGCCCCCGTTGTAAACTCCCCTGGACTGGGTGTCACCGGTTGTGTGATAGACATCGATATCGCTCTCGTGGCGCAGGGCCGCCTCGGCCAGGTTCCACCATTTGCGGGTGAGCTCGGGTGCGCGGTCGAGAGTGCGCAGGCTCTGGAAAAGCATGCCGTAGCCGAAATCGTACTCGAGGTTGAAATGGCTCACAACCTGCCTGCCTGAGTTCGGTCCCCCGGTTTTATCGGCCTCGTTTTTGGCCCAGGTGTCACCGAAATTGCGCCAGCCGTACTCGTCGATCTCCTCGATATCAGCGACCAGGTTGACCGGCCTGGAAGTAAGCGCTGCCTGCTGGTAGTGCTCGTAGGTGGGAAACCGCTTGGGGTCATAGGATGCAGCGTCATCGAAAAAGTCGCTTGCCAGATAGACCTGGGCAGGTGCCCGCACGTACAGTGGATTGTGGAAAGAGCCCATGGTTGTGGCCACCCGGTTTTCCCTCCTGTTGCTGCCCTGGCGGCCGGTATGGAAGAAAAAGGCCAGCTCGTGGGTTTTAATCTCCCCGCCCTGAAGCTCGTGCAGTGAAGGAAACTCCTCCGGCCAGAGCGCCGCCCGGACAGTGCCGTCAGGTGAGGCGGAAAGGGCCTTGGGGAAATTCTGCCAGAAATGCCGCAATGCCACTGCCAGGCCGAACTGCCGGTCAGCAACGTGCAGCCAGGCATCCGGCCGGTTGACCTGATAAGGCTCTGCGTCATCCAGAAACGTGACGGCACCACGGAAACGCATGGGAATTTTCCCAATGTGGTTCATATGGTTGCGGTGGAACCAGTGCTCTCCACCGGAGGACTCCTGGTAGATGCCCCCGGCGCCGGTCAGCACGACCCTGTCGAGAATCTCGGTGGCGCCGTCACCCACCGACATCTGGATCGGACCGCGGAAAAGAAGGCGGGTTGAAAGGGAAAAGTCCTCGAAAAAGACGTTTCCCGGGCGGCCGAGCACCCAGTGGCTGCCGGGTAGCGGCACAGTGGGATTATGGTTTTCCAGGGTGAAAAAGACCCGCACCAGGCCCGTTCCGGCATAGAAATGGAGCCTCGCGGTGTAGTGCAGAAAGCCCTCGCTGTCTGTGTCGCCGAGCACGCCCTTGACCGCCACGCTGGCCCGCACCGGACCGGCTGCTTCCACCTCGAAGCTTTCGATCTTGCCCAGGCGGCTGGAAATTTCTCTGCCGTGGCTGTCGATCAGCTTTACTCCCGGCTCAGGCGCCAGGGGGGTCACACGCTCGGACACGCTGAAAGTTCCGTCCCTGTCGTGGTCGAGCCAGACATTGCCGAACAGATCGAAAGCGTTCCGGTCCAGGCGGCAGCGCATCACTCCTGTTTCCACTGTCACTGCATCACCGTTTTGTTCAAGCCTGAGCTCGGGCATTTTTTCGGGCAGGCTGCCCCTGTCTGAGAGAGTGTAGACCGCCTTGCCCCCGGCAGGGCAATCCGCGAAAAAATCAACCAGCACCCACTTGGCAGAACCATCGGGCCAGGTGGCCAGGGTTTCAAACTGGGCGGGCACGGCTGCACCGTGCGGCCCTGTTACGCAGAGTGTGGAAAGGTCTTTCAGCGCTGCCCTGGGCAGGGGTATGCCGGTTGAAACCGGCTCGGAGCGCCTGATATAGCCCCCGGCCTCCTCCACGTTCAGAGGGATCTCGAGTGCAGCCACCGAAGCAGAAAAGCTCAAGAGGAAAGTTAAGTTTAGCAGTGTGGCGAAGGGAAGAAAGTTCTGATAGCGTTTTGACATATATCCTCCAAGAAGAAGTAAATGATAACTTGTTTGTCAGTATACCGGATGGGAATAATGCGTGAAAATGCACTGGCAGGGGGCACAGTGCATCGTCCCCCTGAGGCCTGATTAAACCAAGCTCAGCGAATATATATTTTCCAAAAAAGTGTTCGGGTTTTACCACCGCTGCGCGGGCAGATTCTCGATATCCTCGAAAGCCCCGGGTACCCCTTTGGCCGGGCCGTAGAACACGCTGCCGCCGAATGATGTCAGGAAAAGCTTGCCCTGGTTGTGGGGGTCTGGCACAGGACGGTGCCCCCACTTGAAATTGTAGCCGCCCAGGCGCTGCCAGTTCTCTCCCCGGTCATCACTGCGGAAAGCCGCACTGTTGAAAGTGTTGATATAAATCGTGTTCGGATCGAACGGGTCGACCGCAGCCGCGTAAACGTGCATGTCCTCGCTGAAAACCTGTTTCCAGCTCCTGCCGCCGTCCTCGGTGCGGTAGAGCCCCCCGCCGATTTCGGCTCCCTTCACATTGAGCGGCCAGCAACTGAGATACATCCTTTTCGGCTCTGTGGGATCGAAAACCAGGTCATTCGGGGCAGTGACCCGCTCAGGGAGGGCCATCGGCTGCCAGCTTTCTGCTTGGTCGTCGCTGTAATAGAGCGCCCCGGGAATAACTTCTCTACCCTCGATACCGCCCCGGGCAACGAGCAGGATCAATCTTCCGGTGGGCAGAAAGGCCATGCGCCAGGCGTTGAGATTACCTTTAAGTCCCTTGTTTTTAACCTCCCAGGTACGGCCGCCGTCGACTGTTTTCCACACCCCGTAGCCGAAATCACAGACATAGAGGGTGCGCGAATCGACCGGGCTTTCCGGGTCGAGCAGGATATGGGTGCACACTGCGCCCAGGCGCATTCCCTTGCGGTATTCGCCGTTTATCATCACTCCCTTGTGCAGAAGTTCCCACCACCTGCCGCCGTCCCCGGACAGCGAGACTCCGCCCTGCTGCCGTCCGTTGACCAGGTTGCCAGAGCGGAACATTTTCGGCCGCGGCAGATCGTGAACATTGGACCAGCAGGCCCAGATACGGCCTCTCGCCGCCGGGTCGAACTCCAGCCAGTAGCATGTGTTACGCCACTGGCGGGGGATACCAGTGATCGAGTGGTGCCAGCTCTTGCCGCTGTCAAATGTATGGAAAAGCCCGATATCGGTATAGGTGATAAAAAAGTGGTTCTTATCGAACGGGTCGAAATGGATTCCGTAGGTGGTGGTCACATCCAGGCCCCGGCTGGTCGCAGAGCCGTCGGGGAAATCCTCGCTGATCACCTGCTGCCAGTTGGCTCCGCCGTCCTCGGTTTTATATGTGCGCCCGGAATCCGTAGCGTAGCATACATCCGGGTTGGTGGGGCAGACCCCCAGGTGGCTCGGGTTCCCAAACCAGCCGAGATATTTTTTCAGCCAGCCGCCGGTGAAATTACGGGTAAGCACCTTGCCGCCAGCCACGGTAACCGACCAGTTCCAGGTTTCACCGCCGTTCTCGCTTTTGAATATACCCCGATACCTCTGGGGGTTGCCGTTTTCACTCACCCAGAACGGACTGCAAGACAGGTAGATAATTTCCGGCTGGTTTTCGCAAACTGCGAGGGTTCTGAAACCCGGCAGCATTCCCCCGGCCGAATTCTCCGCAACCAGGTTCCCGTTGACCTGGCGCCAGCTTTGGCCCAGATCATCAGAGCGGTAGATTCCTCCGCTCACCTCGTCCTCCTGCTGGCTTATCCCGGAGAGGACGTAGATCACACCGTCCCCGGTCCCTTTGCCGCCGTCCGCCGCCTGGATACTCGGCACAGGCAGCGAAAGCTCGGCGACCAGGCCGCGTTCGGCCGAGACGCGTATGCATGCGCGGTCCGTGAGCACGACTGCCTCGCCGGGCGCACCCTCCCAGCTTCCGGGGAAAATGCCGAGCACTCTGCGCCCCGGTATCTCGGCCAGCACTTTCCAGCTTGCCCCGCGGTCAGTCGAAACCAGCACCCGGCAGGGCTTGCCCGAACGCCAGCTCGGGGAAAGGCCGATATAAATAATGTCGCTGTCGGCCGGGTTCACATGCACCTTGACAATCGAGCCGTCGGGCAAGCCGTCTCTGGTGATAAACCGCTGGTCGGCGTGGTCTCCGGTCATGGTCTCAGAGGTCACGTTCGCCGGGTCGGGGTAAATCAAGCGCCAGCGCCGGCCCTTGTCCTCTGAGCGGTAAAGGCCGGTGTTGGATGCATAAACCGTGGCCGGATTATTGGGGTCGAATTCGAAATCCTGAACCACGGTGCGAAGGTTGAATATCCTCCAGGAGTTACCGCCGTTTTCAGTTACATAGGCCCCGGTCATGTCGCAGCGCACGAAAACGTGATTCGGATCCGCCGGGCTGATTGTCGGTTCGTACTGGGATCCGCCGCCGCCGGGGCCGATCACCTGCCAGCGCTCGACCCCGGTAGTTCCCTGTTCTGGAGGTTCCTGCTGTTTTTCGCAGCCGAAAAAAGAAATCAGAAAGACAGAAAGGAGCAAGGGGAGAACCAGGTAGCTTATCGAACGCGCTCTCATGATCGCCTCCCGGGCGGACTGAGATCATTCAGGAATTCCGCCTCTGGAAAATAAAAGTGGCTGATTTTAGGCCGGAAAAGAGAAGTAAATTAAAGTAATAAATTATTTTTAGATTGAAACTTATTTCCGTATCAATTGCAGGTAGAAAATCCAGACGAACGGTTCGAACCGAATAATAGGCGGTAGCCCTGGCCGGGATTCCCCTTGCAGGCTCCGGTTCAGAGCAAATTTTTTCTCTCAAGCCAGTCGGAGCTTATCCGGGTCAGGGAATCGATCAGTTTCCGGTTCGAAGGGTGAACGTGTTGGGTATCCAGCCAGACCAGTTCCTTGGGCCTGTTCGCTTTATTAAAAAGCAGCCTCACACATCGCACGGGTATCTTTTCATCCAGGCTGCTGTTGATCATCAGAAGAGGCCTGGGCGAGAACCGGTCAACATAAGCTGTCGGCTCGAACGGGGAAATCAGAGTGCCTAATATGTGACTTGCAAATTTACGTAGTGGAGTGAAACGCACCTTTTGCCGAAGGTTCCAGTCGATCAGCTCTTCCAGGTCACCCGCGCCGTAGATCAATACAACGCCACTGACCCGGTCGTCAAGGGCGGCAATCACTGCAAAGGGCACACCGAAACTGGCTCCCAGAACCGTGATCCTGTCCTTATCCACCTCTGGCCTGCTGCAGAGGTAGTCCAGCACGTTGAATGCCATGCCTGCCGCGTCGAAAGCCGCTCTCTGAAGCGAATGGAGCATTGCCAGTACCCTGGCCGGGGTTATCATTTCCTCGGGATAGGAGGGGTAATCCATTGCGCAGAGCACAACCTGTTTTTCCAAACTGATAAGACCTGCTGCCCGGGCACCGGTGTGCTGCCCTCCCATAATCATCACTGCAGGAAGAGGTTTGTCAATGCCAAGCGGAATGCGAAGGTTTCCCCTGGTCACACGCCCGAGTTGATCGTTCAGGGTAAAGGCGATTTCCCTGTATCCGGCTGAGTCTCCCAGCAAACTTTCCTCTGCGGACATAAGGGGGCTGTGTTCTGCGAAAAGCCTGTCGGTGTGGTCAATCGCATTGTACCAGATACTCGCGGCAATCAGGATCAATACGCCAGCGGCTGCAGCTATCAGAATGTACGTTATAAGCACTTTCAGCTTAAATTTCATTTGAACTCTGAGTATTGATTTGAATGTCCAGCTTTATTTTACAACCTTTTCCTTTCTTTTTAAATGTTTTTGAAAAATGAAACCTCAGGTGCTGCGGGATTGACAACAAGTTTCGCAAGAACTATAAGTTTGCCGGGTCTTTCTTTTATTGGACTATCACTGAAGTTAATTTTAAAATAAATGGTGGTTTCCATTGAAAGACATATCTGTCAATCCTGACACAGGAGAAAGGTATGAGTTATCCGAAGCCGCAAGATTTCATTGACAGGCCCGCAATCCCAGCCAGCGGGATTATTCTGACCGGTGCAATCCTGCTTTTTACTTTCTTTCCCTCCGGCTGCGGCCAGAAAGATCCGGGCACGCAAGCTCCCGCCACCGGGAAGTTCACCTATAATTTCCGGGTGGAAAAAGACAGCCAAAGCGGCCATACGGTGGTGGCACTGGTCAGGCAAGGCGGCAAGCGGTCGCTGGAAGCCAGAATAGCCCCCTATGCCGGGGCGAACCTGTTCGGTCTGTCTTATGGCGAAACCGAGCTCATACTCGGCCCTGCCTCTCTGGAAAAATTCGACGGTTCCCGGTTCGGCACGCCGGTTCTATATCCCACGCCCTGCCGGATACCGGGCGGGAAGTTCACTTTTCTCGGCAGAAAATTCGATTTCGGGATCAACCGGGACGACACCCATATCCACGGGCTTGTACGCAACCGGCCCTGGCAGTACGAACCCCCGCAGGTGGATGGAAACGGGGTGAGTTTCCGCACCTGGATCGAGTTTGCCCCGGGCAGCCCGCTTTATAAAAAATTCGGCTACGACCATACGCTGAGCCTGGTGTACAGTCTGGACGAAAGGGGTTTGCGGATCGCCTACGAGGTGGAAAACCGGGCCAGCGAGCCCCTGCCTTACGGTTTCGGCTTTCATCCGTATTTCAACTATCCGGGTGCCCGCGAGGAGGTTTTTCTCACAGTGCCTGCGGCCGGCTACATGGTGATGGAGAACCTGATTCCCACAGGAGGCATAGAAAAGCTGGCGGGCAAGTACGATCTGCGCCTGCCCGCGCGTGTGGCTGATGTCGTGCTGGATGACGTTTTCACCGGCATAGTGCCGGATCACCCGGCAACTATCGAGTGGCGGGTGAGCGGGGTGCGGTTCACGCTCAATGCCTCAAAGGAGTTCACCCACTTGATTGTTTACGACCAGCCTGAGAACCCGTTTTTCTGCGTGGAGAACCTCACCTGCTCGCCTGACGCGCACAACCTATACGCTAAGGGCTTTCAGGAAGAATCAGGCCTGAAGATCGTGCCGCCGGGCGGGAAAAGCACAGGGTGGGTGCATTATGTGGTGGAGGAGATGTAGAGATGAAGACAGGAGATATTACAATACGGCTATATAATGTTTTATACAACCTATTCTTTGAATTAAGTTATGTGATGTTAGAATTTGTTTAAAATACTCCAGCTTTTTTTATTCTTTCTCCTGTATTCTGACTCCTGACTCCTGTCTTCTGTTTTCAAAAAATCTCAAAATACGCACTGATTTCCTTACTTTCCTTATATCCAATCCGAATCGCCCGTGTCCTCAAATTTGAGTTTTTTACCAATCTTATCGCACCGGTGTAAATCTTCCAGGCGGGATTCTCTCCGTCATCAGTTGTCCAGGCTATCGAGGCGCCGTGCGTGGGGCAGGCGATCCGCACATTCACCGTGCCCTTGAACCTCCCCCCGTTCGGTACGATAACCGGCGCGAGAGTGACAGGCTGCACTCCCCCGGGCCAGAACCTCTCGATCAACTCGTCCTCTTGCACGAAACCCAGATCGCCGATCTTTTCCATCCAGTGCTCGAGGGCCTTGCTCATCCTGTGGCGAACCTCCCTGTATTTCGGGTCGTAGGCCAGGTTGTTTATCTCGTGCGGGTCGGACTCGGTGTCGTACAGCTCGTGCACCGGCTTTGTGTCCTGGAAAAAAAGTTTCTGCGGCCCCTCCAGCTTGCCCTCAGCAGCAAGCCTGCGCCATTCCTGCATTGTGGGCATCAGGTCCATATAGGCGATGCGCTGGGCATATGGCTTTTCCGGGTTGAAATTGCGAATGTACTTGAATCGCTTGTCACGCACGCAGCGTATCATGTCATAGGTTTCATCCATGCGGTCGCGGTGGGCGAAAATATACTCGCGCGTCCCGGCTTTCTGCTCTCCCAGGAACGCCTGTCCCTGCATGTGGGAGGGAATCTCCACCCCGGCAATAGAGAGCACGGTGGCCCCGAGATCGATCGAGGAAACCAGTCCGTTGCTTACAGTTGCTGGCTTGATCACACCCGGCCAGCGCACTATGAGCGGAACCTGGATCCCCGAATCATATATCCAGCGTTTGGCTCGCGGAAGGCCTCTTCCGTGGTCGCTCCAGAAAAAAACCACAGTGTTACGGGAAAGGCCGTCCCGTTTCAGACGAGCCAGCAGTTCGCCGACCTCTCTGTCCAGTTGCTCGATATTGTCCAGGTAGCGGGCAAAATCCCTGCGCACCAGTGGAGTGTCCGGATAGTAGGGCGGCAGGCTCACACCGGCCGGGTCTTTCGCGGGATCCTTTTCCAGGGGCACCCGGATCCGGCTTTCATGGGTCATGGTGAAATTGATCACACTGAAAAACGGCTGTCCCGGCTCTCTCTCATCCCAGTCTTTGTGCCTGGTGCCGTTGTTGTCCCATGCGGTCAGTGGAGAAGCGAACTGGTAATCAGTTTTGGAGCGGTTGGTACAGTAATAGCCGGCTGCGCGCAGGTATTCAGTAAAGCAGTGAACGTTCGGAGGAGGCACGGCCTCGTAACCTTTGACCGAGGTGCGCATGTGCATCGATCCGATCGAGTTCGGGTACATGCAGGTGATAATTCCCGAGCGGTTGGGAGCGCACACCGGGGCAACAGTATAGGCATTGGTATACATGATACCCTGGCTTGCCAGCCTGTCGAGATTCGGCGTGGAAATATTATCATAGCCATAGCAGCCCAGTTCCCTGCTGATATCCTCGCAGCTTATCCAGAGTATGTTGGGCCTTTCTCTGGCGAGCAGATTCGAAACGGTTTCGGGCAGAGCTATCGCCGCCAGAGCAGCGCCACTGAGCCCGATGAATTTTCTGCGTTTGATTGAACCAGACACAGCAATCCTCGCTTTTTAAATGGAACAGGTTTTATCTTTTTAAACGTTTGTTCCAGATCGATACCTTTCAGCTTGTGTTTGTGATATCGAGGTATAAAACTGAAGATATATACAGGGATTATTTAAAAATTAACCCGGTCTTGATGATAAGACAATATCAATCCTGCGAAAAAATCTTGTACCAATCCACATGGAAGATTAAGATTTAACAAATTCGGTCAAATACCATTTTCAGCTATTGTGAAGGAGACGAACATGCCGGAAAAAATAAATCGGCGCGAACTATTCGCGCTTACAGGTGCCGTTCTGACCGCCCTGGCCATTTGCGGCCATTTGTTTGCAAGCGGAAGCTGTGAGCTAAAAGGAGGCACAGCCAGGGGCAATATCACCCCGCCGGTGGGATGCTGGCTTTCCGGCTGGGCAAGCAGGGACAGGCCCAGCGAGGGAGTGTCCGACAGCCTGTACGCAAAGGCGATCGTGCTCTCCGACGGTCGAACCGAAATCGCGATCCTCGCCGCTGACCTGATCGGCGTGACAGGGGAGATTGTCTCTGAAGTCCGCTGGGCGGTGGAGCAGGAGACAGGCATTCCGCAGGATAACATCCTGATATCGGCAAGCCACACCCATTTCGGGCCAGGGACCGGGCAATACCGGTTTAAAAATTGGAAAGTCGATCCGGACTATATCGCGGTGTTGAAGAAAAAACTGGCAGCGGTTGTCGTTATGGCTCACGGCAACCTGACCGGAGTGCGGGTTGGTTCGGCCAAGGGCCAGGCACCCGAACTTCTTTATAACCGCCGCACGAAACGGCCGGACGGCAGGGTGGTGATGACATTCGTGCTGCCGCCCGCGGAACCCGACTTGATTTTCGGTCCCGTGGATCCTGAGGTCGGAGTGCTGAGGGTTGAAGACTCCCAAGGCAATCTGCTCGCCTCGATGACCAATTTCGCCTGCCACCCGGTGAGTGGCGGGGGGCACGGCGAGGGCTGGGAAAGCTGGTTCTACCACATTTCTGCCGATTACCCGGGCTATGCAACCCAAGTGGTGGAAAATATCGAGGGGGGCAACTGCCTTTTCACTCTCGGCACTGCCGGAGACATGGTTCCGATCAGGCGGGGAGTGAGCCCGCGTTTCGAGATCGGCAGGGCACTGGGAGCAGAAGCGCTGAAAAGACTGCAACTGATGCCCACCTCAGAGGAAATGACCCTTGCCGCTCTCAGCAGGAAAATCACCCTGCCGATGAAAAAGCAATTGCCCGAGAATTCGAACTACGATCCCCATCCCGGCAAAACAGAACTCACCACCGAAATTCAGGGGATACGGATCGGCGAAACAGTGATAATTGGTTTACCCGGTGAGGTTCTGGTGGAACTGGGCCTGGAAATCAAGAAAAAGGCCGGCGTTGAGAACCTTTTCCTGGTGAGCATGGCCAATGATACGATAGGCTATATCTGCCACAGGCAGGCATACGAAGAGGGCGGGTATGAGCCGATCCAGGGCAGCCTTCTCGCCCCGGGGTCGGGAGAAATGGTGGTTGAGGCGGCACTGAAAGTTGTCGCGGAATTGAGACAGGGAATGTAGATATTGAGCCGGAAGAGGGCGGGCAGGCACCATTTTTGCCAAAACTCGTTATTTGCTTCGCCTGCTGTTGGCGCTCACGCAAAAATGGTGCCTGCCCGCCCCCACTCATTCTGGAAACGATGTGAGCTTGCCGCGGTTGGCCAGCATCCGCTCAAGGCTCAGTATATTGAGCATCATGTATCTCGGCTGATGGAAATTCCCTTTGCGTTTGGGGTGATATCCTTCCCTGGAGATTATGTTTCCGCCTCTGTCAACCGCCTGGTCCCAGACTCCGATATTATTGGCAGCGACTGTCCTGAGGGTGAAATCGCGTATCATTTCGTACCACTGCTGCGCCCATTGCTCACCGGTGTATTCAAGCACTGTCATGCAGCCCAGCATGGCCTCGCACTGAAGCCACATGGTTTTGACACTGAAATCGGTTCCCTGCTGCCTGCCTGGTGAGCCGGAAACGAAGAAATCGCCGCTTCCCAGCCCGCCGAACATGTAATCCCAGCTCAGCTCGACGTAGCGCCGAAAGCGCTTCCTGGCAGACTCGAAAAGGTCACGGTCTTGCTTTCGCAAAGCCTCGAACATCACCATCCAGGCTGTTTCTATGGAGTGCCCGGTGAACATCTGATCCTCGAAACCAGGTATCCTGGAATAATCATGATTCAAGTATTCGTTCGCTATTCCGTATTCCGGATTGTAAAATTTGTTCATGATCAGGTCAACTTGTTCCTCGGCCAGCCGTTCCAGTTCCGGGTCGGGGTAGTGAGTCAGAAGCTGGCTCAGCAGACGCAGGATAACCATCGAATGTCCCTGTGTTCTGATCCCGGTGGATTTCAGCTCACCGGGGAGAAAAACTCCCTCGTAGTTCGGATCGTCGTAGCTCTGGAGAGAGGCATGGAGAGTTTCTTTCACCAGGCGAAGGTTCTCCTCCCGGCCGGTGGCTTTGTAGAATTCAGCCAGACCGTTGGCGGCAAACAGCGCGCCGAAAACACTTTTTCCCTCCGGTTCGATAACAGTTCCGTCCCGGTGTACTCTTTCGTACCACTTTCCGTTTCCTGCATGCATGTGCTCCACCATGAAATCGCGGGTTTTTTCAGCGATTTTCAGGTAACAGAGATCATTGCCAAAATTATTATATAAAAATGAATACACCCACACTGCCCTTCCCTGGAACCAGAGATTTTTTTCATCGTCAACAGGAGTGCCGTCGTAGTCCAGATGGCAGATAAACCCGCCGAGTTGGTTATCAAAACCGCCATTGTGCCAGAACGGAAGGTACTCCTCGAACAGGCGGCGGCGGTAGTCGTCTCTCAGCTCGGCAAGGCTCATTCCGGCCAGTGAATCAGGCAGGACGACTGAGGCGGTCCGCTCCGGGACGGGTTTAGAGCAGCAAAGAAAAGGGATTAGAGCCAGTATAAAAGTTAATATATTGCTTCGATAAATCAACAGTAACACCTTTTATATAAAAATATAGATAATAACTATTTAAGACAGGCATCTTTTGCTGAATGAATATAAACAGACACTTAAAATATAAAAAGGATTTCGGTCAAAAATTAAGATTTCTATTGAAAAGGCTACTTTTTCGCATCGTTGTCCAGTTTCCTGTGGCCAAAAGTCCGGTCTAATATGACATGGTCAAAAAAAATCTTTACCCTGGGTTTTTAATACGGTGGGCGGGGTTGATAAAAGTCTCCATCTTTTCAGGTTCCTTTTGGTTATAACTTGAAAAAATTTTTTGAGTAAAAAAAGCCTCGCTCTGTGCATTTTCGGGAATGAAACAGGGAATCGATTCCGAAATATCATTTTCTCACTTTTTGGTGGGACGGTAAATCCCGGTAACTTCTTGCCAAACAGGATCCTGGTATGCCGACTGGCAAAATGTGAGGGCAGGATGAGCCCGGATTGCCCTGCCGCTTAGGTCTCCGGTTACAGAATTCATTAATACACAGAAAAACGCACCGGTTTACTGTAAAAAATTGTCTATTTTGGTATCTATTTACAGTTAGGATTGTCATTTTTTATTGACAACTACCTCTTTTATCGAGTACAATCTTATCCGCAGTTAAAAAAGGTTTCCGGAGCTGTTTTGGATGGAGGATTTAGCCAATGGATAGCAATTGGGTTAAAGATATCCATTTTGAGCGTTGTCCCAAATGTGGAGCCATAGTGCTGTTCAAGAAAGATTCCGATGTATCAAAGTGTGACAAGTGCGGCACCAAGATTACGTTGAAAAAGAAGGCTTGAAGCTGAAATTCATTCAGGTTTAAAAATATTTAGCCCTCCACCATATTGAACGCTAAGGTAGAGGGTATTTCTGTTATAGCAGGGTTGAGATAAAAGGGCCGCAATTGCCTGCCGGTAAAAGGCCGCCTCAAACTGATGAGGCGGCCTTTTTTAATAATTTTTTCAGTGAACGGACCGGATCAGGGGCGGTATTCAAATGCCCCGATATCCGGCCCCTTGCCTGAAAAATCTTCGTTGATTCCGCGGATGAGTGCCCCGCGATCGATCAGTGGACTCGAGGGCTTAAACCTCAGGTCTCCGATATCGGCGCTCTCGACCAGCGGGTAGTTGCCGATCTCATCCTCCCAGAACCCCCGCCAGGGATATTCACCCAGGTGGGGTGTGTCCACGAACTGCGGGTCAGCGTAAAGGCCGTGCTCCTCCTGGCCTGTGGCGGCACGGAAATCCTCGAAAGTAAAATAAGTAACCTTGTTCCATTCGAATTTGCGCATTCCCAGCCCCGGCGTGTGATAGTAGCAGTTGTAGTCGAGCCAGTTTCCGTCGAAACCGGAGCGCACCGCCCGGTCCGCGCCTATCATCGCATTGTTCTTGAATACCTTGTTCCTGGTATCCGCGCCGTCGGAAGCAGTGCCGGTCAGGCCGATCATCCCCATGCCGTTGGCCATGTTCACCCCGTAGCCTGAATTGTGGTAGACATAGGTCCAGCCGTAGCTCGTAGGCACATCCACATTCAGCTTGAACAGCAGGTTCCAATAGGTGACATGGTTGCGGGTCACGTACACCGGCCCCCGCTGGATCGGGGCAAGCGAGATCGCCACCAGCGCATTGCGCACCGAGTTGCCGTGAAGGCGCATGTTCACCCCGCCTCCGTCCATTTCGAAAGCATCATCACCGATATTGCAGACCATGTTGTACATCACGTCGCAGTCTCTGTGCACTTCCAGGCGGTCCGGTATATCCCAGCTTTCAACTGTGATCCCGTCGAACCAGCCGTGAAGGGTGTTGTAGTTGAACGAGTTTCCCCGCCCGGCGATCCAGGACATTATGCCCTGGCGCGGGTATTCGCTGGCCTTGATCGAGTTCCAGGGGATTTCCACCAGATCCGGCTCGTAGATCAGGTTGTGCCACACAGCGTTGCCGCAGGTCGTCTCGTTTTTCAGGTACACGCCGTTCGGGGCGTTGTGGATCGTGTTATCTATTACCACACAGCCGCTCGCGCCCTCGCTGAACCGTACTCCGGCCTGGCCGTAATAGCGGATTTCGAACCCGCGCACCACCACGTGTTTGCTGCCGGTGAGCCAGAACGCATAAGGGTGCTGAGCGATATTGTAAGTGTAGCCTGCTGGCGAATCATTGTTGCCCGTGCGTAGGTAGAGCTTGTTCGTGCTCGTGTTCAGGTACCACGCGCGCGGCACACCCAACGGGTCGCTGGTCAGGTCTGCCAGGGTTTGGTAGCGGAACATCCGCTTCCCGTCCTGGGCCACATAGCCGTAACCGGCCCCCTCCGCTGCAGTGATGTCCGGTTTGAGTGTTGTAACATATACCCAGCCGCTGTAAGGCTGCCAGGCTGTGCTGTCCCTGGCGATCTGGAGGGAACTGTCCAGGATCGGCTGATAGCCCTCGGCTGCGGCAAAGACTATCGGCCTGCCCTCCTCGCCCTGAAGGTGCTGCAAAAGGTCGCCCTCGCGGTACACTCCGCTGAGAGCATAAACGATATCGCCAGGTTGTGCGAGACTTGCGGCGTGGGCCAGAGTCCTGAAAGGAAGCTCGGCTGTGCCAGGGTTTGTGTCTGCACCCTCAGGAAAGACATAATAAACCTGCCCACTTGCAGGTTCGAGGACCATTTTTTTCGTTCGGGTCCGGGTTTCAAGTGGCGGGATCCCGGTCGCTGCCGGATCGTGGAACACTACTCTGATCTCGATCTCATCGTCCGGCTCGAGGGGAAAGATGCTGGCCCAGATCAGGCGCCGCACATGATCGACAGTCATCTCCACTCCGTTGCGCCAGCGCGCCTCGCCAACCTTTCGCCACAAGAGGAAGGCCCCGGAGCCGCCTTCCAGCTCGCCGTCATAGGAAACCTCAAGCCCCACCGCATTCCAGGTTGGGTAGACCTCTATCGCCCCAGGCGAAAAGCTTGGAACTCCCAGGGGTGTCAGTTTCCCGCTCCTGACCCTGAGCAGCAGGGAAAGGGCGTCTGTAATCGAGTACCTGCCGTCGAGGTTGAAATCGACCCGGGGGTCGCCGGGGCTCTCGCTCGCCAGTCTGAGCAGGTGTATCAGATCCCCGAGGTTGGCCTCGCCGTCTCGATTCAAGTCCTCCCGGTATTCCGCAGCGGCCTGAACAGGCCTGGCATGCAAAGGCGCAAAACCTGCAAAAGGGAGCGCACAGAGCTGTACCGGAATAAAGAAAAAGATTCTTAAGAAATAGCCGATATTCATAATACCAGATTATAATATCTGTATGATGAAAAAGAAAAGTCTATTCTCGCCGACTTTTCAGGCTCTGAAATACTGATGAGAATGCAGTAATAAGCAGGGTAGAAACCGCGCGTTTGAAATGCGGCTGAAAATGTAAATACGTTTTACTGAGTGTTCCGCTTACCTGGCCTGCCGAAGCTCCGGGCTTATCCCCGGCACGCCGGTTATCCTGAACTGCCTCGTGTTGTAATCGATCCAGACTTTCGCACCCGAGCTGAAAGTTGCCTCCTGCACCCTGTAGTCCTCCGAGAGAAATCGGTGCTCTCGCATGTCATCCCAGCCGATTGCCCGGTGGAGTCTGGCAAGCAGAATGGTCTCCTCGATCCGGTCCCGGTCCTCCGGAACGGGAAGCCCCATGGCTGCCTGGGCGGCGGTCAGCAGGGCGTAAAGATAGTCCCTTGCGTTGACATAGGTGCAGTCGTGAAAGCAAAGCTGCCACAGCGGGATCGTGATACCGCGCGTTCTGCCTGCCCTGTCGCGGCCGTACACCACCTCATGCCCCGGCCTGGTCCTTGCGCTGACCACCCAGGGCACGACCCAGTCGTTGTGGTGCTCGATTGTGAGCATGATTTTTTTCTGTATGAAATAGTCGAATATCTCGGCCAGAGCCTCGCGGTTCTCGTTGCGGGTTAGCGGGTGCCGGGGATCATAGCATTCCCAGTTACAGACATAGTTGCCGAGAAGGTAGTACTGCGGGGGAGCGGTTTCCAGAAGCCCCCTAACGGGCGGGTAATCCGTGCGGCCGACCTCGAAATTGCGTTTCAGGAACCGGATCGCCCACCTCGGGCAGATCAGCGAGTTGACCCCGGCTCCCCAGGTGCTCCGGCGGACATATCTGCCCTGGCTGTCTTTCAGGGTAACCTCCTCGCGGAACGAGGGCGAGTCGAGAGTTATGTCGCAGTAATTGTCCGTGGCCAGGCCGAATATATAGCCCATCTCCTTGACTTTACGGGCCAGAGAGTCCAGCCCCTCGGGGCCCCCGGCGTACATGTTCGGCGGCATGATATCTGGATATTCCTGGTCGTGGCCGTAACGCTGCCAGCCGGTGAAAGAAAGAACCGCCCGGTCCGCCCCTATGCGGCGCTGGAACTCGGCCACCTGTTCTCCGACCTGGTGGAAGGTGTTGTAAATCTCGAAGCTGAATGTCCGATGGTCTTTCCGGCTGACACGAGCCCTCAGGTTTACAGCGCCCTTGAGTTTTTCCACATTGGGATTCTCCGCACTTTTCTCGGCCAGGGTCTTGATATAGCCCAGTTTCCTGTAGTACTCCCGGTAGTGCCTGATCAGCCGGGCGTAGCCTGCATTTTTCTCGAAATAGTAACGGATAACTCGCGGGTAGCCGAACCGGCCCATGCTCGGTCGCCAGTAAACCTTGTATGAGGTGTGTTCTCCGGGTGTATGCTTGATATGAAGGAAATTGTCCATCCGGCAGTTGTCGTCGATATAGGCGAGCCAACCCGATCCCGGCTGGTAAGCACCGAAAACGGCCATGCGCAACGGATAGATCAGCCCTGCCTGGTCCCATTCCTGATGATCCCACCAGTTGGCCGGCCGGCCCATCAGCTCGCCGAACTTTTCGAACCGCTTCTGGTCATCGAGCTGGATCGGATTGTTCATGTCCTCTTTCTGGCTCCAGTCGCCCGGAACCAGTACCCCCTGGCTGATCCCGAAAAACGAGTAGCAGTCTCCTCTGATCGGCACCTCGAAAGGCCGGGGGTAGATCACGCCCTTGATCCTGAAGTTGTGATCCTCCTCGAGGGGAATCAGTTTGAAAGCAAGCTCGCCGGTTTCCTCATCAATCAGGATCAGGATCTCGAAATGGAAATCGGCCAGGGTGACAAGCAGGGCTCCTCGGCCAAGGCGGGTCACTTGTTTATCTCGGGAATCGGCCAGGCTCACCTGGCTGATCTCGCCGTTTTCCTCGCAGACAAACTCCCGGGCTCCCTTGCGGCTCATGCGCCAGATCACATCTGAAGCCAGGTGCTTCACATCCACACTCATTGTGGCCAGATCAAGAGTGGCCTCCAGGTCTTTCGCAGCTATTTTGTAGCTTTGAGCAATGGCGGAAGATTTCCAGGCCATAATCAACAGGGCTGAAAAAGCGAATATTTTCACCAACTGGTAAGGATATCTTTTCTTTCCGGGCATTCTGTCCTCCTTGTCCAGGAAGTTTCTATGGTTTGCCGCATGGCTTGATGAAAGCGGGTGCCCGCCGCCCCCCCACCCCCCCAGGCCCAGGGGAAACATAAAATCTTACTAATTTATGAATAATCCAAATTTAGAGCTGGTACTTATA
>CAZJQI010000068.1:0-21658 GCA_964548275.1 uncultured Gemmatimonadales bacterium
AGTTCGATACCATACGGTTGCGTGTACTTAAAATAGGCGCTGAAGTGCGAGAACTAAAAACCAAGCTCATTTTCCGGTTACCATCATCATACCCTAAAAAGGATGTACTCCAAACTATGATGCAAAATCTCGCACTGTCACCATAGTTGCTGTCGGTTTTCTAATATACTGTTTCTAAGTACTATTCAATGAGTTAATGCGCCTTGAATAATATCTCGGCTCCTTGATAGCTCAGAAAATTATAAGCCAACAGCTAACCGGACATTTTTAAACAAAATCTTAAGCAAAAAATCGAATTTCTGGCCATACTTTTCTTTGAAAATAAATCTCTTTTTGAAGATTTATGAATAATCCGGGTTAAAGCGGCTTTAAAATATCTGACAGAGTTACTCGGGTCAATGAAAGATACCTCTTTGAAATCCAGGACTCTTTCTGCTTGATCTTATTACCTCATTTGGGGTATAATAAAATGTTTCTCCTGACCCATCGAACTGCGGTCATATTACTATCTTTTTTGAACTAATACAGTTAGCAGGACTTTTTCAGCTCCTGCAATATTATCGGCACATGATTTGCTTTTGCCTTTAACTAGCTGACCAAGCTTTCAAATTATTGCTGAAAAGGTTCTTTTCATGGTCATCAGAGGCGGGGCCACCCGGTTTGTCGGCCTTGAAATACCCTGGATCAACGTATGCGAGAACAACAATGGCTAAAAGAAAATACATATTCGGAGTGAGAGCCCGGCTTGCGCTGATAATCACATTGTTGCTGGCCGGAGTATCCGGTACCCAGTATGTTATCAACTACCGCCAGCAGCGTGAGGTTGTAAACACTCTTGTGGAGCTCAACCGCCAGATCAACGAAACCATCCTTCATATCGACCGCCAGCTAAAAAAGCCCTTACCCCCGCCCCAGGCCGTGCAACCCGTTCCCGGCCAGGGAACGGATCTCGACAGAACCTCCATGGCCAGAGAACTTCAGAATTTCATCGACTTTATCCAGGGCAATATCGGCAGTGCGCTGAGCCACCAGTCCGGTTTCCGGGAAATGCTGGACCGAATCTCTGCTCTTCAGCAGGCAGCCCTTGTTCTGGAAAGCTCTCCAGGGGGCAGCTCTTTTTTCAGGGTGACAGTCTCCGTGATGGACGAAATGAGCCGCAAAAGCCCGCTCTGGCGCTATACGATCAGCAGCCGGCCGCTCATGCCGCCAGCAGACAACATCTTCCAGGTAAGCATCCCGATTATCGAGCAAGGCCAGGTGAGATTTGTTCACATGCAGTATGAAATCTCGGATTTTCTAGAAAATTTCAAGCGCTCCAGGGTAACAAGTCTGGTGGTGACATTGATCACTCTGGGAATCGGGCTTATATTCACCCTGCTTTACACAGGCCATTTCACCCGTCCCATCCGGGCGCTGAGCGAGGGTTTCAGCCGGATCGAGCGGGGAGACCTTAACTGCAGTATCGCTACCAAACGCAAAGATGAACTGGGCCAGCTCGTGGCCGGTTTCAACCACATGGTCCAGCGGCTGGATCAGAACAAGGAGCTAGAAAAAACGATCTACCGCCAGGAGCGGCTGAGCTCTCTGGGCAAACTCGCCGGCGGTATCGCCCATGAAATAAAAAACCCGCTGAATGCGATCAACCTCTCGTTGCAGCATCTGGGGGACAAACTCGCCGCCGCCCCGTTCGATCGTGAGCTTTTTAACCGTTACAGCGAAAATATCCAGCGCGAGGTGGGGCGGTTGAGCAAGATCGTGGATACGTTCCTGAATTTCTCTCGTGTCAGCGAACTCGAACGCGCTCCGGTGAACATTCACGCTCTGATCGACGAGGTGCTTACCCTGCTTGCCCGCGATGCTCACACCAAGGGCATCCGGATAGAGACAGGCTTTGCCGGGGACGAGCTGGTGAAAAATGTCGATCCGGAGAAAATGAAAACCGTGTTCCTCAACCTGATAATCAACGCAATCGAGGCGATGCCCTCTGGCGGCAGGCTTCGGATCACAACTTGCGGAGGCGGGGGAAAGCCAGCGAAAATCATAATCTCTGACACCGGATGCGGAATCGCCGCGGAAAACCTCGAGCGGATTTTCGACCTCTACTTCTCGACCAGGGAACAGGGTTCCGGCCTCGGCCTGGCCATTGTGAACGATATTATCCGCGATCACGGCGGCGAGATAACAGTCCAAAGCAGCCTCGGCACGGGTAGTGATTTTACCTTAACCATCCCATGAGGTAATATTGGCAGTTAAAATCAATAAAGAAGCGGTAAAAGTGCTGGTGGCGGAGGACGAGACTAACCAGCGGGTGGTGATCGGCGATATCCTCTCCGATGAGGGCTATAGCGTTGATCTGGCCGAGGACGGCGAGTCAGCGATAGAACTGCTTGAGGAACAGCGCTACCATGTGGTGGTGACTGATCTGAAAATGCCCGGGGTCGATGGTCTCGAGGTGCTGCGCAGGGCACTGGCCGCTGATGAGAACACAGTGGTTGTGCTTCTGACCGCCTACGGCACAGTGGAAACCGCCGTGCAGGCAATGAAAGAAGGCGCCACCGACTACCTGGACAAGCCGCTGCGCAAGGACGAGCTGTTGATAGTGCTCGAGAAAGCGCTCAACAACAGGCGGCTGGCCCAGGAAAATATCGCCCTTCATCGGGAACTCGAAAGCCGTTACCATTTCGACAAGATAACCGGCTCCTCACCCGCGATGAACGAGATCTACCGGCTGATCGGCAAGGTGCTGAACAACGATTCCACTGTGCTGTTGACCGGTGAAAGCGGTACTGGCAAGGAACTGGTCGCCCGGGCGATTCATTTCAACGGTGCCAGGCGCAAGGGGCCTTTCGTGGCAGTGAACTGCGCAGCGATCCCTGAGAACCTGATCGAAAGCGAGCTTTTCGGCCACGAGAAAGGGGCTTTCTCCGGGGCGACCGGCAGACGGGTCGGCAAGTTCGAAGCTGCCGATGGTGGGACGATTTTTCTTGATGAAATCGCCGCTCTCCAATACGATCTCCAGGCCAAGATGCTGCGTGTGCTCCAGGAGCGGGAATTCCAGCGCGTGGGCGGCGATACTTTGATCAAGGTTGACGTGCGCATTATCACCGCCACCAATCAGAAGCTCCGTGAACTGGTTAATGCAGGCAAGTTCAGGGACGACCTCTTTCACCGGCTCAACGTGGTCAATATCAACCTGCCGCCCCTGCGCGAGCGCAAAAGCGATATCCCTCTGCTGGTCAAAGTGTTCCTCCAGAAATACTGCTCCAAATATGAAAAGAGCGGAATGTCGATGAGTGTGGAGGCTGTCGAGGCACTCTCTGATTACGACTGGCCGGGTAATGTTCGCGAGTTGGAAAACCTGGTTGAACAGCTTATAGTGCTCAGCGACGGGCCGAAAATCGCACCTTCCGAGCTTCCCTCCTACATATTCGACAGCATGGTATACAGCGACGAGGAATCAGGCAGCGAGCCGGGAGCCGGGAAGGAAACCTGGACAGAGGGCGAGGATAGAGCCTTGGGGGCTGGATTCAAGCTGCCCTGTTCCGGGATAGACATGGCCAGCGTGGAAAAATCCCTCATCAGACAGGCTCTTCAGCACTCAGGCGGCCGACTGGTAAAGGCGGCGAAACTCCTCGGAATCAGCTACAAGACTCTGCAGTACAGGATCAAAAAGCACCGTATCGACCTGGAAAGTATCAAGGCCCAGTGAGCCGGTCTCCGATTATTCCCTTCTTTCTGCCAATCCTTAATCTTATGTAACCAGACAACTTGCAGTGCCTGCTGAATGGTATTAGATTGAAAATTTCAGTTTGCCCGAAGCTGTTCGCATCCCGCCGGATTCCTTACGTTACCGGCTTTTTTCTCGGGAAATTATTTCACTTACCGGCTTGATCTTCCGAATGACACCGGATAAACACCTGCGAATCCAATCTTTACCTGCTTCCAATATCTTTTTTAATGGAGGTTACCATGCCCGCTGAAAAGAGCAAGATCGGAAGACGTTCTTTCCTGGGAACAGCCGCCACCGCTGCGCTGGCTGCTCCTTTTATCGCTGCCGGAACAGGCAGGGCCCAGCCCGCCGGGAAAAAGACCAGAATCGCCATTGTGGGCACGGGGACCCGCGGGATCAACCTCTGGGGCAGGACCCTGATGGAGAACTACAGCGACGTTCTCGACTACGTGGGCCTGTGTGATATCAATCCCAAGCGCCTCACCTTTGCCAGGAAATACATGGGAGTGGACTGCCCCACTTTCACCGATTTCGACACCATGGTCAGGCAAACCAAACCCGACCGTGTGATCGTGACCACCAAAGACTGCTTCCATGCCAAGTATATCACCCGGGCCATGGAACTGGGCTGCGATGTAATCACAGAAAAGCCGATGGCCACTGACGAAAAAATGTGCCAGGATATTCTCGACACAGAAAGGCGCACCGGCCGGAATATCACGGTCACATTCAATTACCGCTACAGCCCTGAAATGGTCAAGATCAAGGAGATTCTCAACTCCGGCGAGATCGGCCAGGTAACCAGCGTGGATTTCAACTATTACCTGGACATCGATCACGGAGCTTCCTATTTCAGGCGCTGGCACGCCTACAAGCAGTTCGGCGGTTCTCTTCTGGTGCACAAGGCCACCCACCATTTCGACCTGATGAACTGGTGGCTGGATGCCGAGCCTGCGGATGTCTACGCCTACGGGGAGCTTCGCAAGTACGGCTGGAACAGCCCTTTCCGCGGCAAGAACTGCAGAAGTTGCCTACATAAAAACAAATGCGAGTTCTACTGGGATATCACCAGGAACGAGTACCTGATGAACCTCTATGTGAAAGCCGAGGACGCTGACAGCTATATCCGCGACTCCTGCGTGTTCCGCAAGGATATCAATATCTGGGACACAATGGCGGTGCAGGTGAAATACCATAACAAGGTTCAGATGAGCTACTCACTCAATGCTTTCATGCCTTACGAGGGTTACAGGGTGGGGTTCAACGGCACCAAGGGGAGGCTGGACGCCCGGGTCTATCATGCCCAGCCCTGGAAGCCGGGCGCTCTGGCTGATTTCAGGGTAACCCTGAATTTCAAAGACACCCGCACTTTCAATATCAGCGCGGGCGGCGGCGGCCACTGGGGTGCGGACACCGTGATGCAGGACATGATTTTCCGCAGTGCGCCCGACCCGCTGGGCCAGAGTGCTGGCAGCCGTGCTGGCGCCTTTTCGATCCTGATCGGCATCGCAGCCAGGCGCAGTATCGAGCAGCAGCGGCCGTTCAAGGTCGAGGAACTGGTGAAGATGTAGAGAAGTCGAATTCCCCGGCATAAAAAAGGGCTGTCCCAAAAGGGCAGTCCCTTTTATTTCCCAGAATTTCCCGTTATCATTCTGTCTGGCCTGCGGTTATTGTATAAAAAAGCATCCTTAATTATAATCTATGGGAAACAATCAATCCTTTTCTAACCATAAAACAGGGCTGCTGATGTCAATATCCTATGAAACAAGGCGCGCTTTGGCCAGAATTAAAAACCGGGAAATGGACAAGGAATGGTTTTTGAGGAGCCTAAAGCTGCTGGAAAAAAACGGCCTGCTGAAAAATAAAAACACTAAATGTATAGATTTCGGCTGCTCCTCATGTGAATTCGTAGAAATCTTAAGAGATCGATTCGGCATCAAGAGTGTTGCTGCTGATTATCCCCCGGTAGCTGTGGATTTCGCCAAAAAAATGGGCTTCGAATCCTTTCCGTTCAACGGCAACGATGCCGAATCACTGCCTTCAGAGTATGTCAATTTTGCCGAATTTGCCACCTGTCTCGGCACTATCGAGCATATTACCGATTTGGATTCTTTTTTTAAACTGGTCTACCGCTCGCTGCAAAACAACGGATATTTCGTTTTCACAACACCGAACAGCTCATCCTATAAATCGTATTTCAATTACCTGTATGAAGGCACTGTGGAATTCGAGGGCCACCATTTCCGCTTCCTGAACAAACCCAAGCTGCTTAAGTTGATCATTCTCAACGGATTCGATGTTGCGGACGAACTGCATTATCGTGTGGACAGTTACCGCCTGATGCTTGCTGAAAAAATCGTAAACTATGGACTCAGTATCCTGAAACCTCTTTTTCTGCGGCTGGTCTGGGCCAGATGCTTTGAAAATGACAAATGTTATTACCAGGATTTACGTATTCTGGACTGGGGTTTCCTGGTTAAAAAAGACTCCAATTTTATTCCCATCGGCTGTTTCCCCGATATGGATATAAAAGGCCGCATAGACAGCCGGACCGGCGATTATATGCTTGAAAAAATAAGATCAAGTCTTTTGAACCAGAATATTATCAATGAAAAGGAATTTGATATTCTAAAAAATACTATCCTTCAATAAGCAACTGTACGGGCCTGTCCCGTCTCATTGCCATTCTTAAAGTTCTTCGATTGATTTCACTGCGACCCGAATATAAAAAAGCCGTTTAGAGTGCTGACCCCCGTTTAATTCAACCCTTCTCCGGACCCGTAATCCCCCAGTAGTATTTCTGCAGAACCCTGTCCTCGTATTCCAGGAAAGCGGCTGTCTCGGTGCAGTTGGCAACCGCAGCGTTCATTATCTCTGCGAACCGGAGCACCCGCTTGTGCGATCTATCCAGCTTTTCCGCTTTCACGAAACCCTCCACCAGCTCGACCGCCCTGCGCTCGTCCACCACCTGGTACATCCGCGTGAATTCTCTTACAGGGGTAATCTCCCGGATCAGCGCATGCCCTGAAGGTTTTACTTTCTGGTCGAACAGGGTGCTGTCGTATTCAGGCACGTTCGAGAATCTGATCTCCGGAGTATCAATAAACGCCTCCCCGATCCCGCGCGAATCCAGGCTCTCGCACACACATGCCAGAAGACCAGCAGCTACTTTCTCGTCATCTGCCAGAAACGGCCCCACGAAATAGCGGATCCGTCCCGGGCGAGCGAATACGTAGCCGCGGATACCGCCGTTGTCGTCACGATAAAGATAGGCCTCGTCCTTGCTGTCCTCATAAAGGCCTCGGATCACATTGCCGCGCTCCAGGTATCGCGCCGTGTCGTAGCGGATCAACTCCTCCAGTTCGCTTTCCTCTATCCTGGAAATACGGTTTTTGTCGTAGCTGGAATCGCGGAACTCGGCAGGCGAGAAGTGGCATCGCCAGATCCGGTAGCTGTCCACGTAACCCACTGCGCCGTAAACTGTGTTGCCCATAGGGGTGGCGTCCAGGCCGTTTATTATTTTCCCCTGCCGGATAGCATAGTTCACGCAGTGCTGCATCATGGCGTTGGCAATGCCCTGGCGGCGAAGCTCGGGATGCACCAGGATCATCCCGATCCATGTGTGCCGCTCACCCAGCGGGGCCACCGAAGCTGTGGAAATCGGTATATCATAGTCCTCCGTAACGAATCTGGCCACGAAATTGCCCTGCGGGTCGAGATTCACGATCCGCTGAAGGTCGCTCTCCACCTGGTTCCACCCCGCGCGCATGGTCAACAGCATCATGGTGTCCAGGTTTTCCCCGATCGGCTTAATCACGAAAGAATCCAGGTTGACCGCTTTTTTCTCCGGCAGCGGCGCTTTCATCGACTCCGGCACAGTGACCTTGATTTTTTCACCTGACCGGAAAATAATCTCAACCTCCCGTTCACCTGAAAATCCCTCCGCCCTTGGGTTATCGAAACGGAAACAGCCGTATAGCCTGTCAACGTAACTGTCCTCACCCAGCCGAATACTGTCAACCTCTCGGGGGTCGCATTTTTGGATCAGTTTCACCTTTTTGCTCCTGCTTGTGGGATTATTTCTTTGGTTTGCGGGTGCGAAATATAAAAGAAAATGCCTGAGAAGGGAAGAATTGAAGAGAGCGGTTTTCCCTAGCGCTGCCTATGCAGCGTGCCCACTGGATACCTTCAGGCTAATCGTCATGAGCCGCTGGCTCACCCGGAAACAATGAAAATGTTTCATGTAGGGACACGGCGTGCCGTGTCCTGCAGTGGTTTTACCGAAACCATGAAATAACGCTCCTTTGGTCCATTATTTTCGGAGCAGAAAAAGTCTTGACCTGTTGTTAAAAATGTGTTATATTGTCATTAGTTGGCAATTATTAATGCTTAAACTGCAGAGATAAGGCTATAATGATATTAATGTCAGTCGAAGAGTTGGCCGAGTACTTAGGCGAATCAAAGAGAACAATCTACCGTTACATCCAGACAGGTGATTGCCCGCCGTATATCCGTCTTACACAGAAAAACATCAAATTTGACAAGGCGGATGTGGATACCTGGCTCGAATCAAAAAAAATCAATCCTGAAAAAACCGGTTCAGAGAAAGGAGATTCATAATGCGCCACCTGTGGATGCGAATTCGTATGCCTTGTGCTATTATAGCGTTACTGGTAATCGCGCTTGCCTTGGCTCGAATATTTTCCGGCCCTGAGGATACCTGGGTAAAAAATGAACATGGGGAATGGGTCAGGCACGGCCATCCTGGCGGCCCTCCTCCTGCGCAGGATTACCAGGAACCTCTTACCCACATAGTTGTTCCACTGGCTTTCCTGATAGCATTTGCCGCGCCGCTTTTCTTTATCAGCAGGCATAAGCCGCACAATCGTTTGAATTTCGACACGGCAGCCCGCGATTTAAAGTATTACGGGTATCTCAGTACGGCACTGTTCCTGTTTGGCATTCTTATTTGGGTGGGATTGATGATCGAGCTTGCCCTGGGCGGAACCGGCGGCGGAAGTGGCGCTTTGGAGGGTGAGCAGCTTCTGCTTACCGGCGTGTTCATCATCTCCCTTGCAGGATTTGCAGGGCTTTGTATCGTGCTTTCGATCCAGTTCTTTATTCTGAAACGCAATGCCAGCGACCATTACCAGATCGAGAAAAGCTATCGTGAAATAATGGAGAGGCTTGGAAAATATTCCAACGGTTAATGAGTTATCCAGGCAGTATGCACCTGAACAGACAAAATACGCCAGTAGTCACAAAATAACAGCAAATAGCGGCATTAAAATCGTCTTTGGGAAAATCAGGATGGGAGCAAACTGCTGGTTACATCTTTTGAGAGTATTTCTGGTGGCCCTGAATGGCTGGATCACTGATTACACGGATGAGGCACGGATTTCACGGTTCTCTAACACACTATAGTTGCAGGTGCAGGGTGGGGATATCTGTGATATCTTTTTTAATCCGTACTATCCGTGATCCTACTGCTTGAACCTGCGCCGGATTGCCCGTAAATCAGGCGATACCCGCGGACTCGACATTTATATCCCTAATATATCATCCTCGGGCCGAGTTGGCGGAAAATCTGCCACTGCTCACCCACTTTCTCCACCCCGATCAGAGCTCCGCAGTCGAAAGAGGGCATCTCCTCTGCTTGCGCAGGCTTAACCAGCTTTTTCAGCAGGTTGTCCAGAAAAGGGAGGTGGCTCACAAGCATCAGGTCTTCCTGGGCAGTCTCGATCTTCTCAATCGCCTGTGCTGGATCGTCATTGGGAGCAAGCCCCCTGGCCTCTTTCACTCCCCCGGCAGGCTTGATCACCTCAGCAATCTCCAGGGCAGTTTCCTTGGCGCGCAGCTTGCCGCTGTGCAGGATAGTGCCGACTTTCAGGTTAATGTTCGCCAGGGTTCGGGCCATGTGGCGGATTTCCTCCCTTCCATCCTCGGAAAGCGGCTGAGAGGGATCTTTTGCAGGCGCAACCGATTTGCCGTGCCTTACCAGATATACTTTCACACTCACACTCCTTGTAAGAGAGTGGTCTGACTTCCCAAACTTATTATGCGAGTGCAGGTTGTGGCTGTCAATCTTTTTGTCTAACATTTTTCTCGTAAATTTGTCCCGGGGAAAAACGGGGACCGAAACTGTTGTCCTCGCCTTGCAAAAATCGCCTTGAGTTAATATTATTTAATTCTCTTACTTTCTCCTCAGCAAGAATCCTTCATAGCACAATGACCCTGCGGAGGGAAAAATGTCCGACCTATGGCTTTTCATCGTTCTCGTACTGGCAGTGATTTTTGGCGGATGTGCCCGTGAAAGCGTTACAGAGCAAGGCACTTTCGAGGCCTGGGTCGCGCCGATAGAGGTGCGCACCTACCAGGGGGCATTCACCAGGGAGCCCGGCAAACGCACAATCATGCTCGAGGGGCTTGCCGGCGAGGTGCTCTCGGCCCAGGTGGTGGTAAAAAGCGACCGGGATATCAAGGGGCTGAAAGCCAAAGCTTACGGGCATGACGGCGAGGAAATATCTAAAGAATTAGGGTGTGTACGTTTCGGCGCTTTCGTGCCTGTGGATGAAACCATGACTCTCACTGCAGAGCCGCTGCTGGAGATTGACTCGATCGATGTGCCCGCCAACCTGGCCCAGCCTGTCTGGCTGACAATAAACGTTCCCCGAGATCTCTGGGCCGGGACCTATTCCGGCGAGCTGGAGCTGAGCGCCTCCTCCGGCGGACGGGCCGATTTCATTGTCACCGTGGAAGTACTCCCGGCAACACTTCCTGCTCCGCCTGAGTGGAGTTTCTATCTCAACATCTGGCAGGACCCCAGCGGGGTGGCCAGAGCTTACGATGTGGAGCTCTGGAGCCAGGAGCACTGGCGCCTTCTCGAGCTTTACGCTTCCAACTTCGCCGCTCACGGGATGAAATCAATCATGACCAGTATCTGCTACGATCCCTGGAAAAGCCAGAGCGGTTATCCTTTCGACACAATGGTCGAGTGGAAATATCCGGGAGAGCTGAAACGCGGCGGGGCCGGAAAGTTCGAGTGGGATTTCACCAATTTCGACCGCTACGTGGAGTTGATGACTGCTGCCGGGGTGCGGGAGAAAATAGACATGTACGCTCTGGTCATGGGCCCGGGGAACACGCTGGATGCCAATATCCGCTATCTCGATACAACCACCGGCGAGAACCGCACTGCGAAAATGAAAGTCGGAGAACCGCTGTGGCGTGAGGTCTGGAAGAGTTTTCTGCCGGTACTGAGAAAGCACCTCAAGGAGAAAGGCTGGTTCGACAGGGCGCTGCTCGGCTTCGACGAGAAGCCGGAGAAAATCATGAAACTGATTTTCGACTTTATCGTGGCCGAGGCCCCTGATTTCAAGGTCGCCTCATCCGGTGGCTACCCGGGAGATAAGCGCAAGATGGGCGATGAGATCGTGTTCCATATCGACGAGCTCGTGGACCGGGAGCGCTGGGCCGAAATCGAGCCAATCGTGCGCCGCATGCACGAGGACGAAAACCGTTATATCACCTGGTACACCGCCTGCATGCCTCATTATCCCAACACTTTCCTTTTCTCCTCCCTGCGGGAATCCCGCCTTATTGGCTGGCTGACCTGGAAATACGGTTTCGACGGCTACACCCGCTGGGCGGTAAATGCATATCCCGAGGATGTCTGGAACCAGCCGCTGTTCAAGTGGCCCTCCGGGGACATGTTTTTCATCTGGCCTGGAAAAGAAGGCCCGCTGGACAGTATGCGCTGGGAGCTGCTGCGCCAGGGCATCCAGGACTACGAGGCGCTACGGATCGCCTGGGAGCTGGCAGAGAAAGCCGGACGGGAGGACTTGCTCGATAAGCTGCGTCGTGCGGTACGCACCGGGACGATTATCGATTCCTGCCGCTGGATTCCGTATATCGAACAGGCCAGGGCGATTGTCAATGAGGTGATCCGCGAACTGGGAACAAATGCATAGCAGAAGGGTCTCGACATGACAGGGGATGAAAAAAATTAATGGATTCTGCATTTCATTCCGTCTATTACAGTAAACACCGTTCTTTTCATTTTTGTTGCTCGAGATTCGTATTAAAATTAAAATGCTTTAGAGTTCACCTTTGTATTATCATTCCGGGTCGCCAGGTTTAAAGATCAAGGAGTAAAGATGTTTCAGACCCTGAACTGCACCAGACCACATACCTACTTTCTTTTATGCGCCTGTTCTCTAATACTCGCACTTGCATCGCCCTCCAGGCTGGCTGGACAGGATCTTGAAAGTTCAAATCCACGCGCAATTTCCTTTTACAAAGAGGGCCTTCAGCTTGCCGAGCAGGATAGGTTCAATGAAGCGCTCGAGAAACTCCACCAGGCAATCGAGGCCGACCCCGATTTTATTCAGGCACATCTTCGTTACATGGACGCTTTCCGCAGTGTAGGGCGCGGGGAGGAAGTTGTCAACATGTACAAAAACATGTTGAAACAGAATCCCGGGTCGGCTCTTTATCATTTCCTTTGCGGGCGTACTCTGAGCGATATGGATGCAAAGCGTGCCGAATATAAAAAAGCGCTCGCTGCTGATCCCACGTTTTACTGGGCGCAGCTTGGTATCGGCGGCAGTTACTTGATGGAGAAACGCTACGATGAGGCAATCGTGGCACTGAATAAAACACTGGAGCTGAAACCAGGAATGGTGGACGCGATGCGCCTTCTTGCGGGCATTTACCTGGAAAAATCAATGCCTCACCAGGCCCGCCGCCTCCTCGAAGAGGCGATTGCGATTGACAACACGGATGCAGGCACTTATATCAGGCTCGGCCAGGCCTACAGCCAGCTCGAACGCTTCCAGAGCGCGGAAAAGGCCTTTCTCAAGGCGGCGGCTCTCCAGCCTGAGGAAGCCTTGATTTATTATTACCTCGGGCTTTCCCGCGAAATTGGAAACAACCGCCAGGGCGCTCTCGAGGCCTACCGTAAATTTCTCGACATGGCGCCGGAGCACGAACTGGCCCAGTCGGCAAAAATGAATATCGAAAAGCTCAGCAAGTGATTCTGTTTAAATCATTACACTATGGTAATCGGCGTGCTTTTCCGGTCTGCGCACTCAGCGGGAAACACATGTCTCAATAGATAGTCTTTCAATATCTCTCTCAATTCCGCAAGGAGCAATGGATGGCTCGGCGGATTTGCGCCGGCTGTTTGACCATTCTCGTACTGGCCGTAGTAACCGTAATCTTTTTGCTACTGACCTGGCACTGGTGCCTTGATCAAATCGGTGACTATCTTATCCTGGACCAACCCCCTGAAACCAGCGATGCGATTGTCTCGATAAGCGGCGAACAGTCACGCCGCTCATGGGCTGTGGAGCTTTACCGGCGCGGCTATTCCAGCCTTTTAATCTTCAATGTCAGCGATACAACATATTTTTTCGGCCAGACGATCGATCCGGTGGAAAGTATCAGGCATATGGCCTCCGAGGCAGGTATCCCGGCAGAGTCAATGGTTATCAATACCCAGGTTAGATCGACCTGGGAGGATGCCCTCGCCACCAGGGAATCGGTGCTTAGACTCAGCCTGAAATCGATTATGGTGGTAAGCTCTCCGTTTAACATGCGCCGGGTCTGGCTCACCTATAACCATGTATTGGGGGACTTGCCGGTCAACCTTAGATTCTGCGCCGTGCCTTGGGAAATGGAGAAACTCAGCCCGCAAGACTGGTGGGACCGTGAACGAGAGCTGCAACTGGTGGTTAATGAGTACTTCAAAATCATTTTTTATTACTTTAAATATTTTCTTTAAAGCACATTTCTTATAAATTTAAGTATCAATACTATTATGAGGCTTTTTGCGGGCCTGTTGAAAAGTTCTTAAACAAATTTAACATCTCTCTTGCATCCGATGGACAAACAGGAATCTAATCCAGCGGCGGTTGAAAAAACCGAAGATCAGGCTGGTGAAGGAAAAAAGAGGGTTCCGCCGGGGCTTCTTACCCGCAGCACAATGGTTGAGCAATCCCGCCCGGAGCAGAGAAGTACCTACGGGTTCAAGGGCGGCATAATTGCGTTTGTCGATTTGGACGGCAAGGTTTATATAACTCCCGGCACCAGGCTGAAACTGGATATGCTAACCGAAGCCAGCTTCAAAAGGCCCCGCCCGCAGATTGAAGTGCCCTATTCGGACGGCACGATCAAAAGCAAGCGCTGGCTGCGCAAGATGCTCCCGAAATCCGAGATCATCCGTTCGGTCAAAGAAAACCGGCTGCCCAAGTTGGAAGCCAAGGTTTACGCCGCCTTACTGAAAGTGAACCTCGATGGCATCCGCGATCTGCCAGAGGATTTTCTCTCAGAGCGCTGCGCTAAGGTGAAGGAGAAACTGTTCCATTATGTTGGTCTCTGCGCGAGTTACTGCGGAATTCTATCCTTTACCGACTGGGAGGTGAACACCTGGGTAACGCCTTACTCGGACTCCAAAAAAGATTTGCTCGTAAACCATGGTTACGTTTACCTCGAATCGATGATCCATGTGCCTTATTCGCTTGAGAGTGAAGATAACCGGGAATGGCTCTCCCGAAATATTCCGGTTGAGGAGTGGGCCCGTACCCGGAAAGAGATAGAAGAGTATCGTCTGCAGAAAAGCCTGGAAAAGGCGAAAAAGAAAATCGAGGAGCTCGGGCTTAAAGACTTGCCGGAAGAACTTCTGAACTGCTCCGCAGCCAGTGAAGAAACCCTCCCCGAATATATTGGCATGGCAGGCTCTCACAATGGAATCCTTTCTTTCACCGATCCCCTTGGGAAAACCTATGTCACCCCGGCCACCAGAGAAAAGGTCGATCTACTGAAATCTCTGGGCTATCAGTTTATGGGCCCGGTAATCAAGGTTCCTTACTCGCTGAAAACTGATGAAGATATCGCCTGGCTGAAAGCCAATATCAGCGCAGAACACTGGGAAGCCGCCAGGCAGACTACCCAGGCCGAGCTTGAGCAGTTCGAATTGGAACAGGCTGAAAGAAGGCAACGAAGCCTGCAACTCGAGGACCTGCCCAATGAGCTGATTGAGCGTTCGATCAAAACAGACAGCAAACAGACCGGCTCTGCCGGGCAGTATTACGTGAGGAACGATATCCTCGGATTTGTCGACCCGGCGGGTTTTGTCTATATCACCCCGGTTACGAAAAAGAAAATAAGCCTGCTTCGGGAATCCGGCTACCGGCAGTCAGCCGCCGGCTTCAGAGTTCCCTATTCCGACGGTACCAAGGAGCACCTGGATTTCATCCGCCGGCATCTCTCCCAGGAGGAGCTCGACAAATGCGCTAAGCAACGCCGGGAAGAAGCGGAAAAAGAGCTCAAGACAAAAATCGAAGAGACAGTGGATAGCCTTGATTTGAAGCAGCTATCGGAAGATTTAATCTCACGTTCTGCAAAAACAGATCAGCAGGATATCCAGCTTATCGGGCATTACTGCTCGCGTAGCGGTTTAACCTGTTTCATTTGCGAGGACGGCTATTTTTACGTTACCCCCACGACTCCCTGGAAGGAAGAGGCGCTGAGAAAAGCCGGATACCGTTTGCCGGACCACCTGATAAAAATTCCCTGCGGTTCCCAGACAGAGGAGGACATTCAGTGGCTGAATAGCAATCTCCCTGAAGGAGAATTTGAAAAAAGCAGCCAGGAAGTGGCCCAAAAGGAAAAAGAACTGAAGGAAAAAGAACTGAAAATGGTTTTGGAGAAATCAGGTATCAGCGACCCGCCTCCGGAAGAAATCGCCTCGCGCTCAGCTAAGACAGAAGAGCTTTGCCCCGACCAAGTGAGCCACTATATAATCCAGGGAGAAATTCTCGCCTTTGTGGGCCCTGACCAGCATATCTGGATCACGCCGCATGCTCCCTCGAAAACTGAAATACTCCAAAATGACAACTACAAGTACGCCACTCGCCGGATTGTCATTCCCTTTGCAAGCGACTCCGAGGCCGATATTCAGTGGCGGCAGGAAAACTTCCCTGAAGAAGAACAGCAGCGATGCCGGGAGGAAGTGCAGGCCGTAGAAGCCGAAAAAGAGGACCGTCTGGCCCAGGATATCGCTGATAAACGCTTACTCAGACAGCTCGACTCCGCATTTCTTCAGCGTTGCCTTCGCGCCGAGAAAGTTTCTGCACAACTGGTCGGCGTCTATATCCAGCGCGGCGAGATGCTCTTTTTCGTGGACTCCGTGCGCATTCTTCACATTACTCCCTTTACGCAGGAGAAGCTGAATAGCCTTATCGGAACAGGCTACTATACCCAGGATTCTGCCGATATTCCACATGCCTCTGGAAGCAAAGAGGATATGCTGTGGATCGAAAGCAATCTCCCGGAAGGCGAACTGGAACGCACCCGCAATGAAATTCAGAAAATCGAGAAAGTCGAAGATGATGAAAAAGTAAAGGAAAACATAGAAAAATTCTCTCTCAAGCCCATACCGGCCGGTATTCTCGAGCGCTCTGCGGACAGCGGCCAGCTGGACCCGAACAATATAGGCAGGCTCGGCATTTACCGTGGAGTTCTTGCCTTTGTCCAGCCTGATGAGCGGGTAATTGTCTCATGGTATACCCCGGATAAACAGGAAGCCTTAGAGAATTGCGGATACAAGCTGGAAGGTCGGATACCGATCAAAGTACCTTACGCCATGCCCGATCCGACCCAGCGCCAGTGGCTTCTGGAGAACCTGCCCGAGCCGGATGATGAAGAACAAATCTCAGTGGAGGAAAACGCCGGATAAAATAAACCCTCAAAATCGGGTGTAGGAAAATCGTTCAATACCACTATAGCCTTTAATAAGACGACTTGCTATTATATATTATATATTTAATCTGATTCTGATTATCAAATAAATGCTTTAAATCTAACTTGTATTCTGATCAATGTAAGATGAAGCTGTTACCCTTTATCCTGGTCGGCTGCCTTGCGGTGGTCAGCGGCTGCAGCAGCTTGAAAGCGAAACTGGGAGGAAAACCTGTTGCGCCGGAGCCTGCCGCAACCCATGTGGCCTCTGTGCTTGACTCGCTGTGGCAGGCTGAGCTCCCTGTGGACACGGTTATCCTGGAGGAACGCAGCCGGGATAAATATACCCCCACTGACAACAAATCGGTATTCCGCCGCGGGCCGTCCTCGGTCGAGGTTGGTGTACCGGCTAAAATCCGGGGCTACCGGGTCCAGCTCGCTTCCTCAGACAGCCGCAAGGAACTCGAGGCCATTGTCAAGAGGGTCGAACGGGAGTTTTCCACCAGGGCCTATCTGGAAGAGTACGACAGCCGTTACGCCTTACGGATCGGCTCTTTTATTCGCCTGAACCAGGCCCAAGCCGAGAGAGACCGGGCAGTTTCATACGGCTATAAACATGCCTGGATAGTACAGACTGATATCTCTTTTCAGGAGATCCAACATAAGGAGTAAAGATGCAGGTAAGGGGAAAATTTTTTCACCTGGATGAGACTTGCAGTATTTTCAAGCATCTCAAAGAAGGCGAGGCGTGTTTTTACAAGTCAGTTTGTGATGCAATCTGCAACTTGAACGACGGCAAAAAGGAATATAAAAAAATGCGGGATGAACTCGATTTCCGCGCATTTCCCAACGCCTGGAAGAAAAAGGAAATGGAAATACTGACCGTGGCTGCCAAGGTGATCCGCCGGCTGGAGGAAAATGAGAACCTCCTCGATGCGAAAAGGCTTAAATCCGCCTACGGTTTCAACGCAGCCAAACGGATAACCACTCGGCCTAAATAACTATGCGTGAAGCTTCCTATTATACGGCCGGAGATTCCGGCAGGGTTGAATGTACCCTCTGCCCACACAACTGCAAAATTGCGCCGGGCAAAAGAGGTCTCTGCGGAGTAAGAGAGAACCAGGACGGAAAGCTGGTAAGCCTCGTTTATGGCAAACTTGCCGCCTCACATATCGACCCGATCGAAAAGAAGCCCCTCTTTCATTTCCTACCCGGCTCTTCAGCCTATTCCGTCGCCACAGTGGGCTGTAACCTCTCCTGCCCATTCTGCCAGAACCATGATCTTTCCCTTGCCTGCCGCGACAAGTCCCGTATCGGAGGGTTCGATGCCCAAGTCGAGCAGATTGTGGCCGAGGCCCTGAGCTCCGGCTGCGAAAGCCTCTGTTTCACTTATACCGAGCCGACTATCTTTTTCGAGTACATGCTGGATCTGGCAATCCTTGGCAAAGAGAAGGGGCTTAAAAATACTATGGTCTCCAACGGCTTTATCCAACCCGAGCCGCTCAAAGAACTCAGCCCCTACATGGACGCAGCCAATATCGATCTCAAAGCGTTCCGCGAAAAGACCTATCGCGAGATTCTTAAAGCCCGGCTCCAGCCAGTGCTGGACACGATCTCAACCCTGCCCTCGCTTGGCGTGTGGACCGAGGTTACCACGCTTGTCGTACCAGGGATGAACGACAGCGACGAGGAACTGAAAGATATCGCCGCCTTTCTTGCCGGTCTTGATCCTGAAATTCCCTGGCATGTAAGCCGTTTTTATCCCAGTTATCTTTGGACTGGCCATGAGCCGACCCCTGTAGCCTCGCTGCACCGCGCACTTCAAATTGGAAAAGAGGCGGGCTTGAAATACGTATACACTGGCAACGTTCCTGGAGAACCGTCGGAAAGTACGGCCTGCCCAGTATGCGGCCAGCTTGTTATCGAACGGTGGGGGTTCACAGTTTCGCAACTGCGCCTCGAACCGGGAGGGCGCTGCAGTTCGTGTAACACAAAAATTGCCGGAGTATTCGCGGGCTCTTGATCACTGACTGGTTTTTTCAAGCCAGAATCTCCTGGAATTCCCATGTTTAAAGTCTGCGAAACATTCATCTCGGTTTCAGGCGAGTCCAGTTGGCAGGGGCTGGTGGCCACGTTCATCCGTTTCAGCGGATGCGATGTTAACTGTTCCTGGTGCGACACGGAATATGCACGCCAGGAGGACGGCACCGAGGTTTCGCTCGCAGAGTTGATGTCGATCTGCCGGACGAACCAGGTCCGCCGGGTAGTGCTCACCGGTGGTGAACCTCTCCTGCAGAAAGAGCTCCCCGCACTCTGCAAGTCACTGCTGGATGAGGGTTTCGACGTGCAGGTGGAAACCAGCGGCACCCGCTTGGTGGACAAACTCGACAAGCGGGTGATGAAAGTTCTCGATATCAAGTGCCCGAGCGCCCGGGCGCTGAAAGGTTTCCACTGGAGTAATATCGACCTGCTGGGCAAAAGGGATGAGATAAAGTTCGCCCTGGCTGACCGGAAGGACTATGAATGGGCATTGTCAATCATGCGCAAATGCAAGCTGGAGAGCCACTGCAAGGTGCTTTTCTCCACAGTGGAAGGGCGGCTTGATCCGGCCCGGCTTGCCGAATGGATGATCGAGGACGGGCTTTCAGTAAGGCTTCAACTCCAGTTGCACAAGATTCTCTGGCCGGAGGCGACCAGGGGCAGATAAAGCGTATCTTCTTATTTATCAGGCAGTTACAAATATTTTCTCTTTTGTTGAAAAATCTGGTAAAACGCATTTTTCATTCTCTCCACTTTCGGTGCCGTTAATTCGACTCCTCCAATGTGAAACAGCAGCCATTTTTCTCAAAGCGATAATAAAAACAAAAATCGGTCCTTTGAGTTTTATCTGAAGTAATCCGTGAAAGTGAAACTGGGGGGAAACAGTGAAATAAGTTTTGAGCGAATCATATTTTTCTTCAGACTTGGAACCGAACTTACTTTTATTCCACCTGCTTTACAGCCTTTTCTTTCTTCCTGGCCCTGCTCAGTTCGACCATCAGCGCGGTGATGTCAGCGGAGCGAATGCCTGGAATGCGGGTGGCCTGGCCGAGGGTGGCGGGTCGGTGGCGGGTCAGCCGCTCTCGGCTTTCAGTAGAAATGGTCGCAATTTTCGAGAAATCAAGCCATTGGGGGATACGCACCCCCTCCACTTTTTTCGTCTCTTCGATTTTAGCCCGCTCGCGCGCCATGTAACCCTCGTACTTGATTTCCACTTCGACCTGGGTCAGCACGTCGGGGTCCCCGGTTGAATACCTTTCGTCCTTCCCATCTTTTTCCAGATGTTTCAAAAGGCCTTCCAGGATAACCTCCGGCCGCTTGAGTATCTTCTCAAGAGTCAGGCTTGCCTCGGTCTGGGCGCTTCCAACCTTGCGGAAATAAGGGTTGATCCGCTCCGGGCTTATCCTGGTGCGGCGAAAGCTTTCCAGCCACTCCCTGACCCGGCTGCGCTTGCTCTCCACCCGTGCGAACTGCTCGTGTGTAATCAGGCCGAGCTTGTGGGCAAGCGGCGACAGCCTCAGGTCGGCGTTGTCCTGGCGAAGAGACAGGCGGAATTCGGCCCGTGAGCTGAAAAGCCTGTAGGGCTCATCAACCCCCTGGGTAACGATGTCATCGATCAGCACGCCGACATAGCTTTGCGCGCGCGAGAAAGTGACCGGCTCCTTGCCCTGAACCCTGCATGCTGCATTGATTCCTGCCACCAGCCCCTGGGCAGCGGCCTCCTCGTAGCCGGAGGTGCCGTTAACCTGTCCTGCCAGATAGAGCCCGGAGTAGCGTCTTGATTCGAGACTCAGGTGAAGCTCGCGCGGGTCGTAGCAGTCGTATTCGATAGCATAGGCAGGCTTGAGCATCACGGCTTTCTCAAGCCCCTCCACACTGTGCATCATCTGTTCCTGAACCTCAAGCGGAAGGCTGTTCGAGAAGCCGTTGAGATAAATCTCGCTGGTGTCGAGACCCTCTGGCTCGAGAAACAGGTGCTGGATTTTGCGCTCCGGGAATTTGACATACTTGTCTTCGATCGAGGGGCAGTAGCGCGGTCCGCGCCCCTTTATATAACCGCCGTAGAGGCTGGAACGTTTCAGGTTTCCGAGAACGAGTTCGCGGGTGGTTTCGGTGGTGCTGGTATGCCAGCAGCTTCGCTGAGGCAGGGGCTCGCATAGGTAGAAATGCGAAAACCGATAGCCGGTGCCGTCCCCGGGCTGCTCGACCATGGCTGAATAATCCACTGTGCGTCCGTCGATTCTGGGCGGAGTGCCGGTCTTGAAACGCAACACTGGAAGCTCGAGCTGGCGCAGGCATTCGGCCAGCTCTTTGGAGCAAGGGTCCCCGGCCCTGCCGGCAGGGATGCTGTGCTCGCCGATCCGGATCAGGCCGTCGAGAAACGTTCCTGCGGCCAGGATCACTGCGTCGACTTCAAATGAATCGCCCTCAGCAGTCTCCACACTGCGCACCCGGTGGTTTTTAACTATAATCCCGCTTACCATTGCCTGGTAAAGGGTAATCATGGGGTGAGACTCGATCAGCGAGCGCATGGCTTTGACATAGAGCCGCCGGTCTGACTGGGAGCGCGGAGAACGGGCTGCGGGACCCTTGCTCGTGTTCAGCATTCTGAACTGGATCGAGGCCATGTCAGCGGAGCGTCCCATCAGGCCTCCGAGAGCGTCGATCTCGCGCACGAGCTGTCCCTTGGCCACCCCGCCGATTGAGGGATTACACGACATCTGGCCGATCGTGTCGAAATTTTCCGTGATCAGCAGGACCCTTTCGCCCAGGGTGGCAGCGGCCCAGGCCGCCTCACAGCCTGCGTGTCCCGCGCCAATTACTGCTATCGAATACTTTTCTTGCATATGTTTCACGTGAAACAATCAAAGACTTAGAATTTCCCCTGTCAGAGACAAAAATGTTTCACGTGAAACATTTTTGCTCTTAAGTACTGCCCGTTTAACTAATAAGCAAAGAAAAAAATTATTTTTCATTTTACTTTTGTAACCAAAAGTAAACAAAAGTTTTTTCGGGGGTGCAACAGAGAAACCGAGCACCTCAAAGAATATAAACATATTCCTTTCATCAATCCCTTTTGCATTACCTCTCTAGAACTGCCTGAATTAAGACCAACTCTTAATTCATAAACCATTTTTACCGGACACT
>CAZJQI010000069.1:0-21566 GCA_964548275.1 uncultured Gemmatimonadales bacterium
TCTATCACAGCGCGGGTTTTATGAGCATGTAATCCGGGATACGGATAATATGAACATGATACGCGAATACATCATCACCAATCCAGCTCGCTGGGCCCTTGACCGGGAAAACCCTGAACTAAAAACATGAATATAACCTTAGAGTTGAGGCAAAGCAGGTTTCAATCTGATCCCTCGCCCAAAGGAATTATTAGAGAATACGTAATCGAACTTTTGAATTACAGTACTAAGTTTGGAAAAAGGTATGATTGATGAGTGAGCCTGGCGGAATCCCGGAAGAAGCGAAGGTTCTTTCCGGTGCGGAATTGAGCGAGGAGTACCCTTACGAGCGGCGGGTCATTTTTTTCACCAGCCTGGGCCATGCAGTGATGCATGTGCTGGAGCTGATTTACGCGGGTATCCTTCCCCTGCTGATGGTCCGGTTCGACCTTTCCCTTGCCGAGGTGGGCGTACTGGTTTTCCCGAGCCTGGTATTTTTAGGGCTGGGCAGCTTTCCGGCCGGTCTGCTTTCGGACCGCTGGGACTCCCACAAGATATTTCTGCTTTTCTTTTTCGGTTCGAGTACCGGCGCCGTGCTTGCCGCACTGAGCAGCTCTGTCTGGCAGCTTGCCGCCGCGATTGGAGTGATGGGGCTTTTTCTGAGTTTCTACCACCCCGCGGGATTGGGCCTGATCTCCATGGGTGTGCGCCGCAAGGGGCTGGTGATGGGCCTGCATGGGATTTTCGGCAGCCTGGGCCTGGCGATCTCGCCGCTTCTGGCGGGTTTCCTGGGGGAGAATTTCGGCTGGCAGGCCGCATTTCTTGTTCCCGCGGCTCTGGCTTTCCTCTCTGGTGTAGGACTGCTTTTCTTTCCAATCAGGATCGCCCACCATGAGGTCGATGCAAAGGGCAATAAGGTGAAAGGCAAGATCGAACCCACCGCGCGGCGTACCTTGCTCTGGCTTTACAGCATTATGATCGTGCTGGGGTTTGTCTACCGCGGGCTGATGACCTACATGCCCAAGTATTTCGGTGAGAATGTCCAGGTAGGCCGGCTCTCGGTCGTGGTCGCCGGGGGGCTGTTCGCCACGATCATTCTGACCGTGGGCGGAGTGGGCCAGGTCTGGGGCGGCCACCTTTCGGACCGGATCGACCCGTTCAGAGTCTATTCGCGCGTGGTACCGGCATTCGCTCCTCTTCTCCTGTTCGCAGTGCTTTTCAGCGGCTATCCGCTGGTTATCGGAATGTGCGTCTTCTTTTTCTTTTTTTTCTCAAGCCAACCTCTGGAAAACCAGATGCTTGCCCAGGCCACTCCTCCAAATTACCGCAGCACGAGCTACGGGGTGAAGTTCGGCCTGAATCTGGGAATCGGCGCTCTGGCTGCTCCATTCTGCGGCTGGATCGGTGACCGGTTCGGCATGGCATGGATTTTTTACACGCTGGCCCTGATCCTTCTTGCCTCAACCGCTGGAGTATTCCGCCTTAAGGCGGTCAGAAATCGGACGATTTCCTGAATCAATCAGAAATTAATCTACTGGCAACTTGCGCTACAAAAGATCCGGTGTTTTGATTGTGTGAATACCCTCTCCCTTGACGAATCTTGCCCATTTGAACATCTTTATTAGAGGTATTCTGCATGGAAAAAAGCCACGGGAACGACATCGGAAGGCCGAGTGAAGGTTTGCGAATCACCGCTATCGGTGCGATAGTAAATATCCTCCTCTCGGTGGCAAAAATCGCAGGCGGCCTGTTGGGCCACAGCCGCGTCCTGGTTGCGGACGGGTTCCATTCCCTTTCGGACCTGTCCACCGATCTTGTCGTGGGCCTGGGTTTCTTTTATGGTTCCCGGCCCAGGGACGCAGGCCACCCTTACGGGCACAAGAAAATCGAAACCGTGGCGGAGGGGGTCTCCGGGGCTATTCTGTTTATATTCGCAACTGCGATGCTGATCTCCGCGAGTCAGGCGCTTTTCGGCGGCACATTGATCGAACCCTCCTACGCGGTGCTGGCAATCGCCGCTGCAAGCGTAGTATCCAAGGAGTGGCTTTACCAGCGCACCGCAGAACTCGGCCGCAAGCTCCAAAGCCAGGCTCTTATCGTAAACGCCTGGCACCATCGCAGCGATGCGCTGACCTCGCTCACCGCTCTGGCGGCAGTAGCCCTGGCAAAAATTCATCCCATGCTGCTGGTACTCGATCCCCTGGCCTGTATCGGAATTTCAGTCCTTGTTGGAAAGGTCGGTTTCGATATAAGCTACAAGGCCCTGAGGCGGTTGATCGATACCGCTCCGGAGCCGGAAATAATCGAGCGCATCCGCTCGGTCACTATTGGTAACAAAAAGGTGCAAGGCCTTCACAACATACGGGCCCGTTACATCGGCGGGCAAATCATCGCCGATCTTCATATCGAGGTCGATCCCTCGCTCAGCGTGGAGGAGGGGCATTCAATCGCCTCGGAAGTAGAAAAAGCCATATCTCTCGAATTGGGAAACGTTTACGATATTACTGTGCACGTGGAGCCGATATACTCCAGGCAGAACGGTCACCCATGAGCTGGACAGCCAGACAGCCATGGAGCGGACATATAAATCAGCGGAAACGGAGCAATTAGCCATGAACAGCGGAAAAAACACAGGCAAACTGCCTACGGTGCCTTTCGGGCCACACAGAGTTACGCGGCTGATCGTGGGCGGCAACCCTTTCGTGTGGAACAGCCATTTCAGCGAAGAGATGAACCGGGACATGGAGCGCTATTTCACGGCTGAGAAGATCGTGGAGACTCTCAAGCGCTGCTTAAAGGCGGGAATAAACACATTCCAGGGACGCGGCGACTACCACCGGATATTCCACGACCTGGAGCTGCTGCGCCGGCAGGGAGCGGATATCCAGTTTATCGCCCAGACCGCAAGCGAGATGCACGACATTCATCATAATATCCGGATGATTGCCGCTTTCGGCGCAATCGGAGTGTATTTTCACGGCACCGAAACCGACAAATACTGGCGGGAGGGGAAGATAGACAAGGTGCAGGATTATTTGAAAACCATGCGCGACACCGGCATTCGGATCGGTATGGCGGCACATATACCGGAAATTTTCGATTACGTGGAGGACAGGGACTGGGACCTGGATTTCTACATGACATCTTTCTACAATGTCGCCCGGAATCCCCGGGAAAGTGCGGTAGTCACCGGCAAGTTCGAGGAAGAGGAGTTCCACCCCGATGACCCGCCGCGAATCTGCAAGTTCATCCAGTCCACCGGCAAACAGTGCCTGGCTTACAAGATTCTCGGCGGTGGCCGTAAGTGTTCCAGCCAGGACAAGGTGCGCGAAACTTTCAAATGGGCTTTCGCCAGGATCAAGCCCACCGACTGCGTGGTAGTCGGGATGTTCCCTAAATATCTAGATCAACCAGTACTTGATGTCCAGTACAGTGTTGAGGCAATAAAGGCCGCGGGAAAAAAACGGGTTTCACTTGTCTGAGATCGCAGTAATTACGCCAACAGCAGTAACTTATATAAAAATTATTGCCGGCTGCTTTGAAGTTATAATTGTTATTTAAAGGAGTTTTGCATGGAACCTTTAAAATTCGTGCTGGTCGGAACCGGTAATATTGCCAATACTTATGTTGCCGCAACTTCCAGGGTGGAGGAAGCCCGGATAGTGGCCGTGGTAAGCCGCAATCTGGAACGGGCACGCAAATACGCGGATGATAACGGTCTCGGCACTCCTGCTGAGAGTCTCGGGTCGGTAAGAGTGAATTATGAAGCGGTGATGCTGGCCACACCCAACGGCCTTCACCACCGCCATGCAATCGAGGCGGCTTCTCTGGGGAAACACGTGCTCACCGAAAAGCCTCTCGATGTCAGCATGAAAAACATGGATCGCATGATCGAGGCCTGCCGCAAGGCTGATGTCCGCCTGGGGGTGAGTTATCAGCGAAGAACGAGCCCGGCCAATATCGCCCTGAAAAATATCCTCGAGGACGGTCTTCTAGGCAAATTGTATGCAGCCGACCTTGCAGTAAAGTTTTACCGGGGCCAGGACTATTACGACAGCGCCGACTGGCGGGGCACGCTCGAGATCGACGGGGGCGGGCCGTTCATCCAGCAGGCGAGCCACAATGTGGACACGATAACCTGGTTTTTCGGACTGCCTGCCAGGGTAGCGGCCAAGACCGCACTTCTGGCCCACAGTGGAATCGAGGTGGAGGATCACGGCGCGGCGATTCTCACTTACCCGGACGGCATGATCGGCACGATTATCGCCTCCACTGTGGGCAAGCCCGGCTATCCGGTGCGGCTGGAGATACACGCTGAAAAAGGCTCGGTGATCACAGTCAACGACGAGATTGTTAACTGGGACGTGGAAGCAGTGCCGCAGCCCGAGGTCGAAACCGCCGAGGCGATACACAGCGGGGCGGGCGCCAGCGGAGTGGCTGTAACCGACACCAGCGGCCACGAGGCGATAATCCGCGATTTCTGCCAGGCCATACGTGAAAAAAGAGACCCGCTGGTAAGCGGGGAAGAAGGGCGCAAAACCGGCCTTGTGATCGATACGATCTACAGGGCGGCAAAGAAGGGGAAGGAAATAAGTCTTTGATCCAGGAATATGCACCAGGTTGACATTCCAGACCAATACTGTCCGGAAAATTTTAAAGTAGTCGGGCAATTCATAATTTCAGGCTTTTTTAAGGTCACGGCGCGCCGTGACCCTAAGAGGTTTCCACTTGATTGCCCTCTTTGATCCATGTTAAGACTTCGAGATATTGAAATATCTTTCATTCAAGCAAGACACACCCCTGTCTCCCCTCTTGATAGAGGGGATTTTTAATGCAGAACTTAGACGTAAAAAATTCCCCTCTAGAAAGAGGGGTGCCCACGAAGTGGGCGGGGTGTGTAACTGTCCGGTCGAGGCATGCCTGGCCCCTACGCCTACTAAATTTGTGGATTGGTTTAGAAAAATACGCTGCACTATTTATGAATTAATGTACTAAGTATTGCTGATTAGTGACCGGACACTTTTGATTCCGGACAAAGAAAAACTCCCCCGGCCTTTGAAAGGCCAAGGGAGTTTTTTTCGTTCCTGACTTCTTACATCCCAACCAGAGGCGTCCCTTCCCCGGAGGGAAGGGACGCTCCTTGCTTCGGTTAGAAGCCCAGGTTAACGGTGAAGAAGTTATCAGCCGTAAGCCTACCCTTGTTCTTGTAGGCGTAATTAAAGCTGATCGCCCTTCCACCGAATAGCTGCTTGAAACCACCGCCGAAACTCAGGCCGCGCAGAGTCGGGTCATCGCCAAAGTAAGCGAAGCCCATCTCATCTGCACCCTCAGTGTATTCGTCGGTCTGGATCTGCCAGCCGAATCTCAAAGCTCCGGTAAGAAACGGGGTAAATTTGTAACTCATCTCCGTTCCTGTGGCGTAGCTTATCGGGATATTGCTGGGGCGCCAGACCTCACCCGCAGCCAGCCAGTTCAAGTCGCCGCTGGTGTAAAGATTATAGGCTACAGCAATCTTTACGACTGTAGGCAGGCGATAGGTGTGAGTTTCGCGAAAGGCGCGTCTCCTGGACCTGGTGACCATGGCGTAGGGGTCTGTGGAATAGTCCCCGTATGCATCAGGGATACCGCCTCCCATCGTCTCAGGAGGGATAGAGATTCTCAGCTTTTCTCCGCGCATGGTGATGTTGGTACCGAGGTTCTGGGTTGCGAAGCTGAACCTGATCTCCCGGTCAGCCAGCTCGGTATGGTAGATCGCTCCAGCATCGAAACCCACTGCGTCCCCGGAGATGTCCTGGAAAAAGTCCTGGTGGATGTACTTCACGTTTAGCCCGGCGGTGAAGCGGTCCGAGAGGTTGATCGCAAAAGATCCGCCCACCTGGACATCGAAGGCATTGTAGTAATTGCCCGTACCCTCCGGAGCAGTGATCGTGGTGATCTCTTCATCCGGGATATCCAGATAACCCATAAAGCCGCCCACAGTAATCACGCCATCAGCGATTGGTACCGCACCGGCGAGATAGCTGTAGGTCAGGTCCAGGGTGTAGTCCACCACCGTGACCATCAACTCAGTACTTTCCAGGAATCCCAGGCCTGCGGGGTTCCACCACATGGCGGAGATGTCGTCTGCCACCGCCGAGTAAGCGCCGCCCATACCGATAGCACGGGCGCCCACCGGGATGGTGAGGAACTCCGCTGCGCGAACCCCGACCATCGAGGAAGCGCTGGGCCTTGCCTGTGTGGGATACTTGTCCAGGCCGGAGTATTCCTTCCGTTCAATCCCCTGGCCGAGCAAGGGGAGCGCGACGAACGCCAGGAGTACGCCAGCCGTCAATATGGCTCTTTTTGCCATTCTACCTAACATATTTTACCTCCATACATTCTTTCAGGGAAATAACGTTTTCCAGTAAGATTTATCATCAGAGTCTCCTCAGTTGATGATGTAGAACTTACCGGTATACGTCTCTCCCCGGGAATCCGTCACATGGAAGAAATACAGGCCACTTGCCACTGTCTGGCCGAAACGGTTTCTCATGTTCCAGGCTTCAGTGCCGCTGTGGTTCTCGTACCCTGTAAAGGTGTACGGTGTATTGTCCGACTGGATATAGTCAAAATCCACGTAATTACCCCAACCGGTGCGGCTGGCGCCGATGTGGTTCAGCACGTTCACCAGGTTCCCGCCGAGCGAGTAAACGCGAATCGTGCACCTGTCCGGCAGGTTGATAAACTCGATCCTGCGGTTGCCAGAAGAGCCGTCGAGCGTGGAGCTGGCGATATACGGGTTGGGCACGACCTTGACCTTGGTCAGATCGATGTCCTCTTCATTCAGGCTCATGGCCTTGACATTGACTTGCCACTCGTCGCCCACATCAGGCGGGTCGGCATTCTGGGTGAGAATGGTATAGTCATCATTCCATTCGCCGCCATAGCAATTCTCGATGGTGAACTTGGTGCCTGCCGCCGGCATTTCGGTTATATCCGTAAATTCCCACACTATGCCGTTGACATAAAGCGCGAACCCGTCCGTATTATCCGCGGGCACTGTCTCCAACAACAGGGCAGTGCGATCTGCCTGGGACACACCATCATCTAAATCATTATAGAAATCCATATATGTGCCGCCCGGCATGAATCCCCATACCATCTCGTCGGCATATGGGCCGAAGGGAACCGTAATCCCACGGGTATTGTTCGCAACATCAACGCTCACGTCGACTCCGGCAGCCTTCCAGGTCACCTCGAACCGCCCTGCACGGATCATGCCCCCAATCGTGGGGTACGGGCCGAACTTACATTTTTCCGTGGCTGGAGTGATCGTTGCTCCAGTGTAGGTGCCCGGATCGAAGTGGTAATAAAAGTTCCTTTTAGCGTCCGTGCCTGTGCTCTCGTAAAGCAAAGTTATGGCATAGTTGACCCCATCAATGTCCGCAGGGTTCATTATGGCGAGTTCTGCATCCATTGCGCCGTTCAAATAGACCGTACTTGCCGGACCCATAGCATTCCTATTGCCGTCCAGCAGTTTCATCTCTGTAACAGGATCCAGCATCCGGCACATTGAATTTTGCTCTAGGAGTCTCCTGGTGCCAGCTACATAAACCGTTAAATCCTGGTCGATCCTTTCGTTATTCACCACCTCGAACGTGAAATCGAGCTGGGGCTGGAGCCATTTTGGAGCTTCGTCCAGCAGCAGGTCGACAAGTACAGTATCGACGCCTGTTACTATGGAGTCAAGACCAGCTTCAGTTTCAAGTGTGTCGGTGTAAGCATCATATCTCCAAACAGGATGACCGGCCAGCTCAGCAGTGGCTGCCGATACCGTTGCCGGTCCCACGTAAGAAACCCCTTCTAAAGCAGCGGGAACGAAGTTGCTGGCCTCGCTACGCGAACGTACCGTGTAGTAGCCCTGAGGGGCCGTGCGGTTCCACACCTTGGACTGGTCTTCTGCAGGCAGGCTGAACCATTCCTCTTGCCCGGCGTCCCAGTTTTTGTCGTACGGCACAACCGCGTACCAGACCTTCATCCCGTTGCGCAGGCGGTGGTAGGCCAGGTCTTTGTCCCGGGTATCGATCCAGTAGAACTGGATGTTGTTGTCCGAGAGGCTGCACTGGAAAATCATCTCCCTATGGGCGTCGGATGGCCCCACATAGTTGCGGTAGAGCTTGTACCCCTCGAAATCATACTCGCGGTACTTGCCCTCGGGATCGACATCCGGATGCTCCTGGATGAAGTAGTAGTAAGCATCCGGAGTGTTGACATTGACATTGCTCCAGGTGATCGTAACCTGCCTGTCACCTGGGATGATAGTCAGTGGAGGAGGTTTCGGTGTCTCAGGCAATATGTAGCCGCCCTCGTAAACCAGCTTGACCACGTCGCCCATGTGTTCCATGGGGGCCATCTGCTCCTGGAGCTCCGGATCGTCGATGTACTCCAGGGCCGAGGGCTTGAGAATCATCGGCGGGTCGGCCGGGTAGCAGCACATAATCGCGAACTCCGTGCTGGTGGTATCCCGCGGGCCGAAATCGTGCAGCTCGGACCAGGCTGTATAGTTAATCCTGCCGGCTCGGCCCCAGAGCCACTGGTCGAACCTCTCGTCAGTGGGCAGCAGCATCCCGGGATGTCCCACGGCCGGCCTGCCGGTCCAGGGGCTGAGCTCGCCCTTGAACCAGGTGTGCGACAGGTCTTCCTCAATCCCGTCGTGAACCGCGCAGGCCCATTCATGCACCCAGCCACTCTCCGATGAGGTGCCGATATCCTGTGAGATCGAGAAACCGAAATCAGAGCCCCAGCGCATGTTGTTGCAGTTAGAGAGCTGCATGGTCTCTCCGCCAAAAGAGCAGGCGCGCAGGGACTTGTACCCGAGCATGAAAGCGAACCCGCCCTGGGTAAACCCACTCTCCAGGCCGTCATAGTCCACCTGGCACTTGATCTCTTTTTCAGGGTGGAAAGCCCAGCCCTCGTCCATACGTACCGCATCATAGCCGATACCGATGTAGTTCTCGACGTAAATCAGAGCAAAGCCGCCCCACACCTGGCCGTCCTGTGTACTGGCGACGTCTTCTCTGAATCCAGTGTTGTCGTTGTACTTCAGGTACTCGGACATGTTGCGGAGGAACAGGTGGCCGTAGGCGATGTCGTTGCTTTCCGCGTAGTTCAGAAAATATAACTGATACTCCATGGAGGAGCCAGGGGGCGGTACATTTCTGTGATAGCTTTTTTGCCATACATCCGAGTGCATGACTCCCGCGGTCTCCGCGCCGTGGAGAATGGGCTCCCCGGTCATGGTCCTGCCCGTGCGGAACTCGGCAGGCCAGCGTGCCAGGCAGTCAGGATCAAGGGATGACCAGACCTCGTTGTTCTCCACACGGCCCATCCACTGGTCCATCCTGTGTCCGGCAGCGAAGCCTTCCAGCACGATGTCCATGGCCTCGAGGGTTCCCCTTTGGCCGGGGATAGTCCTTCCCCTGGAGCGGCCGTAGGAGGTGTCCTCCATCACTCCGTCGCCGTCGATATCCCTGGCCACGGAGAGGAAATGGCCCCAGCAGCCTTCATATGTCGGAATCCTGTTGCCCGATCCCCGCGGGTACTCACTTGTCCCGGTGAAGACACTGGAGCCCAGGTTCATCTCAAACCCTAAGTTGTTGCCCTGGGACATCCTGCTTTTGGTCTGGATGGCCAGAGCGGAAGAGGCCAGTCCCAGAACCAGGGCGACAACGGTCAGATTGAATAATAATAAACACTTATTTTTCAGCATAATCAATCTCCTGTACAGTTACTACCAAAATCTACGGTTTTCTCAGCACAGACTCAGAATCTGAATTCTACGCCTGAGCGGATCTGCCTTGCAAGCCCCCATCCCTGCCAGTCCTGAGTGTTGTTGACAAAGGAGTTGGCAATGGAGCCCTTGGCTGCCTCCATCACGGTCAGCACTCCGTCCCCGTTGAAATCTCTCGTGAAAAGATACCTGTTCAGGGTTTCCTTCTCATCCTCCCACTTACGGTCAATTCCGCCGGTAACATAGCGGTGTCCCTGGAAGGTGTAGCCAGAGGGATAGGTATTGAGGCGCTTGCGATTGGTCAGGTTGTAAATCTCGGTGAACACGCTGATCCTCTTTGTACCGCCGAGGCGGAATCCCTTGTTCAGCCTGAGATTGACATTGTAATCCCAGCGGGTGCGGTTCCGGCCCAGACCGCTAGATTCGAGGGGAATGTAAGTCCCCCTCGGCCGTCCGCTTTCCAGGATCGTGGTCACATAGGCTCTGACGTCTCTCAGCACCTGGTTGGCCCAGGTTCCGACAAAAATCTCATCCGGCGTCATGTAATTAAAGTGCAGGGAAAACATGTGCGTCCGGTCGCCTCTCGAAGGACGGAGCTCGTCGTCCGTGCTTTCCAGGTAACTCGAGCCGGTGGTCCTGGAAAACTGCATGGTGTAGATCGCGTTGAGGCTGTAATTATTCGAGAAGCGTTTCCTCAGGGTCAGGTCAAAGCCCTTGATGTTGCTGCGGTCGCTGTTGGTGTAAGCGCCAGACATGCCGCGGGCCCACCGTCCGGTCACCTCCTGCACGTAGTCCCTGAAAAAGCTCCCACTAGCCACCAAACCATCCACATCACGGTAGTAAGCCGCCAGGTCCAGCACCATGTCATCGCTCAACAGGTAGCTGACTCCGCTCTCAAAGGCGTCGGTCCTCTGGAAACCCAGTCCGCCGGGATTCGATCCGCTGAAAATAAAACTGAAGCTTGGCAACTGCTGGAATACGCCGTAGGAGAAGCGAAGCTGCGTCTTGTCTGTCACAGGGAAACCCACGTCAAAGCGCGGACTGAACTCGCCGTGGTTCTCCGGGAAATACCTTTCACCGTACTGGTCTCCATGGAGGAATCCCCAGTTGTCCCTGGGCTGGAACGAATCGTAGCGCAGGCCGTAGTCGAAGACAAAATCTCCCAAATCGGTCCGGTTCTGGGCATATAAGGCGTAAATCCTGGGCCTGTGGTCGAACTCGTTGTCCAGATCCCGACGGCTCTGCCTGACCTCGAACATCTTGTTGTCAAAGAGGGTTACCTGGGCACCGAACTTCATCCTGTTATACCGGTCCGCCTGGAAGTCGAGATCGACTTTGAAGTTATGCTGCCTTTCCCTCTGGTAACGGTAAGTCAGGTAGTAAAGCCCGGAGCCCTGCACATAGCCGAACGGTGTCCAGTAATCGTGCTGTCGGCACCAGACCCCTGTTCCGTCAGGCATGTACCAGGCCCAATCTTCCGCGGTTTTGGGGTGGTCCCTGCCTGGAAAAGTCTCCACAAGGAAAGGAATGTCGTGGAGGAAAAAGGTCAGAAACTGGGGCTCCCGGATGAAGTTGTCTTTCAGGTTCGAGGTGTTGATGTCCTGGATCCTGAAGTTTGTGTAACGGAACTGGAGTGAGGCACTCCTGACGGAAGTCCGGTAGAAATTCCAGTCCACACCGGCCATGTAATTAACGCTGCGTGTCCTTCTTCCCCAGTTGATCGGGAAGTAGGCCGAGGTATCAGTTTCGGTGATCCTGTCTCCCTTTAGCACGCTCCACGTGCGGCTGGGCAGCATCTGGGGAGTGATATAGCCGCGTATGAAATAGGCCCCGGACTGGTCGGACTCGGTGGGCCAGGTCCTCTGCACCCTGGAGAAATTGAAGGTGCCAATGAATTTCAATCCCTTGATCGGGCTGGCAGTAAGCTTGTTGGAGAGCAGGGTCCTGTCCCGCCAGTTGCCGGGAATCCGGACTGGGTTTTCGGGCGAGTAGAGTCCTTTCTGCACCCAGTAATGTTTCTCAAAAAATGCCTCACCCATCCTTTCGACCCACTTTTCACGCCCTAATTGCATCTCCTCGAGGGTGAAAGCAGGCCGCGCCTCCGCGAAACCCTGTTCTTCCCACCAGTCCTCGGCACCGAGCACCGGGTCGTTGCGCACTGCGAAGTTCAGCCGGTCCACGAATTTCTGGTTGATACCGCGGAACCCCTCGTCTGCATGAGTGGGATAAGTATCAGTAAGACCCTGCAGTTCACCGGAAACGTGAAAGTACACGTGGGGAATACCTGGAACCGGCCCGCCGACACTAGTACTCAGCGAGTTGTAGCCGTAATCCGCGGTGCGCGGGTTGATCTCATCAGTGGTCCATCTCACGTTGCCCTTGAACTGGGTGCCACCCTCCTTGGTCACGATGTTGATAATACCGGACTGGGCGTTCCCGTATTCGGCCTGGTAACCACCGGTGATAATGTCCACTTCCTCCACAGAGCCGGTAGAAAATTCCAGTGGAGTGGTATCCTCACCCAGGGATCCCTCTTCTTGCCTATAAACCCAGTAGGCGCCGGGACGCCACGGGTTGGCGGTGTAGTTGCGCACTGTAACCCCGTCCACAACCATGGCGTCCTCGCCCAGGCGTCCGCCGCGGATACGCAGCTCGCGCTCCTTTCCGCCCGAACCTCCGACCTGCACACCAGCCTCGAGGACCAACAAATCCTCCAGTGTGGTAGCCGGCGCTTCGGTCAGCTTTTCCGCAGTCAGACGGTGTTTGGTTACTGTCTGGTCTCTGGGCATCAAGACCTCAGTCTCACCCTCGACCGTGATACCTTCCAACTCGACTATTGTCGAGCTCATGTTGCAGTCCACAGTTGTGGTCTGTCCGGCGAGGAGAAGCTGATTTTCAACAGTGGTCTTCTGGTAACCGGTGTAGGAAAAGGTGATCGATCTCCGGCCTGGAGATACGTTCAGGACGAAGTAGTAGCCATCGGCATTGGTTACGTTACCAAGCTGGGTGCCCTCTACAATCACCTGAACTCCTGCCAGCGGCTGGCCTGTGTCCTGGTCTCTGACAGTACCCTCGATCTTTCCTGTATTAAGCTGACCGAAAGCAGGAACCGAGAGCAAGGCCACCATGATCAAACTCAACACGGTTACCAGCAAACTGGAAACCTTACTGTTAATTGACATAAATCCTCCTGAAATAGAACTTAGGATTATATGCGACAAAACTGGACTTTCATTGATTTATTCTGCACCTCCTTTGCTAATGTTCACAGCCCTCAGAACCTTTCCTTTCTTTTTCGGCATTTCACCTCCTTGCTGAGTGGTTGGGAAATCGCAGCCCGCGTTCTGAACGATGCTGCATAGGATAATCTTTTTGCCGATCTTGCCGTGATATTTCTCAAATCGGCTCAAGAACTGACCGGCTATTTATTTACTCAATTTATATTGCGCAATACGGCAATCCTGAATAAGGTGATTGCTTAAAGCCACTTATGACAAAAACGAGGAAGTTTTTCCCTTCTATCATTCCTTGAGCTTAGCCTTCAAAGGAATAAAATGCAAAAAGAAAACGTTCAGGGAATACTCAACGGAAGGATGAAACGCAGACAGGGAGCAGAGCTGATTATCAAACTTTTTATTGGGATTAAGGAGACAGCCCTTTGAGAATTCAGTAATCATTTCCCGCTCACATAGAGGTGTATGATATAAATTGCGGGAGTAACAATCCAAAAATATAGTTCATTATATATAGTAAGCCTACAAGCGTCAAGGAAATTTAATTAATTTTGTTTTTGTTCTTTTGACCCAATTTTGTTACTTTTTGTCCCAGATTGGAGAAGCGGGAAAATTCATGGCTTGTAATTTCAGTTTCTTTCTTTTCATTTGGCAGAGGATCTCGGATTTATGCAACTGAGTCTTATCAGCGGATTGCTTTATCTCTGTTTTCTGCTTTCCGGAGCGAGCGGTCTTATTTTTGAAATCGTCTGGATGCGCAAGCTTTCGCTTATTTTCGGCAACACCGTACACGCCGTGAGCATCGTTGTTGCTGTTTTTATGGGTGGTCTGGCCCTGGGAAGCTGGATATTCGGCAAGATAGCCGACTCTTCGAACAGACTCCTGAGGCTTTACATATTTATCGAGCTCGGCATTGCGGCCTCTGGCCTGACAATCTCGCTCCTTCTGATACCGGTTCTGGACAATGCCTATATCTTCCTTCACGGCCTGGGATTGAAGACCAGTGCGACTCTGTTCCTCGTCCGGTTCAGTTTATCGATGCTGATCATGCTTGTGCCTACCATTTTGATGGGCGGCACATTGCCGGTTATCGGGCGCTATCTGGTGCGCGCGCAGTCCGAGCTTGGCTCGCGTATCGGGACACTCTACGGGATGAACACATTGGGCGCGGTGATTGGAACATTCTCCTGTGGTTTCTGGCTGATCGCAATTTTCGGTGAAACAGGTACAATCCTGATCGCGGTTTCGTGTAATCTGGCGGCTGTTTTCCTCGCCTTTGCGGCTTTCCGCGCCGGCATGCGCAAGCTAGCCGGGCCTGTAGAAAAAGATAAAGGTTTTCGCGCCTCGATTTATCCGGAATCAAGGCTCGATCTTGTTCCCCTGCTGTACGCTCTCAGCGGGTTCACTGCCATGGCTTACGAGGTTCTCTGGACCAGGGCGCTGATCTATTTTGTCGGACTTTCGGTTCATGCCTTTGTGACCATTCTTACCTGCTTTCTTGCCGGTATTGCGGTTGGTTCTTTTATCGCCACCCGTTTTGTGGACAGGTGCAGGCCGCTTTTCCTTCTTTTCGGCTTGCTTCAGTGGATTATGGCTTTTGCAGGCGTAGCCAGTATCCCGATGATCGGCCAATTGAATAAAATCTACCAGAGCCTTAACCTGTGGCTGGGGGCCAACACCTGGAGCGAGATCACAATGGTAAAATTCTTTCTCTGCCTGGCTATCCTGGGATTGCCTACCCTGGCCATGGGTGCTGCTTTTCCGACAGTGAACAGGCTGTTCATCCGGCGAAAAAACTCGCTGGGAAGAGGCCTGGGCACCCTTTATGCCTCCAATACTGCGGGAACCATACTTGGTTCACTCTTTGCCGGTTTCCTCCTTCTGCCGCTGGCCGGGATAACCGGTTCCATCCTGATTGTGGCAGGGATCAATACCGCACTTGCAGTTGCAGTCACATACCTGGAAATCGAAAAGATCCGTGGTATCAGATTAATTCCTGCGGCCGGCCTGATTCTTATTCTGGCCTCTACTGGAACGGTTTACGCCACAGGCGGCCTGGTTCCGATCATCCGCTACAGCCTGCACAACCTGGGTAAGGAGATTATGTATTTCAAGGAGGGCACCGAGGCCAGCCTTGCCGTGCTTCGGAATGTGGACGGCTACCGTGAACTGAATATCAATGGAGAAAGTACGGCTTATACCGGCTTCGATGATATCGTGATCCACAAGCTTCTTTCCCATCTGCCGATTCTCTTCCATCCCGACCCGAAAAGTGTGCTCGTGGTCGGTTTCGGGTTCGGAAGCACGGTATATACGGCCACCAGGTACGATATTCCGGTAATTGAATGCGTGGAACTGGTGCCCGAGGAGGCTCATACGGCCAGTTACTTTATTCCTGAAAACCACGGTGTGCTGGACAGCGGGCTGGTAAAGATGGTATTCGATGACGGCCGCAACCAGATTCTAATCTCCAAGGGCAAGTACGACGTGATCTCTTTCAACGCGATTCATCCCAAGCTGAGCCCGATGCTCTATACACTGGATTTTTACCGACTCTGCGCCAGGGCCCTCGCTCCTGGGGGGACGATCTGCGCCTGGCTTCCCGCCAACGGGCTTACTCTTACCGAATTCAAAAGCCTGCTGCGCAGCTTTGTTGAGGTATTTCCCCACAGCAGCCTCTGGTGGTGCAACCCGGCCAATTTTATCCTGCTCGGTGTTTCCGAACCACTCGAGGTAGACTTTCCGGCCTACCGGCGCTCTATCGCAGTGGAGAAAATCCGCGCGAACCTGGCCGAGGTGAAGCTTGATCACCCCCTTTCTCTGGCCTCCTTATTCATAATGGGTGAACAGCGCCTGCGACAGCTGATTGCCGACGCTCCCCTGAATACCGATTCAGAGCCATTGATTGAATTTTCCACAACCATGGAGCCCCATGTACCCCTGGAGACCTACTACTGGACGATGGACAACCTGGAACCGATTACCGATTATTTTATATGGAAAGATGTTCCGCCGAAGGTTGCTGCCGACAGCCTGGCCGAGCTCCGGGCACGCTGCGAAAAATGGTGCCGGGCGCGCGATAATTTTTACCGGGGCAAGTTCGCAAGCTGGACTTTCCAGGAACCCTCAGTCTCGGCAAATCTTTACCGGCAGGCGCTTGCAATGAACCCGGAGGACGATTATATCAGGTATTTTGTCGAACCGCCTCTGGAAAACCCGGATTCCCTTAAAGCGTTAGCTGCGGTAAGCCGGGAGGATTTCGTGGTACGCTACCAGTTGGGCAATTACTATTTCACCAAAGGCGAAACAGGCCAGGCCAAGCAATGGTTCCGCGAGGTGACGAGAATCGTTCCGGAACACGCCCAGACCTGGTTTCAACTCGGTGTTTGTGCCGATGCCCAAGGCAACTCTATCGAGAGCGAGAGATATTTCCGCCGTGTTCTGGAAATAAATCCAGCAAACCCGCAAGCGATGATTAACCTGGGGCTTACCTATTACCGGCGGAATAACCTTGCCGAGGCAGAGAAATACTTTAAGCGGGCGCTCCAGACCAGCCCCGGCAACGGCCAGGCAATGTTCAATCTGGCTAATATCAGGCTGCGCCAGAATAACGCACAGGAAGCCGAGAGACTGTTCCGGGAGACAGTGGAGAACAATCCATTCTTGTCCCTGGCCTATCTCAATCTCGGCGTGATGCAAACCAAGCATGGCGATTACACCGGGGCCGTGAAGAACTACAAACAGGCAATCGAGCTCTCTCCAAGACTTTTGCCGGCATACCGCAACCTGGCCCTGGCTTACGAAAAAATGGGAGATACCACGAACGCCGAAAAATACCATGACCTTGCCCGGCGGCTCGAGGCTCGGATAAGCGGCTCTGTCAATGAAAATTAGCCGGGATAATGGCCTTTCAGCCAAATCAATCTAATTTGACATAAAGGTAGATTATGCATCTTCTGCTGATGCTGCCCTCAAGTATTCTGTTGATACTGCTTTTCCTTCATTCCTGGCGATACAGGGGGCGGAGGGTAACCCTGGCCTTTTTCCTCATCTGTTTTATTTTCGGGATAATCCGGGGCAACACAATTCATTACATAATCACCAGCTACTTCAAGGGCGATACCCTGCCCTATCTTTTCGTCCAGCCGATGGTAAGGATCGCCAACGCCTCGCTCCAGGAGTGTATCGGCTGGATTTTCGCCCTTTACCTTTCCTGGTCCACAGTGGAATGGGTGCTCGCCCGGCAAAGCGGAGGGGAAAAGATCGGTCTTTTCCGTCTGATCGGCCTCTCCGGCATACTGATGGGCTGCGTGGCCTACGCTGTCGAGGCCGCTGCTGCCGGGGTCAAGTGGTGGGTCTGGGTTTTCCCGATCAAAAACGCGTTTTTTGCAGATGTGCCTTTTGCGGGCATTATTGCCTGGATTTCAGTGGCCGTGGATTTCCTTCTGCCTTTCCTGTTAATCCGCTACGGCGTGATCCGCGGCAAATGGATAATCCCTATTCTCCTCCTCTTCCCATTCCACATGCTCACCCACCTCAAAGTTACTGGCATCGCCAGTTGGATGCCCTTGTCCCCTAACGAAATCTGGCACTGGGCAATGATCTGCGCTCTTTTCTGGGGAATCGCAGTCGGCGGGCCGAAGATAACTCCTTGGACTGCAAAAGCCGAACAGGCAGAACAAGGCAAAAAATCCTGGCTGCGATACACGGTTTTTATCACGGTGGCGGGATTTATCCTCGTGCTGGCCACGGTGCATTTGGCGATTATCGGCCGGTCTGAACTCGCAGTAAGCATGGTACCTTTCGTAACCGGGGTGCTCTTTTTCAATCCACTGTATGCCGTGCTGTTCCTGATCGCAAGCTGCCTTCTGCTCGGATTCGCCACTGGGGCGTGGAGCTATACGCTCGCGCCACTGCTGGTGTTTCTTATTTTTACTTCCGGGAGCAGGCATGCCTCGGATCTGATTTCTCTCCTCTGGCGCAGGAGAATCGCTGTCGCCGTGCTGGCCGTCTCCACGGTTGCAGTTTACCTGGCATACGCTGACAGACACAAGCGCTATAAAACCCTGACAGAGCTTGAAAAAGAAATACACAAAGCCGAAACCGTGACCGATCTGGATAACCTGATCGGCCGCCTGCCCTCTCCCGGCAAGCCCTGGGACGCATACCACTACAACCTGATGGCGACCCAGTTTCTCAAACGGAATAATTTCATTTCCGCCAAGCGCCTGCTGGAGAAAGCGATCACCCTGGACAGCACTTACGCTTACCCTTATATCAACCTCGCCTGGGCCTACCGCAGTCTCTACAACTATGACGCTGCAATAGCGGCATATGAGAAAGGCCTCTGGCTCAACCCGGTGGACATGAACAGCTATCTCCTTCTGGGAGAAATCTATACCGGGCTGGACAGCCTTGAAAAGGCCGAGGCGCTCTACCGCCGGGGGCTGAAATACCGCAAAAACAATGTCAAAATCCTGCTCGCCCTGGAAAGCACCCTCTACAGGATGAACCGCCTGGATGAGTCGATAAGCTTGCTGAAATCCAAACTGGCCGGCAGCGCCGACCCGGTCAAACTCGCAAGCCGACTGGCAGTCAACCTGTGGAAAAAGGGCCGCAGCGAGGAGGCTGAAACCTACTACCTTCAGGTGATCCGCGAGGATGCGGAACGCCTTTACGGTGCAGCCACGAGCCTGGCCCTGATTTACTGGCAGGAGCGCAAAGAGCCCAAACGGGCGCTCGAGCTGGTGAACCTGGCCGCCGCGGTCAAACCCACGGTGGACATTTTCACTCTGAAAGGCACGATATGCGAGCAACTGGGCCTGAAAGACCAGGCGCGGGAGGCTTACCTCAGAGCGGAGGAAATAAAAAGTCTCAATCCAGAATGATTTATATATATTGAGTATTAGGCTATTGTAAGAATAGCTAAAACAATTGCTAAAATTGAGCTAACCCAAAAAACCCAGTGTTTACGAACTGGTATTTTAAGAATCAAGAAAATAAGAAGTATTTGTGCACCGACTTTTAAAATATACTTTTTTTCATGATTTTCTAACCAAGGCCAAGGAAATAATTTGTGATGCTCCCAAATAAAAATTGAAAAGAATATAAGAGATACACTATAAAAAATCCATTTAACTACCTTTCTTTTATAATCTGAAAACTCTATTTTTAAAGATTCTGCCTCTTCTTTATAAAACTTAATTCCCTCTTTCCACTCTTCTAATTCTCCCTTATATTTATTTAAATCTGATTCTTTTTCTTTTAAATCAATATTTAATTTATCTAATTGACTTTGAAGATTTTGTACTTCACTTTCTGTTTCAGCTGAAATTCTTGTTTCCTTAATAATTTTTTCTTTTAACTTTTCTATCTCTTTTCTTTCTTTCTGGATATCTTTTTCTAATTCTACCTTTATTTTCTCAAGGTCATTTGCTACATCAATAAATTTACTTTTTATCTTTTTCTCTTTTTGTATGCCATCAGTTTCAGAAGCCATAGATACCATAAAATGTGTATCTGCTACAATATTAAGTGCCAATTGAGGATTCATTCTTTCATACCTTGAAAGACGACCCAGTACTTCATGATAAGCTTCCTCAATAGAAAAAGAACTAAGCATTCTTCTTAAAAATGGATGTGTGACCAATAAATGAAAAGATTCCTCATATTCTTTTTGGTTTGAGGTTCTTACCAATAATGGCCTATTAACTTGAATCCACTGATCTGTTGTTATGCAGAAAGGTAAATATTTTTTACCTCTTCTAGCTTTCATGTCATATTCAGGTAATTTCGAATCATGAGTTAAAAACCAGGCACCTGCAGTAGTAAATTGCAACTTAGGACCTTTTCTTATTTTTTTAATAAGTATTCTATGAAAAGCATCGTGCTCAATAATATGATCGCTAATATATATATCAGATACTGAATTGAGAATACTCATTTCATCTGATAGTTCTTTAGAATTTTCTATTTCCTTTCTAAATTTATTTGTAGTTTTTATTTTTAAACCTTTTAATATACTTTCTATATGGGATTTTTCCGTAACAAATTCTTCTATCTTTGTTCTTTTTTCAACAAATTCTCTCCAATAAACAGTAACAAAGCTATCTTCATCTAAATTCTCTAAGGCAATTCTAGCCAACTCAGAAGGAAGCGGAGGTTTTTGTTTTAATTCTTCCATTCGCCACTTTAAAGAACTATTAAATTCATCCAAGGTTTTATTAGTGACCCATAGTTCGTAACCCAAAACATTTGCTAGCTTTAACATGTTGTGTACTGACTGAAGCATATGAGCACCATGTAAACCTACCAAACTAAATAGAATGTTGTTGTCTAAATATAATTTTTGTCCTCTTGTTATTTTTTTTAGCAAATTTGAGCATTTTTCATCAATTTGTACTAAGTACCAAAAGAAACTACTATTAAATATACTATTTATATATGCAATTCTATAGGTATCATTACTTCTGAAAAAGTTAGCCGCTTCTATTTTAACAATGGCATCTGCAAAATTATCAATTTTTGGTAATTCTTCAAATATATCTTTTACAATATTATTAAGCCATCCTCTGATTTTATTTTTTTCAGGATATAATAGAGCTACGCTTTCAACGCCGTGCCTTACAACCATCCTTTCAATAAAAATTTTTAAGTTCTCAATAATTCTATCACTGTTTTCTTTTATTTCAGGATATTGTTTGTATTTTAAACAAAGTTCATCTTTCCAATCCTCAATTACTTTTTTTTCCATTTCTTTTATTTTTAGTACATTCTTTGTTAGTAGCTGATCCGTTTCAGGTAATAGCTGAAATATTGATCTCTCACTTCTTTCTCCTTCTGTATAATTTATCTTGCCTTGTTTACACAACCTTTTTCCTGCTGCATCTATTTCAGCTTCCTCAAATTCAATCTTGAAGTTATCTTTTATACATATTTTAATTTCATCAGCTGTTATTGGCAATCTACCATAGGATTGCAATGTATATAGCAAAAGATAATCTATAACTTTATTACCATATTCATCACTACAAGTGGGATCAAACTGTGCTAATCTTAAAATGTCTTCTTTTATACTGCTTTTGTAATAATTAGATTTTTCTTCCTTTTTCATATTTAGCCCATGGATTGATTTTGAAATAATTTTAATTAATGTTTTATCATTTATTAAATATAATAAATTTCTTCTGTGGTCAAGGTTCAAATTAAAATATTTATCTTATAGAATTGCATATGAAAAATTCGGATCCATTTTTTCTTCTCTTTTTAAATATTTTTCTAATCAATCAACATATTATCCTTTTTAAATAATTTCATAGCTTTTTATTTTAATAATCAGGCATACTGAACATAAATTACCACTAATATTTTCGCTCAACAAGCGCAAATCCATGCAGCGGTTTTCAAAAATTGCCTTTATGTTCTAGTTTTTTTCTGACTCAGGACTGAAAGTCGTTTCTCATCGTTTCCTTGCCCATCCCTAGTTGAAGCTGTATAATATTCCGGGTATCTTCCCCCGAACAATTCGCTTTTGGTGGATCGTCCGAAACCCCGGGGAACATGATGAGTTTATTCATAAAAAAAGA
>CAZJQI010000070.1:0-20830 GCA_964548275.1 uncultured Gemmatimonadales bacterium
ATCACCAGGTTTAAATCCCCTTCTTTCCGAATTGTGAAGGATGAAAATAAATATTGTATGTGTCACACGGCAACTCTATGAAAACAAGGATAAAACCATCAAGCAATTTACCTCGGAGCATGCTCCGAGGAATTCTTTTCGATTAAACTTTCAGCTAAAGGATAAATCATGCGCTACAGAACTTTCGGACGGATGGGCTGGAAAGTGAGCGAAATCGGTTTCGGGGCCTGGGCAATCGCCGGGGACGCCTGGGGCAAGGTGGATGACGCTGAATCAGTCGCAACCCTGCACGAGGCCCTGGATTCAGGCGTGAACTTTGTCGACACGGCGCAGGCTTACGGGGACGGCCACAGCGAGGAATTGATCGGCAGGGTGCTGGCTGAACGCGGCACGAAAGATCGGGTTCATGTTGCCACCAAGATCCCCCCTGCAGGCAAGCTCTGGTGGACCGACCCTGATTTTGACGACATCGAGCAGTTTTACCCCTCAGGTTATCTCAGGGAGCGTGTCGAACTCTCCCTTCGCCGGCTGGGCACCGAGGCAGTCGACCTGATACAGCTTCACACCTGGACCAGTGGTTTCAACAAGTACGATGAGTGGCAGGAGACCCTGGAGAAACTGCGCGAGGAGGGAAAACTTCTGGCTTTCGGGATTTCCGCCAGCGAAAAACGTCCCGAGGATGTGATCCCGCTGGTCGAGGCTGGCCGGATAGACAGTGTGCAGGTGATCTACAACCTGTTCGAGCAGCGCACTGCAGAAAGCGTGGTCGAGCCCTGCGGAAAAAACAATGTCGCCACGATAATCCGGGTGCCCCTGGATGAAGGCTCTCTCACCGGAAAATTCACCGGGAAAACCAGGTTCGGCAAAGGCGATTTCAGGCGGCATTTTTTCCGGGGCAACAACCTGAAAGCCACGGTGAAAAGGGTTGAGGAGATTCGCAGGTTCAAGGATAAGCGGTATCCCGAGATGACAATGGTCGAGCTGGCCCTTCTGTTCTGCCTGAGCCATCCTGAAACCTCGACCGTGATCGTGGGAATCAAGAACAAGGAGCAGTTGCGGGCGAATCTCAAAGTGACCGCGCATGATATTTTCACCCCTGAGCAGCTCGAGGAGCTGAAACAGTTCGAGTGGAAGCGCGAGTTCTGGAGTGAAGAAGTGGAGGAGTAAAATTTCACTTGCTATACGAAATCTATATCTTAAGTATAACCTTTAATTCTGGAGAGATACCGTGAACCTCGCCCTGTTCGGGTTGGCATTTGTGATGCTTATGAGTGTTTTTTCCTGTAAAAAGCCTGTCCCGGCAGACCTGGTACTTAAAAACGGCCATATTTTTACGGTTGACCGGAATAACCCCTTTGCAGAGGCGGTTGCGGTGACCGGGAACAGGATTACCGCCGTGGGTTCAAACCGGCAGATTGAAAAGTTTGTCAAGCCTGAGGTAACCAAGGTGATTCTCCTGGAGGGGAAATTCGTGGTGCCCGGTTTCAATGACGCCCACGTGCATTTTTTCTCTGTGGGTTCGGCACTTGAGAAAGTGGACCTGGCCGGGATCACCAGCTACGACCAGATGAGAGAGAGGGTCGCCGCCAGGGTGAAAGAGGTCGAGCCGGGCCAGTGGATTATCGGCCGGGGGTGGGATCAGTCCCTCATTCCGGGCGGAGCCTGGCCCACAAAAGAGGTGATTGACGAAGTTTCCCGGGACAACCCGGTATCGCTCTCCAGGGTGGACGGCCACAGCGTTCTGGTGAACAGCTACGTTCTGAAAGAATCAGGTATCACCACAGATACGCCGGACCCGGAGGGGGGCAAGATAGTCCGGAAACCTGATACAGGTGAGCCCACAGGCGTGCTGAAAGAAAACGCAACGGGGCTGGTTAAAAGGTCACACTACGGCAAGGACGAGGAGGAAGAGGAAAACCTGAGGCACCTGAAACTGGCTCTCGAACAGGCAAAAATACTCGGGGTAACGAGCATTCACCATATCGGCAGCGGGTTGGAGTTTTTCGATCAGGCCGCCGGCAACGGGGAACTGACAGTCAGGGTATACTACTGCCCGAGATTGACAGACGATCCGGAAACTCTCAGGGAGTACTCCGAGCTTAAAGAGGAATACAAGGATAACCCGCTGATCAGATTCGGATTTTTGAAAAGCTTTATAGACGGTACACTGGGTTCGGCCACAGCGGCGCTGTTCGAGCCGTACAACGATGATCCGTCAACCTCCGGGGTGCTGGTGATCGAACCGGAGAAACTGGAAAAGATGGTGCTGGAGGCGGATCGCCGCGGATTCCAGATCGGCATACACGCAATCGGCGCGCGGGGCAACCACCTGGTATTGGACGTCTATGAAAAAGCGATTCAAGCCAACGGCAGGCGGGAGGCCCGTCATCGGATCGAGCACACCCAGATACTTGCTGAAAGCGATCTGCCACGGTTTGCCCAACTCGGGGTGATCGCCTCGATGCAGCCTTCCCATTGTATTACGGATAAAAGATTTGCTGAACACAGACTGGGTAAAAAACGCTGCCGTTATGCCTACGCCTGGCGCAGTGTGCTGGAGGCCGGGGCGCATGTCGCTTTCGGTACGGACGCGCCGGTTGAGATCCTGAACCCAATGGACGGACTGTATGCGGCTGTCACAAGGAAAGATAGAGAGGGCGAGGAGGGCGGGGGCTGGATACCGGAAGAGAAACTGACCATGGAAAAGGCAATCGAGCTCTACACCCTGGAATCAGCTTACGCCTCGTTCGAGGAGGAGCGCAAGGGATCGATCGAACCAGGCAAGCTGGCTGACATGGTGGTTCTTTCGCAAAACCTGCTGGAAATTCCTGAGGATAAAATCCTTGATACAGAGGTCGTTTACACGATTTTCGACGGAAAAGTCATCTACGGGAAATAATTCGCCCGTTTTAAGCTCTTTTCCTGACTTTATTATCCATGCAGTTCTCACTTATCACGGAGGAAATGAGATGAGAAAATTGATTCCGGCAGTCTGCATTTTTTCCGCTTTTTTAAGCTTTTCCACCCACGCGCAGGACAAGTACCCTGATACCACTGTCGTGCGGCCCGTAGAGATCGACGATGTTCTGGTCAACCCTGGAATCGGTTTCAACACTTTCCAGCGGTTCAACGGCGACACGCTGAATTCCGGGAGTGGCTGGACCGAAGGGTTCCCTATCGAGTACCAGGATTTCGACGGCGACCTGACCAACCCAGACCACCCGATGGCCTCCACCGCCTATTTCCGGGTTTACTGGAAATTTCTCGAGCCGGAGATGGACAAGTATAACTGGGGTATGATCGACAAAGCGCTCAAGACCGCTGCAGAGAGGGGCCAGACCCTGCTTTTGCGGATTGCTCCTTACGGCAGCGGCCGTGAAAGGGACGTGCCTGCCTGGGTGAGAAAGATGTTCGGTCCTGAGAAGCCGGAAGAGCAAAAGACTCACCGTAGGTGGCGCGTGGATGCTGACGACCCGCGCTATATCAAGCATTTCACTGACATGGTGCGCGATCTCGGGTGCCGCTATGACGGCCATCCGGACCTGGAACTGGTGGACATGTCGATAGTGGGCTACTGGGGCGAGGGGGCAGGCTCGGCCATGCTTCAGGAAAAAACCAGAAAAGCCCTGGTGGACGCCTACCTGGAAGCCTTCCCGAAAACTCACAAGGTAATGCTGCTCACTGATGAGAAAACCAACAAGTACGGCCGCGAAAAAGGCAATGTCGGCTGGCGGGTGGACTGTATCGGCGATCTCGGGTTCTGGGCCACGGACCAGGGAGGCTGGACCCACATGTGGGATTACTACCCGCAGGGCATAATCGATTTCGGCATGGCGGAGGCCTGGAAAACCGCGCCGGTCACTCTGGAGATCTGCGGTACGCTGCTTAGCTGGAAAGACAAGCAGGGCTACGGTATCGATGAAGTGCGCTATATATTCGACCAGTCACTCAAGTGGCATATCTCCTCTTTCAACGCCAAGTCCTCTGCTGTGCCGCCCCAGTGGTGGCCCGAGGTCAACCGCTGGCTAAAGAAAATGGGCTACCGGTTCGTGCTGCGCAGATTTTCATATCCTGATTTTGTGCGCCCCCACAGCAAGCTCGCTTTCCGCACCTGGTGGGAAAACAAGGGTGTGGCCCCGATTTACCGCAAATTCACTCTCGCCCTCAGGCTGAAAAACCACAAGAGAACCGAGGTTTTCTATCTCGACGAGGATATCCGTAAATGGCTCCCAGGGGATATCGTATACGATGATGCTATTTTCCTGCCTGTGGATATGCCGGAGGGAAACTACGATCTCGGGATCGCGATCCTGGACCCGCATACTCTGAAACCCAAGGTCCAGCTTGCAATCGAGGGCAAGGGACCGGACGGCTGGTATCACCTGGGGAAAGTGGCCGTGCGGGAAACCCTGAAAGAATGAAAATACGTCTTGTATCCAAAGGAGAGTGTTTTAAGAAAGGTGTTAAATGATGTATAAGCTCACGGACAAAATTTGCTGCCGCTTACATGTTTTTTCAATTATGTAGATTCGATATATATAAAATAAAACTTTTCCTCTTATTTCTCTTTTATTTTGCATCTTGGATGGATTAATTTGGTTCAAGTGAACATGGACAAATTATTTTTCGGTTTTAATTTGTAGAAGGTTTAACTATAATATGAATCTAATTTAGAATAAGGACCGGAGAAATGAAGATACTAATCACCCCAAAGGAATTTCCTCACAGTAAAGTAATAGGAGGTCCAATCCTTATTTACAACAGAATTAAATATCTATCGAAAAACCATAAAGTTGGTTTAGCCTCATTTATAAAGGAGGAGGATAGACAATATTTAGGCTCTATCGAGCCTTATCTATATGATCTGGAACTGATGCCTTACCCCCAGCCGCGAAATACTGTTAAGAAGATCAAAGATTTCATTTTTTCTGAAGTACCTGCCTATATGTGTAATAACAAGTCCTCACAGATGAGGGAGACAATTGCTCAAATGACTTGCCGGGGGGATTATGATGCAGTCATAGCCGAGTATACTGTAATGGGGCAATATTTGTACCGTAACCCTGGTATAAATCCCCGTACAAAGCGGGTGATTTCCTGTCATGAGAGTTACACCATCGCTCGTAAAAACGCCCGAGATTTGTACGGTATATTTTCTAAGCAAGGATTTCAGGCAGTATTGGATTTACGCCGGCTGGAATCCTATGAATTTCAAATGTATCGTGACGCAGATAAAATGCTCACGCTTACACCTGAAGAGAGGGATGGTCTTCTGAAATATGATCCCACATTGGATATTGAGATAGTTCCACACGGAGTGGACCCTGAATATTTTTCACCGCGTCCAGAGCAGCTCCAGGAAACTGCGGTGGGATTTTTAGGCAACTATCCACATGATCCAAACCGCGAGGCTGTCATGTATTTTCTAAAGGAGATGTGGCCGGAATTAAAAAAACGCATCTCAGGAATAAAATTTTATGTAATAGGCCGAGGACCCACCGATGATATTCTTTCTGCTGCTAATGAAGACCCAAGTATCATAGTCACTGGATTAGTAGATGATGTGAGGGAATATTTAAAAAGAATAAAAGTCTTTGTGGCCCCAATAAGACTGGGTAGAGGATTTAGAGGAAAGGTACTGGAGGTCATGGCAATGGGAATCCCAGTGGTGAGCACGCACTTGGCGGCAGAGGGGATGGCAACAAACGACAGACAAGATATTATGCTAGCAGAATCTCCCGCAGAATTTATCGAAAGGATCGTCGAATTATTCCATGATAAACAGTTATACCTGAAGATTAAAGACAATAGCCGACGTTTGGTTGAAGAAAATTACTCTTATCAAAAAGGGGTAGAAATTTTGGAGAAAGTACTACTGAGGTTGGTTCAAGGAAATAACCACCAGGCAGCTAATACTTAGTACAAGTTTTCATATATATGGTTACGTGTTCAAATAAGGCGATTTATCCATCATCTTTAAAAAATCAGGCATTCAGGACAAATGACGAACATCCGGCGACATAGACGTTCAATCCGCTTGAAGGATTACGATTATGCCTCTCCGGGAGCGTATTTTGTAACTGTTTGCACTCATGATCGGGAATGTTTGTTCGGGGAAATTGTGGATGGGCAGATGATGTTGAATGAAAACGGCCTGATTGTGGTGGGAGAATGGGAGAGAGCCTCGATTATCAGGGAAGAGATCGAGATTGATTCATTTGTGGTGATGCCGAATCACTTGCATGGGATTCTAGTTGTTTCGGAGTAGGGGCGGTTCGCGAACCGCCCCTACATCAAAACGCAAACCATTAGGCCGTATTATAGGAGCATTTAAAACAGTTTCAACCAAACGGGTTAATATTTTGCGCCGCACTCCCGGCGCACCTCTATCACAGCGCGGGTTTTATGAGCATGTAATCCGGGATACGGATAATATGAACCAGGTTGTCTGGTACGATATAGTCTTGACCAATAGAACATATTTATTTGCAGGTATTATCTTGACTTTGCTTTTCGGCCTGCTCAATCTACAGAAAAGGGAAAAATTCCTCTAAATCTTAGTAATCAGGCTATTGATTGTGTAAGGCAATTTTATTTGTGCGGCTCGATAATCACCTTGATCGATTCACCCGCATCAGCGACCAGCCTGAACCCTCTGGCAGTTTCCTCCAGGGGCAGCCGGTGCGTGATCAGCGCCTTGACATGAACTCTTCCGGAACGGATCAGCTCGATTGCCACCTCGGCATCGTACGGACTATTGGCGTAGGAAGGGAGCACGGTTATCGAGTTGCGCCAGAATTCGTTTGCCGGAATCGGGATTTCCACCCCCGGGTCCGTGGTGGCAAAACAGAGCACCGTGCCTCCCCGGTCCACGGATTTCAGCGCCTGCTCGAACGCAGACAGCGCTCCGGCGCAGACAATCACAAGCTCAGCCAGATAACCACCGTTGAGTTCTTTCACCAGCGCCGGTTTACGAGCCGAGGGGATATTGAAAAAGGGAGTTCCTAAGGATCGCACCTTTCAGAAAATAAATTTTCGTGTTAAATTTGATATGACAAACATAATTATAAGGCATATAAAGAAATCAACAATGATTTACTCACACATGAAATTAAGTCAAACTCTATTTGTTTCTTTTTTATGTATGCTCGGATCGTTCATTATGAGTGAATCAAAGCCACTGGGATTATCTTCCACTGTCGGGGATGCAATATCATTGAAGTTAAGAGAGAATGGTACATTAAGAGAGGCTATATACTTTGGTAGCATATCTGACGGAAATATGAAGAAAATTTTTTTTGATGAAAACATATTTGTGAATTTTCAATCACTTTCTTCAAAAGGTGATAGAATTGCAATCAAAGGTAGTTATTTTGATTTGAATTCAGCAGTTTATCAAAAGCACAAAAAAGCACCTCAGGTTTTGTTAGTGATCGATACAGTAGGGAATGTTTTGAATAGATTAGACTTAGAATTAATTAGAGGTTATTCCTGGAGTCCTGCTGGTGATAAAATAGTATTTATCGAGGGCAAACGCTCTGATAAAGATGATTTTTGGAGACCACAATATGGTAAAGCGGTATGGATATTGGATACAGTTGCTGGTACAAAGAATGTTCTTTGTAGAGCAGACTCCAATCAAAATTTTCAGGATGTGACCTGGGAAAAATTTGATGGAAACATCTACGTGGAAATGATGGTTAATCTTGAATATGGCACCCATCATGGCATCTTTAAATACGATCTCGCCAAAATGAGTTTTGTTCCTACTCCTTATAAGTCTTTAGATTTTTCACCTGATGGGAAATATTACTATTATAGTGATGACAGTCCAGTTCATATTATTTATAGTAGAGAAACCAATGAAGCTGTAACTTTTGGCCAAGATTCTAATTTCCAATTATTGGATTGGTTCGTTGATGAGAAAAACACCTATACAGTTAGATTGGCACCTGGTGGTTTTTGGATTGTTAATTTAGACACTGGGAGTGCTAAGCTCGTGCCTAAACCTGAGGATAATCTACGATCACCTTTTCCTATTGGCATTAGTAATGGAAAACCGATGTGGATCAAATCTAACGAGAATGGCAGCCTGCAAGTATTTACTAAGTGATATAGGAATTTATTAACCTAATCTTTTCTGAAGCTAATACAGCGGTATCTAATGAGTTAAGTAAATCGGATGCCGCTGTATTTTTATCTTAATAGGTTCTATCGTCGCATTAAATTCTATTGATTTCTTTCCCCGAACGGATTTCATTATGAGACGAATTTCGCAAGAATTGCTATGGATAATTTTGTTTATAGTAATAACAAGTGCTTTTGCTTCAGCTTCTATTGTGTCTTCGAGTCCTGGATTTTGGCACTTTGAAAACAACACGGTTTATTTTACACAAGAAGCCGGAACCAGGATGAAGAAAATATATTTTGAAGAAGGATTAAGAATACCGACATTTAAAGATGTAATAATTTCGCCGAAAGGGGATATGATTGCTCTGAAAACTCCAAAGAAAGGTGTGGTAATTGTTAATCCTGATAAACCATTTAACAACAATATAGTATTTAGTGGATTGACCAACGTTAATGACCTGGTTTGGGATTTAGATGGAGAAAAAATTACGTATATAGAAGGAAGAGTAGATCCAGATTACCCTTTAGGGAAAAAAGTGATTTCATTAGTTATTAGTACCGGAGAAAAAAATCTCATACTACCGGAATCGCCGGATAAAGTATTCGAAAACCTTGCCTGGGCGTCATTTGATGGAAACCTGTATTTAGAAATAACCGTTAAGCTTAAGCATGGTTGGCATAGGGGGGTTTTTAGATTCGATTTTGAGAAAAAAGAAGAAATACCAACTCCCTACTTTGGCTTGAACTTCTCTCCTAATGGAAAGTATTATTTTGTTGAATCTGAAGAGGGTAGTACTGCAAGACTATTCCTGCGCGAAACTAACGAGGAAATAAAGTTAGAGGACAAAGGAATAAAGCCATGGTTTCATTTTTACGAATGGGAAGTTTTAGGAGAGAATACCTTCGTTTACCTATACGACTATGTTAAAGTTTCGAAAAGATTCTGGAAACTTGACTGTGCGAACGGCAAGATAACTCATTTGGCTAAACCAGATGAAGCAGTTGAAGCGGTTGGTGTTCTGAATGGCGATTTTTTGTGGAGCAAAACAACTGCCAATAGCGAATTTGAGGTTTTCGTTAAATAATATCGATATCCCTGTAGTGACAAGAACAAGAATGTAAAACCGCGATTATAGCTGAATGCTTTAGCCGCGGTTTACAGAAAAGAAGCTGCAATAAAAGAAATCCTAAGATTCTTATAAGAGGTTTTATTCGTTATCAGAAGAACCAATTTTAGAACTATCCATGCGGCTCGATAATCACCTTGATCGATTCACCCGCATCAGCGACCAGCCTGAACCCTCTGGCAGTTTCCTCCAGGGGCAGCCGGTGCGTGATCAGCGCCTTGACATGAACTCTTCCGGAACGGATCAGCTCGATTGCCACCTCGGCATCGTACGGACTATTGGCGTAGGAAGGGAGCACGGTTATCGAGTTGCGCCAGAATTCGTTTGCCGGAATCGGGATTTCCACCCCCGGGTCCGTGGTGGCAAAACAGAGCACCGTGCCTCCCCGGTCCACGGATTTCAGCGCCTGCTCGAACGCAGACAGCGCTCCGGCGCAGACAATCACAAGCTCAGCCAGATAGCCGCCGTTGAGTTCTTTCACCAGCGCCGGGACATCCTCCCCGGCATGTATCACCTCATCCGCACCGAATTCTTTGGCTTTGGCCAGCCGGTACTCACTGATATCTGTGGCGATTATCCTTCCTGCGCCGGTTGCCCGGGCGAGCATAATATGAAGCAGCCCGGAAATGCCGCTGCCCAGAACCAGAACGCTCATTCCGGGCCTGAACCCGGCCACTCTCTGCCCCCGCACGACACAGGCCAGGGGCTCGACAAACGAACCGTCCTCGAAGGTAATCTCATCAGGCAGAATAAACGTTCCCTGGTCGACATTGATCCGGGGAGCGCGAATGTACTCAGCGAACCCTCCGGGATCGAAATTAGTGGTGTGGAGGGTCTCGCAGACCGTGTGGTTGCCGGAGCGGCAGTAGCGGCAGGTGTTGCAGGGGACGTGATGTGAGACAAACACCCGGTCGCCTTCCTTGACTTTCCCCACACCCTCTCCCACTTCAACTATCTCGCCGGCAATCTCGTGGCCAAGCACAATAGGGGCCTTTTTTATCCGGTACCACTCAAGCACGTCACTGCCGCAGATGCCGCTGGCGATCACCTTGACCAGAATCTCGCCAGGCCCGATCCGGGGAACCGGCATCTCCTCCAGCCGCACGTCATTGTTGTTATAGTACATGGCAACACGCATTTTACATCCTATTTTGCGCTTTTCAGTTCGTTAAATATCTCGAGAGCCTCGTTCGGCTTGGCACTGTCGTGGATAATCGCCCGCAAGGCTCTCATCATCGCTACGGGGTACTTGTTTTTCCAGACATTCCGTCCCAGGGTGACCCCGATAGCTCCTTTCTCTATTCCGTCGTAAACAAATTCCATCACATCGAGTTCGGTATCGCAGGCCGGGCCGCCGGCGATCACCACCGGCACAGGGCAGCCTTCGGTGATCTTGTCGAACTCCTTGCAATAGTAGGTTTTAACCACTTTTGCGCCCAGCTCGGCGCAGATACGGCTGGCCAGGGCAAGGTAGCGGGCATCGCGTTTCTCAAGTTCCTTGCCCACAGCAGTCACCGCCATTACCGGAATGCCGTAGTTCTCACACATGTTGACCATATCTGAGAGGTTTTTCAGGGTCTGGTGCTCATACTTGGTGCCGACAAACACCGACACCCCGACAGCCGAGGCGTTGAGCCGGATTATATCCTCGATTGAAGTCGTAACTGCCTCGTTCTCAAGCCCAGGGCCTACTATGCTTGTGCACCCTGAAACCCTGAGAATGATCGGCGCGCTGGTTGCCGGATCGACACAACTGCGAAGGACCCCGCGCGTGACAAAAAGCGCGTCAGCGTAAGGCAGCAAGGGAGCGATGGTCTCTCCAGGCTTTTCCAGGCAGGTGGTAGGTCCCTGGAAATAGCCGTGGTCGATCGGCAGGAAAAAGCAGCGGCCGTCGTCGCCTATCATGCGTGACATGCGGTTTTTCATTCCCCAGTCCATTCAAATCACCTCATTTTAATTTCAGTTTGTTAAAAATGCACTGCCCCGCGGCAAGCAACGGGGTATTAAAATCTTGAATTTGATTGATCTTATTGCCCCGTGGGCGAACAGATCGAGACAACCCCCTGTCTCCCCCTTTTCTAAGGGGGATTACACCTAAGCAAAGTTTCGAGGAATTCTTTTCGATTAAATCCTGAAAAGTTTTTGCAGTTTCTTTCATTCAATATTCTTTCTCTTTTAATCTTTTCTTCTGCTCCGAAAATAATGGACCAAAGGAGCGTTATTCCATGGATTCGGTAAAAACCACCCGTAGGGGCGCACGGCCGCGCGCCCCTACAGAAAACAAAACATTTTCATTGTTCCCGGGTGAGCCACCGGCTCATGATGACTGACTTCTGTCTCCTGACTCCTGACTTCTGTCTTCTAAAATTCCAGCGGATCGAAATCCGGCACAGGCGTGCCTGTCTTTCCCAGGCTTCCTTTCTGGCGCAGGGCCTCAAGTTGTTCAGGAAGGAGTGCGACTCTGACCGGTTCGACAGCTGGGGTTATATGAGAGGGCGGAATGCCGGTCCAGGCATCGACCATGATAAACTCCACCCCTGGAGGGATCGGGAAATCCTGGCTTGACCTGCCCTCGGTGGCTTTGAGCATGAACATCACCCACATCGGCGCACCGCCCCGCGCGCCTGTGACTCCCAATTCCACTCCGTTCTGGATAAACTGCATCTCCCGGTTGTCATCGAAACCGACCCAGCAGGCTGCGCTGATTCCAGGGGTAAAACCCACGAACCACGAATCACGGTATTCGCTGGTTGTGCCGGTTTTTCCTGCAGCAGTCAAATTGAAGCCCATTCGCCGTACAGCTGCACCTGTGCCCCGGTCAACCACGTTCTGCATCATGTCCACCACCTGGTAGACAACCTGCGGATTAGCTACCTCCCGGCCCCTGGGGATCGGGTCGTAGAGCATATTGCCCCTGGCATCCTCGATCCGCTTGATCGCATAAGGGAGGTAATATATCCCACCGGTGGCGAAAACAGAAAAGGCAGCGGCCATCTCGATCGGGGAGACCCCGGTGGTGCCGAGGGCCAGAGCCGGCGTGGACATGATGGGTCCGCTGATCCCAAACCGGCGGGCAGTTTCTGCCACGCGCTCAGGCCCGGTAATATTTATAAGCTGGGCTGCAATCACGTTGCGGCTTCTTTCCAGAGCCTTTTTCAGGGTCATCCTGCCGAGAAAGTTTTTTTCGAAATTCTCCGGGCTCCAGATCTGTCCGTTGGGCAGTTCGTAGGTAACCGCAGTATCGACCAGTGTGGAGGCCGGGCTGAGTCCAGTCTCCTGTAAAGCGGTATAGTAAACAAAAGGCTTGAATGCACTTCCCGGGAGCCTGTTGTTGCTCTCTGCCCGGTTGAACTGGCTCGTCCGGTAGTCTCTCCCGCCGACCATTGCCAGAATCGCCCCGGTGCCTGTTTCAACAGCGACAAGCGCTCCCTGGGGGTAATCATTGGAGCGAATGTCACTGTCGGTCTGAAGTTCGTATTCAGGGAGGCCGAGTATGCTGTCCAGCCTTTTCAGGCTCCTGTTCACTGCCGCCACCGCCGTAGCCTGGAGACGCTGGTCCAGGGTGGTGTACACTTTCAGCCCGCCGTAGTAAAGGAACTCCTCGCCGAATCGCTCGGTGATCTTGCCTTTAATGTAATCGAGAAAATAGTTCGACCTGGCCTCGGCCTCGGTATAACGCTTGAGTTTCAATTCCTCGTTTTCCGCCTCCAGGCGCTGGGGGCCGGTGATCATTCCCAGTTCTTCCATCCGGCGCAGGATCCAGAGCTGCCGGGTTCGGGCGCGGCCCGGGTGGGTGTAAGGGTTGTAGATCGCAGGGGCGTTGAGCTGTGTGACCAGCAACGTGGCCTCGGCCAGGCTCAACTGGTCTGCATGCTTGGCAAAATACACCCGGCCTGCAGCCTCAACACCGTACGCCCCGCTGCCGAAATACATGTTGTTGGAGTAGGCCTCCAGAATTTCCTCCTTGCCGAAAGAATACTCCAACTGAAACGCCAGCAATATTTCCTTGATCTTTCGTGCATAGGTCTGTTCGAGGCTTAAAAAGAAATTGCGGGAAAGCTGCTGTGTGATCGTGCTTCCGCCCCCCTCGATTTTTCCGGCCCGCAAGTTGACCCACAGGGCCCGCAAGATCCCGGTCTTGCTGATCCCGGCGTGAGCATAGAATTCAGTATCCTCGGCTGCAAGCAGGGCTTTCTGGAAATAGGGGCTGATCCGGCTCATGGGAACCCGGTTTTTCTCGCCCATGGTTGCGATCAGCTTGCCGGTATTGGAGTAGAATTCTGTCTGGGTGCTAAGCACCAGCTTTTCGAGATTGTCCGGCAACTGGGGAAGGTCTTTTCCCATGGTAGAAACCACCGCCACCCCGGCACAGAAACCCACCACAACGGCGATTACTCCCAGGTAAAAAATCGATTTGACTATCTTAGAGATCATCTGTGCGCTCTCCAAGCAGAATGTCCATTTTTTCAACCAGAGCCAGCACGGCCAGGCTGCGGCCGAGGATTCTGACAGTGGTCAGGCCCTCATCCCCGCTCAGTTCAAATCCCAGCTCCATCCGGTCGCCGATCAGGGTACGGTGGTTGACCGCTACCCGCTGAAGGCGGTAGCGCCAGGCGATAAGCTCTCTGGAACTCAGCGGGATACCGTTGCGCTGGGCCGGAGTCAGAATAGCCCAGGCATCATAGAATATATCAGCCGGATAGTGCGCCCCCCGCAAAGAGCTGAAAGCATCGAGTCCGAAAGAGCGGGAACCTTTCTCGGCGAGAAAGTAATTGATGTATTCAGCAGAGAGGGAGCGCTCATCAAGCACGTTGTTCAACCCATCGACCAGGTAAAAACTCAGGTCTCCCTCCTCGAACACGATCAACGTGCGCTGCCAGTTGGTCAGAGCGCTGATCATCTCCAGCATTTCGACCGGATCGATAATCATCCCACTGTGATAGAGGGGAAACCGGATATACATTTCAATAAACTGGTCGCGGGTTATCACCAGTTTTTCCCGGAAAAAAACCTCTTCGATCAGGCCGTCCAGAGTGTTGACTGGAGTTTCCACCGCGCTTTCCTCCCTTTTGGTGCGCACCAGATCATCCAGCTGCTTTTGCACGTCCTCGGAAACCGAGACACTCTCCCAGATCTGGCCCGAGGCCTGCCTGCCGCTGTTATGCCAGGTGAGGTAGCGACCGATAGCCTTCTCCACGTAATTGTAGCGGAACTCTCCCCCCACCGCGGCAGCAAAAAGAAGAAGGGTAAAAAGGCCAAAAATTATTTTTTCCCTGAGTTCACTCCAGAAATTAGCCACGCCCATGATTATTCCGCTTTTTTAATGATGGCTGAAACAGCGCTCGCCAGTGAAAACCATCGCGATGCCGTGCTCGTTGCAGGCCTTGATCACCTCCCAGTCGCGCAAGGAACCTCCCGGCTGAATGATAGCCTTGATTCCGGCCTGGTGGCAAATGTCTATCGAATCGCGGAATGGGAAGAACCCGTCCGAGCTTAGGACAGCCCCTTTGAGCGAATCCGTCCCGGAGTAGGTTTTCGCCTTTGCAATCGCCTGCTCCACGGCTCCCACACGGTCCTGCTGACCGGTTCCCACAGCCAGGGTGCGGCCCTCGCGGGCGATCACCACGCCGTTGGAGCGCACATTGAAATTCACGTACCAGGCAAAAAGCATGTCCCGTGCCTGGTCGGAGGTGGGTTTGTTGGCGGTCTCGATCAGCTCTCCACTCTTGTTTTCGGTGCCGGCTGGCTTAAGGTCGCCGGGGCCACGAATAGAGGTTAGCAACGGTTCGGCCACGACCAGGGTCCCGTCGCCGAGGACCTTTATCTCTTTCACTCCGCAGGTTTCATCCCCCGCAAAGCGAGGCAGCTTATCCAGGCCGGAGACTTTGATTACCCGGATATGCCGGTTGCGCTTGAAACGCTCGATATCCCCGAACACCTCCACAGCTTCAGGCTCGTATCCCGGTGCGACAACCCCCTCCACAACAGTGCTCATGATCTCTTCCGCGGTTTCAACAGCCACAGGCGTGTTGAACGCCACCACGGAGCCAAAAGCCGCGCGGCTGTCGCAGTCCCGCGCCTTGCGGTAAACCTCTACCTGCGGCTCCCCGGCGAACTGGACCGCAGCGCCGCTGGGGTTCAGATGTTTCATCACTGCGCAGGCGTGAGTCTCGAAATATTTTACAATGCCGAGCCCATGGTGGATGTCCTCGATGTTGGTCTGGCTCAGGCCGCCCTTGCCGCTCTTGAGAACCTCAATCCTGCCGATTACCGCTCCTGCTGGCGAATCTTTTACCGGCCTGTAAAACGCCGCTCCCTGGTTGGGGTTGGTGCCGTAGCGAAGGTCCTGGACTTTTTCGTATTTGACTCCAAGCACTTCAGCTTTATCAGGAAAAACCTTGCCGCTTGCAGTAAAGTAGATACTCGAGGCTTTTTTGGCCATTGATTACTCCTAATATATAAAAAGACTATTTGAAACCTTTCAAAAATCCTGATAAAGAGATAATCATTCTCCGTTGGGACATTTAGTGAATCTCCCTGAGTGGATTCAATATCGAAAACCCGACACACCCCTGTATCCCCTCTTGATAGAGGGGACTGTTAATGCAAAACTTAGACGTAAAAAATTCCCCTCTAGAAAGAGGGGTGGCCGCGAAGCGGACGGGGTGTGTAACTCCCCTCTTGAGAGGGGTGCCTGCATCCCCCTTAACAAAGGGGGTGTCCGCGATTCGCGGACGGGGGATGTCCATCGCAGGCGGGGTGTGTCATCCACCAGATTGTTGAAAAATTTATCCCTTGTTCTGTGATTTTTTCAAATGTCTCTATTTAATTATTTTGGCTTCTACAATACGGCCTAATGGTTTGCGTTTTGCTGTAGGGGCGGTTCGCGAACCGCCCCTGCAATAATCCGAAACAACTAGAATGCCATGCAAATGGTTCGGCATGATAATGAATTCATCCAATTCGACATAGGGATACCGTTCGGCCAACCATATCCAGAATTTTACAACCAACCTGCCGAGATTATTAAAAACAATTTTCGAATCCACTGAAAAACATTCCCTGCCAGCTAATTCCAATTTCACTCACCCGTGACAAATAGGGTTAAATAAAAACAACTTAAAAGATTCTCAGTCTATTTCTCCGGGGACCACTGATTACTTTTCAATTCAATCCCCGGGAAATTTTTTCACCCGGTCGAAAGAGCGGGGCCTTGCGGTTACCAGCAATGCCCAGTCCTGGTTCGTGGGCGCGCTGAATCTCGCAAACCCTGGTCCGGCCTTCTCGCCCTGGCTCACCTCGCCAGTGCGGGGATCGATCCAGTAGGCATGGAAAGCGCCACTCCCGGCAGGCAGCTCCAGGGTAAACTCTCCTCCCACGGGCTGGTAAACCAGGTATACAGTTCCCGGTGCGGCCAGGCAGAACCCGCGCGAGAGCAAGCTGTTGTCCGGGGCCATCTTGCCCAGCGGCAGGGATTCCATCAGGGTTTTCAGTATCTCGGCGTAGCGCCAGTGGGCTTCCCATCTGGCAAAATCAGCCGAACCCCGCTCGCCGTCATTGTTGAATATCTGATAAGTCCCTCCCCCGGTGGCGATAGCCCAGATTCCCTTGCGGGCCTGTTCGGCCTGCCCGGGAGTGAGCTGTGTCCACTCGATAAGCGAAACCGGGATCGGCCGCCCGGCAGCAGTTAGCTGATCGCGCACCTTGATAACGGCTGCGTTGACTGAATCAGGGTCGGTGAAGTTGAACTGCAGGGCAGTGAGATCGAAATTTTCGCTGCCGGCAAGCGTAAAACTCGCCTTTCCGAGCTGGTGCACGGTGACCGGGTGATCCAGCGGATCGAGCTCTTTCAGCAGAGCCGCTCTGTTCTCGCACCAGGTGTGGTCGAAACATTCCTCGTATTCCTCGGCCAGATTCCAGATCAGGTTCGGGTAGCAGCCGAAACGAGCCACAGTGTAACGGAACCACATTTCCTCCTGCTGCCGGGTGATCGCTTCCACGAACCGGTAGCAGTCATCCAGCCAGAAAACGAGGTGAAGGACTATACCCCGTTCCAGCATCCGGTCGAGCACTCCCTCCAGGCGGTTCATGAAATCCAGGCAAAGGTAATCGAAATCAGGCTCGATATTTCCTCCGACCCATGGATGGACTTTCATCTCTGCTCCGCCGTCCCCTGGCCCGGCATTCACCATGCCGAAATAGAGGATATTGCAGCCGGCTTGCGCGAGGTAGTCGATAGAGGCTAAGCGCTGCTGCTGGGTGATAAAATCCCGCGCCAGGAAGCTTTCCGGGTCGTTCGACCCTGATTCGAAAAAGTAGTCCCCGCTGGACCATTTTAAATACCAGGGTTCGGCAGGGTCATGCACCAGGGGTCCCTGAGCACCCGAGGCCACGCAGTCGAATTCTCCTTTTTGGGCGTCCAGGGCTTTCCAGTCTGATACAATGCGGTATATCCAGCGCCCCGGTTCGCCCGGAGCGAAACGGACCTTGAACACATCCCCCTGGGTTCCTCCTGCGCCGTCGCCGTCGTAGAACCCGTCCACCCTGATCTCTTTGCCGCCCGGGGTGGTAAAATAGGCCTCCAGTCTGACATCGCGGAACGGGTTCGCGCCCGGTTCACCATGCAGTACAAGCTCGAACCGGCCCCACTGTTCGATTTTCCGTACCTCCGGCGGGCCTGCGCAACTGAGAATAAGCGGAAATAGTATAAACAGCTTTTTCACCACGATATCTCTTTTTCCTGAAGATGCCGGAGGGATTGGAATCAGATTCCGACTGCTGATTTTTTCACAATAATTCAGCAAATATTCTTTGCAGAGAACTTAAGCATAAACTTTCCGCCAGTCAACTTGGATTAGTACAACTTGCCAGGAGAAAAACGGCTGAGAGCAAATCTCCCTGGAACATAATTATAACATTGTCCCGCCCGGAATCCTTTATTAGCTTGAATCAGGCAGAAGCTCGATTCCGAGGCCGTTCAATGGTTCAATCAAATGCTAACAGGGAGAAAACGATGAAGGCAAGCAAATATTTTCAGCCGGTGATCTGCGGAATCTGGTTCTCTTTTCTATTCTTTCTACCGGCTCAGAATGTTTCCGCCCAGGACGGCTGGGGCCGTTTGCAGAATTTCGAGGACGGAGACCTTTCGCGCTGTAAACCATGTCAAGGCCGATGGCGCCGAAGTAGGCGTTCACCAGCCGTGCATACAGCAATTGTAGTCCAATCTCTACGATAAGGAAGACAACAGCGGGTTGACATGGCGGGAGATTATTGGCGGTCGCAACGATCCGGCCGTAACCAAAAGTGAGGATTCCGAGGAATAGGGTAAGGATCGTGCGGATCATAGTAAATATAAGAACTCCCGAAAGGTCTTTGCACGCCTAAAGACAAAGAGCAGTGGCGGCCTTGCCAGAGCGAAGCGGCTGAAATGAAGTTGGCTGGAGCGCCTTGTTAGGTGTTGTATAACCAGAGGTACACAATTGAGAAATCAACAACGTAAACAATTGAGCTAGCCGTATAATAGGCACTTGTTCGTGCTGTTGATGCAGCCATTAACCTGACAAAGGCAGCATCATCTCCTGCTAAATGCAACATAGCCTCTGCTGCATTGCTTTGTTTTCTTCCAACGATAAATAGCCATACCGACGCCAGAACCAGCTGCCACAAAAAGAAGGCATGCATTTTCAACTCGAACAGCGCCCACCCTACCAGCGCGCCGTAGGCAATAAGCAGCGGCAAAGAAGGCCAGAAGTATTTGTGGTACGTTGTCAATCGGAAAACCTGCATGACCCCGAAATGACTTAAGACCAGGAATACCATAAACCCGATAATTTCCATAGGTTCTCCAGTGACACCTAACGTTCCGCGTCAGTCGCGGTGTTTTATGGCGTCGTCTCGTCGCTGTTGTTCGGCATACGAAAATTTGGATTGAATAGGAACTTCCTAGAACCATAATCTCCAAGATCAAAATATATAATCGCCTTGAGAAATCCCGTACTTTTATCCTCGAAGATAGAATTCTCCCAGTTATATCCGGCCGACTCGACCTGCTTGGTTCTCTTATTAATGGTCACCGTATATCCGCTCGATAGAGAGGATAATACGGAAAAATCGCCTGCAATGCTTGGGTCGTTGAGTTCGATTATTGCGTAGTTCTCGCGTGGTTTTAAAAGTTGTTTCTGTTTGGTAATCTTACTCAGAAGCTTCTGGCGAATAGACGCTATTTCAGTCTGAGTGTGCGTTTTAACATCAAACGCTACAACTTTACCGTTCTCTGGCAATGGGAAGCTTGGCATGACGCAAAAAACCTCTAGATACGCTTTAGTGCTATCCAGCCTTTCAATAATAATGTCGGATTCGGCTGCATCGAGTTCGAGTTTTCTGATTAATCCTTCATAAGCAGCTCGAATGTAGTAATGATATACAATAATCTCCGAGAAAATTGCTTCACAGTTCTTCCAGTCGTTCGAGCTTTCTCGAAGCCTCTTCACAAACGATTTTGCATGCTGTTTGTTGTATTCGCCTATTTCATCTAAGAATGTTAGAAGTTTAACGTAATTTCTGTGCCAACTAAGAAGCCCATGCTCACGTGAGCAATAGTACCCTCGACGGTATTTCTGGAAATAATTACTATTAAGAAGCTCCGGAAATTCGAACCTCTTTTCGCAGTAGTTCACGATGTCTTCAATAATCGGTTCGTTCATGTTTTGGGTTACTCCTAACATAAATTAGATTGACCAGCATAAAATGCGAAACACCGGTTTCCGATCCATATAACACGCTGTCGATGCTGCGAATAAGAAAGCGATAGTCCCTTTAGAATAAGCCATTTGCATCCCTTTGCATCTGATATCGCGGCGTCTTATACGGATCGGCATATAATCCCCTTATTCCATTTCAAAGCCCGTCGACCGGGCTGCGAACCCCGGCCGAATATGAGCGGATTACAAACGCCGCTTAACCGGGTATCCATTTTTTCGGGGCAATATCACTCCCGCATCACACCGTGGAGTTTGAAAGAACACGTGGTTGGCGCGTCCGCTTGAGCGAAAGTTAGGCGTCTCTTGACAGTGGACGGAATCGCACTGGGAACTTACTATCGCATTTAGGGCAATTCACAATGAGTTTCTTATCTGTAGCTGGTACGCGAAGTCCTGCACCGCACGTCCTGCACTTAATAATGTTAAACTAAGTGGAGCGCCGTTGTTTGCATTCCTCAAAGATCATCGTTCCATCACATTCCGACTGCTGATTTTTTCACAATAATCCAGCAAATATTCTTTGCAGAGAACTTAAGCATAAACCTTCTTTCAGTCAACTTGGATGACCTTATCCTGCCAGGGAAAAACGGCTGAGAACAAATCCCAACTGTATAACATAACACCCCCCTGTCTCCCCCCTTGATAGGGGGGAATTTGGAATGTTCCCCCTTGATAGGGGGGAATGGTGGCTCTCAAGCACGATCTGAAATAAGATCACCAGGTTTAAATCCCCTTCTTTCCGAATTGTGAAGGATGAGAATAAATATTGTATGTGTCACACGGCAACTCACTGAAAACAAGGATAAAACCATC
>CAZJQI010000071.1:0-19667 GCA_964548275.1 uncultured Gemmatimonadales bacterium
CGCATCCCCCTTAACAAAGGGGGTGTCCGCGATTCGCGGACGGGGGATGTCCCTTACGGGCGGGGTGTGTCACCAATCAGATTGTTGAAAAATCTATCCATACTTCTGTTATTTTTTCAAAAGTCTCGAGCTGACTGTTCTGATCTGACGTCCCGGAAATGAAACGACACAGAGACGGTTGCCGACACACCGGCTAACCAGCGGTTGCACTTGGCCTGTCATCCACAGGCAGCTGAACCGCAGGTCGTTATGTATACAACTCCATCCAAACGAATTAAATAAGTATTGGAGGAAATTAAAATGACTGGCGTAAAGGAAATACATATTCGATGTCTGCATTGTGGCTCTTGGTTTCGCTCCCCTATCTCGATTAAAAACCTTGAGACGTTTGACTCTGCGATGCTGATTGGCAACAAAGTGCAATGCCCTAACTGTAAGAAAATGACAGGGTGCAATAAAGAAAACATGAGAGTGAGGGCACAAAATGCTGGCTTTGTTGGAGACGATACGATACACACCTGACCAGCGGTTGCACCTGACCTTCTTAGATTTCTGTTATTTTTCAAATTGAGCCTGTTCAATATTAAACGTGAAGAGGCTTGTAAGTTCTTACATTTGGACGTTTAAGCACATCGCTTCATCCATATTTAGGGCATTCTGTTCAATATTATAAGGAGACCAAAAGAGATATTCAACAGCCATAACCATAAACAATATAAGAAGTTACTGCATTTTGCAGCCAATATTGTTTTGTGATAATCTTGAGTTACTATCGCCTGTCTGAGAGGGAAAAAACGCTGTAAGTCCTTATTTTACATTGAATTGTTGAGTTGCTTCTCTGAATGTAGCCTTTTAACCTATTCTCTGTCAATGGGTTGCGATGTTGAACAGGCTCAAATTATGATTACATATAACAATAGGTGAATTGTAGACCGTTCGATAGTAATTAAATGGAAGATCGAGAAAACATCTTTAGACACGAATTAGAAGTCTTTGGGACTGAGGTTGAATCAGCAATCCAGTTTTTCTATGCCTCTTTATCCATCAGCGCTTCTCTTACTGACAATGAAGAGGCACTTCGACTTGTGAATGAAACACCAATGTTTTGGCGAACAATTTTTGGAGCGCTGCAAACGTCTTTCTTCATCGCCCTTTATCGGATCTTCGATCAAAATAAACATTCCAAACATAATATCGACAAACTACTCAGAGTTGCTCAAAGTAATGCGGATATATTTTCAAAAGAAGCACTGGAGGCCAGAAAGAGAAAGGGCAGCGAAAACGCTAACGATTGGATCGATGAATATATGAAAGATGCCTATGTGCCAACAGTTAGCGATTTCCGTCTATTGAGGAAGTACGTAAACAAGTACAGAAAAGTATATGAAAATAGGTATAGAGACATAAGGAAAGAGATTTTTGCTCATAAAGGACTGTCAAAATCTGATGCCGTTCAGAAATTATTCGATAAGACAAACAAGCGCGAGTTGGAGAAGTTGTTGCTCTTCTTAAATCGCCTATATAAGTGCCTTTGGGAGCTTTTCAACAATGGCAAGAAGCCTGTCTTGCAACAAATGAAGTACTCTGACAGAGTTATGAGGATTGCAGAAATCCCTGAGTGGCAGAGCACGCATGTCCAGGAACGTATGTTGCAAGAGACTGAGAAATTCTTCCGCATACTTTCTTCTGTGCCCAATCAAGAAATGCATTGAACTAGCTGACGCGATCCGAATATTTCCACCGTTCTATCTTGCTCTTATTTATCCGGAATATACCAGGTCACCTTCAAATACTGTTTTGATCGTGGCCTTTTTTCTCTTATTTTGCCTGATTAATTTTTGTTTTGACAATCTAAATCCCACTTGACTTTTGCTGGAAAGGAAAATAAAAAAGGGCACGGCCCGGGCCGCGCCCTTTTCTCTATTCTTATTAAATATTTAATCTAAAAGAATTCCTCGAAGCTTTTCTTCGTGGTAACCTCCCCGGGGTTTGTCGTAGGGGCGAACCTATGTGTTCGCCCGCAGGGGGAGGTGGGCTCACCCCGCAGCGGTTCGCGCATAGACTATCAGCGATAGTCCCACAATGAAGCTGATAAACATTGCGGTAAGCAGCTTGTTTGTGCCTCTTGGCGCGCCGGAGAACTCTTTCCACACGAACACGCCCCATAACGCAGCAATCATTGTCGCTCCCTGGCCCAGGCCGTAGCTGATCGCGAAACCCGCCTGGCCTGAGGCGATAATGCTGAAACTCATCCCGATATTCCAGATAATCCCGCCGAGAATCCCGGTCAGGTGCACCCCGGCTGAGCCCTTGAAATAGTCCCTGACCGCAATCGGCTCCCCGGCGAACGGGAATTTCATGGCCAGGGTGTTCCAGACAAAATTGCTCAGGAAAAGGCCCACTGCAAAGAAGAAAACCGCGGTGTAGGGAGTGAGCTTGCCGGCTTCCGGAACTGCGAAATCCGTGACCATGGACTGGGCCACATACTTGTAGAAAAATCCCATCAGCACGCCGGCCGCCACGGAGAGCACGATTCCCTTGGTTCCGCTCGAGCCGCCGGAGCCGAGCTTTCGGTAGGCCACGGCATCGAGGATTATCGCCACCACCACTATCGCCACGCCCAGAAAAATCATTGTCGGGCTGCCCGTGGGCATGACAAAGTAGCTGGTGATCACCCCGATCACCAGGGCCAGGCCCACACCGATCGGGAAAGCCACTGCCATGCCGGCTATCGCGATAGCGGCCACCAGAAGAATGTTCGAGAGGTTGAATATCACCCCTCCGATCATTGCCGAGGCGATGTTTGCCGCCTCGGCCTGGCTGATATCAGCCAGAAAAGGGCGTCCCTGGCTGCCGATATTGCCCAGGGTGAATCCGAATATCACCGACAGCAGCAGCACTCCGATTGCATAGTCCCAGTAAAAAAGCTCGAAACGCCAGTAGCGCCCTGCGAGTTTCTGGGTATTGGCCCAGGAACCCCAGCAGAGCATCGTGATAATACAAAAAATCACAGCCGGACCGTAAGAGTGAAGAATGAACATGAGCTTGCTCCGGGGTTAAAAAATTTCGCGCGCTGAGCGCAGGATAGATAAGAACTCGGATAATTTCAATTTAGTTTGATCTGGATAAAAAAAGTCCCAGGCATCCCACAGCAACAAAACCTACGAGCGTACCGCTGCTACCTTCCGGTCCTGACGGGGTTAGCGAGTTTTTGTCCTGTGGACCTGGGACAAAATTCAAAATACAACCTGTTCATTCAGTGTGTCAAGTGAGAACGCTTAAAGAAAAAAACAGACGCCGTACAGGACTGGATTGCAGCTATTTTTCAGCAGAATGTTCAGGGGACGTAATTGTCCAGGATGAAATTCAACGGATCACTGGCGATACCGTCAACATAAACCTCGTAGTGAAGGTTGGGTCCTGTGGTGATTCCGCTCTCGCCGACAAAGGCGATTATATCCCCGCGCTTGACTTTCTGACCGTACCGGACATTGCTTTTGTTGCAGTGGGCGTACCTGGTCCTGAACCCATAGCCGTGGTCGAGAACAACAGTCAGCCCGTAACCGATCGTGTGCTTTACCCTCGTCACTTTGCCATCAGCAGGTGCGATAATCGGTGCGCCGGTGCGGCAGGAAATGTCGATCCCATTGTGGTACTGCATTGTATGGTAAATCGGGTGGCTGCGTCTGCCGAAATAGCTCGAGATATAACCATTGGCGGGCATGATAGAGGGAGTATGCGCCCATTTATCAGAGCTGGCCTCCATGCTTTCGGTGGCTTCCTGCAGGCTCTGGTTGATCAATTCTGACTTACGCAGAAGCATGTCGATCTGATCTTCCTGTTCGTAAGTCTTTCTGGCAAGCGGGCTGTTTATTTCGTAGAGTTCATCGTAGGCGCCCACAAACGTTCCTCCGATACCGACTTTCCTGATTTCCTCATCTAGCAACTCAAGGCCCGCAATCCTTCGGAAAACCTGGTTTTCCTCCATTAAATCCGAAACCTTACCGTTCATATCTGCGACCTTCTTTTCCACATTCCCTAATTTCTGGGTAAGGATACGGTTTTCGCGCTGAAGGTTGATATATTTCAGATAATCGAAATGCTTGTGGTAGGAGGAAAAGGTGAGATAAGCGATTCCGGATAAAACGGCCAGACAGAAAACCAATACTCCCCCGAGCAGCCATCTGGAAATCTTCAATCTATGTACCTGTACCTCGTTATGAGGTACAATAAGAACAGTCCAGTTTTTAAAGGGCATGCTTTTACTCCGTGTCGGGGGGGAACACGGTTCAGGGGAAGATAAATGGTGTGCAATTAAATTATAAATTATCCTGATTGAGCTTGTCAAGAATTTTCTTGGACAAGAAACCAATCAAATTTTTTATGGAATCCAACAAATGGCCGCGAGGTGCTGCAACGGCGGGTTCAACCGAATGGGCTTTGCCTCGGATTACAAACCCTTCAATCCTCTTTGCCATTTTTGCTGTTTTCTATCAGCGCATAGGCGTTATGGTTGTGAATTGACTCGAAATTCTCCGCTTCCACCCGGTACCAGTAAACATCTTCCATCTGCTCCAGGCTCAGAGCGCACTCGCGAACGACATCCTCGACAAATCGCGGGTTGTTGTAAGCATGCTCTGTGACATACTTTTCGTCTTTACGTTTGAGCAACGGGTAAAGTGCGCAACTGGCAGCTTTTTCGGCCACCTCGACAAGGTCCTCGATCCAGACAAAACCACAGAAACGCACGTTGATCGAAAGCAATGAACGCTGGTTGTGCGCGCCGAAATCTGAGATCTCCCGCGAGCATGGGCAAAGCGTGGTTACCGGAATCCTGACTTCCAGGATGAAATCCGTATCTTTTTCTCTCACACCAAGCGAGCTGGAAAAGCGGCAGATATATTCCTGGAGGGCCTTGGCTCCGGTTACCGGAGCTTTTTTCTCGATGAAATAGGGGAATTCCAGTTCCATGTGAGCCACCTCAGCATCCAGGCGTTCCCTGGTCTCCTCCAGGATTTCCTTCAGGTTGTCCGAGGCGATATTGCCCCGGTGCCGGTTCAGGATTTCAATAAACCGGCTCATGTGGGTGCCACGGAAATTGTGAGGCAGATGGACGGACATTTGTATCTCGGCCACGGTATGCTGGGTACCATTGACCCGGTCTTGCACGATTATCGGGTAGTGTAAACCCTTAACGCCGACCTTCTGTATATCGAGATTCCGAAGGTCCGGCTCGAGCATCAGGTCGCGCAACGCAGTCTTGCTTGGCAACTTAAAACTCCTTGAATGCAAATTGTTATGAATGGCCCGAACGGAATCGGGTTAATGAATTCTTTATAAGGTGCTCAAGAAGTGCTGTCAAGTCCAGTCCGGTTACCAGTGCCGCCTTGGGGAGAAGTGAATGGTCGGTCATTCCCGGCTGATTATTTGCTTCCAGGCACCAGAGCTCGTTATTCTCATCAAGGCGGAAGTCGATCCGAGCGTAGTCGTCCAGCCCGAGCACATGGAACGCCTCGAGCGCCAGTTGCTGTACGCGTTCGGCCACCTCGGTGTCGATCTCGGCCGGGCAGATATACTTGTTTTCTTGACTGTGGTATTTTGCCTCGAAATCATAAAAGCCGCCGGGTATGACTACCTCCAGCACAGGCAAAGCTTCATCGCCGAGCACACCCACGGTGAGTTCCATTCCCGCGATGAATTTTTCAACAAGCACCTGGCGGCTCAAACTTGCCGCTAATTCAACAGCTTCATAGACCTGGTCGAGAGTTTTGGCTTTTGTCAGGCCCACTGTCGATCCCTCCTCGGCAGGCTTGACAATTGCCGGCAGGCCCACTTTTTCAACACCGGCCTTGATCTGAACCTGCCACCGCTGTTTTAGCGAGCGGTCTAAAGCGAAATAATCGGGTACCGGCACTCCTACAGCGGAAAGGAGCCTTTTGGAGGCCACTTTGTCCATCGCTGCGGCACTCGCCCCGGGCCTGCTGCCCACATACGGCACACCCAGGAGTTCTAAAACAGCGCAGACTATGCCGTTTTCTCCCTGCCCGCCATGGAGCACGTTGAAAACGATGTCCCCGGAGGTGAGAATATCCTTCCCGCCTGCTTCCGGAAGGCCGCAGAGCTTCTGCGGAGTCTCAGCAGGAGCTGTCCCCGGATCAATTTCTATCCAGCCCGCTCCCGGATCCAGCACTGTTACCGTATGACCGTTTTTTCTCAAGGCTTGCACCACGCATAATGCGCTGTTCAAGGATACCTCTCGCTCGGCGCTGGTTCCACCGGCGAGAACCGTTACTTTCATCTGTGAAACCTCCGAATCAGCTTATTCCAAAAGGGGAAATATGTTTGCTTGATATTCAGAACGCTGTCGAGTATAATCAATCCATTGGCAATATTGCAGATGCGCCGTTTATATGTTATAATTCATCCCTGACAGTCCGAATCGTTAATTTCCGGCCGGCAGCCGTTATTTTTTTCTCCATGCCTGAACGAAACGATTCGCTTTGATTCGGCTCTTCTTAGATTTTCCGAAGTATTATAATATTAGCAGCCCTGATATCAGGATTTTATTTGAAAACCTAAAGAGTAGCCGATTTCTAACCGGTTTTAATTAAAGAAATGCTTTTTTGGCTGATTTAGTTTCTAAAGAATGAGTTCGGCAACAAGCAGAACAATGCAAAAGATTTATTTGTTATTCTTTAGAGTTTTCAATATACCCTTTGAAAAGAAATTTGTCACCATTAATTAACCCGCTTTTTCCGAACTGTAAACTGAGGATTTTCCTTTCTCAGCGATAAAAGATTGAATGTGCCGCTGGCCCTGGTCGTCCATAACTTCAGGGAAGTCAAACGGAGAAAATAGAAGTGAGATGCATTTATAGACTTCTGAATTATACTACCCTGATCTTGTTGGTCTGTATTTGCTCGGCGCAGGGTTCCCGCGAAAACCTTCGCCTGCTGGCTGGCGCGGCGAGGCAGGCGGCGCGTGGAGATACCGCAACCGCGCTCCAGGTAATCGAGCGTTTCCTGGCCCAGCCCGGGAGAAACGAGGCCAAGCCGGAGGCGTTATACCTTAAAGGTATTCTGGAAACCGCGCGTGGCAGGACAGATACGGCGGAAACCGTGCTGCGAGAACTGGTAGTGCAGTATCCCGGAGCAGGCCGGATCGGTCTGGCGCTGACCCAGCTCGGCCTTCTTGCAAACCGTCAGGGCAGGGACACCGCCGCGGTGAGGATCCTGGAACCGGTGGCGGGTCATTTCCCGGACTCCGCATTTACACAGGCGGCTCTATTAACTCTTGCCCGCTCTGCCGGAAGAGCCGGGCTGCCTGAAAAAGCCCTCAAGGCTTACCTTCAGTTTCTTCTAAGCCGCGACAGTAGCCGGGAAAACCTGGCCGAGGCGCTCCAGCGCTGCGCAAATCTTCTTTACAATGCCGGCCGGGTAGAGGAGGCCTATGCGCTGGTCGACAGGATCAAACAGGAGTCGGAGCTGGAGACACGGGAACTGAATCTCGGCACCCAGATACTGGCTATCGGCTGCTTAACCGGCCTTGGAAAACCAGACTCGTCCCTTCGTCTGGCAGAGGAGATCAGACGCACCTCCGGCCACGGGCCGCTCGATTCCCCCAGGCTGGTTTTTCTCTTGGGACACGCCTACCTCGCTCTCGGCGCTCTGGCTAGCGCCGATTCGGCTTTCAAAAGCCTCGCCTCCATGTCAAATCTCGAAGCCGAGGGCATTGCCTCTGATTCTCTCTACCATCTGCTGATGGAAATTAGCCTGGAACAGGGCAAAAACGAAAATTTTTTCCGTTACGCCAAAGACAGAATCAAGGCCCTGGAAGAGCCCAAAAAAGCGGTCGAGGTGTTGAGCCTGATAGCTGATGTGGGTAAAAAGCTGGGCAGGCAGGAACCGGTTTCTGAGGCGTTGAGACTGGTGAAAGACCGGTTCAGCCAGAGTGAATACAACTGGCTGGTCTCACTGATCGAGGCCCGGGCTGCAGCCGCAAGCGGGGATAAGCAGGCTGCATTGAAAATTCTTGCCGATTTGAGCTATACCCTGAAAGAACCGGATGCCCAGGCGAGAATAAAGCTCGCAAGGTGTAATCTTTTCCTGGAATGTGGTGATATCCTCAGGGCCGAGGCGGAACTCAGAGATTACCTGGCCACACAGGGCGACCCGCTTCATAATAAAGACAGCCTGCTCTGGGCCTATTCTGGGTTAAAAAGTGGCGCGGGAGAGGTGAGCCAGGAGAGCGAACTGATCGAAACGCTGATTCGGGATTATCCCGCCAGCAGTTTCTGGGAGCAGGCCAGCCGCAGGCTGGAAGAGATCGAAATGTTCGAGTCGGAAAACCCTGCGCGCGCTGCCGGAGAGCTTTTCGATATTCTCAAGCAGCAGGGCGGGCAGATTTCAGCGCTGCGTTTAGCCGAACTGGCTGCTCGGCAGCTTGACGATTATGAGCGCGCCCTGTCGATACTCCTTCAGAATCCACCCCAGGCACCCGAGGAGCGTCTGAAGCTAATCCGCTACCGTTTCCTTTCCGGTCTGAAACTGAAACGCAGGGGCTCGGTCGAAGCCACGGAGAGGATCGCCCAGTCATGGCGCGAAATCAGATATCTGCTCGCCCGTGAAAAAAGTTTTCCCGGCAGGGAAGAGGCACTTTCCACCTATCTCAATATTTATCAGTCGGTTTTCAACATCCTTTCGCTAAACCAGATCCGGGAAGCCGACAATCAACTCAGGGCCGAACTTGCCGGACTGGGAGAAGGACCGGTGCGTGCGAAGCTTCTCCAATGGCTCGGCGGGCGTTACCTGAGTGCTGCCCAGTCGGATTCCGGCTTTGCTGCAATTGCCAAAGAGGACTCGGCGCGCGCTTGCTGGACTGAGGCGATAGATATCGGCGGCGATTTGGAACTCACCGGGCGGACGATCCTGAGTCTGGCCCGTTCCCTGGAGGATGCCGTATTTGCCGGGGCGCGGGACAGCGCAGCGAGCCTCTACGGGGTGTTGATCACGCGTTACCCCGGATCGCGCTGGGCGAGCCTGGCCGGCCTGAGACTCGGAATTATCCATCTGCGCCAGGACCGTTATTCTCTGGCCTACCGTACTATCTCCGGCTGGTTCACCCGACATCCATATGTAGCGGATAATCCAGAGTACTGCGTGGCGCTGGCTGAGACCTCGTTTCTTACCGGCCGCTACGCAAGAGCGGCCTCGATACTGGAGAATGTCGATCTGGATGATCTTCAACCCGTACAGAGACCGGTCATTGCCAATTATCGGATCAGGGCGTTGACCAAGCTCGGCAGGTTTGGCGAGGCTTCAAGGCTTTTGCTCCGGTTCAAAGATTCGTTTACCGATGAGACCTCCCGGCTTGCAGCGGCTGCCACAGCGGTTGAGCTGTACCGGGCCTCCGGCAGTCCACGCCTGGCAGAAAAATACCTGGAAACAATACCTGAGTCCTCTGAATTTTACCCGGTAGCTGCCATATTTTCTCTCCGCGGTAAGCTGGCTGCTGGCGAGGACCCGGAACGGCTGCGAAAAGAATTCGACAGGCTTAAGAAATCGCCCTGGAACGCCTTTTTCCGCATGGACCCGGCATTCGGGGCCCACCGGGGGATGATGGCCTGTTATGCGGCTGAGGGCGAGCCAAAGAAAGTTTCAGATGTCCGCGATAACTTCCGCAAAAGTTACCCCGAACGGCGGGCCGCACTGGCTGAACTGATGATGGATGAGATAGAGATGCTTATCGGCACTGGCTCACTCAAACAGGCGGCAGCCTTTTATGATGATCTGAATCTCCTTTTCCAGGATGTCTACCCGGAAGACCGGGCCATGTGGGTCGGCCATGAACTGGCGCGTGTAAGGTCGAATATAGCGGGTTCAAACAAGATTCTCACAGCCCTGGCGGAAAAATTCCCCTGGAGCCCTTACGGGGTACGAGCCAAACTCAGAATGGCCCGGCTTTATCTGGAAGCGGGCCAGATAGAACAGGCTGAGTCCATGTTAATTGAGATGAAAGTCGGATTGGTGGACCCGTTTGCAGCAGAGGGCCTGCAGGCCTCGATTGCGGGAACACAGGGCAGATGGAAGGACGCTTTGCGGCACCGAAAGAGGCAATGGTCGCTCACCCCCGTAGGTGAGCAGGCGGGAGAGCTGCTCCTGGGCTGGGCCGAGGCCGCAATAAAAACTAACCGCGGCGACGAAGCTATGGAGCTTTTGACAGGCTTCTGGAGCCCGGAGCCGCAAGTGACAGCCGAGGCCAGATACATGCTTGCCCTGGAGTATCGGAAAGCCGGAAACCTTGATCTTGCCCTGGAAACCCTGGATACGATCAGCGAACTTTTTGCCGGAAGGAATGAGCTGGCCCTGAAGGCGCTTTATCAGAAAGGGCTGATTCAGGAGGAGATGGGGCAGAGGGAGGAGGCTGTGAAAACATACCAGGCTCTGGAAAAACGGGCCGGAGAAAAAAGCGACTGGGTCCGCAGCGCCCGTAACCGCTTGAGAAAACTGGTTCGAAATAACGGAAATGGCGCCACCGGTAGCCAGCCTTAAAGAGGTTCAGTCTTGAATCTGGTAGGCATGATCGATAAAATGCGCGCTGAGAAGCCGGAATTCCTTGCCAAGCTCTAAAGTTTTCAAGGCTTTATCCCGCTTTTTTTCATTATCGAACAGCCCGTAAATTCCGCTTCCGCTGCCAGAGAGCAAAGCCACCCGGGCGCCCGACTCGATCAGCATGCGCTTGATGTCCCGAAGCTCCGGGTGATGGGCGAAAACAACCGGTTCGAAGTCGTTTACCATTCCCTCCATCGGTCCCAGCGGGCCGATCAGTTCCTCCCATTTCAGAGGCCCGCTGTTGAGTTCCAAGATTTCGGAATCGTCTCCCTCGGCCTGGGCGTTGTCAAGGGCGCGATAAGCCCAGGATGTCGAGACCGGTATTTGCGGGATCACCAGTAACAGCGGTGTTTTCTTTTTGACCGGGAGCCTGAGCATCCGCTCGCCGATTCCCCAGGCCAGCACCCTCCCCCCGCATAGCAGGAACGGTACATCCGCACCAATCGAGGCAGCCAGTGCAAAGCGGGTCGAATCTCCGCCAGGAAGCGGGCCGAATAGTTGTTCGCAGGCAATGATCGTTCCGGCAGCATCCGTGCTGCCCCCTCCCAGACCGCTGCGCGTCGGAATCCCCTTTTCAATCTTTATCTCCACTCCTCTGTCCCTGATACCCAGCCTTTTCAGGCACAGGGCGGCCGCGCGCCAGGCCGTGTTCTCCTCTCCCGAGGGAACCGACTGGTCATCACAGCGCACGATTATCTTGCCCGTGGTGGTTCTGAAAGTTAACCGGTCGGAAAGCGAGATGTTCTGAAAAATGGTTTCAAGCGAGTGATAGCCGCCCACAAGGCGGCCCAGGATCCGCAGGGCGAGGTTTACTTTCCCAAAGACCTGGATTTTTAGGAGATTGCCTCTGGATCCAGGCATTTTAATACTCCATCAGATTTGAGATTACTGTAAAAATCGTTTTAAGATAAACGCGGCCAGATCTCGATGGATTTTTACCCTGAGGCGGTTTCAGGGAGTTCCTCCTCGATGTGATCCGCCTTTTCGCGGATCTGGCCTAAAGTGAGACCTTCTTTCCACATCAGCATTAGGCCGACTAACGTAACCGGACCCATCATCAGAAGGTGCATCACCACTGCAAAGCCGGCAGCGGTACTTGTGGGGATACCGTAAGCTTTGCTCAAGGAATAAATGATCGCAAAGTGGATCGGGCCGATAAAAGCAGGCGCACTGGGCAAAGCAATTCCAATACCCACCAGTCCAAGTGTCAGGTAAGGGGCCGACCAGTGCAGCGTATCAAAGGAAAATCCCCGGAAAGCCAGTCCGTAGCTGTAAGCCACGATCCACCAGTGGAAAAGGCTCAGTACGATTATCTTCAACATCGCCGGGCCGTTTCGCAAGATCTGCAGCCCGTCGGTGAATGTTTGCATGAAATGCTTGAACCTCTCGAATAAACGATCCGAGAAAACCTTTCGCCCCACAGGGAGAACCATTTTCTGCGCCAGATGGGGCTTGCTGCGTAATACTATAAGAAATACGGTCGCTCCGAGAAAGATAAAAAACACGATTCTGCCAATTTTGACTACCAGAGGGGGAAAATTGCCGTAAAATAGAAGGGGCAGGATCACACAGAGAAAAATGCACAATGTGTCGAACAATCGTTCGATGAAAAGTGTCGCGAAGGTATAGCTCAAAGGAGCGTTGACCTTGCGTCTGGCCATCAAAGCCCGGACCAGTTCCCCTATTCTCAAAGGTAAGATGTTGTTGGTCGTGAAACCGATGAAATTCGCAACCGTGAGACCGCCTACCGTGGCGCCGTGTTCGGGGCGGTAAAAATATATCCAGCGCCAGGCCCGCACCAGGAATACAGCCATACAGAGGAAGGAGAACAGGATTAAAGGAAAAATCCTGATCCGATCTTCTTCCAGAATCGCCAATGCTTCTTTCAGATCCACACCTTTGAACGCCACGTATAAACATACAGCGGTTATCAGAAAAGCAATGGCATGCTTTAAGAGTTTCATCTTATTCCCCGCGAGTATTGGAATCAACTAATAAATTTATTCAGAGAGTAAATCCCTGTCAAAGGAATCTTGTTGCAGTCAAATTGGCAAACTTTCTGCGATTAAACTGCCAATATGGCCGAAAATAACAGGCACAGGAATTGCACCTTCTGGATGGATATAATATTAATGTCATTAAAATTTCCAATCAAGAGGTTAAAATGAGTAAAGTAATCGGAATCGATCTGGGAACCACCAACTCGTGTGTGGCTGTGATGGAAGGCGGGGACCCGGTGGTTATTCCCAATGCAGAGGGCAGCCGTACCACGCCCTCGGTTGTCGCATTTAACAAGGAAGGTGAGCGGCTGGTCGGACAGGTGGCCAAACGTCAGGCGGTTACCAATCCCGAGAACACAGTTTTCTCGATCAAAAGATTCATGGGCCGGAAAGTTCCCGAGGTGGCCGATGAGAAAACCAAGGTTCCCTTCAAAGTGGTCTCCGGCCGCAATGACAGCGCGGTAGTAAGAGTCCAGACCAAGGATTACAATCCGCCCGAGATCAGCGCCATGGTGCTTCAGAAAATGAGACAAACCGCAGAGGATTACCTTGGCACCAAGGTGGTTAAGGCAGTGATCACTGTGCCCGCGTATTTCAACGACAGCCAGCGCCAGGCTACCAAGGATGCCGGCAAGGTTGCCGGGCTCGAGGTTCTGCGCCTTATCAACGAACCTACCGCGGCAAGCCTCGCTTACGGGCTGGATAAAAAGAAAGACGAGCGGATCGCGGTTTACGACCTGGGCGGTGGCACTTTCGATATCTCGATCCTGGAAATCGGCGACGGTGTGTTCGAGGTGAAATCCACTAATGGCAATACTCACCTGGGTGGCGATGACTTCGACCAGCGGGTGATCGACTGGCTGGTCAGCGAGTTCAAAAAAGACCAGGGAATTGACCTGAGCAAGGACCCGATGGCCTTGCAGAGGCTCAAAGAGGCTGCAGAGAAAGCCAAATGCGAGCTTTCCACCACCATGCAGACCGATATCAACCTGCCCTTTATTACCGCGGACAGCTCCGGGCCGAAGCACCTTAACGTGGCGCTCACTCGCTCAAAATTAGAACAGCTGTTGGACGACCTGATTCAGTCCACAGTCGATCCCTGCAAGAAAGCCCTCACCGATGCCAAGCTGAGCCCGGACCAGATCGATGAGGTGATCCTGGTCGGCGGCTCCATCCGCATTCCCAAGGTGCAGGAAGTGGTGAAAAAACTTTTCGGCAGGGAGCCGCACAAGGGCGTGAACCCTGACGAAGTGGTGGCTGTGGGCGCTGCGATCCAGGGCGGTGTGCTGGCCGGGGATGTGAAAGACGTGCTCCTGCTTGATGTCACCCCGCTTTCGCTGGGTATCGAAACCCTGGGCGGAGTGTTCACCAGGCTGATCGAGCGCAACACCACCATCCCGACAAAAAAGAGCGAGATTTTCTCCACTGCGGAGAACAGCCAGACCACCGTGGAGATCCATGTCCTTCAGGGCGAACGCCAGATGGCGCTCGACAACCGCACCATCGGCCGGTTCCAGCTTACCGGTATCCTGCCAGCGCCGCGCGGCGTGCCGCAGATCGAGGTCACTTTCGATATCGACGCCAACGGTATCCTTCACGTTACCGCGCAGGACAAGGCTACCGGCAAGGAGCAGAAAATCAGGATCGAGGCCTCCAGCGGTCTCACCGACCCGGAAATCGAACGAATGGTCTCCGATGCCGAATCCCACGCCGAGGATGACAAGAAAAAACGCGAGGAAGCCGACACCCGCAACAAGGCCGATCAGATGGCCTTCGAGACCGAGAAGCAGTTGAACGAGCTGGGCGACAAGCTGGACGAGAGCACCAGGAGCAAGCTCCAGTCTGCCGTGGACCGGGTAAAGACCGCGCTCAAGGGCGCTGACACGGCTGAGATCAAGGCTGCCAGCGATGAGCTGACCAAAATCTGGAACGAGGCGGCCCAGACTCTCTACCAGGCTCAGCAGCAGGCAGGCGCTCAGCAGGAGGCCGCTTCCGGCGCCGGCGCCTCAGATGCCGGAGACTCCTCAGCCGGAGGTGAAGATCAGGTCGTGGATGCCGACTACGAGGTGGTTGACGAGGATGAGAAAGACAAGGATAAGGATAAGGACAAGGATAAAGATAAGGATAAGGATAAGGATAAGAAGTAACTGCTAATTCGGTATTGATGAAAAAAGAACCCCCTCCCGGTGTACATGCCGGGCGGGGGTTTTGATTTATTAATCTATCTCATAGTCCTAGCTGACTTGGACGGCTTGAGCCCTTTTTATGCAAAATTTATTTTTAATATATTCCTAAAGTCTAAAATAGAATTTTAAACCACCTTTGAATTGGAGAAAATTAGTGTTCTTCTTTCCTGGATAGTTAGTCAACTCCAAGCCTCTTTCCCAAGAATAATAAAATTTCAAATCATCCATTGAATTAATCTCCGCGTTCCTGCTCTTTCCTCCGGTGAATATCTGCGTATATGATCCATATACGTTGAGTGCAAATCTCTGTGCAAGTCCGTATTCCATTCCAGCCCCGAAATAAAAGCCGAGATCTTTTGAGGATTGTTTATGTGGTCCTCTCAATCTGTAATCATAATCACCGGTAATAGTTGTTTCAATGGAAAGCCTGCTACTATAATAGACCGCACCAAGCCTGGCAAATCCTCTTAACTCGGATGAAGCCGGGAAAATAAATAATAGACCGGGGCTAAATGATATACTCTTCATGGTAAATTGTGTAGTAAGTATAGATTCAGCTGGAATAAGAGGAGCCCAGTCAATGTCGGCACGCCACATGCGTTCAGTTACACGCTTTCTATATTCCCAGACGCTAGAACGAATTTTATTTGCAAAGTAACCTTCAATTTTGTTGAACTTGTTAAATGAAAAAGAAGCGGGAATAACACCAATGTGGTCAGTCAGCATATAACCTAATTCTAAGGAGAGGGAATTTTTCAAGTTAAATTGTTCTGTCAGCACAGGGCCGTAAATTTTACCACCGCCTGCGGAAACCTCGGCGAACCACCTTTTGCCGTTTATCTGTGCCTGGAGAGAGATAGTATTAGCCAGTAAAAAGAAAGAGAGCAGGACAATAAGTTTTTTCATCTTAAAACCCTTTCCGGGGGGCTATTTCAAAAGTTACTTATGCCGTAACATTTCACGGACACGTAGCCAGCATGAGCCTTTTTATTGTCTGAGTAATACAGGCTGCTTCTTTAGTCGTTGGAAAAATCCAGCGGCTTTCTCTGTGGGGGGATATTTCTTTAAATACTTAGGGGTTTGTTCAGCCCTGCATTAGTGCGGTTATATTTTAAATTCGGATCACCTTTCTATTTTATTTTAATGGATTATTTTTATTCTGTCAATTTTTATGAAAAAAATATTTTCTTCTATTAGATGAAGACAATAGAATTTTGCAAGTTCCAAGTGATAAAAAAGTAATTAATTTTAATTTTTAATTTCTTTCAAAACTGCTAATGGAAATAATTCAATAGTTTTCCTCCGGTTGCCTGTAGAATTATTCAGGGCCTTCACAAAAAAACACCGTTGGCACTCCGCCCCCTCTCTGTTAACTTCCTGCCTGTCAGACAATAACCGTTCCGCCATCAATTAGAGTTTAAAAGAAGGGTTCCCTTTGTTGCTCTATAGATTCTCTTTAGTTATCGCTCTTTTCGCTTTCTGCTGGGCTGCTTTTCCCTGTGCAGCCCTTTCACCGCAGCACGATCATTTTTCTTACACGGCTCAGGCTTCCAGCTTTCAGCCTGTAAAAATAGACTCCGGAAGGGACCTCCCTGCCCTGGCTGTCCGTGCCGTCCCAGAAAACATGGTAAACACCGGGCTCTTTCACCTCATCCACCAGCAGCCGCACTATCTGCCCGCGCAGGTTATAGATTTCCAGCTTCGTTTTCAGCAGCGGCCCCTCAGACAGCGAGTAACTGATCGTGGTGCTGGGGTTGAAAGGATTTGGACTGTTCTGCTGCAGCGCTAATCTTTTTGCCGCTGACAGTGGGCCAAGCAGAGCCAGGGCCTGGCTTCTCTCACTGTCGGAGAGATTGAGCCGCTCGAGCATGCTCCATATATATTTTCTTTCCTCGGCGGTAAAGTTAAGCGGCTCTGAGGCTGCAGCCAGAAAGCCCCAGGTTGCCCGCTTCCTGATATATGAAATAAGCGCGATTGCATCATCCATGGAATAGCCGCCGTCGCGGTTGAAATCGAACCTCTCCTCATCCGGGTTTTCTCTTGCTCCAAGGATCAGATAGATCACGTCCGTGATCGATACCCGGCTGTCGAGGTTAAGATCGCCTCTGCCACCGAGTTCCAGAGTGGTGTCGATTTCTGTGGGTAGATACCCCAGCTCCTCCTCTTCGAATTTCACCCGGGCGCTCAACGTGCCCCAGCGGGAGAAATATACTTCCACAGTCTCAGTCTCTGCCGGGGCGATCCGCACGCCCACCAGGCTCGTATCCTGCTCGATCAGGCTGACTTCGGACATCATCGTGTCCTGCTCATCGCCGATCTCCAATACATGAAGAAAATAATCGCGGGTCTCGGCCACCCGGGATTCGACTTCCAGGCGCCAGGGCACTGTGGGCGGCTGGTCGCTGTTGCCGCCGGCGTGGTTGTACTGCGCGCTTGGTTCGTGGGGATGTCCCCAGAATTCGTGTCCCTCGCCGCCGCGCCTGGTGATCGTAAAAGTACCGGGCAGCAGGGTCTTGAGAAAGGCGCGAGATTTTCCGGTGGAGAGCACATCCTCTTCCACCCCAGCCGGATCACTGAGCCAGGTGGAAACATCGGCATCGGAGTACGAGTAAACGTGATCCTCGGTGATCTCGGTCTCGGTTCCGTTGACTGTCGGCTCTGAGGGAATGTGCAGAAACCATGTCTTCGGGAATTCGGCTTTCCTGGCGTCGATCCGGTCGAAAATGACAAAGAACTCCCGTCGGCCCCGGAGATACAGAAACTGGCGGGTAACTTCGCTCACTTTGGTGGACCTGTATGCATCGGTCAGGTCCGCAGCGGCGTAAGTATATTTCCAGTCGTGCTTGAATGCGGTGATATGGCCCCGTTCCTGCCTCTTGCCGCCCTCACTGGTTCTGCCGGTATAGACGCGCCTTATCATGCCGCCGTCGTTCTCGTTCATGGTGCCGCCTTCAGCCAGGGCCGATGCGCCGGGGGAGACCCGCCTGCTGAATTCTTCATCCGGATCGTAAATTGTCACTATGTTGAACGCCAGGGAGCCGCCTGAGTAGTAGTCGCTGTCATTGTGTCCCATGCCGCCTGCGCGCAGCACGAGCCAGCCCTTTTTGGCAATCAGGAAGTGGCCCTCGTCGTCTCGGGAATGCCCGGCGTAAAACGGGCCCGCGCCGAAAAAGGCCCAGGTGGCGTTCGGATTGTTCCAGCCACTGCGCATGTAGACATGTCCCGCACCGGCAAAAAGCCGGGCCGAGGGCCAGCTCTCCTGGGCCGGAGTTCTTGTCGGAACATCGCTGTCGTAGGTCAGCAAACGCTGCCAGGGCAAGGGCCTCCAGCTTTGCGTCCATGTTCCCCGGTCATAGGAGGCGCTGATAAGACTGGCTACAGGGTCCTGGTAGCGCGCCCCGAGAATCGGTGCGGTGGCGTACCAGCTTTCCTCGAGGAAATCACCGCTGTTATCGTCGATATAGGCTGTACGGTCCGAGAACGGCACGGTGAGATGCACTGCCCACCTGTTCATTTCTTTTAAATATGAAGTGGGCGTGCCCAGCTGGAACCAGTCCTTGCCCGTGGCCGTGCGCCAGGCCTCGAAAGCCCAGGGGATCACCCTGGTCGGCCCGTAGCTGCCGTGCCCGTAGCTCTCGGACCAGACTCCCCCCATCATGTCGAAAAGCGGTATACAATCCACCGGCACAAGGCTGTCCCATGAATCGAGAAACTGCTTGCAGGCGTCCTCGTGAATGCTCCCTGCTCCCGAAAGCGCCAGGGCCACAAAAAGTTTCGGGGTTATCCCGTCGCGGGTATTGCCGATATTCAAATGCGCCGGACCCCAGGTCTGGTTGTAAAGCCAGTCGCCATTAGTCAGCGTGATTTCGGGCTTGGGTGTGTACCAGTAGAGCCATCCCCCCAGGGGAACGCCCAGCTTCACTCTCTCTTCGGCTGTCATCGCATCGTATATCCAGTCGAAAACCAGGGCGTAATAGCCGAAATGCCCGTTTCCGGCGTTGGACAGGATCGACCCATCGCCCCAGAAATCAACTACCGCGCGGGCGTATGTTTCCGCTGTTTCATTGCCCAGCTCGCGCTCCACCAGGTAAACGATCCCGCAGCAGAGAAGTTCGTACGGAGCGTGCCACTGGCTGGTCGGTTTTTTCAATACGCCTGTCTGGAGAAAGTAATCCGCCTCCTGCTTCATCAGGGCGTAATCGCCGGCCAGAAGGCCGTCCCCATAGGCTTGCGAGGCCAGCTCAGGAAGCATCGCCTTGTTCACGAACATCAGGGGATGTTCGCCCAGTTGATAGTCGGCGCCTAATGGCCGCAACAGGACAAAAGTCGTCAATAGCAACAGAGATAACGGTTTCATCTTTTCTCCCCGTGACTGATTGGATGGATCAAGACCATGATTTCAATCGCCTATCGCAGGAAAGATTTCAAGAAAAGGATATCTTATTCAGGCAACGCTTATTTTTGTATATAATAATCTTAAACGAATAGAACGAAAGGACAAATAAATATTCTCACATGCAGGTGAAATTTCTTTAAGAGCCAAAGCCCGGTCCGCTGCAGGTTCTTATAAGGACAGAATAACTTGCTGTGCGGCGGAAAAACACGTTGCCCGCGGTCTGTTGATCATAGTTGACACATTTCACCGTCTCTGCTAATTTCCTGCTTGTTAGCCCGGATTATTCATAAATTAATAAGATGTTATGTTTCCCCGGGGCCTGGGGGGCGGCGGGCGCATGAAATGCGCTCCGTTGCGCGAAAGCGCAACGCTCTGTGCGACCCAAGTCGCACAGCCGCCGCCCCCTCCCTCGGTGGCTGATAAAAATGTGAAAATAAGTGATTAGACCTGTCAAGGTCTGGGTTTCATGAATAAT
>CAZJQI010000072.1:0-19463 GCA_964548275.1 uncultured Gemmatimonadales bacterium
AACAGTTGGGGTTTAGTACCCGAAATCGGGATCACGGATTTCAGGGATTCACACAAAAATCGCACTGATACCCCGCAGTTCTGCTGCGGGGTAGTTCATTAGTTGAAAACAAAGACCCTGCCGAACCTCGGCAGGGTCTTTGTTTGGATCAGGGCCTGCGTTCCGTGGGGTTTAGCCCTGATAGCCTCGTGGACCGGGAGCAGAAGGGGAAGTGTTTAATCTATCCAAAGGTATCCTGATGCAGGCCGGCACTGATAGTACCGGGCTTTTTTCAGAATAAGAAAAATCCATCACGTAAGTTTATCTGCAGGCTGTCTATTACCAGCTTCCCTAAAAAAGAGTAATATCTCCGAGTTTCGTCGTAAAGCCGGTATTTACCACTACATCGGATTGTGAGTATAATTCATAGTCATCACTGTCAGATATTGTCACTGTGTAGGTATCTGCCGGCAGAAAAGCAAGCTTAAACTCTCCGCTGGTTTCGTCGACTGCAGTGCTTGCAACAGTTTCACTTCCGGCGATTGCATAAGCTGTCAAGCCGCTCCGGGGTTCGCTAACTACTTCCCCTGTAATTGCGCCCGACTGCTCGGCAGCTACGAGCCTTAAGACAGGCTTTAACTGGTAGATATCATTGCTCCCGAGCTTGTGGATCGATCGCGCGGCGTCAAAGTCGATCACCAGTTCCAGAACTTCCTCGGCCTCAATAGTAAATCCCTTGCCGATCTTGAGACCGGAGGCTGAACCGCTCGGGATTTGCAGAGGGTAGGTAACTTCTATTTCGTCCACTCCTTCGCCTTCGACAATCACCACCTCTGCTTCTTTTATCAACAGCCTCACCTGACCGTATTCCCCGGGCTCGAGCTCTTCCTCGCCCATCAGAGCGGTCAACCCACCGGTCAGCGATAGCAGGTCAAAGGTTTGTTCTAGCTCACTGACCGTGATCCAGGTATCACCGGACTTCACGGAAATTTCTGAGAAGGTGATGTTGACCTCGCTAAATTCGCCCGGTGCATCGGTCAAATACAATATTAATGTACCGGTTGTTATCCCGGGCGGGGTAAGAAGACCGCTATCAGTATCATTGCTACAGCCTGTGCCGTAGAGCAGGATAGGCACCAGAAATAAGAAAAATTTAAATAAACGCATTTTGTACCTTCTTGTTTCGGATGTTTTCTGATGGATCAGTGATCAAAGTGGCTGACGCCGCTTGCCGTCTTTGATCCATCCGGGCAGCCTTCTGGAACTGGAGCATAGGGGTACGCGCTTTCCCTATCCAGAGAAAGGTTGGAGCGTGGGGAAAGCCTGACCGAATATAAATCGGCTCCCCCTTTTTGGGGACATAAAAGAGATTCTTTAGGATATTCGTATTCATTTGACAATCACCATTTTCCTTGTCGCCACGAAATCACCCGCCCGCAGCCTGTAAAAATAAATGCCGCTGGAGAGTTCCTCTCCGTGGTTGTCCAGGCCCTGCCAGAAAAAGCTGTATTCACCAGGCTCGACAACCTCATTGACCAGTGCTCTGACCAGCTGCCCCCGGATGTTGAAAACCTCCAGCCTCACCGGTACCAGAGACTCCGCCGAGGCGACTGTGTAGCTGATCGTGGTCGAGGGGTTAAAGGGGTTGGGCGAGTTTTGCGCCAGGGAGGAGACTTTCGGCAGTTTCACCCAAAGCTCGGGTTTTAGTTTCAGTTGTTCGTAGGCCTCGAACAGTAACTTTTCAGCCATTCCCCCACTGGCCTTTACCCCGTTCAGGTTCAGCCTGTCATAATCGTGAGCAGTGCTCAATACTGAACCGTCAGGGAAAATGAGATCGATCGAGCCCTCCGAGAGCCTGACACTGTAGCCCGTGTAACGGGGATCCTTGATTTCGGTGGCCGCCGTGGCCGGGACCGGGTTCAGGTACAGTATTAGAGCCACGGGAATAACCCGTAAAAAATATGACCATTTCATGACAGCCTCCTCTTTGAATCAGATCGGGATTCCGCACCCAAGTCAGAGGAAGCCGACAGAGTTAGGAATCTCGATTCACCACACTTTTCGACTCACCCGGGAATCCTTTCCTTGCTGTCTCCGGAAGAGGACCGCTCAACTCGGCTGTGCCTATCTTCCCCGGATATCTGGTTCCCCGCCAGGTTTATAAATGGGCCAAGATGCCCGTTCCGGTTAGTCCGAGTCGGCGATCCTCTTCCGGAGACAGGTGATTTCAAGTTCATTTGATGTTTTTTTACTTTCCAAGACCAGGTTAGTGCAACCATTGTGCCAAAATTTGCCCGGGAAGAATTAAATTCGTAACTATCTGATTATCAGGGGAATAGGAAGGAGAGAAAAATTGGCAGCAGAATATTGTGCACAAAAATTGTTGTGAATATTAACAAATTGTTGTGAATATTAACAACCGAGGATGTGAATTTTTATGTAGGGATTTTGATCGGAAGAAAAAGAGGCGGATCGGATATTTCACTTCCTGATATCGATCTTGAACTTTTTGATCCTGTACCTGAGCTGGTTCAGAGTGATCCCAAGTTTCCGGGCGGTTTCCGATTGGTTGAAAGAGTTGGCCTGGAGGGTTTTTTCGATCAGCCCTTTTTCCAGGTTCCACATCCCCGAGGGCTGGGAATCAACAGGGAGGGAGGCTGCAAAGCCAGTAGCGGTGTCTGCTTGCACTATTTCGCTCGGGATGTCCTGGGGCAGGATTACGCCGCTCTGGCGCATGACCATGATCCGCTCGATAATATTCTCCAGCTCCCTGATATTGCCCGGCCAGGAGTGGCTGATTAGCAGTGGGAGTGCCTCGCCGCTGATCCCCTCCACTTTTCGTGCAAGCTCGCTGTTGAACTTCCTGATAAAAAAGTCGACCAGCAGGGGAATATCCTCCTTTCGCTCGCGCAGAGAAGGTACCCGCATCGGAACGACGTTCAGCCGGTAGTAGAGGTCTGTTCTTAAATCCCCGGAGGCCACAGCCTGTTCGAGGTTTCGGTTGGTGGCTGCAATAATACGGACATCCACTTTAATAACATCGGTACTTCCGATACGTTCAAATGTATGATCCTGTAAGAAACGGAGCAGCTTGATCTGGGTATCGGGCCGCAGCTCCCCGATTTCGTCGAGGAAAATGGTTCCGCAGTCGGCCTGCTCGAACCTGCCTATCTTTCTCGATACAGCACCTGTAAAAGAACCCTTTTCGTGACCGAAAAGCTCGCTTTCCACCAGGTTTTCCGGCAGAGCGGCGACATTCACCTTTACCAGGGGTTTGTCCTTGCGGTTACTCATCCGGTGGATCAGGTCGGCAAGCAGCTCCTTGCCTGTGCCGCTTTCACCCTGAATCAGGACAGTGCTTTCCAGGGGCGCAACCTGACGGCACATCTCGTAAACTTTCTGCATTTTCCTGTTTTCGCTCTGATAAATGCCCTCGATACGCATCTGCTCGTGCAGCAGGCGGTAGCTGGTGGTCAGGTTGTCATAGCTGATCGCGTTTTTCAGGGCGATTGCCGCCAGATCCGCAAAAGTGCTGAAAAGTTCCAGCTTGTCGCTGGAAAAGCCTTCCGAACCGGGGTGATTGAGCACCTCGATGACTCCCATGATTTTTCCCCGGAAAGTCATTGGGGCAGCACAGATCGAATCGGTCCGGTAGCCTGAAATCTGATCGATCTCCGGATAGAATCGGGGATCTCCGTCCACATTATTGACAATCAACGGCTGGCCGTTGCTGATCACCCATCCGGCGATCCCCTTGTCCGCGGGGAACCTCAATCCCTTCACCGTCTTTTCCTTGGAACCGGTGGAACTGGCGATCTGAAGGTTATCCCCGCTGGTGTCCAGCAGGATCACCGAACTGCTTTCGGCATCCATCAGTTTGCGGGCGGACTCCTGGATAAACCTCAATACCTCCTCGACATTAAGGCTGGAGGTAATTTTCCGGCAGGCGTCGATAACAGCCTGAATCTCGGCATCTTTCTGCTCGAGCTTTTCTCTTAACCCGGTTAATTCTCTGTCTTTATTTTTTTTATTCATCGGCCAACTGAAAAACAGTCAAAAGCACTTTCCAGGTTCACTGAACGTAAAATTTACCACCGCGAATCTATTTTGACAATACGGCGCTAACCGGATAAAATCAAGTTATTAGATTGAATACAGCCGGGCAAGCCGATCCAGACAGTCCGGCAGGGACGTTTTCCCCGGGGCTGGAGCAAAGGCCGGATATCCCCGGGATGGATTCTCAGTCTGCAAATAGTAGTATAAACCTTGAACACATCGAATTAGAAGGATATGATTATTCAGACCCTGCTAATCTGAAAGAAGAGGTTTTATAACCTGATCCCGGATTTTCGACTAATGATCTCTGTGTGGGGCAGGCGCCCTGGGAGGCTCGATATGAAAAAAGTATTGAATATTTTTCTTCTGCTGTCACTTGCTATAAGCATGGCGATAACCGGATGTATGTCCACGAAATACCGGCCGGCCAAAGGTGTGGAGAAGTATCCGCCCACAGACAGTCTCAAGGTGCTAAAGAACTATCCCGAGCGCACATATACGGTTATCGGTACTATAACAGCGATAGGGAGATCTGAAAAGAAGATAATGGAAAATATAAAGAAAAGGGCGATGAGAGCCGGCGCCCACGCAATAGTGGTGAAACCTCCGGCCAGGATTGCCAGCGAGTACACAAGCCAAATGAGAACCGAATTCAGGAAAAGCGAGTGGAAATATGAAGCTGTTTTCATAAGATTCGAGGAATCCAATTAGAGGTCGGCTATGTACATAGATCCCCGACTACCTGTTAGAGGTGAAGCTCAGCAAAACGGCCGCCATTTTTCCTCTGCGGGTTTCGGCGTGGCCAGGCTCACCAGCACCAGGCAGAGCAGGCTTATCCCCAGGGCCGGATAAACAGTGGGCCAATCAAGCGGCCTGCCCAGAATCTCCCAGAGGGCGGTTGTGAGCATTCCTGCCCCGATCGAACTCACTCCTCCTGCTGGCGTGGCTCTCCTCCAGAAAAAGGCGGCCAACAGGGCAGGTGTAATCCCGGTGCCGTACATCGTGTAGGCGTAGACTGCCATCTCCAGAACGCTGGTGAAAAAACTCACTTGCACCCAGGCCAGCAGGCCCAGAGCGACAACCATCACCCTCGTGAAAAGAACGAGCCTGCCTGAGGTCACCTCCGGATTGATAAAACGCTGGTAGATATCCCGTGCCACATTAGTTGCCGGCACGAGCAGGAACGAATCGGCAGTGGAGACGATCACCGCGACAATAGCGGCCAGGCAGAGGCAGCCGACTGCCACCGGCAGAGCCTCCTTAACCGCGTAAAGGATTACCATCTCCGATTCTATGCCTGCGAATCTGGCGCTGCCGATCACCGCCAGGACCACGATCAGGGTCTCCAGCAGAATCGTTCCGCCCAACCAGCCGAGAACGGATTTGCGGGCTGCGGATTCATCCCTGGCCGAAAAAAAGCGCCCGTACATTCCGGCCTCTCCCAGCAGAAGCAGCATGGTGGCGCACGAATAGCCGAGCGCCTGGGCAACAGTCAGTTCACCGAACACCTGGAAACGGGATTCCGGCAGGGTGAAGAGCACCGCATCCCATCCGCCGGCGCTGCTCAGCAGGAACGGCAGAGCAAGGAAAAGGCCGAGGATCATGATCGCCCCGTTTACCACATCCGTGTAGGCCACGGAAATCATTCCGGCGAGCACGGTATAGCCGATCACGAAGGCGGCAGTGATTACCATTCCGCTTTCCTGGGGGATGCCGGTGACAAAGTTGAGCACCATCCCTCCGGCGCGGAACTGGTAGCTGACAATCGCCGTGTAGGCCACTATAGTGACCAGCGTACCGAGCAGGCGGGCGTATTTGTTGTAGCGGGCCTCGAGGATATCCGGCACTGTGAACTGGCCGAATCTGCGGACCCTTCCGGCCACGAAATAGAGCACCACAATCGCCACCCAGACCCCGGCGTCAAACCAGAGGGCGGGGAAACCCTTGTCGTAGGCCAGGCCAGCGCCGCCGAAAATGGAGCCGGAACCGATCCACGTGGCAAGCAAGGTGCCCACCAGCACCCAGGCGGAGAGCTTTCTGCCGGCAACCATGAAATCGGTCTCATTTTTCACCTGCCTGCTGCGGGCCGCCCCCACGCCGATAAGCACAACCAGGTATGCTATAATTGCCCAGAAATAGATCATGCAGTCGTTCTTCCGCTTTGGTTTTTAACGATTATTCTCAAGACGATTGCCCCGGTTGGAGCCTCTTTTTAAGATGACACCCGCAGAGCCCGCTTCCAGGCGGCTTAGCAGTAAATTGTCTCTGATTATCGTGTTCTTGAGATTTTCAATGAGAATGCAGTGAGCTCCTTTCGGGCTGATTATCGTATTTCCGAATACATTGTGAGCCTCTCCTGACAGTATCAATCCGAAACCGGTTTTCGGAGATATGATGTTGGCACTGACCAGATTTTCGCCCCCGGCAATAAAGAGCCCTGAGCTTGACGGGGTCGATTCTTCATATCTCTCAGTGCTGAAAGTGTTTCCAGTGATGTTGTTCTGACGGGAGTCACTGTCGGTATAAACGGCCAGGCTGTCGTTGGCCTCAAAGGTGCAGCCGCTGATCACGTTGAAACTGGAGTTGGAAAACTTTACACCGCCGCCGGGAACGTTATTACGGATTGTCCCTGCGGAAAAAGTGTTTGTGTGGCTGTCCTGGAAAATCAGGCCCCATCCCCTGCTTTCCTCGATCAGGTTTCCGGAAAGGGAGGAGCAGGTCGTAGATTTGAGAACAATCCCCGGCCCGCGATGATCATCGATATTGTTCCCGCTGGCGGTAAGGTTGTAGCAGCCGATTGCCAGGATCCCCTCCTGATAATTCTCTTCGAGCTGGTTTGCCGAGACCACGATATCATGGCAGCCTTCCAGCCGGATGCCGGATTTGCGGTTATACGTGACTACACAGGACTGAATACGAGGGTCCTCATAACAGATAACGAGGTTTAATCCATGTCCTCGGTTGCGTACAATCCAGAGTTTTTCAAACAGGCTGTTATAGCAGTGGTCAGCCAGAATTCCATCTCCTCCCTGGTTCAGAAAGCGATCTTCCTCAGGCCAGGCTCCGGCTTCCCGGATCGCGGCTGTGTCGCCTGTGATACACATGTTGGAGATTGTTACACCCCAGAGTGGATTGGCTTCCGGGTCTTTAGCGGGCCGGGCGAGGATGGCCGGCTCACCCTGCCGGTTCTCGTTGACAATAACAGTGCCCCGCCCCTCCCCGACGAGAGCCACGTTGCTGAGCCGGATACGCAGAGGTTCACTGATCCGATAGATTCCCGCCGGAATCCTGACCAGCCCTCCGCTTGAAGGAAGAGCATCCAGGGCGGCCTGGATACTCGGGAAATCGCCTGCATTTAAGCTTGCCTGATGAGCAGGCTGCTTTGAACATTTCAGGCTCGATACGAGCGCAATAATTACTATTAATCGGCAAGCAGAAATAAATGCCCTTTGCATGTCAAGCCCCTTTTACCGGTTATATCAGATCTGCGAATAGGCTGCGGGGCGAAGGATTATGTCCGTGATGTTGGAAACCGTATCCTTATACTTTTCAATTTCCCGCATTTTGAGCCATTCAGGGTGCGTGACGAAACGGTCCCAGCTTGCGTCGCGGGCCTGCATGTTGTCGTGGCAAAGCATATAGGTCAGGTTGGGCAACTGCGGCCCCACAAGAGTCTCGCCGAAAAACACCGGGTTCAGGCCCGTTTTGCGGAAAAGCTCGATCTCTCCGCCCTGGTTGAACATCTCGATTTTTTCCCTTCCCGCCTTCACGCTGTGGCTTTCGTAGATACGCAACTCGAAAATGCGCGGCTTGTTCCCTTCTGTCTGCTGGGACAGTTCAAGCCCGGGCATTTGCTCGAAAGCCAGCATGAGCGAGCTTTCCGCCCGCACGTAGGCCGGTTCTGAAAGCGGGGTGTCGAGCACCTCGGCGCCAGCGGCTATGAATTCGGCGTCGGCGATCAGCCGGTCCTTTGCAGCAGCCCAGGATTCGAGCGACTTGTAGGGCAAGAGAAGATAAAGGGCGGGCGTGGGGATATTGGGACCGTAAAGCACGGAGAAAACACCCACCGGTTCGACACCGAGACGGTTGAGTGCGGGGATGGCTGCATCGCGCAGGAAAGTGTCGAACCGGCTGATTTTTGACCGGTTGAGCAGATAGTATTTCCTCAGCTCGTAATATTCACGGCTTGCTCCGGCTTTACTGGTGCTTCCCTGGGCGGCAGCGGCCAATGGGGCTGCGGCGATACCGGATGCGGCCAGCAGTAAATCGCGTCTTTTCATGGGACAACCTCCTTTGTTGATTCTTCTCTATCAGAGAGGCAGGCTTTCTATTCGTTGTTCAGGAAGTGTTTCAGCCATTCCACTGCCAGCCGGACCGACTCCGGTGTGGGCGTGTGTCCCGTACGGTGGTTGAAATAACCGATATTTTTCTGTTTGCCGAACAGGCTGTAGACCTCCCTGGCAGAGTTGATATAGTACCAGCTCTTGTCGTTATCGGCACTGTCGCCGCCGATCAGCATGAACGGCCTGGGAGCGATCAGGCCCAGCAGCTCATGGTGGTCGGTGTGCTTTTCGATCCCCCGGATGGTTTGGTCGTGGTACCAGTAGTCCTCGTAATTGGAGAAAGTAATGCCGATTCCCAGCTCGGAGGCAACCACCGCGGTGATTCTTGGCTCGAAGGCTGCGGCGTAGAGCGACATCTTGCCGCCGAGCGAGTGTCCGATTATGCCGATATTTCTGCAATCGACCTCAGGCAGGGTGTAGAGGTAATCGACAAGCCGCTGCGCGTCCCAGACCCACTTGCCGAGCCCGGACAGTCCGGGGTGCCTGATTTTCAGGTTTGCCACAGCCTCGGCGTAGTTTTCCCCGTAGCTTTCTCCGTACCACCTGATCGCCACCGCAATGTAGCCCTGCTGCGCCATCAGGTAGGCGAAAGACCTCACTCCATGCGTCATATAGCTTCTGCCGCCCATGTTCTTTGCCGCCGGGGTATCGACATCATAGTAGGGAACGATTACCACCGGGGTGGGCCTGGCGAGCGGTTTGCGTGGAATCATCAGAAAGATTTTTTCCCACCAGTCGGGTTCCACCTGGAGGTACATCAGCCTGCCGGTGTATCTTTCCTCCTCGAAAGTTTTAGCCGGTTTTACATTCACACCAGGCGGCAGTTCCGGCATTTCCCCCAGGAGTTCGGCCCATTTCGCCTCGATCTGTTTCCGGTGCTCCAGCCACTGTTCGGCAGTTTTTACCGTTCTGCCCCTGGGATCTTTAAGCAGCGGCGGGAGTTCTCCGGTGTTGTTCTCGAAACCGGCAGGGACCCGGTTGTACGGTTCGAACCAGCCGGCATTGGAAGGGCGTTTTTCTGCTGTTTCCGGCCCGGTTCTCCTGCAGAGCCTGAAACCGGTGAAACGGCTCCTGTACTCCGGCTTCATGCAGGAACGGTATCCCCTGCTCCAGTTGCCGGAAAGGCTGATGAAAGAGCCGCCCCGCAAGGCTCGCTCCGGTCCCCATGAGAAACCCCGCGGGTCTGTGAGCGGAACCGGCGTGTCTTTCACGCGGTTGAAATAATCGCTGCACCATTCCCAGACATTGCCCAGCATGTCGTGCAGGCCGAAATAATTCGCCGGGTAGCTGCCCACTTTCTTCGTGGCCTTTTCGCTTAATTCCTTTTTCAATACAGTAAGGCTTTCGCTGTTGGCCGAGCCGATATTGCCGTGCTGATGGGCTGTTTCCCGGGTATAGGGGCTGCCGAGGCTGTCAGCCAGCTCCCATTCGGCCTCTGTGGGCAGGCGATAGCCGTTTTTGGAGTAATCGCATTCTCCTGTGGAAAGATCATAGCAGGGCGCAAGGCCTTCTTTCAGACTGCGCAGGTTGCAGTAGCGCACAGCCTCCCACCAGGAGACATTTTCTACAGGGTAGTCAGGGCCCTGATGGAATGAAGGGTTGTAACCCATTAGTTGGGAAAAATCTTTCTGGGTAAGTTCCGTGGCAGCGATCATGAACTCGCTCAAGCTGACATCCACCTCGATGCCGCTGAGTCCGTCGACAATTGTGGAGCTTGTGGCCGGGATGGTGACAAATTCGCTTTGTGCTTTGAGAAAACCGATGCTCACTAATTGCAGCAAAAGGATGATAAGGCGCAGATGAGGTTTCATATTTCCTCCGTAAGGCACAGAGATGAAGAAAACCGGTCTATCGTGGATATAGGAAATCCACTCAATAAGTTAAAAAGAGACAATCTCAATATAAAGAATAAAATCCCGGCCGTGGTGTGGCCGGGATTGTTAAGATTGCTGGCTGTGCGTGAATCGGTTCCGGTGGCATTCCGCATGGCTGGAAGGAGGGTTCAGACTTTTAGGCTTTCCAGGGGCGCTCTCTGTTCAGGTCTCTTGATAGAATATCCTTTGCAAGGATTACATTTTCCCTGACCTGCCAGTCGAACATGCCTACTACAGCGAAATCGGCGCCGTTGGCAAACACGTAGCGCAGGCCCTCCCGCGGATGGATCGCCCCTGCGGCCAGGACCTTGAATGCGATCCACGGCCTGTCCACTGTTTTCATGAATTCGATGGTTTCTTCCGGAGTAACGGCCCAGACATTATCGTGCTGCTCGGCTGGCTGGGCGGACCAGTAATTCTTGCTGTTAAGGGTTTTCATGTAAAAATCGGGTTTCAGGCCTGCTTTCTCACTGGCCACGATTACCTCGAGCACGTGGCCGCCGATTCCAGAGGGCAAACCATTCGATTTAATATAATCGATAGCCTCTCCGAGCGTGTCGACATGCCCGTCGCTGACCAGTTTATCGCCAGCCGCGCCCTGAACGTAAACCGCCGCGGCCCCGCTGTCGATGGCTTTCCGGATGGTTGATTTAACGTCGGTAGGTGTGGGGTAGCTCTCCGAGATCCACTGCATCTTGCCGCCCCGCTCCTTCCAGTATGTCTGGAAAATCCTTATCGGAAGCTCCCGGGGATCGGCAATCACAGTATTGATTCCGTTCTCCTCGCACAATTGCAGAGTGTCGAGGATCTTTTGATCGGTGTTGTAGCGCTTGACCAGGGGCGAGACGTAGATCAGGTCCCTGGCGTGGGCGTAGCCGCTGATCAGGTTTCCCCCGCAGATCAGCTTGCTTACCGTGAGACTGCCGATCTTGCCTGTCTGCAGGCCGGTGACCGGGGGTTCGGTCCCAGGCTTTTCGGGTTTTTCCGTCAGGGCTTTTTCCTCGCAGCTCAGGAACACCGAGGCCCCGGCGGCCCCGACTGCGGAGTTTGTGATAAATTTCCGGCGGTTGATCTTTTTCGGCATGGCATGCCTCCAGGCAGATGCAGGTTGAGCTGGGGACAGAAGAGGCAAGTGAAATGGCTATTAGAGGATTGGGCAAATTATGCCGAATTGTCAAGGATTATCGAAAGGACAGCATCTTTTTGATCTCATCCACGTCCGGAACCTTGCCGGAGACCTTTACCCGGCCGTCAACAGCAAGAGCGGGTGTCATCATCACGCCGAAGCCCATGATTGCCTTGATATCGGTCACCTTTTCCATCTCGAAATCGATACCGGTTTCCCTGGCGGCGGTCTCTGCGTTTTCTGCCAGTTTCCGGCATTTCGGGCAGCCTGGGCCGAGTATCTGTATCTTTTTCATCACTTGTTCCTTTTCAAAAAAATGATCCGTAAATCAAGCCGCTGACAGTAGCCATGGCAATTACAAGAAGAACGAAGACTGCGGTTTTCCTGGTGCCCATTATGCTGCGGATTACCAGCATGTTGGGCAGGCTCAAGGCGGGGCCTGCCAGCAGCAGGGCCAGTGCCGGGCCCTTGCCCATGCCGTTGCCGATCAGGCCCTGGAGGATCGGGACCTCGGTGAGCGTGGCAAAGTACATGAAAGCCCCGGCAAAAGAAGCGAAAAAATTTGCCGGCAGGGAGTTTCCTCCCACCGCATTGTGTATCCACGCGGAGGGAATGATTCCCTCGTGACCCGGACGGCCCAGCAGGGCCCCGGCAATCAGCACTCCGAAGAAAAGCAGGGGGAGAATCTGCCTGGCAAAACCCCAGGTGGAGCTGAACCAGTCGCCGAGCTCGCCCTTGTCTGTGGATGTCACGATCGACAGGCCGAGAAACCCCGCCGAGAAAGACAGAACGGGAAAGTCGCAGAACAAAACGGCCAAAGCTACCGGGGCTATCGTAAGAGCTGCGAGCTTATCCCACCCCAGGCCGAACCAGCAGGCCAGCACCACCCCGAGGCCCACGGCCGATAGTGCTGTCAGAATCCACTTAATGGAGTAAACCGCATGCCAGAGTCCGCTGCTCTCGGCCGGTTTGCCCCAGTTGGCGAATATCAGGATTGCAACCATCAGGGCAAAATAGACGGCGTTCCGCCACAGCGGCCTTGACACCTCAGGCTCGGGCATGGCTGCCTGAAGGTCGGTTTTCTCGGTCTCCTCGCGAAGAAAAATCAGGTGCATCGAAAGCCCGATGACAACACTGAAAACTATCGCGCCCACAGCCCGGGCCAGGCCGAGTTCCAGGCCCAGCACCCTGGCTGTGAGGATAATCGCCAGCACATTGATCGCAGGGCCGGAATAGAGAAAAGCCGTCGCCGGCCCGAGACCTGCACCCATGCGGTAAATACCGGCAAAGAGCGGCAGCACCGTGCATGAACAGACAGCCAGAATGGTGCCGGAAACGGAAGCGACTCCATATGAGATCAATTTGCTGGCCCTGGAGCCGAGATATTTCATCACCGAGGCCTGGCTGACAAAGACCGCGATCGCCCCGGCAATGAAAAAAGCGGGCACCAGGCACAGGATCACATGCTCCCTGGCGTACCATCGTGCCAGATGAAAGGCCTCTATGAGTGCATTGTCGAACCTGGCTGTGCCCACAGGGAAGTAGAAAAAGGCGAGAAATAAGCCCAGGGCAGATGCAAGCGCTTTCCATTCTTTTTTCCAGTTCACGATTCTCCGCTCCAGCCGAAACCTGGTAAAAGCTGCTGGGTGTATGTCAGCCTGACCGAATCAATAATCGAACGAGTCCTTTTAAGTTATGGCTTGCATCTGCGCTCGGGCATTAGATTTGAGCACATCCTCGACACAGCTGAAAAATCCAGGCAGACAGCTTATCCTCAAATTATAGAATACCTGTAGCCCTCTTTTCTCGTCCTGAAGGATACCGGCATTTTTAAGGATGGAAAGATGCCTGGAAACAGTGGAGACATCCGCACCGATCATTTCAGTGAGTTCGCAGACACATCTTTCTCCTCTGGACAGTTCATCGACAATGAAAAGACGGGTAGGATGGGCCAGCGCTTTCAGGACTCTGGCCCTGTATTCGAATTTGGCCTGGATTTTAGGATCCATTTTACCCTCCAATTAAATGGCTATTTGGCAATATAGCCAAGTAGTAGTTGCGTGTCAATCATTTTGAGCCGGGAAAAAGTCCGTGAGTTCGCTGCAATTTATTTGATGGGTCTGGAATTTTATCCGGGCCCTTTTTATGTTGATAAGCGGAAACAGATCACTATAACTCTCCTTCTCCAGACAAGGATGGGAAAAATGTGGAATCGTATCAAGATACTGGCCCTTCTTTTTTCAGCATTATTACCGGCGCTTTCCGGTTTTATCTACGCTGCTGATTTCGCGAGCAACTGGCCTCGGCAACTCGAACGCGTGTGGGCCGGGCCGGAGTACTGGACCAACCCCCTTCCTGACTGGCGGGTCTCGCACGGCAGGCTGGAGTGCCATAGAAGCGGCGGCGACCGCAATATTTATCTGCTCACCCGGGAGCTGGGAACGGGGAAAGGAAATGTTGAAATGAGTGTTACCCTGGGCCAGCTCGAGGAATACAACATTCAGCCCACAGAGGGCTGGGTCGGTTTCAAGGTCGGCTCTCTGGGGGAATTCAACGATTACCGGGACAGCGCCGTGCGTGGCGATGGAATAAACGCCGGGCTTTCCACTGACGGATTTCTGTTTATCGGGGGCTGTGACGGATCGGCCGGAAAAATCGCGGGTCCCTATAACCACATCCGGCTTTACCTGAGAGTGGAACCGGAAGCGACTACGTACAGGATAACCCTTCAGGCTTTCGACAAAGATGGAAAGCTCCTTTCCCGGACTGTTCGAGACAAAGTGCATCCGGACTGGCTGGCTGGCAGTGTTGCGCTGGTCTGCAGCGCGGTGAAGCCAAAAGAGACAGACCTGTCCGAGACGAGGCCGAAAAAGGAGAGCGACCCGAACGAGAGCCGCGAGGGGGAAGGCAGCGGTGGGAACGTGCGTTTCTGGTTCAGGGATTGGAGAGTTTCCGGGGGCAAGGTGGAAGCTTTTGAGCAGCGCGCCTGGGGGCCGGTGCTTTTCACTCAATACACGCTCAGCCGAGGGGTTCTGAAACTTAAAGCGCAAATGGCGCCGGTCGGCAATGGTTGCCGGGTAGTGGCCCTGGAGGTCAAGGACCCTGCAACAGGAGGATGGAGGCAGATAGATGAGGCGGTGATCGATCCGCTGGCCCGCACGGCCACATTCCGGGTGAGCAACTGGGACGACACCCGCGATACGCCTTACCGCGTGGTATATCTGCTCTTATCCGCAGCCGGCGAGACGGTCGATACCCATTTCAGCGGCACGATCAGGAAAGACCCCAGGGACAAGGAGGAGATCGTTGTCGCCGCGTTTACCGGAAACAATGATTTCGGTTTTCCCCACGCCGATATTGTCAGGTCAGTGAGCTGGCACAAGCCCGACCTTCTGGCTTTCACCGGAGACCAGATCTACGAGAGAGTCGGCGGGTACGGAGTGCTGCGGGGCAAGGACGTGAATCTGGCCACTCTGGACTACCTGAGAAAATGGTACATGTTCGGCTGGGAGTACCGGGATCTGTTGAAAGATATCCCGAGCGTTTCCATTCCCGACGATCATGATGTTTTCCAGGGAAATATCTGGGGTGCAGGCGGCAGGCCGGCCGATCTCAGGGAAGGCTACGCTGCGGGACAGGACAACGGCGGCTATTGCATGCCGCCTGTCTGGATGAACATGGTTCAGCGCACCCAGACAAGCCACATGGCCGCTTCCTTCGATCCGACCCCGGTGGAACAGGGGATCTCGGTCTATTACGGCCCGATGCAACTGGGGGGAGTGAGTTTCGCGGTAATCGAAGACCGTAAGTGGAAATCCTCGCCGAAAGAATTGTTGCCTGAGGGTGAGGTTATCAATGGGTGGGCTCAGAACCCTGGATTCGATTCAGCCAGGGATGGAGATGTTACCGGAGCGGTGCTGCTGGGCCAGCGCCAGCTTGATTTCCTCGAACACTGGGCGGCTGACTGGAGCCGCGGAACCTGGATGAAAGTGGTAATCTCACAGACTCTTTTTGCCAACCTGACCACCCTGCCTCCGCCTGCAAAAGGTGATGACGTGGTGCCAAGGCTCAGAGTGATGAAACCCGGCGAATATGTGCAGGGTGAAGTCAAAGTGCAGGATCATGACTCCAACGGCTGGCCGCAGACAGGGCGCAACAAGGCTCTTGATCGGATGCGGCGCGGTTTCGCCTTTCACATATCAGGAGACCAGCACCTGGGCAGCACAGTCCAGTACGGTATCGATGACTGGCATGATGGGCCGTTTGCGATTTGCGTGCCCTCGGTGGCGAATGTCTGGCCCAGGCGGTGGTTTCCACCAGAGCCTGGAAAAAACCGCAAACCCGGTACGCCAGGATACACCGGCGACTTCCAGGACGGTTTCGGCAACAAAATCTCAGTATATGCAGTATCTAATCCAATTGCAGTCGGGATCGAGCCAACCTGGATCAATCACCGCGCTCCCGGTTACGGAATTGTCAGGTTCAACCGGAATACCCGCAGGATAACGATTGCCAACTGGCCCCGCTGGGTCGATCCGTCAAAGCCGGGGGCAGAGCCCTATCCCGGCTGGCCGGTTACGATAGATCAAACTGACAACTACAACCGCAAGGCAACTGCCTGGCTGCCCGTGATTGAAATAAGCGGCATGGCCGATCCTGTGGTGCAGCTAATTGATCAGTCCAATGGCGAGATTGTCTATACCCTGCGGGTCAAGGGAATGACATTCAGGCCCAGAGTGTTCAAAGAGGGTCTTTACACTCTCAAAGTGGGCGAACCAGGGACTGACCGGTTCAAGGTTTTCAAAAACCTTAACTCTGTTCCGGAGGGCAGGAGCGAGAAAATCAGGGTGCAGTTTTGAGGATAATTCGGCAAATCCGGAGGCGGAATATCTCCAGAATGGATAGTCGGGTGCAGGTCAGTTGAGAGAAATTTATTTAAACACAGGGAGAGTTTTTCTTTAAAATTATCCAAAAGCAATTGGATTACATCAGCTATCGTGCTCCTGCCGTCCCTATTGTAATCCGCCCGCCCATCCTCCGGATCATCCCTCTTCATAAGCATGAGCAGTATTACATCTGCAATGTCGATTTTACTATCAAAGTTGAGATCATAGTTTTGTGGCGAATCAGGCAGTTCCCCGTCCAGGGGACCAACGTACTCAGTGCTGATAACCAGGTCATCGTACCAGCAGGTGTTATCCTGGATTGCCTGGTGTATATAGACACAGAACCATAAAAAATTTAGTTTCAGCAGCTCGCTGTCGCGCCACCTGATATTTTTGGCGTGAAGAATTTTTACTCCATCGATCCAGAATGCCTGTTCACCATCTAAGAGGCCCGGAGTATTGAGCTTGACCATAGCCTCGAAACAATACCAGCGTCCCCGCTCGATCACGAACGGCACCAGGGGCTGGAACCGGTTTCCCCAGTAAGCGCCGCCCGGGGCGGCTTCCATGTCCGGATAGCTCGTAGTAAAACCAATTGCCCCCGGGGGAGGGTACTCGCCCCAGTTGCGGGCAGGTTCAAGCATGGTCGTAAAAAAATCGAAGCCGTTGGGCTGGTTTCCAGCCTGGCCGAAAGCAGAGTACTTATTGTTGACGTTGTTTCCTCCGATCATGGTCCAGTGCATGAAGTTGCCCTGGTCAAAGTCCTCGGCAAATTTGGCGTACCAGCGGTAGTAAAGCTGATCGTATCCTGGCATGAACCAACGGGTGACCTGGGCTGAAGAGGAATTCCCGTCGTTCGCGGCAGCAGTTAAACGCAGGGAGCGTTTTCCTGCATAAACGTGTTCGGATCGGGTCTCGAGCGCAGCATCGCCCGGCTCGGTTGAACTGATACTCTCCCAGCGGTCAGATAGAAAACCTGACTCGAAATCATCGGAGAATATCACCTCGCACTTCGCATTTGCGAAAGTCAAGGCCAATAACAGGAACGGAAATCCCAGCAGAAACCCGATGCTGTTCTTTTTGAGAGTTATCATACCACGTTTCTCATCGGAAGTGACAGCTTTTGTCTTTTAATAAAATTACTCTTTCAGTGCCAATTTACAAGTATGCAGTAATTAATTCATTACAAAATTAAAGGGGCTGCCGATCCCGGCAAGCACTTTTTTTTAATGGCTGGCCATGGTTGACTATTTTTAAAATCTTTTCGACTCACTGCCGGATTATATCGTTCCCCTGATTAATCAAACTTTAGCTTGCGCTGACACTATACAGGTTATTGACATCCCAATGCCCTTGACCTTGAAGCCGTAACATTAAATAATTGTTACTACCAAAGCTGCTGAGATTGAACACTTATCCCCACTCTCACTAACAGCATGATTTGCTGCCTGAAGGGAGAATATAATGCTTATAGTCCACGTTTTTGCCCATGTTAAGCCTGATCAGGTTGAAGCCTTCCGGGCCGCCACACTTGAGAACGCTAGTAACAGCGTACAGGAGCCGGGTATCGCGAGATTTGATGTCATACAGCAACAGGATGACCCTACGCGCTTTGTACTGGTCGAAGTCTATCGTACCCCGGATGATCCGGCCCGGCACAAGGAAACCACCCACTATCAGAAATGGCGCGATACCGTGGCAGCTATGATGGCTGAACCGCGTACAAGTGTTAAATACACTAATCTTTTCCCTGACGAACAGGGCTGGGATTAGTTGCAGCATTTTGTATTAAGCAGGGGGAACCATGAGATTTGAATTTGCCACAGCTGCGCGCATCATTTTCGGCCATGGGTCGATTCAGGAAGTTGCGCCCCTGGCGGCCGGGACAGGAAGCTGTGCTTTTGTTGTTACAGGCCGCACTGGTGCTCGGGCCGAGCAGCTTCTGGAGCAGTTGAAAAAACAGGGAATAAGATCTGTCACCTTTAACGTGTCTGGCGAACCGACCGTAGCCATGGCAAAGGCGGGTGTGAAACAGGCCCGTGAGGCTAAAAGTGATCTGGTCATCGCTATTGGCGGAGGAAGTGTCCTGGATACCGGCAAGGCGATTGCAGCTATGCTGACCAATAGCGGGGAACTGGAGGATTATCTGGAGGTTGTCGGTCGCGGTAAACCGCTGAGCCGGAGTCCCGTACCCAACATTGCGATTCCCACAACAGCAGGAACAGGCGCTGAGGTCACGCGCAATGCAGTGCTCGGCTTGCCTGAATACGGGGTGAAAGTCAGCATGCGCAGTCCGATGATGCTGCCTCGTGTGGCTGTGGTCGATCCGGTATTGACTCATTCGATGCCACCCTCTGTTACAGCCAGCACTGGTTTGGATGCGCTCACCCAGCTCATGGAAGCTTATGTTACCGATAAGGCAAACCCACTGACAGACTGTATCTGCCGGGAGGGAGTGAAACGGGTCGGGCGCTCTTTAAGAAGAGCTTATGAAGATGGCAGCAACCGGGCCGCCCGTGAGGATATGGCCCTGGCAAGTCTTTTTAGTGGATTGGCCCTGGCTAACGCGAAACTGGGGGCAGTGCACGGTATCGCCGGCCCGTTGGGCGGCATGATTTCCGCTCCCCATGGGGCCATATGCGCCAGGCTCTTGCCGTACGTTATGCAAGAAAATGTGCAGGCATTGCTGAGGCGTGAAGCCGACTCACCAGCCCTGGCCCGGTATGACGAGATTGCCCGGCTTTTGACTGGAACCGCCGCGGCGCGGGCAGTTGATGGTATTGCATGGGTGCAGGGTCTTTGCGAGGCATTCAACGTGCCGCCGCTGGCTGAGTTTGGATTGAAAGAGCAAGATTTTCCAACTGTGGTGGCAAAGGCCCAAAAGTCAAGCAGTATGAAAGGCAACCCGGTTGCATTGACTGATCACGAATTAATGGAAATCTTAAAAAAAGGACAATAACAGCTTATCTCTCTTTTTTGGTTATTATAGAGTAGAGACCTTTGAAAAATCCTGATAAAGAGATGATTGTTCTCTGTTGGGAAGTTCAGTGAATCTTCCTGAGAGAATTCAATATTGAAAGTCTAACACACCCCTGTATCCCCTCTTGATAGAGGGGACTGTTAATGCAAAACTTAGACTTAAATAATTCCCCTCTAGAAAGAGGGGTGGCCGCGAAGCGGACGGGGTGTGTAACTCCCC
>CAZJQI010000073.1:0-17243 GCA_964548275.1 uncultured Gemmatimonadales bacterium
ATTATTTATCATCTACACGCTACCCATTTTATGTCCTCGTAACCACGAGACTTCACTAAGGACATTAATTCATAAATAGTGTAGCGTATATTTCTAAACCAATCCACAAATTTAGCGTAGAGCCGAGGAATTATGCTTGATTGAATAATTCCAGTTATCTAAACGTGATACTCCAGTAGAAAGGACCCTGTTAAGGCTTGTGGCAATTTATGAATAATTCAGGTTAGATTGGACAACATGTATAGGTTATAAAGCTCGCGGATACCTCCTTTTATCAAATCTAAGCGTTGAAAATTTTATACATGCAGCGTTGCGGGATGTGGTGGACCGGAACCTGGGGGTATTTTCCGGCAAGGTGCTCGGCTAACAATTTCATCCCGTATTCCTCGCTCACCGGGTGATTCACTATCGCCACAGGGAACTCCGAGTCGATTGCAAAAGCTCCGTCTCTCCAGTAGGTGAAACCGTCATCTGAGCAGATAGCCATATCCGCACCAAACTCTTCGATAAAATGAAACATGGGGGTAATCGCACCGGTTCCCAGGACGATCCTGTTCACCGGCTTGTCCTCCGGCCCGATAAACTGCACCCCGGGCTGTCCCAGCGCTGCTACTCTTGCAGCTATTTTTCCGGCGATCAGGCCGGCTGCCTGAGCTTTGCCGTCATAAACGTAATAATAGCCGCTCCCTTCTATCGGCCCTTCCAGCTCAAGCAGCTTTCCCCATGCCATCGGGATGCCGATTTCAGGATACTGATCCCAGACATCGTGGCAGCGGATAATGGTCAACCCGGACTTCTCGATGAATTCCCTCTTTTTACGGGCCGATTCGAAGCGGAAGATTTTTTCATCGTTATCCCAATGGTTATAATAAGTCGGCTCGTGAGTGACAAACAGGTTGCAACCGAGTTCCAGCGCCCTCTCAAGCGCCCAGGTATAAGACATCCAGGCCACCGCAATGCCTTTGACCTCAATCTCCGGCCCTGGTGATTTGAAAGTGTCCACTGTCTTGCTCAAGTCGACCCACTCTGTGCCCAGTGAATTGAGGTATTTATTGACCTCTCCTGCTGTCAGGGCTTTTTTGGATTCACACCCGGAAATAACAGTCGGGGCGGATGCCAGAACAGCAGCTACACCAGGCATGCTGTAAATAAAGCTGCGGCGGTCGATATCCTTCTCAAAGCCCGAATCTTTCATGTCATCCTCCTGTGTTAATACTAAAGGGCGGGCAATGTTTTCAGTTTGCACAAATATAAATCGCCTTCCCCAAAGGACAAAGTGAATTTGAGCCGGCGTTTTCTCCTTGATTGCAGAAACCAGACTTCCCCTTTGATCTTTACAGTCGGGCACGTTATCTTTCTCTAAAGCATGGTTAAGCCTCTATCGTTCAAAAGGCTTGAAGTGGATTCATTGAAAACGGGCTGCACAGTTTGGTTATTCTTGTGGCATGATTTAATTTTATCTTTGAGAGACCTTTGAAAAAATCCTGATAAAGAAGTGATTGTTCTCCGCCGGGACGTTTGTGAATCTCTCTGAGAGAATTCAATATTGAAATTCTGACACACCCCTGTATCCCCTCTTGATAGAGGGGACTTATAAGGCAAAACTTAGACGTAAAAAATTCCCCTCTAGAAAGAGGGGTGCCCGCCTACGGCGGGCGGGGTGTGTCTTCAACCAGGTTGTTGAAAAATTCATTCCTTCTTAGGTGATTTTTTCAAAGGTCTTTTTAATAAAATTTTTAGGATTTAAGATTAATTTTTAAAATAACTTGCAGCTGGCTACCGGGAATGTCTTCCTCACTATCGAATCACCCAAGCTTTATATTAGCTTTCCGTTACAGAGTGATAAAATTCAAGCACATTGCAGCTAAGCGTCTGGCTTTTTCACCAGACCGGTTTTGATCCTTGATATTTTAAAACCAGTATTCTTACACCAACTACCTTCATTCAGGGGGCCCTCATGAGAGTGTTGAAAGGTGTCAGAGAACTTTCCCTCATTTTCTTCATCTGTATTCTGGTTTTTCTCGCAAACACCAGCACCCCGGCTTTCGCCCAGGAAGAGAATCTGGAGGTATTCAGCAGGTGGGTCGAGTGGAGTGACGGCAAACACATGCTGATTCACTATCTCAACCGGGAGGCGTTTGACTGTCTCGATCAAAGGAAACGGGAAGTAGCAATTCTAAGCACGAAGATAGGCTGGAAGAAAAGGCAGGAGAAAGTAAAAGAAATTTTAAACGAAATCATCGGGCCGTTCCCGGAAAAAACGCCCCTTAATTCGCAGGTTACCGGAATTATACAAAAGGATGGCTTCCGGATAGAGAAAATTGTTTTTGAATCATTGCCGAAATTTTATGTCACCGGCTGCCTTTTCATTCCCGACGGAATTAGCGGGAAAAGGCCGGCAATCCTGAATGTAATCGGACATACGGGTATCGCGTTCAGGGGCAAGGGCTACCAGAGGCTGATTTATAATCTTGTGAAAAAGGGATTTATTGTCTTTGCAATCGACCCGATCGGCCAGGGAGAAAGACTTCAGTACTATGACCCGGAAAAGAAAAAGTCCATAATCGGCAGGCCGACCTCGGAGCATTCCTATGTGGGCCGCCAGTGTTTTATTTCAGGGGTGTCCCTGGCAAGGTATTTCACCTGGGATGGAATCAGAGCGGTGGATTACCTTCTGACTCGTCCGGAAGTCGACCCTGCAAGAATCGGCATAACCGGGATTTCCGGCGGCGGGACCCAGACCTCGTATATCTGGGCGATGGACGACAGGCTGAAAGCCGCCGCACCCACCTGCTATATCACCGGGTTCAGAAGACTGCTGGAATCAATCGGCCCGCAGGATGCAGAGCAGAATCTATACCACGGTGTGGCCAATGGGATAACTCATGCCGATTACCTCGAGGTTCAAGCGCCGAAACCCGCCATGATAGTCTGCACGACCCGCGATTTTTTCAGTATCCAGGGAGCGATTGAAACCTACGGTGAAGTGAGGCAGGCTTACAGGGCATTCGGCAGAGAGGAAAATATCAAAATGGCCGTGGACGATTTCGAGCACGGCTACACGCGCAAAACCAGAGAGGCGATATATTCGTTTTTCCAGAAAACACTCGACCTGCCTGGAGACTCAGCGGATACAGAGGTCGAAATACTGGATCCTGAAGAGCTCCATGCGACAGAAACCGGGCAGATCTCGACCTCCCTGGGCGGGGAGACGGCATTCAGCCTGAATAAGAAAGAAACGCAAGCTCTGCTCCAAAATATCGAGGCTTCACGAAAGAATACCGAATCTCATCTGGAGCTTGTTCGGCAAAAAGCGAGAGAACTTTCCGGATATGAAACGCCGCCCGGAGCTGGTGCGATTGTCCGCCGGGGAACATACCAGAGGGAGGGTTACTCTGTCTCGATGTTTGCCCTGGAAACCGAAGACAAATACGTTATTCCTCTGCTTGTATTCGCCCCTGAGAGCGAGGGAAAGCATCCGGTCGTAATATATCTGCATCCCGAGGGCAAATCAACCGATGCAGCACCCGGGGGAGAAATCGAAAAGCTTGTGAAAGGGGGATTCATCGTTGTCGCTCCTGATGTGATCGACACGGGTGAAACAGCGGACAAATCCGGGTCATCCACTTTTGCTGCAATGCTTGTCGGCAAGAGCATTCCCGGTGTCCAGGCCGGGGATATCGTGAGAGTTGCTAAATTCGCCCGTTGGCTGAGCAGAGGCCAGGTCAGCGCGCTCGCTTTCGATGAGCTGTGCCCGGCTCTGCTGCACGCCGCCGCTTTCGACAAGTCGATTGAGAAAATAGCGCTGGTGGGCTCCCCTGTTTCATATCGCTCGATTGTGATGAACAGGTTTTACGAGTGGAGTTTTTCCTGTGCTGTGGCCGGAGCATTAACCGCCTATGACCTTCCGGACCTGGCCGCCTGTGTCGCCCCCAGGAAACTGTTGCTTATCGAACCTAAAGACCAGGTGAAAGATACCGCTCCCGAGGAGCTGATCAGCCGTGAATTCGAGTTTCCACGCCTGGTTTACAAGAATACAAATGCTGCTCAATATCTTAAGATCATCCCGGTCAAACCTGAAAATTGCATGGAGGTAATCGCTGGCTGGCTGGAATAACCTGTGACCAAGCGAGCCCGTATTATTCATGAAACACAGACCTTGACAGGGCTAATCACTTATTTTCAGTTTTTTATCAGCCACCGAGGGAGGGGGGCGGCGGCTGTGCGACAGCAGTCGCACAGACCGTTGCGCTTGCGCAACGGAGCGCATTTCATGCGCCCGCCGCCCCCCCACCCCCCCAGGCTCCGGGGAAACATAAAATCTTACTAATTTATGAACAATCCGGATTAGATGATTATTGAAACAATGAGGATAACCTGTTAGGAAAACACACGCATTAAAACCTGTCCCGGACTATCAGCCCGGCCTAATGAAAGGGTTTAGTGATGAGAAAAGACAGATCCTTGATCATCCACAGCGCTGGGGCTGTGCTCTTCCTTTTATTGGTCACAGCTTTTTGCTTCCTGATCCCGATCACCGCATCCGTGAGCGGTTCACCCCAGATTGCCGAAATCAATATCTCCCGTTTTTCACTGACAGTTGACGGGAAGCTGGACGACCGGATCTGGAAACCCCTGACAGCGTTTAAACTGGAGCCATACGAACCCGGCGTCCCGGAAGAATCAGGAGGAGAGATTCGATTCGTTCTGCGAGGCGATTACCTGTGCCTGGGCACCTTTCTCCCTGAACCAGGAGGAAAGATTCTGGCGAAATCTATCGGGTACAACCCGGTCTGGGCCAGGAACGCCCATGGATCCCCTGAAGTTGAAGACAGGGTAATCTGCAGGCTGCTATTTGATACGCCGGGTGGGGGGCAGTCGGAACTCAAAATGGAAATCAATCCCTGGGGAGCGCTGCGGCTCGAACGCGACAATACTCTCGTTCAGTCAACAGGCATCATGGCGGCCTCGGGGATCACCACACAGGGATGGTGTGTTGAAGCTGCGGTACCCCTGGATGAAACCAGGCTGGACAGAACCTCCAGGAGGATAAAAATTTCGTTTACGCGGGTCCGCTCCCGCAGAGCCCTGGCTCCGGAGTATCGCTGGAAGCTCACCGGTGCCGGGCAGTTCCTGGAATTTATTTTATCAAGGGGGAAAAGTTCCGCTGGAGGGTTGAATGCCCCATTGTATTCTCCTCCGCTGATCGGCAACACTGAGATTCCGCTTGAGGTAGGACGGGTGCAGGCTCTGCCCCCGCTGGATGCTTCCTGGGATGAGCCCCTCTGGAAAACAATTCCCGCTTTTGAACTGCAGAGAAACGAGCCCTTTCCGCGCAGGCCCGATTACCCCACCAGGATCAAGTGGGTCCATGACAGAAAAACCCTGGCGATATTTTTCCGCTGTACCGAGGATGAACGGGTGGACTGCGACACCGGTACACAGGACGGGAGTGTGGGAAGTGATGACCATGTTTTCATCTATCTTGCCACCACAGGATCATCCGTGATCGAGATTCAGGTAAATCCGGCCGGAGCGGTAAGGGATGCAAAAGCGAAAGGCCCCCATATGTACGGATCCAGCTCCGGGGCCTGGAATGGTAATATCAAGACTCACTGTGATATATTCAGCAACACCTGGACAGCGCGAGTCGACCTCCCGCTTGATAAAATCGCCTCCTCGCTCGGGGAGCTGGATATTCCAAGTCGCTGGCGAGTTTTGATCGGCCGCGACCGGCAGGCCAGGATCGGAACAACAGGTGAGTTGAGCACGATCCCGGTGATCGGGAACCCCTACCTCCTTGCACCCGCCAGGTTCAGGAGTCTCAAACTCACCGATCTCGACCCAACCCGGGTCTACCTGCCTGAACCGGCGGATGAAAGACCTGTCCTGAGCGGCCTTGCTGCCGAGCTTGCAGGCCTGAGACCCCATGTGTTCTCAAGAGTCCAGAAAAAGTATCACAACCTTTCGGGTATGCTGGAGAACAGTATCAGGGAAAGAATCAGGACACTGGCCATGTCCGAACATGCGGAATGGGACGGTGTCAACACCTTGAAAGACTGGGAACGTTTCCGCGACAAACGGATCGAGGCGCTGAAAAAATGCCTGGGGGAGTTTCCCCGGCAAAGGTCTTCTCTCGAGTATCAGGTTACAGGGACTTTCAAAGGCGAGGGTTTCCAGGTAAAAAATATCCTTTACCAGGGCCGGCCGCATTTCTACGTTGCTGCCAACCTGTATCTTCCTCTCGCTCCAGCGGATAACATGCCGGGCATTATCATCATCCCGAGCCATCACTACCCGAAAACCCAGGGAGAAATGAAAGACTGCGGAATGCTCTGGGCGCGGACCGGGTGCGCGGTGCTGGTGATCGAACGCCTGGGCGCCGGCGAACGAACGGAAACTCTTCCCTGGCACCGCCAGCATTACCAGTCCGAGTATTTAATCGAGATGCAGCTTGAATTGATCGGCCAGACACGGATGGGCTGGATGGCCTGGGATGCGATCAGGGCGGTCGATTTGTTCTACGAGATGGGCAATATCGACCGGGACAGAATAATCCTGATCGGTTCTGTGGCCGGCGGGGGGATTCCGGCGGCGATTGCAGGGATTTTCGACCAGCGCCTGGATGCTGTAATCCCGTTCAATTTCGGCAGGGTGTTCTGGTGGGACTGGGGGATCCCCAAACTTCTGGCACACAAGATCACCCCCTGGTTCATCTATAACGCCATCGCTCCGCGCAAATTCATCTATGCCCACGAGTTTTCCTGGGAAGGCGAGGAGGGACCCGAGTATCCCTCTGTCTGGGTTCCTGCCTGGCCGCGATATAAAAAGGTCTACAGCCTTTACGGCGCAGAGCAAAATCTGGCCACTACCCAGGGCACGGGCCTTTTAAGGGTGCAGGCAACTGCAGGTGACTGCTATAGTGTCGGCCCTGCCCAGCGAAAACCGATATTTCCGGTGCTGAAAAAGTGGTTCGGCATCCCAGTGCCTTCAGTGGAAGATGAGAATATCAAAATCGATTCGGAGCTCAGCTTTGCGCGAATAAGGCCTGGTTATGCCGCGCTGAAGCTCGAAGAACAGATGCGCCGCATGCCTGATACTCTTTTGCTGAGTATCACCCCGGCTGCCAACTCCGGGTTAACCCGAAAGGCTCTTCACCGGATTGCCTGGGAAACCGGAAAAGATTTGCTCCAGGCAGCCCGGGAAAATCGCAATCCTCTCGATCAATTCTCCGGCCGGCAGGAGTTGAGAGAGGGCCTGGCGCGGGTTCTCGGCAATATCCAACCGGTTGACAATCCAAAAACACAAAGCCTTTGGACTGAAAAACTCTCGGTCGCTGTTGCCGAGGCTCTGGTTCTGCATACAGAGCCTGGAATCCTGGTGCCTGTGTTGCTCCTGAAACCCACTACCGAAAACGGCGGGCCATATCCGCTGGTGCTCGCAGTTTCCGAGGCAGGAAAAGAGAGATTCCTCGAAAACAGGAGTGAAGATATCGCCCGCCTGATCCAGAGCGGTTTTGCCGTGTGCCTGCCGGATATCCGGGGAACCGGGGAGACAGCTCCGGGACAGTACAACCGGGCCAGTTATCTTTCATCCAAAGAATTAGCTTTGGGTAATACTCTGCTCGGCGCCCGGCTCAAGGATCTGCGCACAGTGTTAGCCTGCATGCTTGGCCGGGATGATATCGATGCTGCCAGGGTGGGAATATGGGGGGACTCTTTTACGCCGCTTAATCCGGAAAATATCTGGCTCGACGAGTTGGTCCGCTGGCCGGTATCTCCCCAGATACAGCATCTGGCCAGTCCCCTGGGAGCGTACCTGGCGCTGCTGACAGCCCTTTTCCACGAGGAAATCAAAACCGTGGCCGTAAGGGGCGGTCTGGCCGGATATCTCTCCATTCTCGAAAACAATATCGCCTATATCCCTGCCGACATGACAGTACCGGAAATTCTGAAAGTCGGAGATATAAGCGACATCTGCGCTTATCTTGCTCCAAGGCCGCTGCTCGTGGAATCTTTCGTGGACGGGAAAAACCGGCTTGTCAGGGTTGAACAAATGGCAAAAGAAATGGAAATTGCCAGGCGGTGTTATCAACAAACAGGTGCTGGAGAAAACTTTCTGATCCGGGAAAAATCTGCCCAAGGCGCCCTGGTTTCGTGGCTGGTCGACCGGTTGTCAGAAGTAGAATCCGGTTTCGAAATGTAAAAAAATTTTAGCTTCTCAATGTATCGAAAATGATATTTGATAACTGGTTGATGCGGAACGGTTCCCGTATCAAGCCGGGACGCTCCCCGGCCAGGATCACACTCGATTCCCAGTTCTGACTGAAACCGCTGTTTAATTCAAAGCAATCCTCTTGACCATCATGCTAGAAAGGTGGTAAACTGTAAAGCCTGCACAGCTTTTATCGACCGGTGATTTTATGATATTTCAAAGTAAAAAATCCAAGCTATTCAGCGCGATACTCGAGGGGCAGACCGGCAAAGTCAAAGCTCTCCTTGATAAAGGTGCGGATGTCAACCAGCAGGATTTTTCAGGTAAGACACCCCTGATTGTCGCTGCCGGGGAGGCACAGGCCGGGATCGTGAAGGCCCTGCTCAGTGCCGGCGCGAAAGTAAACCCTGGCTCAAAGAGCGGGGAAACGGCCCTGATGGCTGCCTCGAAAAGGGGAAACGCACACGTGATTGAACTTCTGCTGAGTGCCGGTGCCAATGTGAACGCGAAAGACTCTGAGGGCAATACTCCCCTCATCTTAGCTACTGTATGGGCCACGAGAATGGCCTCTGTCGGCATTTCCGGCACCTGGCAAAAGGTTGAGCTGTTGCTCGATTCAGGAGCTGATGTAAACGCGGCCGACAAAAAGGGCAGGACAGCTTTAATGGCAGCAGTTCGCAGCGGCGGCGGCACTCTGGAGGAGACAAAACGCCTGCCGGTGCTCAAGGCTCTGCTGGATAAGGGGGCGGAGGTTAACGCTCAAAGTCATCATGGCCGGACAGCTTTGATGAGCGCGGCTTTCAGGGGACTCAAAGAAACTTTCAAGTTTCTACTGGACGCCGGAGCGGATTTCAACCTGAAAGACAACACAGGCCGTACCGCACTGATGTATGCCACACAGGGCTGCTTCTGGTCTTACAGACATTCCGGTTATATCTCAGTTATTCGTTACCTTCTGGATGCCGGCGCAGATTACTCTGTGAAAGACAACCAGGGATACACTGCGCTGAAAATCGCCCGGCTCAATCGCCGCAAGGATATTGCCAATTTGCTCAAAAAGGCCGGCGCGCGGGAATAAAGTGATAAAGCTCCCCCGCACCATGAGTGGATCACCCTGAATTAAAATTCCAGAATACTCTTGACTTATAAAAAAAGAATAATAAAAACACATGGAACACTTTTGCAAAAGGATGTTTCCTAAAATGAAAGAAAAATATAATAGAAGAGAATTCCTTGGATTAGCCACAGCTGGCTTAGCATTAGCTGATTGTGGCCGATAAGATATTAGATAGAGTCTGCAGCTATTTGCCACGAAACCTTAAAAACCTGATTTTGTGAATCCCTATTTATCTCACGGGAGTAAAGATGTTCAAACTCAAACCTGCTATTGATACATTTTTATTACTTTGCTGCATAGTTCTTTGTACATGTGGAAACAGCAAAGATTCAGGGTTTATCCCGCTTTTCGACGGCAAAACGCTGAACGGATGGCACGTGCAGGGAGGCAAAATCGAATCCTGGCAAGCCGGGGGCGGGATTCTGAGCTGCATTGCACCGGAGGGCGGCTGGCTGAGCACGGACAAGCAATACGGGGATTTTATCCTCAGCCTCCAGTGGCGCATACCGGAGGGAGGCAACAGCGGCGTGGGCCTGCGGTATCCGAAAAACAGCCATGTCTCGCAGGCCGGCATGGAGATACAGATCCTGGATGATAGTGCGGAAAAACATGGAGATATAAAGCCGGAACAGTATACTGGCAGTATCTACTACCAGGTAGCCGCCAGACAGGGCGCGGCAAACCCGCCCGGCGAATGGAACCTCTACGAGATCACCTGTAACGGGCCATTGGTGGTGGTGGTGCTCAACAGTACCGAGGTGGTAAGGGCCGGCATGGACGAGCACACCGAGGGAAAGGGCGGCCTGACACCTTTGAGCCAGCGTCCGAGAGCCGGACATATCGGCGTGCAGAGCCACGGCACCGGTGTGGATTTCCGGAATATCAAAATTAAAATTCTATAAACACCATCCGCTTCTTTCATATTGCCGGTCACCTCCCTGCCCGCCTTGGGCAGACCGGCAGCGACAAATAAAAAGGCCGCACGACTGTGCGGCCTTCGGATGCAGTGATTCTATCTGCTTAGATCAGGGGAAGTGCGACGAGGGTAAAGTAAATAGCCAGAGCTAACGCGGCATTGCCTGCAATTAGGATTCTTTCGCGAACAGTAATTTTATCCTCCAGTTAATCGGAAAGAATTCCTCGAAGTTTTGCTTCGTGGTAATCCGCCCCGGAGGATCAGCAGTTAACCCCCCTTAACAGGGGGAGACAGGGGGTTGTCTCGATCTGTCCGCCCTCGGGGGAAATAAGATCGATCAAATTGATCATTGCATTTCTCGGCCGCGGCTTGCCGCGGGGTAGTTTGTTTCAAAAAGAATTCCTCTAATCAGAACCAATCTCAATCAAGCCGGGAGTAAAAATGAAAAAGTTCTTTATCTTGCTCGTGGTATTTTTCGCAGTGGCTGTTTTCAGCCATGCAATGGCTTCCCAGACTGCGCTCTGGCAGGAGGGAGTGAGCCTGATCCCCTATCCCCAGGAGGCTGCTTTAGACGGGGACGATTTCGTCTTTTCCGATGGCGCAGTAAATATCGTTCTGGATGAGGACGCCTCTGAGGCCGACCGGTTCGCTGCGGCCGACCTTGCCGGCCGGCTTGAAGAAAGATTCGGGATAAAGGCGCAGGTATCGTCCTCAGCCAGTGGAAACGCCATTGTGCTGACCCGCAAAGGCGCCCCGGGGAAAGTGGGTGACCAGGGATACGAACTGACTGTCGAAAAAGACCGGATAGCGATAAGCGCAAACAGCGAAGCCGGGCTTTTCTACGGCACGCGCACCCTGATCCAGCTTGTCCAGGAGGGCCGGGACGGTCTGGTTGTCGAGGGCATGAAAATAACCGACTGGCCTGATATCCCTTATCGCGCGGCTCACTACGATACCAAGCACCACCAGGACAAAGCCGGGTACGTGCGGAAATTCATCCGCGAGTTGGCAGACTACAAGATCAACATTCTGCTCTGGGAATGGGAGGACAAGTTCGCCTACGCCAGCCACCCGGAGATCGGGGCGCCGGGTGCTTTCACCATGGAGCAGATGCAGGAGTTCACCCGCTACGCCCGCCGCTATCATGTGCAGCTCGTGCCGCTGGTTCAGGGTCTCGGCCATGTGAGTTACATTCTCAAATGGCCCCAGCATGCCCACCTTCGGGAAATTCCGGCCTCCAACTGGGAATTCTGTCCGCTCAAAGACGGCACCTACGAACTTCTTTTCGACCTCTGGGATGAGGCGATCCAGGCCACCCCGGGAAGCGAATTCATCCATCTGGGCACGGACGAAACCTACGAGCTGGGCCGGGGCGAGGAATGCGGATGCAAGGCCAGGGCTGCGGAGATCGGACGCTATGGCCTGATGCAGGTTTTTCTCAAGCGCTGTTTCGATCACCTGAGCAGGCAGGGCCGAAGGGTCATGTCCTGGGGCGGTGAATACAGGCTGCGTGAGAAAATCAAGCCGCCCAAAGGGCTGATCGTCTCGGAGTTTGTCGATGACCTCGAAATCGCCAGGCTGAGCCGGGATGCCGGCTACCCCGCCTGGGTCTACGATCCCAACCCGGGGATCGAGCACCTGTTCCTGCCCTATTTCTACCGAATAAGGCGGGGCAATGTAACAATCGGCGCACTCGAAAACTCCTACCAGAGACTAACTACAGCAGCGGTTTCCGGGCTTTTCGAGGGCATGGTCAACACCTCCTGGGATGACAGCGGCCTTCACAACCAGATCTGGATGATGAGCTGGGTAAACTCCGCAGAGTTTTCCTGGAGCGGAAAGGCCCCCACTCTGGATGAGTTTATCGACAAGTATTTTGTCTCCTACTACGGCCCGAAAGCGAAAGACATGCGCGAGCTGTTCAAGCTGTTCAATGACGGCGGCTACTACTACATGGACACTTTCGAGCGCAAGGTCTGGCACTCTGGTGATGTCGGCAAGACCCACCTTCCGGACCTGCCCCGCGGGGATGCGATCGAGTACGATCCTTTCTGGAACCGGGAGTACGCGGAGATGATTGGCCGCTCGCGTGAACAGTTGGGCAGGATGGCACGGGCGCTTAATATCTGCCGCACGAACCTGGAACTTGGCGTGCGCAACAGCTACGATTTCGAAATTTTTATCTCGATTGCCGGGCTGATCAGGCACACCGCGCGCACCTATCTTGCGCTTTCTGAACTTGAAAACGCGATCACCGAGGCCCACCGCGCCCGGTTTGTCAGCCACCAGGCGGCTTACAGCGCCTTTGAGAAAGCAGTGCGGATAATCGAGGCGAACCTGCAGGAGCGGCAGGAAGTTTATAACGGTCTCGTGGCTGTCTGGGAGAAAACCCGTCTGCCCAAAGGCGTGTCCACCCCGGAGAAAAAATATTTTCACCAGCAGGACCGCGCCAGGCACTACGCTTTCCGCACTGCGGACATGAGTTACCTGATTTGCGATGAAAAGCTGCTTGGCCTTGAAGACTATCTGAAAAAACTTCATGAATACATGGCCTGGTACAAAAAGACTTACCTGAAATAGGCTTTCCAGGCCCAAATCTGGAGGAGACGATGCACCTGGAAAAAGATTTGCTGTTCCTGTTTGCCGGTCTGGTTGCTCTGGGAACCTTTGCCTGTAGCGGAGAACCGGAAAGCGAAGGGCGGAAAGCTGGAAAAGTGCGCTCCGGCTGGCTTGAGCGCAGCAGAGTATATCCCGATACTCCGGTTTTCCGACGGATTAAAAAGACAGTGGATAAAATCAGGCTGGTCGATACCCACGAACATCTGCTCAGCGAAAAATTCTGGCTTGAGCAGGACTACAGCATGTTCAACTGGTTCAGGCAGCCCTGGTTCGAACAGTATTCTGGCACGGACCTGGTCTCGGCAGGGATGCCGGCAGAACACCTGGAGGCGATGAAAGAACCGGGCGTTCCGCTGAAAGAGCGCTGGGCCATGGCAGCCCCTTACTGGCCGTATGCAAAAACCACCGGTTTCGGCCAGGTGCTTCGCATGGCGGTCCGGGACATTTACGGCATACCGGATATCAATGACGATACCTGGGAGGAGCTCTGCCGCCGGATGAAAGAGTCGCAGAAACCGGGTTTCTACAAAAAGGTGCTCCACGAGATGTCGGGAATCGATTTGATTGTCCTGGACCAGATCGTTCTTCCCGACCCGTACGTGCAGAGCTATTTTGTGGCTGAGGACAACCGCCCGCGCGTGGTGCTGGTCAAGCGTTTTGACGATACTTTTATCCGGCTGACCCAGGCCTCCCTGGCAGAAATTGCGGAAGATTTCGGACGCCCCATCCAAAATTTGGACGACCTTCTCGCCGCACTGAACAGGGTTTTTGAAAACATAGTGTCCAGAGGTTATTACGTCGGTGTAAAAGTGGCGATTGCCTATGACCGGGAACTTTATTTCGAAAACGTCCCCAGAGCCCGGGCCGAGAAGGTGTTCAAAAAACTGCTCAAGGGAGATTTGCCTGACGAGCAGAGGAAACCGTTCGAGGATTTCATGCTGCATCAGGTGGCCCGCCGCGTGGGAGAGCACGGCCTGGTGATGCAGATTCACACCGGAATGCTCGCCGGGGGAGGGAACATCCAGCAGACAAAGCCGAGCCATCTGAACAACCTTTTCGAGATGTATCCAAAAGCAAAATTCGCTATTTTCCACGGCAGTTTTCCCTACATGGGCGAGCTGGCCGCGCTGGCCAAAAATTTCCAGAACGTTTACCTGGACAACTGCTGGATGCCGATAATCTCGCCCACTGAGACCAAGGAATGGATGCACTCCTGGATCGAGACCGTGCCGATTAACAAGATCATGGCGTTCGGTGGAGATTATATCTTTCCTGAGGGCAGCTACGGGCACAGCCTGGTCGCCCGCCAGATAGTGGCCGAGGTGCTGGCTGAAAAGGTGGCGAAGGGCTATTTCACCGAAAGCGAGGCGATCTGGGTGGCGAATCGCCTGCTGCGCCAGAATGCAATCGACCTGTTCGGCCTGGAGCGGTTCCTGAATTAAAAGCAGTAACCGTTGACAGAGGAATGGATAATGGCAGACTATTTCAAGTGCTCGAACTGCGGGTGGAAAGGCACGGGTGAGCAAGCGATGAAACCTGAAAAGGAGATCGAGGAGGAATGGAAGAAAGTGTGGGAATTGCGCGAGGGAATCCAGAAAGAATTCGGCACGCAGTTCTATCTTGGCACCCTGCCGTGGGAAAAGGCGATGCTGGAGGAGCTTGTCTGCCCCAAGTGCGCAGGGGAGGCGAGCAGGGTTGAGCAGGACTAGGCCTGTTGAAACTGATTCAAATATAATCTATCTTGATAATTAACTTAATAAATTGTATAGTTAAATGAGTTTTTTAACATTATTTTATTAAGGTTTTATAAAATATTGAATTATTGGGGGGTGAAAAATGGGGAGATGTTTTGTAATACAACCATTTGATCAAGGAAAATTTGATAAACGTTATGATGATGTTTTTTCTCCTGCAATCGAAAACGCTGGGTTAGAACCTTATAGAGTTGATAGAGACCCAAGTGTAAGAATACCTATAGAAAATATTCAAGAAGGAATTAAAAACTCTGAAATATGTCTTGCTGATATTACGACTGATAATCCAAATGTTTGGTTTGAACTTGGATTTGCTCTCGCAGTTCCAAAAGAAGTTGTGTTAGTATGTTCTGAGGAAAGAACATCTTCATTTCCTTTTGACGTTCAACATAGAAACATTTTGAGATATAATACAGAATCAACAAGTGATTTTAAAAAATTGCAAACTAAGATAACAGAAAGAATAAAAGGTTTATTAGGAAAGAAAACCGAACTTGACCGTCTATCTATGCAATCTCCAGTTGCAGATACTGAAGGTCTTTCTCAGCATGAAATGATTGCATTAGTTACAATTATGGAAAGCCAACTTACATCTAATAGTTTAATTTCACCAGATGCAATTAAAAATGATATGAACAGAGTTGGTTTTACAGATATTGCTGTTAGTCTTTCTCTTTATAGCTTAGTTGAAAAGGGATTTATTTCAGAAGAACATGATACAGATTGGAATGAGAATTCTTTTACTGCATACTCTGTTACTGATGAAGGACGTCAGTGGTTATTTAGAAATCAAGATAAACTTGTATTAAAAAGGAATCGTCTTGATCCAGTCGATATTGAAAAAAAAGAAGATTCTGCCGATGATCTACCCTTTTAAAAAAATCTATCAAGAATACAATCCATTTCTTTTTCAATATTGAGATTGTTCTCTACCACGCCCCGCCCTCCATGTCCTTGAACAGCCGGCAGGCGTTGCCGTAGTAAACTTTCCGCAGCACCTCGTCCGGCAGGTTCAGTCCGTAGTTCATCCACCAGGCCGCATCCGGCACCCGAAAAAACTCGTCCTCTGTTTCCAGCAGGCGGAACCAGCCGCGGTACATTTCCTCGCTGGGGCCCAGGTCAGTGCCGAACAGTATCCTGTCGGCGTACTTGATAAAAAACCTGCGCGCTGTGAACGGCTGGCGCCCGATATCCCATGCTCTGGCCGAGATGTCGATATAATAGTTGGGGTACAGTTCAAGCAGCCGGCCCACCTCGCCCAGGTCGTGGGAGAGATTGCCCACGTGGCATCCGATAAAGATCGTGTTCGGGTGTTTTTTAATGGCCCGGTTGCGCGTGGCCATCATTTCCGCCTTGGGCAGGATCCCCTTCCTGCCGTAAACATTCCAGGCTGCACCGGCCAGCCCCAGTTCGCTGGCGGCACTCAGCGGGTAGTAGCAGTCCTCCATATCGCTCACGTGTATCGACACGGGCATTCCGAGCCTGCCCGCGGTTTCCAGTGCCTTGTCCCAGCGCGGATCGTCGATATGCACTCCCTTCTCGCCTTTTTCCCTGTCCCCGCCGAAACCCCGGCCCATATCCTTGTATTCGCCTATACCCCTTGCGCCCATCCTGAAAGCTTCCTCGACCGACCTGGCTGCGCGCTCCGGGTAGCCCCGCGCCTCTATATCCCGGTCGTCGATCCTGGCCCAAACCTGGAAATGATCGGGATATTTGCCCAGGTAATCCTTAATCATCTCTTTTAGCCTCTCGCCGTAGCCCCCGGAGAGGACCACTACTTTGCGCACGTTGCAGGCTTTCATCATCTTGACCCACCTGTGGATGTCTTCGCCCTTGAGGTAGTTGTGAGAATGGGCGTCGATCACCGGGAACTTGGCCCGAATAACAGTATGCGCGGGCACCTGAAGGCGGGACTCGGGCTTGAAATTTTTCAATTTCAGGGTGTCGAATATTCCTAGCCGGCTCTCCTGGGCTGTTGCCTGGTGGGCAAAGGCAAGGTTGAAAAGGATTGCTGTTGCAATAATCAGCCTGAGCATCGGCGGCCTCCTAAGGTTGATTGGATTTAGTGTGGTGTTTGAAAAATGCAGAGATTAGTAAATGGCTATAACAAATGAGTTATAAAGGCCGCTTATTATAATTTTCTAAATCAGCGGGTGTCATCTCTTCGGGTGGGACTAAACGATAATGCTTTTCAGAGGATACAACAACTTGATTTTTTTCTTTTTCAAAAGAAAATAAAGCTATAAGATTTGATCCGGAAAATTGGGCACCAATTGGGTAGCAAATTAAGTTTGGAAATTTCTCAAAGCACATTGAAAAATCTTGTTCTATTTGGACAATACCTAGTTTATCATTCCTTCCTTTAGCCTGCACTGGAAAAACATAATGTGCGCCTCTTTTATCTATTCCTATGTATAGTTCATCTGTTTCTATTTGACCAATACTTGATAAGGCTGTTCTCAAATGACTTTGAAGTGAATAGCAAGTTACTCCGGTAAAAATATCAATTAATCGATTATATCGTAACTTAGCTAAAAGTGCTTGTTCATCACTCAAAGCATATTTTTCTATAGGGGTATCCCCTTAGCTGATGTTACTACTATATATTGTGTTTCAAGTTTTT
>CAZJQI010000074.1:0-17054 GCA_964548275.1 uncultured Gemmatimonadales bacterium
TCAGCTTCCCAAGCTGGACGTCGTGGGTTCGAGTCCCATCGCCCGCTCCAATATTCAGCCCCGGTGACAACTGTTGCCGGGGCTTTTTGTTTGCATGCATTGGCAAATTTCCTCTTTTTTTCTTGCGGTTTCCGTGATTTCTCCTTAATATCGTTCCAGAGACCGCATTTCGGCATATTGGCAAGGCTCGACACAAGAGACACGACACAAGGCAAGAATCTCTGTTTTCGCTGCAGACAATATCCCAAGAGTTGAGAACAAGCACATCGCCCATTGGATCACAGCCACTATCGATACGTGCCGCGGTTTGGCAGGAAAACCCTAAAAAATGATACATAAATAGAAACATTTAGAAATAGTTGAGCCGCACTGACCAACTCTATTTCATATCCTTCAGGGGATGAATTATGTTCTGTCCGAACTGTGGAACAAAGGTTAGTGACAGCGAAAATTTCTGCAATTCTTGCGGTACGAAATTGACAAAGTTGCCCACAGGGGAAGTAAAAGACAAGGTTCAAGAAGCAAAAGATATCGGTATTCAGTCAGCAAAGGAAAGCCCATTAGAATCTGAACCAAGCGTTCAGGGAGTAGAAAAGCCCGAAGAAAGAATTGAGTATGCTGGGTTCTGGAAAAGATTCGTTGCCGCCATTATAGATTTACTATACTTTCCATTTCCGTGAATTCTCCTTAATATCGTTTCATAGACCTGCAAAACGGCACACCGGTTAGGCCTCCACAATAGATCGATTCTCGGAAACAAGCCCTTTCTTGACAGTTCGTGACCTCTTCAAAAGACGAATGATTTCGCTCAGAATAGAAAAAGAAAGCCATCTATAGCTGTTTCAATTTTGATATGAGGAATATCAGATGAAAACGTTTATTTTTCCTGTTGTTATTCTTCTCTGCCTTGCATGTTCGGATAAAACCCTTACCTCATATGTGACTGGCGAGCAAATGCCAGGAACCAGCGAAATTACGCTTGTCAGTAGTGCAGGATTCATCAGTTGCTTTTCAAGCTCACTTGGAACAAATGCGCCAGTTTTCTTTTATGGTTCGCTTTCTCATCCAACTAATATGAGATTCCCTTCGCAGAGCTGGATTGATGGTTATTTTAAAACCCAAATAGAGAATAAACAGTTCTACAACAGTATTCATTTTTCAGATTACTCTGTTGCTGTGCGACTCTATATTCCTGCTGATGATTCAACGCTTATCAGGCAGGCTTTTATTACGGAATCAGAAATTATCAAGTTGATTGGCAATGACGATTACTCAACAGGATATTTATACCCGCCAAAAGAAGAACTGCAAATCTCCTGGGATTACGCCGATTCCCTGGGTGTTGCCGTTTCTCCCGGCTGGTACGCTTTCTGTACGGAGTACGTGGAAGAAGATGATGCCCTTCTTTTCTGGTTCTATCTCGCTGCACAACCCTGACCCGGCCCCCCCAAGCTGGACGTCGTGGGTTCGATTCCCATCGCCCGCTCCAGATAAAAGCCCCGGCAAAAGGGATTGCCGGGGGCTTTTTTTTCTCAAGCATGGTTATAATATTATGCCTTTTACCAGCCTCTATTCAGCAGAAGAAGATTCCGCTGGTGACTATTACTCTCTTTTTATCTGTACCATTCCGGACAGCTTTTTATGATTAAATAATTGTCTGCAACTGTACTGTGAAAAGCTTAAGTTTTACACATTCAAGTCATTTTCATCAATCACCTCTTCACCCACTCCCTTACGTCTCGATTCAATCTTCTGTTGCTGAGATTCAAGCTGCAGGTCATAAGCTTTCTCTGCTTTGGCGCGCAACGGAGCCAACATACGGTAATACAACAATAGAGCACACCCTATTAATAATACAGGCACGAACCATATCAGCATGTACAGAGCGGCTTCTGCTTTGCCGGCAAAACTAAGAATCAGAGCACCGATCATACCGGCAATACCCAATGCAGAAATAATCAAGCCACTACCCAGGACTGCCCCGCCAGGCAGAGCAGGTTTGGTCATATCCCTTTCGCTATCCACAAGTCCTTTTTCAATCTTCTCCATGCGTTCCTTGTAATCAAGGTATAATATAAATCCTGCGAATATCATTCCGGCTACGGCTATAAGAATTTTCCAGTCCATTTTTGACCTCCGTTCGTGTTGTGAAAATTGCTCAAACCTGATTATTAGACCGTGCATTTGGGGAGTTGTATGCAACTATTTTCATCCGTTGTTTTCGTGGTGTGCGGTTATGTATTGTAGATCTTCCTCTGCGCTGTTGTTGAGTGTCATTTGTTATACATTGCACCAGACCCTATATTCAAAAGTTCTTTTTTTGCATATGAATTGGAATTTATCCAGTCAAAATATTTAAGGGCATAAATTCGCATTGCTTCGGTTATTGGAATTCCGTTGAGTTGTTGACTATATTAATTAGACTCACTTACCTTACGAGTGTTGCATGCAGACCCGATTCAAGCGCCTGGTGGAAAAACACCAGAATGCCGTATACAACCAGGCTTACCGCATACTGGGTAGCCGTGAGGAAGCAGAAGAGGCAACCCAGGATGTTTTTATGCGCGTATACCGGGGATTGAGCGCTTTCCGGGGTGAAAGCAGGCTCTCGACCTGGGTTTATAGAATTACGACTAATGTTTGCTTAAACCGCCTTCGGTTAAAAAAACACGATACCGTCAGTCTTGATGAGCCCGTGGCCGACGATGGCAGACCTTTGGCTGAACTCCTGGCCGACCTGCTGGATACACCCGATAAACAGTACGAGCGAAAACAACTGGCAAAAATCCTGGCGGAACAGGTTCACCGCCTGCCGGCTACATGGGACCAGGCAATAAACCTGCATCATTTTCAAGGCTTTTCTTACACTGAGATATCAAAGATAATGAAACTACCGCGCCCTACAGTGGCGTCTTTTATACTCCGCGGCCGGCAACGACTTGTCATGATGTTAACTTCGAGTCTCGGCAAGGCGGAAATCAACTCTCCTTAGGGGATCGTATCATGGACAGGAACGAGTTTGAGAAATATTCGGCAGCCTATGTAGAGGGCTTGCTCAATAAAGAACGGTCTCGGGAACTGGAGGTTCAGGCTGCTAAAGATCCAGCCTGCGACAAGCTTATACAAATGAACAAACTGGTAATGGATACTCTTAATAGCGTTGAAAAGCTTGAGACTCCCCCCGGACTTGACAGGAAAATTTTTGCAGCGGTGGAAAAGCAAGAGCAAGAGGCTCAGGAAGACCGTGCCTTGAGGAAACGTGCTTTTTACTTCAGCCTGGGGCTGGCTTGTGCAGGTGTTTTATGCACCATAATCCTGACGCAAATAGCGGTGGAAGGAGGAGCCGCATCCTTGTTTACAGGTTACAGCTTTTATAAATGGTTGCCATCCGATGGTTTCTTAGTTCTTTTAGAGGATAGTAGCCGTATGTTTTCTAACCTACTATTCCAATCATTACCCTTCAAGTTAGAAAACGTAAGAATTCCTGATTCTTTTATAATCAGCTCCGTCGGTTGTCTTATTGCGGGAGTTTTCTTCTGGTCTCTACAAAAAAAGAACCGTGTTACCAGGCTACTTATACACTAAACAAATTAGATACTTTTGAACCAAAGAATATGAGACAAGATGGTTTAAGAATTTTGATGTTAGTGACAATTGTAAATTCACCTCGCAAGAAAAAAACTTCAGGATAAGCTGAACATGTTTTCTTGATATCTTGAGGATTAAATGTTGTTTCAATTATTGTAATTTGATACACAACACATGATTAAGACTGGGCCAGTTTGTGCCAGTATTGGTTCGAATTCATCGTTTCTGTACATATCTATGACACCGGCTCAAAAGCAATGAAACGCAGCATCCATGCGCTTCTGGGTTGATTTATAATAAGTTAGAAGAACAACTCAAAACCGACATCTTCAGCTTCCCAAGCTGGACGTCGTGGGTTCGAGTCCCATCGCCCGCTCCAATATTCAGCCCCGGTAACGACCGTTGCCGGGGTTTTTTGTTTCCTGTTCGAATCTTGACATTCCAGGCAATCACAACTATTATCCAGCAGCACCTAAAAGCTTATCTTTCAAAGGGCTGATACGATCAGGATGAATAAGCCTTAACTAAAATATCGAAAGGAGAAGCCTGCCCGGTTGAACTGATTTATTGAACCATTTTCGAACCCTGAAACATTCAATTGATCTGCCCGGTATTTAATCGCACTTCTGTCTTTCAAGGGAAGTCGGGTAACCAAACCCGCGCTGACGTGCAGCCGTGGGGAGCATGCCACGGACCGGATGAGGCCACTGTCCTGTAAAGGGCGGGAAGGCCCGTCCATAAAAAGGTCCGCTCCCGAGCCGGAAAACCTTGAGACGGAAGACTGGTTCATTCCACGCCTTTCACGTCTAAAGGAGGATGAACGATGAAAAGATTCAAGCTCCCTCCCCTTCGATCCATTATCTATATCTTCTTATTCCCGCTTTTTGCATTCGCACAGGATGTCGAGGATCTCGGCACGATTGTCGTTACAGCCACCAAAAGCGAAACTGCTCTGCGTCACGTGAGCACCACCACCACAGTAATCACCCGTGAGGAGATCCTGCGCAGGGGCCATAAAACCGCTGTGGAAGCCCTCCGCGATGTGGTGAGTTTCGATATCAATCATTCCGGAGGTCCCGGCGCACTTTCTGCCCCTCAGCTGCGGGGTTTGACAGGCAGATTCATCGTGGTGATGATTGACGGGGTGCGGGTGAACGACCCCTCGGATGCAAACGGCGGAGTTGGTACGATTTTCAGCCATCTCACCACCGAGGATATCGAGCGTATCGAGGTTGTGCGCGGCCCACAGAGCCCGCTTTACGGGTCCAACGCTGCTGCAGGCGTGATCAACATCATTACCCGCTCAGGAACCGGGGACGGCAAAATAAAGGCATCCTACGAGGCCGGCTCGCTGAGCAGCCAGCAGATGAATTTCGGCTACAATATCAAAAAACAAGGTTTCAAGTTCCGCGCGGACCAGGGGATCACTGCAACAAATGGTGTAATCGCCCTGGAAAAATACCGCAACTACACCACAAGCCTAAAAATCGGGTACCAGAAGGAAAACAATTTCATATGGGAAACCCTGATCCGTTACACCCGCATGAACCGCAATTTCGCCGAGTTCCAGGAAAATTACAGTGGTAAATTCTGGGCGGTCAACATCCCTGATCCAAACCAGAAAAACGAATTCGATTACACCACTGTGGGTAATAAGCTCATACACCGGATCAAGGACTTCTGGCAGCATCAGTTTAATTTCGGAGTCAGTGCTCGGGAGCGGAGAACAATAGACGGTGGTGACGGCCAGCTGGGCACCAGGATTGCGGTTGAGGATGAATTCGGCTGGGATGGAAGCCTTCTTTACAGAAAAGGAGATATCGTGCCGGTCTTCGATTTCGGCCCCGCTGATTATAGTTACAGGGGCGTCAACTACGATTTCGACTACAGGCACACTTTCACCACCAGCGCAGAGTATGTATCAGATATCCTTACAGCCGGGTTTGAATATCTCTCTCAGAATTACAAACAGAAAGGCACATACGGCGATATGCATGGAGATATTGGCATCGCCAGTGTTTATATCCACAACCAGGCCCTGTTTATGGATGAGGCGCTGAGCCTCAACGCCGGCCTGCGCCGCGACGATCACGACCAGGCAGGCGGCTCGACCACCGGATTGCTCGGCCTTGCCTTCGATATTGCAAGCGCGGGATTGATCCTGCGGGCCAACGTGGGAAACGCTTTTCGCGCCCCGTCGATCTTCGAGCTCTACCCCTCCGCTTTCGGCGGCAATCCCGATCTGAAACCGGAAAAAAGCTATACTTATGAGTTCGGTTTCGAAAAATACGCACTGAACAAGACGTTCCGTTTCATGCTCGCAACCTGGCATGCTGAAGTCGATGATGCGATTGTCTGGGCCTGGACAGGTCCTGGATCCTATGACGGCAAGTACATGAATATAGACCGGGCACAATCCGACGGTGTCGAACTGGGCCTCCGGCTAAATCCCGGTCCGAACTGGATTTTCGGCTTTAATTACACTTATACGGACAGCCGAAAATACAGCTCCGCCAGCGGCACCTGGTCGCGCAACGTGCAGCTTCCATACAACAAGTTCAACCTGAACGCTACCTGGCTTTTCAGGGGAGCCTCGCTCAGCGTGGACGGCTACTGGGTGGATGATACCCGCCTGCGCTGGAACGGCCTGGATAAGATGGAAAGTTATTTCAAGCTCGACCTGGCAGGCCGCATTCCTCAGAACAAAAATTTCATCTGGACTTTCCGGGCCACGAACCTGTTCAACGAGGATTACTATGAAGGAATGGCTTACAGGGAAGCCGGCCTCTGCGCTTTTGCCGGGATCGAGCTTCACTATTAAGTCTTGCTCGATAACAGTTGTAATATGAACTTCAAACTTTTTTTTTAAAAAAAATGATTTTGAAAGCCCAGGGAAGGGATTATGTGGTTTTCAACCAGAAACTATGAAAAACTTATTTTTCCCGCTCTAACCCTTTCAATGGGCTTTCACCTTCTCGCAGCATTCGTGCCAAAGGGGGTGGTGGAGTTGGTGACTGTCTCTCGAGAGCCGCCCTCTCCGGCACCCCGGTTTCTGTTCGTGTCTTTAGCCAGGGAAAGCGTGCCTGTTTATGTGGAAAAGACACTGGAGGAAACCCCTGAGTTCGCCGGCCAGATTCTTGCTCCTGCACCACCTGAACCCCGCTCGAGCGCCCTGAGAGGAGACAGCCTTGCCCGGGTGGAGATTTTCGCCCTGGAGTTGCTTTCAACCCCGGGGGCCGGGATCGACAGCCTAACCTCCTTTGACAGCGAAACAGTCAATGCCGATTCCCTGGCGGATATAACTTCATATATTGCAGCGATTTACGAGCGAATAAGCCGGGCAAAGTATTATCCGGAGGTTTCGCGCAGACTCGGGCAGGAGGGCGAGGTCGAGGTAAGCTTTGCAATCAGCCGTGAGGGCGGCCTTGATAGCGAAACCCGTCTGCTCACCCCCTCCCCTTACGGACCGTTAAACCGTGCCGCCAGGAAAAGCATCGGGCGATCCGCCCCTTTCCCTCCTCTTCCGGAATGTATCAGGATAAATCACCTGCCCCTTAAGGTGAGAATCGTCTTCCAATTAAACGATTGACTCCTTCCGAAATATATTTTGGCAATCAGGCTGCAATTAACTTAGACCCCGATTTATCATTTGACAGCCCTGCAGCATCATCCTTACTTTGTTATCTGCGAATAGATAATGATATTTATTATTTTATATTTTAATACTGCAACCAACTGGAGGAAAAATAGATGAGCGATAAACTCGGTGTTGGATTCGTGGGTGCGGGATTTATCACAAACTTTCACATCCGTTCCTGGGAGGGCGTGCGCGAGGCGGATATCGTGGGGATTGTCAGCAGAACGGAGGCCCACGCCCAGGCTGCAGCGGATAACTGCCGCAAATACCGGGTGGGCGACCCCAGGGTCTATAAAAGCATATCCGAAATGGTGGCCGATCCCGCAATTGACGCGCTCTGGATCTGCGCGCCGAATTATCTTCGCATCCAGATGATGGAGGAAATAGTCGAGACAATCACCTCCGGCAGGGGGAAACTGGTCGGGGTGGCCTGCGAGAAGCCCCTGGGCAGGAACGTGGCCGAGGCGAAAAAGATGCTGGAGCTGGCAGATAAAGTGGGTATCCTTCACGGTTACCTTGAAAACCAAGTATTCGCCCCGGCAATCACCCGCGGGATGGAAATCCTCTGGCGCCGCGGCGCTGCTCTCTCCGGCGCGCCTTACCTGGCCCGCTGTGCAGAGGAACATTCCGGCCCCCACGAGCCCTGGTTCTGGAGAGGCGACCAGCAGGGCGGCGGTGTGCTCAACGACATGATGTGCCACTCGATCGAGGTGGCCCGCCTGATGCTTTCCGACCCCGAAGAACCGAAATCATCGCTCACGCCGAAAGCGGTCTGCGCAGAAATCGGCTGCCTCAAGTGGAGCCGCAGCGAATACGCGGACCGGCTCAAACAAAGAAGCAGCGGCCAGGTGGATTACTACAACCATCCGGCAGAGGATTATGCCCGGGCTACGGTCACATTCGAGGACAAAAGGGGGCGCCAATGTGTTGCCGAGGTTACCACAAGCTGGAGTTTCGTGGGAGCCGGCCTGAGACTGACCTACGAGGTGATGGGCCCCGAATACTCTCTTCAGAACTCAAGCCTCAACACCGAGACCAATGTCTTTTTAAGCCGCAACGTGACCGGCAAGGAGGGAGAAGACCTGGTCGAGAAACAGAACGCCGAGCAGGGGCTGATGCCGCTGGTTTCGAACGAAGAGGTGGTTTACGGCTACACCGCCCAGAACCGCTATATGGCCAATTGTTTCGTTGACGGCCGCCTGCCGGAGGAGAATTTCGAGGACGGGATCCTGGTGATGCAAATGCTGATGAGCGCCTACATGTCAGCCGAACAGAGCCGCAAGCTCAGCTTCCCCCCTGCCGGCCTGGACGAGTTCGTGCCGAAAGTGGCCAAAGGAACCTGGAAAGCCATAGAGCTGACAAAGGGCCTGCCGTCAGAGGCCTGAGAACCGGAACTAACATTATCGCTCAGTATGGAAAAGGGGCGTGTTTGCAAACCCGCCCCTTTTCAATTCTTGTGAGATTTTCCGGGAAAACGAACTTCCGGATGACTGCTATAAATGAAAGAAAATATGATATATCACGTAAAGCCAGGATAAAAAGCCATGCACTACGGCCCAGAGCACCGAGTGGTTATAGCTCCATGAAATTACGATTGCCAGCACAGCGCCGAATGTAACTCCGGTTTTAACGACTTCAGTCCTGGTTTTACTCATTTTTTTACCAGCCTGTTTATTTTCATGAATACCCCCAGGGGCGAATCTCGTATTCGCCCTTGCGCATGGATTTTATTTGGGTTCTGATAATCGGGCGATCACAAGGACCGCCCCTGCGATTGGTTACCTGAAAAATGTTTATCCCATCACTAGTCGAAGCCCATCTTTAGATTGAATTCTTTTAGCAGTCTCCCCTTTAGCGGGCAGGGCTTGCCGTGGATCATCTCGCGCAGGGCCTTTATCTCGGAGCGCGAGAAATTGGCCCCGTAGAGAATGTGCTCCTCGAAAGATTCGTAGGCCCAGGGAGCGACAGCTCTGGCGATTCTTGCAATCGCGTTGGCGTACTGGCGAATCTCCCACTGGGCGTGCACGTCCATGCGGAGCTTGAGGAAACCGAACAGGTTGTGCAGGTCGATCTGCCAGTACCACTGCGTGTAGAGTGAAAGGGGAAGGTTGATTCGGGCCAGTTCCCGGCTGACCCTGTCATCGAGCATTTCCTGGTAGTTAGCATATACGTTGCCTTGATCGCGCGAAATGATCTCGATCACCTTCCTCTGCAAATCCGGCGGGAGTTGTTCATCCTCCTTGCTTGCCTGAAGGTTGAACGTGTCCTGCGGCCTGACCCTTCCCGGTTCCGGAACGTAGAACTCGTCCACCATTTCGCTGTAGCGCCCGGAGAGTTCGTTGAGCCTGGCGGTGCGGTGGCGCACCCACTGGCGGGCCACGAAAATCGGCATCTTGGCATGGATCGTGATAATCACCTGCTCGAACGGCGAAGTATGCCCGTGGCGTATCAGGTAGTCGATCAGCTCCTTGTCCCGGCGCGCTGTGGTAGTGCCTTCCCCGTAGGAAACCCGCGCAGCCTGCACGATCCGGGCATCCGAACCGAGATAATCCACGAGCCTCACGAACCCCCTGTCCAGCACAGGGATTTCCTTATCCAGCAGTTTCTCCGCCTCAGGCGATTTGATACGGGCCATCATCTGTCTCCTTATCCCTAAAAAAGAGCCTTCCTCCCTACCCCTTCATACCCTCAGAGATGAAATTAAAAAATCATCCCAGGGGGAACAAGGAAAACTTTTATCGGCTGGAGTTACTAGAAGCTGATTTTTAACCCGGATTATTCATGAAACCCAGATCTTGACAGGGCTAGTCACTTATTTTCAGTTTTTTTACAGCCACCGAGGGAGGGGGCGGCGGCTGTGCGACTGCTGTCGCACAGGTCGTTGCGCTTACGCGCAACGGAGCGCATTTCATGCGCCCGCCGCCCCCAGACCCCGGGGAAACATAAAATCTTACTAATTTATGAATAATCCGGGCTAAGAATTTCAGTGGTAAGCTTTCGTGGAAGAGCTAAAAATACCAGCTCACGCTGCAGTAGAAGGTGTTCTCCAGCAGGCTGAACTCACCCTTACCGGTGCTGAGCAGCGCCCCTGCCTCGAGATCGGCATCCGGCAGGAAATTCCAGCTAAAGCGCGGGCCCAGGAACACTCCTCCCTCCTCCAGGTCAACGCTCAAATAACCGGCCAGGTGCACCAGCGGGTGCGGCTGGTAGTCCGCGTAAAGCCCTGCCAGATGCCTGGATGTAGATATCACAGAGCCTGACTGCGCGCGGGAAAAGAACTCGATCAACTCGAATTCGCTGAGTGCGCCGGAGTTGAAAAGGTACTCGCCAGTCATGATGAAAGAGCCGGTGAACCGGTAATCCAGGCCGAGCACGAGCTGGTCGTAATCCTCCACAGCCTCGGCAAAGTTGTGGAGCCACTCACCCCGGAACCCCGCGCCACCAATCTGGCCGCTGAAATCTGCTCCTGCCACTTTATCCCGGAAAAACCAGCCTCCCATCACGGAAAAGTCGTAGTCCGCCGCGTTGGTCTTGACCCGCGCGGCCCCGCGGCCCTCCTGCGGATCTCTTCCCGGCGCCCAGACAAGCTGCAACTGGCTCAAGCTTCCCAGGGCAAGTTCCAGGTTAACAGCATCCGCGCCGTGGCGCTCCTGCTGCTCGACAAGCGCAAAAGTGACCGGATTAAAAAGATCGGTGGGATTCCAGAAATAGCCAGTGCCCCAGCTTACCTGCTGGCGGCCGGCTGAAATTCTCAAGGGGTAGGAATCATACTCGAGAAAAAGGCGGTAGAGGCGGTGCCGCCAGTTCAGTTGCTTGCTTGCTGAAATCCGGCTGTCCAGGTTCACCAGCTCCACAGGCTCATATGCTGCAAACAATAAGTACTCGGTTGTCTGAAGGTAGTCGCCTGTGCGAAGCTCGTGGTCATAGACCAGAGCGGCCCGGAAAGATCCTCTATAGGAGGCGAACCAGTCGCTGCGCACGCGCTGGATGTCATATACGTAGCGTTCGGAGGCGCCGTAAAAGTCCAGGGTGCGGCCTGAGGTGAACACGTTGCGCACCACACCCTTATGCCTCAGCTTGAAATTCGAACTCTGGTAAACGGTTCTCCCCTGTAGGGATCCAACAGCCAGGAACAAAAAAAGACAGGCGATATACGGGGTTTTGACCACTGCATTCATTTTCCATTGTTCTTTTTTAATACACGGCCGTCCCGGAGGTGGATCACGCGCCTGGCCCTTGCCACTACCCGCTGGTCATGGGTGGAGAAAAGGAATGTTGCTCCGTGCTCCCGGTTGAGCTTCTCCATCAGGTCGAGCAACTGGCCTGCGGATTCTGAATCCAGGTTGGCAGTGGGCTCATCGGCCAGAACCAGCCTGGGATCAGTGCTGATCGCCCGGGCCACGGCAACTCTCTGCTGCTGGCCGCCGGAAAGCTGGGTGGGCCGCTTGTGCGCCATTTCGGCCAGATCGACAGAATCAAGCAGCTCCATTGCCTTGCGCCGCCGCTCCGCAGAGGGCACAGCGCGTAGCATCATTACATACTCCACATTCTCCAGGGCCGTGAGCACGGGAAACAGGTTATAGGCCTGGAAAACGAAGCCGATATGGGCGAGCCTGATCCGCGAAAGCTCTTTTTCCGAGCACTGGTCGAGCCGCACGCCCTCGAAAATAATCGTGCCGGAGTTGGGCGCATCAAGGCCGCCAATCAGGTTGAGCAGGGTGGTCTTGCCGCAGCCAGAGGGCCCGACCACAGAGGCGAACTCCCCTTCATCAAGAATCAAGTCAACACCCCTGAGTGCGGGAGTTTCCACCTCGCCTGTCCTGTAAACTTTCCTGAGATTTCTCACCTCCAAAATTTTCTTGCCTGACTGCATAAGCTTCCTCCGTGATCTATCGAAACTTATTCAAATTGTATCGCTTCCACTACTTTCAGCCGCGAGGCTCTCCAGGCAGGCCAGATCGAGGCGACAATCACCGCGGTTTCCGCAGAAATAAAAGAGAGCGCCCATTCTCCGGTCCTTATCTCGGAATGGATCACGTTGGGAATACCCATGAATGCCATACCCGAGGACCAGTAGCTCAGGTCCAGGCCGTGGGTGCTCAGGTAGCTGTTCAACAGCCATGCGGCCGAGCCTCCCACAGCCACGCCGACCAGACCCAGCATAGCAGCCTCCAGCAGCACCACCAGCATCACCTGGCCCGGGGTCGTACCCACCGCGCGCATCACACCCAGCTCGTGAGTGCGGTCGATCACTGCCATGAGCATGATATTGATCACCCCGAAAGCCATGGCGAGATAGATAATCAGATAAAAAATCCAGACAAAATTGTTGAACATATCGATCGACTGAGAAAGTATCGGGCTGATCTCCAGCCAGGTGCTCACCTGAAGGTCCGGACGCTCCCCTGCCAGGGACTTCCTGATACTTTCTGCGATCAGGTCCACAGTATCCTCATTGCTGACCCTGATCAGGATCGAAGTCAACTCCCCGGAGTGGTTAACTATCCGGTGCATCGTCTCAAGGCTGACAAATGCCGATGTTTTATCCCAGCTCGGGGCGCTCGAGGTGAAAATTCCTCCGACACGCAACAGGAAGCTCTGAAGCTCGTTATTCTTGTCCTGGGCCATGACCACCACTTTATCGCCGATTTCCACTCCGAGTGATTTGGCCAGCTCCCCGCCGAGCACGATTTTCCTATCATCTCCGGGCTGAAGGTACTCACCTTCGACAGTCAAGGAGGGTATTCCGGTGACCAGGCCCTCGCCTGCCGGGTCCACGCCGACCAGTTCGACCCTGCTTGATTTCTCCGCGCTGCTGATCAGCACCGCCGCCTTGAACCTCCCGGATGCCGCCTCGACCCCGGCGATCTGTTCCAGGCGTTCAGAAAACAGGCTGTCAGCAGCAAATGAGTTTTTCGGTATCGGATTTTTAAGGTATCCCTGCTTGTTAACCTGGATGTGCGCAAGCTCGAGCTCGATCGCCGCATCGACCATCTCATAGATAAAGCCGTTGGAGATACCGAAATAGACAATCAGTCCGAAAAGCCCCACTGCAATACCTGCAATCATTATCAGTGAGCGCGAGAGATTGCGCCAGAGATTGCGCCAGGCAAGTGCGAAAAAAGTCCTCATAGAAAAATCTCCTGCTACCTTCTGAATACCGCCTCTGCCGGTTTGATCCTGGAGGCGCGCAAGGCCGGATAAACCAGCGCCAGGGCGATTACAGCCAAAATCATCAGGTTGGGGTACAAAACCATTCTAAGGGTCAGATGGGCATATATCCGGGGATCCATTCCGTACATCTTGTAAATCTCCTCGCCGTAGCCGCTGAAATCAAGCGGATGGATCGAGTTATACCAGGAGGCGGTGATCCCGATCGCATTGGCCAGGGTATAGCCTACCAGGATAAGAAAGAAGGCTTCGAGAGCTATCAGGCCGATCACCCTCGCTGGACTGGCTCCCAGAGAACGCATGATCCCGAACTCGCGCATGCGTTCCAGCACACTCATCAGGAATGTGTTGAGCACCATGAAACCGATCACCAGCAGAAGGATTGCATTGGTCAGCAGGCCGAAAATATTATCCAGCTCAACAGCCTGCACTATGTCCATCAGAATTTCATACCAGGGAATGACCTCCATCTTATCATTATCCAGCCCTTGAACAAGTGCTGTTCGCACTGTTTCAACCTTGTCGCTGGAGGAGGCCATTACCACGATTGTATTTACCCTGTCCTCCATGGAAAGCATCTCCTGCACTGATTTCAGGTTGATCAACAAACCGCTGCGGTCAAACTCCGGCGAAAAGGAGCGGAACATTCCCCGCACAACGCGGAGAGCGCCGGCCAGGGAGCCGTAAAAATCCTGGGTCACGATAATCACCGTATCGCCCAGGCCGACACCCAGATTTTCCGCAAGGTCCGCCCCGATCAGCACACCGTTCATGTCTCCTGAAGCCAGGTACTCTCCTTTCTCGATTTTGCTGTCCCAGTGAATGAAACCTGCTTCGCGCTCGGGTTCAATTCCCACCATCATGGCAGCAAAACTCGTCTCGCCTACACTGGCCAGGCCGAATGTGGTTATTCGCGATCCCCAGTCTTTCACCACCGGTTTCTGTTCCTTGAGCAGCCGAAAAAGCAATGAATCCGGTTTGAAAGATAAACGGAGGCTGGGATCATCTTGGTAGCCGGCGCGGTGAATCTGAAGGTGGCCTGAAAAAGACTCAACCGAGTTGCGGATCCACTGCTCGTGCGACCCCTCTGTAAGGCAGAAACCCCAGATATTGAGACTAAGGCCGAACACTATCGCGCTGATTGTCAGGGCTGAGCGCCATTTATGCCGCCAGTTGTTTCTCCATGCCATTTTAAGAAGAATCACTCCCTCGAATCCTTCCTCCCGAGCTAACGGGACCGCTCCAGATGCTGGCGTGTGAAAATACGGTTCGGAATTTTCAAGTCGAATTCTACATCTATAATTTCGAACTCGGTCCGCTGCCCTTGTTTCAGGTGCGGTTTCAGGATCAAACGCCTGGGAATATTCCTGCCGCCGATCAGGCCGATATCTTTGAAATACATGGTACGGATCTTTCGTCCCTTCTCATCATAGTAATCTTCCTGCAGCGGCATGAAATCATTTACGCGCACCCAGATCAAGATCCTGTCCCAGACAACCGGAGCCTCAGGCCTTGGCTTGAGTTCCACCACGTAGGCCGGGAAAGTATCCACTGTATCCAGAGCAGTTACAGTGTGAGTGTAATCATCAGACAGCGAGCTTTCGTGAAGAAGGTCGTCGTTGGTGAAATCCGAACCCATCCAGGAGTCCATCATCATCGAGGGCGGGATTTTCACCGTGCGCTCGATATCCGGAAGCCAGGTCCACATCTGTCCCTCGCGCTTGAGAAAAGCGGTCCCGGCTTCCCTGGGCGGCTCGATCAGCTCGATAAAGGAGAGTTCCTTGCCCCTCTCCCAGCTCTCCATGGTTATGCTGCGCGACCAGTCGGGACGGACTACTATCATTTTGTATATCCCGTAATTCGACTTTCCCCGCATCAGGGTATCCGCATGCTCGGCTATCCTGCGGGCGAGGGTTGAATCGAACTCAACAGCCTGAAGCGAACCTGAGGTTAACAGAATCAAAACTGCAAGCATCAGTTCTCCAGCTTTGGTCCACATAGCAAGCTCCACTCTAAAGAGAAAATATCTATTCAAGGTCCAACAAGCGCAGTACCTCGCTCTTCAGGCGCTCCATAGCCCTGGCGCTCTCCCAGTGCCAGTTGCCCCCCAGTTTCAGGAAACGGTAGTTAAAAAGAGCATCAAGCAAAACGAACATTGCATAGGCCCGTTGAGAGGGATTTTCGGTTCCGATTGCTGTAAAATGCCTTTCCATCAGCTTGAGAAACCGGTCGATAAACTCTTCCAGATCAGGACGAATCAATTCCAGAAGCGATTTATCCATAACAGCCCGGTAAAAAACATCCAGGTACTGGAATTCAAACCCAGGCTCAAAGTGTAGATCGACCAGCCAGCGAAGAGCCTCTCTCGAATCCTGTATCACCAAAAATTGATCCGCATTTTTCCCAATCTCATCCAGAAAATACTTTTTGATCATTTTGACATACAGATCGTCCTTGCTCTTGAAATACATGTAGAGGCTGCCCTTAGCCATCCCGGCTTCCTCTGTAATATCCTCAACTCGGATCGAGCTGTAGTTTTTCCTGGCAAGGACTTTTAGGGCCGCCTCCTGAAGCCGCTCGATACTCTGCCGGCGTCTCCGGGCATGCTTGTCGATTGGCTCTACCATTTCATACACCATTTATGACTGAACGTTCAGTCATAAATGTAATACAAAAATTCCTGTCTGTCAATAACAATTTCCCTTCAGAAAATTTCTTCCATTTGATCTGCCAGAGGGGTATTCAGCAAGGGATGGATGCCACGAATACTTTCACGGGCTGTTTCCCGGATAAAATCCGTAAACTGCTCGAAATCCCGGCTGTCGAGGGATGCGAGGGCCATGGAAGGCTTGTGGCGGCGGGCTTTAGCCATAATCTGGCCGTTGAAACGAATAATCATCGCCTCGTGCCACGAGGGAGCCTCGCTCGTGTTCGAAGCAGAAACATAGATTCCGTTCTCGGCTGCGCGGGTGATAAGAGTGGAGGACGCGACAACTTTCATGTGCGGTGCGCGAAGGCTGCCTGCCTGATAGGAGCTGATCAGGAGCAAATTCACGTTCTTTTCCATGTACCTGCGGAACAGCTCGGGAAAACGCATATCAAAGCAGATCGTAAGGCCAACCTTGAATTCTTTTATTCGAACGGTTACCAGGCGGTTGCCTGGCGTATAGGCATACGCCTCGGTATCGGTGAGAAATATTTTATCGTAGCGGCAGACTTCTTCCCCACCGGGATTAACCAGATGGAGACTGTTAAAAGGCTTTAGTTTTTCTTCGGCAAAAAAAGTGCTTCCGTAGGCCAGCCAGAGGCCGAATTCTGAGGCTAAGGCTCTCAGGTCACTGTTGCGGCAGGCCAGAATTTTCCTGTCGATTTTCTGCAATCTTTTCACATGGGCCCTGTAATAGCCGGTAAGCGCTGTTTCTGGAAAATGGACCAGCTCCGCCCCCTGCCCTGCGGCTCTGGCAATCCAGCGCGCCATCCGCCGGAAATTGGTGTCAATATCCCCGGTTATCTCGAATTGCACATTGGCAATTTTCAATTTGCTCTGGCTGATAATTACTCCCAACTGGACATATGTATCAAGAATATTGTTTTACAGTATTTAATCACTACTGTCCGGTTAAGCTTTTTTAAAAGTGTCATAACAGCAATAAAGGCA
>CAZJQI010000075.1:0-15830 GCA_964548275.1 uncultured Gemmatimonadales bacterium
CAGTTCCTTCTGGCAATGTACTTATTCTCTGTGCCCTCTGTCCAGATTTAGGGGTGCACTCCAGACCTTTGAAAAAATCCTGATAAAGAAGTGATTGTTCTCCGCCGGGACGTTTGTGAATCTCTCTGAGAGAATTCAATATTGAAATTCTGACACACCCCTGTATCCCCTCTTGATAGAGGGGACTTATAAGGCAAAACTTAGACGTAAAAAATTCCCCTCTAGAAAGAGGGGTGCCCGCCTACGGCGGGCGGGGTGTGTCTTCAACCAGGTTGTTGAAAAATTCATTCCTTCTTAGGTGATTTTTTCAAAGGTCTTTTTAATAAAATTTTTAGGATTTAAGATTAATTTTTAAAATAACTTGCAGCTGGCTACCGGGAATGTCTTCCTCACTATCGAATCACCCAAGCTTTATATTAGCTTTCCGTTACAGAGTGATAAAATTCAAGCACATTGCAGCTAAGCGTCTGGCTTTTTCACCAGACCGGTTTTGATCCTTGATATTTTAAAACCAGTATTCTTACACCAACTACCTTCATTCAGGGGGCCCTCATGAGAGTGTTGAAAGGTGTCAGAGAACTTTCCCTCATTTTCTTCATCTGTATTCTGGTTTTTCTCGCAAACACCAGCACCCCGGCTTTCGCCCAGGAAGAGAATCTGGAGGTATTCAGCAGGTGGGTCGAGTGGAGTGACGGCAAACACATGCTGATTCACTATCTCAACCGGGAGGCGTTTGACTGTCTCGATCAAAGGAAACGGGAAGTAGCAATTCTAAGCACGAAGATAGGCTGGAAGAAAAGGCAGGAGAAAGTAAAAGAAATTTTAAACGAAATCATCGGGCCGTTCCCGGAAAAAACGCCCCTTAATTCGCAGGTTACCGGAATTATACAAAAGGATGGCTTCCGGATAGAGAAAATTGTTTTTGAATCATTGCCGAAATTTTATGTCACCGGCTGCCTTTTCATTCCCGACGGAATTAGCGGGAAAAGGCCGGCAATCCTGAATGTAATCGGACATACGGGTATCGCGTTCAGGGGCAAGGGCTACCAGAGGCTGATTTATAATCTTGTGAAAAAGGGATTTATTGTCTTTGCAATCGACCCGATCGGCCAGGGAGAAAGACTTCAGTACTATGACCCGGAAAAGAAAAAGTCCATAATCGGCAGGCCGACCTCGGAGCATTCCTATGTGGGCCGCCAGTGTTTTATTTCAGGGGTGTCCCTGGCAAGGTATTTCACCTGGGATGGAATCAGAGCGGTGGATTACCTTCTGACTCGTCCGGAAGTCGACCCTGCAAGAATCGGCATAACCGGGATTTCCGGCGGCGGGACCCAGACCTCGTATATCTGGGCGATGGACGACAGGCTGAAAGCCGCCGCACCCACCTGCTATATCACCGGGTTCAGAAGACTGCTGGAATCAATCGGCCCGCAGGATGCAGAGCAGAATCTATACCACGGTGTGGCCAATGGGATAACTCATGCCGATTACCTCGAGGTTCAAGCGCCGAAACCCGCCATGATAGTCTGCACGACCCGCGATTTTTTCAGTATCCAGGGAGCGATTGAAACCTACGGTGAAGTGAGGCAGGCTTACAGGGCATTCGGCAGAGAGGAAAATATCAAAATGGCCGTGGACGATTTCGAGCACGGCTACACGCGCAAAACCAGAGAGGCGATATATTCGTTTTTCCAGAAAACACTCGACCTGCCTGGAGACTCAGCGGATACAGAGGTCGAAATACTGGATCCTGAAGAGCTCCATGCGACAGAAACCGGGCAGATCTCGACCTCCCTGGGCGGGGAGACGGCATTCAGCCTGAATAAGAAAGAAACGCAAGCTCTGCTCCAAAATATCGAGGCTTCACGAAAGAATACCGAATCTCATCTGGAGCTTGTTCGGCAAAAAGCGAGAGAACTTTCCGGATATGAAACGCCGCCCGGAGCTGGTGCGATTGTCCGCCGGGGAACATACCAGAGGGAGGGTTACTCTGTCTCGATGTTTGCCCTGGAAACCGAAGACAAATACGTTATTCCTCTGCTTGTATTCGCCCCTGAGAGCGAGGGAAAGCATCCGGTCGTAATATATCTGCATCCCGAGGGCAAATCAACCGATGCAGCACCCGGGGGAGAAATCGAAAAGCTTGTGAAAGGGGGATTCATCGTTGTCGCTCCTGATGTGATCGACACGGGTGAAACAGCGGACAAATCCGGGTCATCCACTTTTGCTGCAATGCTTGTCGGCAAGAGCATTCCCGGTGTCCAGGCCGGGGATATCGTGAGAGTTGCTAAATTCGCCCGTTGGCTGAGCAGAGGCCAGGTCAGCGCGCTCGCTTTCGATGAGCTGTGCCCGGCTCTGCTGCACGCCGCCGCTTTCGACAAGTCGATTGAGAAAATAGCGCTGGTGGGCTCCCCTGTTTCATATCGCTCGATTGTGATGAACAGGTTTTACGAGTGGAGTTTTTCCTGTGCTGTGGCCGGAGCATTAACCGCCTATGACCTTCCGGACCTGGCCGCCTGTGTCGCCCCCAGGAAACTGTTGCTTATCGAACCTAAAGACCAGGTGAAAGATACCGCTCCCGAGGAGCTGATCAGCCGTGAATTCGAGTTTCCACGCCTGGTTTACAAGAATACAAATGCTGCTCAATATCTTAAGATCATCCCGGTCAAACCTGAAAATTGCATGGAGGTAATCGCTGGCTGGCTGGAATAACCTGTGACCAAGCGAGCCCGTATTATTCATGAAACACAGACCTTGACAGGGCTAATCACTTATTTTCAGTTTTTTATCAGCCACCGAGGGAGGGGGGCGGCGGCTGTGCGACAGCAGTCGCACAGACCGTTGCGCTTGCGCAACGGAGCGCATTTCATGCGCCCGCCGCCCCCCCACCCCCCCAGGCTCCGGGGAAACATAAAATCTTACTAATTTATGAACAATCCGGATTAGATGATTATTGAAACAATGAGGATAACCTGTTAGGAAAACACACGCATTAAAACCTGTCCCGGACTATCAGCCCGGCCTAATGAAAGGGTTTAGTGATGAGAAAAGACAGATCCTTGATCATCCACAGCGCTGGGGCTGTGCTCTTCCTTTTATTGGTCACAGCTTTTTGCTTCCTGATCCCGATCACCGCATCCGTGAGCGGTTCACCCCAGATTGCCGAAATCAATATCTCCCGTTTTTCACTGACAGTTGACGGGAAGCTGGACGACCGGATCTGGAAACCCCTGACAGCGTTTAAACTGGAGCCATACGAACCCGGCGTCCCGGAAGAATCAGGAGGAGAGATTCGATTCGTTCTGCGAGGCGATTACCTGTGCCTGGGCACCTTTCTCCCTGAACCAGGAGGAAAGATTCTGGCGAAATCTATCGGGTACAACCCGGTCTGGGCCAGGAACGCCCATGGATCCCCTGAAGTTGAAGACAGGGTAATCTGCAGGCTGCTATTTGATACGCCGGGTGGGGGGCAGTCGGAACTCAAAATGGAAATCAATCCCTGGGGAGCGCTGCGGCTCGAACGCGACAATACTCTCGTTCAGTCAACAGGCATCATGGCGGCCTCGGGGATCACCACACAGGGATGGTGTGTTGAAGCTGCGGTACCCCTGGATGAAACCAGGCTGGACAGAACCTCCAGGAGGATAAAAATTTCGTTTACGCGGGTCCGCTCCCGCAGAGCCCTGGCTCCGGAGTATCGCTGGAAGCTCACCGGTGCCGGGCAGTTCCTGGAATTTATTTTATCAAGGGGGAAAAGTTCCGCTGGAGGGTTGAATGCCCCATTGTATTCTCCTCCGCTGATCGGCAACACTGAGATTCCGCTTGAGGTAGGACGGGTGCAGGCTCTGCCCCCGCTGGATGCTTCCTGGGATGAGCCCCTCTGGAAAACAATTCCCGCTTTTGAACTGCAGAGAAACGAGCCCTTTCCGCGCAGGCCCGATTACCCCACCAGGATCAAGTGGGTCCATGACAGAAAAACCCTGGCGATATTTTTCCGCTGTACCGAGGATGAACGGGTGGACTGCGACACCGGTACACAGGACGGGAGTGTGGGAAGTGATGACCATGTTTTCATCTATCTTGCCACCACAGGATCATCCGTGATCGAGATTCAGGTAAATCCGGCCGGAGCGGTAAGGGATGCAAAAGCGAAAGGCCCCCATATGTACGGATCCAGCTCCGGGGCCTGGAATGGTAATATCAAGACTCACTGTGATATATTCAGCAACACCTGGACAGCGCGAGTCGACCTCCCGCTTGATAAAATCGCCTCCTCGCTCGGGGAGCTGGATATTCCAAGTCGCTGGCGAGTTTTGATCGGCCGCGACCGGCAGGCCAGGATCGGAACAACAGGTGAGTTGAGCACGATCCCGGTGATCGGGAACCCCTACCTCCTTGCACCCGCCAGGTTCAGGAGTCTCAAACTCACCGATCTCGACCCAACCCGGGTCTACCTGCCTGAACCGGCGGATGAAAGACCTGTCCTGAGCGGCCTTGCTGCCGAGCTTGCAGGCCTGAGACCCCATGTGTTCTCAAGAGTCCAGAAAAAGTATCACAACCTTTCGGGTATGCTGGAGAACAGTATCAGGGAAAGAATCAGGACACTGGCCATGTCCGAACATGCGGAATGGGACGGTGTCAACACCTTGAAAGACTGGGAACGTTTCCGCGACAAACGGATCGAGGCGCTGAAAAAATGCCTGGGGGAGTTTCCCCGGCAAAGGTCTTCTCTCGAGTATCAGGTTACAGGGACTTTCAAAGGCGAGGGTTTCCAGGTAAAAAATATCCTTTACCAGGGCCGGCCGCATTTCTACGTTGCTGCCAACCTGTATCTTCCTCTCGCTCCAGCGGATAACATGCCGGGCATTATCATCATCCCGAGCCATCACTACCCGAAAACCCAGGGAGAAATGAAAGACTGCGGAATGCTCTGGGCGCGGACCGGGTGCGCGGTGCTGGTGATCGAACGCCTGGGCGCCGGCGAACGAACGGAAACTCTTCCCTGGCACCGCCAGCATTACCAGTCCGAGTATTTAATCGAGATGCAGCTTGAATTGATCGGCCAGACACGGATGGGCTGGATGGCCTGGGATGCGATCAGGGCGGTCGATTTGTTCTACGAGATGGGCAATATCGACCGGGACAGAATAATCCTGATCGGTTCTGTGGCCGGCGGGGGGATTCCGGCGGCGATTGCAGGGATTTTCGACCAGCGCCTGGATGCTGTAATCCCGTTCAATTTCGGCAGGGTGTTCTGGTGGGACTGGGGGATCCCCAAACTTCTGGCACACAAGATCACCCCCTGGTTCATCTATAACGCCATCGCTCCGCGCAAATTCATCTATGCCCACGAGTTTTCCTGGGAAGGCGAGGAGGGACCCGAGTATCCCTCTGTCTGGGTTCCTGCCTGGCCGCGATATAAAAAGGTCTACAGCCTTTACGGCGCAGAGCAAAATCTGGCCACTACCCAGGGCACGGGCCTTTTAAGGGTGCAGGCAACTGCAGGTGACTGCTATAGTGTCGGCCCTGCCCAGCGAAAACCGATATTTCCGGTGCTGAAAAAGTGGTTCGGCATCCCAGTGCCTTCAGTGGAAGATGAGAATATCAAAATCGATTCGGAGCTCAGCTTTGCGCGAATAAGGCCTGGTTATGCCGCGCTGAAGCTCGAAGAACAGATGCGCCGCATGCCTGATACTCTTTTGCTGAGTATCACCCCGGCTGCCAACTCCGGGTTAACCCGAAAGGCTCTTCACCGGATTGCCTGGGAAACCGGAAAAGATTTGCTCCAGGCAGCCCGGGAAAATCGCAATCCTCTCGATCAATTCTCCGGCCGGCAGGAGTTGAGAGAGGGCCTGGCGCGGGTTCTCGGCAATATCCAACCGGTTGACAATCCAAAAACACAAAGCCTTTGGACTGAAAAACTCTCGGTCGCTGTTGCCGAGGCTCTGGTTCTGCATACAGAGCCTGGAATCCTGGTGCCTGTGTTGCTCCTGAAACCCACTACCGAAAACGGCGGGCCATATCCGCTGGTGCTCGCAGTTTCCGAGGCAGGAAAAGAGAGATTCCTCGAAAACAGGAGTGAAGATATCGCCCGCCTGATCCAGAGCGGTTTTGCCGTGTGCCTGCCGGATATCCGGGGAACCGGGGAGACAGCTCCGGGACAGTACAACCGGGCCAGTTATCTTTCATCCAAAGAATTAGCTTTGGGTAATACTCTGCTCGGCGCCCGGCTCAAGGATCTGCGCACAGTGTTAGCCTGCATGCTTGGCCGGGATGATATCGATGCTGCCAGGGTGGGAATATGGGGGGACTCTTTTACGCCGCTTAATCCGGAAAATATCTGGCTCGACGAGTTGGTCCGCTGGCCGGTATCTCCCCAGATACAGCATCTGGCCAGTCCCCTGGGAGCGTACCTGGCGCTGCTGACAGCCCTTTTCCACGAGGAAATCAAAACCGTGGCCGTAAGGGGCGGTCTGGCCGGATATCTCTCCATTCTCGAAAACAATATCGCCTATATCCCTGCCGACATGACAGTACCGGAAATTCTGAAAGTCGGAGATATAAGCGACATCTGCGCTTATCTTGCTCCAAGGCCGCTGCTCGTGGAATCTTTCGTGGACGGGAAAAACCGGCTTGTCAGGGTTGAACAAATGGCAAAAGAAATGGAAATTGCCAGGCGGTGTTATCAACAAACAGGTGCTGGAGAAAACTTTCTGATCCGGGAAAAATCTGCCCAAGGCGCCCTGGTTTCGTGGCTGGTCGACCGGTTGTCAGAAGTAGAATCCGGTTTCGAAATGTAAAAAAATTTTAGCTTCTCAATGTATCGAAAATGATATTTGATAACTGGTTGATGCGGAACGGTTCCCGTATCAAGCCGGGACGCTCCCCGGCCAGGATCACACTCGATTCCCAGTTCTGACTGAAACCGCTGTTTAATTCAAAGCAATCCTCTTGACCATCATGCTAGAAAGGTGGTAAACTGTAAAGCCTGCACAGCTTTTATCGACCGGTGATTTTATGATATTTCAAAGTAAAAAATCCAAGCTATTCAGCGCGATACTCGAGGGGCAGACCGGCAAAGTCAAAGCTCTCCTTGATAAAGGTGCGGATGTCAACCAGCAGGATTTTTCAGGTAAGACACCCCTGATTGTCGCTGCCGGGGAGGCACAGGCCGGGATCGTGAAGGCCCTGCTCAGTGCCGGCGCGAAAGTAAACCCTGGCTCAAAGAGCGGGGAAACGGCCCTGATGGCTGCCTCGAAAAGGGGAAACGCACACGTGATTGAACTTCTGCTGAGTGCCGGTGCCAATGTGAACGCGAAAGACTCTGAGGGCAATACTCCCCTCATCTTAGCTACTGTATGGGCCACGAGAATGGCCTCTGTCGGCATTTCCGGCACCTGGCAAAAGGTTGAGCTGTTGCTCGATTCAGGAGCTGATGTAAACGCGGCCGACAAAAAGGGCAGGACAGCTTTAATGGCAGCAGTTCGCAGCGGCGGCGGCACTCTGGAGGAGACAAAACGCCTGCCGGTGCTCAAGGCTCTGCTGGATAAGGGGGCGGAGGTTAACGCTCAAAGTCATCATGGCCGGACAGCTTTGATGAGCGCGGCTTTCAGGGGACTCAAAGAAACTTTCAAGTTTCTACTGGACGCCGGAGCGGATTTCAACCTGAAAGACAACACAGGCCGTACCGCACTGATGTATGCCACACAGGGCTGCTTCTGGTCTTACAGACATTCCGGTTATATCTCAGTTATTCGTTACCTTCTGGATGCCGGCGCAGATTACTCTGTGAAAGACAACCAGGGATACACTGCGCTGAAAATCGCCCGGCTCAATCGCCGCAAGGATATTGCCAATTTGCTCAAAAAGGCCGGCGCGCGGGAATAAAGTGATAAAGCTCCCCCGCACCATGAGTGGATCACCCTGAATTAAAATTCCAGAATACTCTTGACTTATAAAAAAAGAATAATAAAAACACATGGAACACTTTTGCAAAAGGATGTTTCCTAAAATGAAAGAAAAATATAATAGAAGAGAATTCCTTGGATTAGCCACAGCTGGCTTAGCATTAGCTGATTGTGGCCGATAAGATATTAGATAGAGTCTGCAGCTATTTGCCACGAAACCTTAAAAACCTGATTTTGTGAATCCCTATTTATCTCACGGGAGTAAAGATGTTCAAACTCAAACCTGCTATTGATACATTTTTATTACTTTGCTGCATAGTTCTTTGTACATGTGGAAACAGCAAAGATTCAGGGTTTATCCCGCTTTTCGACGGCAAAACGCTGAACGGATGGCACGTGCAGGGAGGCAAAATCGAATCCTGGCAAGCCGGGGGCGGGATTCTGAGCTGCATTGCACCGGAGGGCGGCTGGCTGAGCACGGACAAGCAATACGGGGATTTTATCCTCAGCCTCCAGTGGCGCATACCGGAGGGAGGCAACAGCGGCGTGGGCCTGCGGTATCCGAAAAACAGCCATGTCTCGCAGGCCGGCATGGAGATACAGATCCTGGATGATAGTGCGGAAAAACATGGAGATATAAAGCCGGAACAGTATACTGGCAGTATCTACTACCAGGTAGCCGCCAGACAGGGCGCGGCAAACCCGCCCGGCGAATGGAACCTCTACGAGATCACCTGTAACGGGCCATTGGTGGTGGTGGTGCTCAACAGTACCGAGGTGGTAAGGGCCGGCATGGACGAGCACACCGAGGGAAAGGGCGGCCTGACACCTTTGAGCCAGCGTCCGAGAGCCGGACATATCGGCGTGCAGAGCCACGGCACCGGTGTGGATTTCCGGAATATCAAAATTAAAATTCTATAAACACCATCCGCTTCTTTCATATTGCCGGTCACCTCCCTGCCCGCCTTGGGCAGACCGGCAGCGACAAATAAAAAGGCCGCACGACTGTGCGGCCTTCGGATGCAGTGATTCTATCTGCTTAGATCAGGGGAAGTGCGACGAGGGTAAAGTAAATAGCCAGAGCTAACGCGGCATTGCCTGCAATTAGGATTCTTTCGCGAACAGTAATTTTATCCTCCAGTTAATCGGAAAGAATTCCTCGAAGTTTTGCTTCGTGGTAATCCGCCCCGGAGGATCAGCAGTTAACCCCCCTTAACAGGGGGAGACAGGGGGTTGTCTCGATCTGTCCGCCCTCGGGGGAAATAAGATCGATCAAATTGATCATTGCATTTCTCGGCCGCGGCTTGCCGCGGGGTAGTTTGTTTCAAAAAGAATTCCTCTAATCAGAACCAATCTCAATCAAGCCGGGAGTAAAAATGAAAAAGTTCTTTATCTTGCTCGTGGTATTTTTCGCAGTGGCTGTTTTCAGCCATGCAATGGCTTCCCAGACTGCGCTCTGGCAGGAGGGAGTGAGCCTGATCCCCTATCCCCAGGAGGCTGCTTTAGACGGGGACGATTTCGTCTTTTCCGATGGCGCAGTAAATATCGTTCTGGATGAGGACGCCTCTGAGGCCGACCGGTTCGCTGCGGCCGACCTTGCCGGCCGGCTTGAAGAAAGATTCGGGATAAAGGCGCAGGTATCGTCCTCAGCCAGTGGAAACGCCATTGTGCTGACCCGCAAAGGCGCCCCGGGGAAAGTGGGTGACCAGGGATACGAACTGACTGTCGAAAAAGACCGGATAGCGATAAGCGCAAACAGCGAAGCCGGGCTTTTCTACGGCACGCGCACCCTGATCCAGCTTGTCCAGGAGGGCCGGGACGGTCTGGTTGTCGAGGGCATGAAAATAACCGACTGGCCTGATATCCCTTATCGCGCGGCTCACTACGATACCAAGCACCACCAGGACAAAGCCGGGTACGTGCGGAAATTCATCCGCGAGTTGGCAGACTACAAGATCAACATTCTGCTCTGGGAATGGGAGGACAAGTTCGCCTACGCCAGCCACCCGGAGATCGGGGCGCCGGGTGCTTTCACCATGGAGCAGATGCAGGAGTTCACCCGCTACGCCCGCCGCTATCATGTGCAGCTCGTGCCGCTGGTTCAGGGTCTCGGCCATGTGAGTTACATTCTCAAATGGCCCCAGCATGCCCACCTTCGGGAAATTCCGGCCTCCAACTGGGAATTCTGTCCGCTCAAAGACGGCACCTACGAACTTCTTTTCGACCTCTGGGATGAGGCGATCCAGGCCACCCCGGGAAGCGAATTCATCCATCTGGGCACGGACGAAACCTACGAGCTGGGCCGGGGCGAGGAATGCGGATGCAAGGCCAGGGCTGCGGAGATCGGACGCTATGGCCTGATGCAGGTTTTTCTCAAGCGCTGTTTCGATCACCTGAGCAGGCAGGGCCGAAGGGTCATGTCCTGGGGCGGTGAATACAGGCTGCGTGAGAAAATCAAGCCGCCCAAAGGGCTGATCGTCTCGGAGTTTGTCGATGACCTCGAAATCGCCAGGCTGAGCCGGGATGCCGGCTACCCCGCCTGGGTCTACGATCCCAACCCGGGGATCGAGCACCTGTTCCTGCCCTATTTCTACCGAATAAGGCGGGGCAATGTAACAATCGGCGCACTCGAAAACTCCTACCAGAGACTAACTACAGCAGCGGTTTCCGGGCTTTTCGAGGGCATGGTCAACACCTCCTGGGATGACAGCGGCCTTCACAACCAGATCTGGATGATGAGCTGGGTAAACTCCGCAGAGTTTTCCTGGAGCGGAAAGGCCCCCACTCTGGATGAGTTTATCGACAAGTATTTTGTCTCCTACTACGGCCCGAAAGCGAAAGACATGCGCGAGCTGTTCAAGCTGTTCAATGACGGCGGCTACTACTACATGGACACTTTCGAGCGCAAGGTCTGGCACTCTGGTGATGTCGGCAAGACCCACCTTCCGGACCTGCCCCGCGGGGATGCGATCGAGTACGATCCTTTCTGGAACCGGGAGTACGCGGAGATGATTGGCCGCTCGCGTGAACAGTTGGGCAGGATGGCACGGGCGCTTAATATCTGCCGCACGAACCTGGAACTTGGCGTGCGCAACAGCTACGATTTCGAAATTTTTATCTCGATTGCCGGGCTGATCAGGCACACCGCGCGCACCTATCTTGCGCTTTCTGAACTTGAAAACGCGATCACCGAGGCCCACCGCGCCCGGTTTGTCAGCCACCAGGCGGCTTACAGCGCCTTTGAGAAAGCAGTGCGGATAATCGAGGCGAACCTGCAGGAGCGGCAGGAAGTTTATAACGGTCTCGTGGCTGTCTGGGAGAAAACCCGTCTGCCCAAAGGCGTGTCCACCCCGGAGAAAAAATATTTTCACCAGCAGGACCGCGCCAGGCACTACGCTTTCCGCACTGCGGACATGAGTTACCTGATTTGCGATGAAAAGCTGCTTGGCCTTGAAGACTATCTGAAAAAACTTCATGAATACATGGCCTGGTACAAAAAGACTTACCTGAAATAGGCTTTCCAGGCCCAAATCTGGAGGAGACGATGCACCTGGAAAAAGATTTGCTGTTCCTGTTTGCCGGTCTGGTTGCTCTGGGAACCTTTGCCTGTAGCGGAGAACCGGAAAGCGAAGGGCGGAAAGCTGGAAAAGTGCGCTCCGGCTGGCTTGAGCGCAGCAGAGTATATCCCGATACTCCGGTTTTCCGACGGATTAAAAAGACAGTGGATAAAATCAGGCTGGTCGATACCCACGAACATCTGCTCAGCGAAAAATTCTGGCTTGAGCAGGACTACAGCATGTTCAACTGGTTCAGGCAGCCCTGGTTCGAACAGTATTCTGGCACGGACCTGGTCTCGGCAGGGATGCCGGCAGAACACCTGGAGGCGATGAAAGAACCGGGCGTTCCGCTGAAAGAGCGCTGGGCCATGGCAGCCCCTTACTGGCCGTATGCAAAAACCACCGGTTTCGGCCAGGTGCTTCGCATGGCGGTCCGGGACATTTACGGCATACCGGATATCAATGACGATACCTGGGAGGAGCTCTGCCGCCGGATGAAAGAGTCGCAGAAACCGGGTTTCTACAAAAAGGTGCTCCACGAGATGTCGGGAATCGATTTGATTGTCCTGGACCAGATCGTTCTTCCCGACCCGTACGTGCAGAGCTATTTTGTGGCTGAGGACAACCGCCCGCGCGTGGTGCTGGTCAAGCGTTTTGACGATACTTTTATCCGGCTGACCCAGGCCTCCCTGGCAGAAATTGCGGAAGATTTCGGACGCCCCATCCAAAATTTGGACGACCTTCTCGCCGCACTGAACAGGGTTTTTGAAAACATAGTGTCCAGAGGTTATTACGTCGGTGTAAAAGTGGCGATTGCCTATGACCGGGAACTTTATTTCGAAAACGTCCCCAGAGCCCGGGCCGAGAAGGTGTTCAAAAAACTGCTCAAGGGAGATTTGCCTGACGAGCAGAGGAAACCGTTCGAGGATTTCATGCTGCATCAGGTGGCCCGCCGCGTGGGAGAGCACGGCCTGGTGATGCAGATTCACACCGGAATGCTCGCCGGGGGAGGGAACATCCAGCAGACAAAGCCGAGCCATCTGAACAACCTTTTCGAGATGTATCCAAAAGCAAAATTCGCTATTTTCCACGGCAGTTTTCCCTACATGGGCGAGCTGGCCGCGCTGGCCAAAAATTTCCAGAACGTTTACCTGGACAACTGCTGGATGCCGATAATCTCGCCCACTGAGACCAAGGAATGGATGCACTCCTGGATCGAGACCGTGCCGATTAACAAGATCATGGCGTTCGGTGGAGATTATATCTTTCCTGAGGGCAGCTACGGGCACAGCCTGGTCGCCCGCCAGATAGTGGCCGAGGTGCTGGCTGAAAAGGTGGCGAAGGGCTATTTCACCGAAAGCGAGGCGATCTGGGTGGCGAATCGCCTGCTGCGCCAGAATGCAATCGACCTGTTCGGCCTGGAGCGGTTCCTGAATTAAAAGCAGTAACCGTTGACAGAGGAATGGATAATGGCAGACTATTTCAAGTGCTCGAACTGCGGGTGGAAAGGCACGGGTGAGCAAGCGATGAAACCTGAAAAGGAGATCGAGGAGGAATGGAAGAAAGTGTGGGAATTGCGCGAGGGAATCCAGAAAGAATTCGGCACGCAGTTCTATCTTGGCACCCTGCCGTGGGAAAAGGCGATGCTGGAGGAGCTTGTCTGCCCCAAGTGCGCAGGGGAGGCGAGCAGGGTTGAGCAGGACTAGGCCTGTTGAAACTGATTCAAATATAATCTATCTTGATAATTAACTTAATAAATTGTATAGTTAAATGAGTTTTTTAACATTATTTTATTAAGGTTTTATAAAATATTGAATTATTGGGGGGTGAAAAATGGGGAGATGTTTTGTAATACAACCATTTGATCAAGGAAAATTTGATAAACGTTATGATGATGTTTTTTCTCCTGCAATCGAAAACGCTGGGTTAGAACCTTATAGAGTTGATAGAGACCCAAGTGTAAGAATACCTATAGAAAATATTCAAGAAGGAATTAAAAACTCTGAAATATGTCTTGCTGATATTACGACTGATAATCCAAATGTTTGGTTTGAACTTGGATTTGCTCTCGCAGTTCCAAAAGAAGTTGTGTTAGTATGTTCTGAGGAAAGAACATCTTCATTTCCTTTTGACGTTCAACATAGAAACATTTTGAGATATAATACAGAATCAACAAGTGATTTTAAAAAATTGCAAACTAAGATAACAGAAAGAATAAAAGGTTTATTAGGAAAGAAAACCGAACTTGACCGTCTATCTATGCAATCTCCAGTTGCAGATACTGAAGGTCTTTCTCAGCATGAAATGATTGCATTAGTTACAATTATGGAAAGCCAACTTACATCTAATAGTTTAATTTCACCAGATGCAATTAAAAATGATATGAACAGAGTTGGTTTTACAGATATTGCTGTTAGTCTTTCTCTTTATAGCTTAGTTGAAAAGGGATTTATTTCAGAAGAACATGATACAGATTGGAATGAGAATTCTTTTACTGCATACTCTGTTACTGATGAAGGACGTCAGTGGTTATTTAGAAATCAAGATAAACTTGTATTAAAAAGGAATCGTCTTGATCCAGTCGATATTGAAAAAAAAGAAGATTCTGCCGATGATCTACCCTTTTAAAAAAATCTATCAAGAATACAATCCATTTCTTTTTCAATATTGAGATTGTTCTCTACCACGCCCCGCCCTCCATGTCCTTGAACAGCCGGCAGGCGTTGCCGTAGTAAACTTTCCGCAGCACCTCGTCCGGCAGGTTCAGTCCGTAGTTCATCCACCAGGCCGCATCCGGCACCCGAAAAAACTCGTCCTCTGTTTCCAGCAGGCGGAACCAGCCGCGGTACATTTCCTCGCTGGGGCCCAGGTCAGTGCCGAACAGTATCCTGTCGGCGTACTTGATAAAAAACCTGCGCGCTGTGAACGGCTGGCGCCCGATATCCCATGCTCTGGCCGAGATGTCGATATAATAGTTGGGGTACAGTTCAAGCAGCCGGCCCACCTCGCCCAGGTCGTGGGAGAGATTGCCCACGTGGCATCCGATAAAGATCGTGTTCGGGTGTTTTTTAATGGCCCGGTTGCGCGTGGCCATCATTTCCGCCTTGGGCAGGATCCCCTTCCTGCCGTAAACATTCCAGGCTGCACCGGCCAGCCCCAGTTCGCTGGCGGCACTCAGCGGGTAGTAGCAGTCCTCCATATCGCTCACGTGTATCGACACGGGCATTCCGAGCCTGCCCGCGGTTTCCAGTGCCTTGTCCCAGCGCGGATCGTCGATATGCACTCCCTTCTCGCCTTTTTCCCTGTCCCCGCCGAAACCCCGGCCCATATCCTTGTATTCGCCTATACCCCTTGCGCCCATCCTGAAAGCTTCCTCGACCGACCTGGCTGCGCGCTCCGGGTAGCCCCGCGCCTCTATATCCCGGTCGTCGATCCTGGCCCAAACCTGGAAATGATCGGGATATTTGCCCAGGTAATCCTTAATCATCTCTTTTAGCCTCTCGCCGTAGCCCCCGGAGAGGACCACTACTTTGCGCACGTTGCAGGCTTTCATCATCTTGACCCACCTGTGGATGTCTTCGCCCTTGAGGTAGTTGTGAGAATGGGCGTCGATCACCGGGAACTTGGCCCGAATAACAGTATGCGCGGGCACCTGAAGGCGGGACTCGGGCTTGAAATTTTTCAATTTCAGGGTGTCGAATATTCCTAGCCGGCTCTCCTGGGCTGTTGCCTGGTGGGCAAAGGCAAGGTTGAAAAGGATTGCTGTTGCAATAATCAGCCTGAGCATCGGCGGCCTCCTAAGGTTGATTGGATTTAGTGTGGTGTTTGAAAAATGCAGAGATTAGTAAATGGCTATAACAAATGAGTTATAAAGGCCGCTTATTATAATTTTCTAAATCAGCGGGTGTCATCTCTTCGGGTGGGACTAAACGATAATGCTTTTCAGAGGATACAACAACTTGATTTTTTTCTTTTTCAAAAGAAAATAAAGCTATAAGATTTGATCCGGAAAATTGGGCACCAATTGGGTAGCAAATTAAGTTTGGAAATTTCTCAAAGCACATTGAAAAATCTTGTTCTATTTGGACAATACCTAGTTTATCATTCCTTCCTTTAGCCTGCACTGGAAAAACATAATGTGCGCCTCTTTTATCTATTCCTATGTATAGTTCATCTGTTTCTATTTGACCAATACTTGATAAGGCTGTTCTCAAATGACTTTGAAGTGAATAGCAAGTTACTCCGGTAAAAATATCAATTAATCGATTATATCGTAACTTAGCTAAAAGTGCTTGTTCATCACTCAAAGCATATTTTTCTATTATGCCCGGTGTCGCGTCTGGAATTTTAGTTACTGATAAGATTT
>CAZJQI010000076.1:0-15442 GCA_964548275.1 uncultured Gemmatimonadales bacterium
GAGGGATTCGAACCCTCGGACGCTTTCACGCCACACGATTTCCAATCGTGCACCTTCGGCCTCTCGGTCACCTCTCCAGGGTATCGATCAAAAGCCCTCTCTATTTCCGAAAAAGAACCGGCATTAACGCGCTAAATCTACATACCCCCCTTTTAGCTGTCAAGGCCGTGACCTACTTTACATAGCCGAGAGACCTGAGCTTTTCTATGTCCTCTTTTCTCAACAGCAGATTATCCGCGATCTTTTCCGCACCGGGGTATTTCTCCTCCCAGATGTCTAAGATTTCTTTCAGGCTGTCGGCAATCGCGCTTCTTTCAGCAAGGATATTCTCCTGCTCACCGGCGTCGGCCTGGAGATCGTAGAATTCCTCCTCTCCCTTGCTGGAACGGATATACTTGTAATGCCAATCCGCCAGGCTTTTCAATTCCTGCTTTCGCTCGGGATCGTAGGAAGGATTATACACCTCGCTAACCGTGTAATTCTCTCCTTCACCAAAAGCCAGCCCTTCCACTTCATCCGGAACCTTTGCCCCGAGCAGTTTCAGGATGGTGGGCAGAAGGTCTATATGCTGGAAATTATCAGCCAGTGGCTGCGCTACATTTTGTAGAGATTCGGGATACCTGATTATGAAAGGTACAAGAAGCTGATTTTCATACAGGGTATCCCCGTGTTTCAAAAAACCGTGCTCGCCGAATGCCTCTCCGTGGTCCGAAGTCAGGATAATTAATGTGTTGTCGAGAAAACCCTCAAGCTGCATTCTCCGGAAGAGGTTCTCGAACTGACTGTCTAAAAATAGCAGCTCGTCTTTATAGAGAGCCTCAAGGCGGCTTATATCATCAGACACTCCCCCCTCACTCATGGCCTTGTTAGCCCTGAGGAAAATCTCTGTGGGATTCATCCCGGATATATCCGGTCCGAATTCGCTGTGGAAAAAACGGTTGAATCCTTTGGGAGGCAGATATGGAAAGTGCGGATCCATGAAATTGGCAAAAAGAAAATAGGGCTTGCCCGATAAAGCGACCTCTTTCAGCCGGGAGAGGATTTCGTTGTTGATTTCATCGGCTCTTCGGTATGGCGGCTCCCAGCGGGAATGTGAAATAACCGGTAGTAAAGCAAGAATGCCCGGTTTGCTCGCTCTATCTTTTGACATGCGGTAAAGCAGGTTGTTGAACGTTCCGCGCAGGAGAGAAAGCCTGAGAATCCAGTACCAGGCCCCTGGACGGGCGTCGTAGTAGCCGAAGCCTCGGTGAAGGCCGAACTGTACCCCAAGAGGGCCGTAGTTTGCGCTTATGCATGAAGTGCTGTAGCCGAGCCTGGCAAGCAACTGGGCCAGTGTGGGCAGTTCCCTGCCCAGTGGATATGCAACAGGCGGAGGGTTTTTATCGCCAACAAACGGCCAGTGCGCCCCATGCCTGGCAGGATGGGTGCCGGTGAAAATACAAGCGTGGCTCGGAAGCGTCCACGGCGAGTGAGTGCGCACCGGCTTGTATTCCGTGCTATTATCCCTGGCAAAGTCGGCCACGAACGGCATTGTCCGATCCGGGCAGCCGAAAAGTTCCATGTAATCGGCCCGGAGAGTATCGAATACGATCAGCAGGATGTTAGGACGCGATTTGTCGGATTTCTCTGCCTGAGTTACAGAGTATTCGAAGACAAACCATCTCGCCCGGCAGGGCATCACAATGAACCAGGCCAGGATGTTAACTATAAGAAGGGCGGGCAATGCCGCACCAAAAACCGCTTTCTGGTCTGCCAGCCATCCTTTTGCCGTAAAATTCAATTTACCGATAGCCAGGATCAGAACAACTCCGGCAAGAAAAGGCGAAACTGATGCCAAGGCAAACAGAAAGGAGCCGTTTTCGGAGATGATCTCAGGGGAAAACAGCAGGTAAGCGCTTGTCCCGCAGGCAAGAAAAGAAACTGTGACTAGCGAGATAACCCGGGCGGCCGGTGTCAGTTGCCTGCCCAGGATAAATCGCATAAAACCCCAGAAGATTATTACACTTGCTGCGAGAACTGGAAGAATATCCTGCCAGGAATAGGATTTAACCCGGAAAACTATTACCAGAATACTGTAAGTTATCATCCCGGCAAAGTATAAAATCAACACCGGGATAAGCCACCCGGGCCTTGCGGAAGGTGAACTTTCACGATCTTTACTTCTGGCCCATGGAAAAAATCGGAGCATCAAGCTGATTGTCTGGAGAATTAAACCGAGTATGATACCGGCGAGGATGTAAATTATACTTTCACTCAAGATAAACTTGGGATCGAGGTTCAGCCCGCTTATTCCCATCATTGTGCACTGGGCCAGGGCATGGGAAATACCCAGCAGTGCGCCTAGTAAAGCGACTGTCAGGGTGGAGTTTTTTTCCATAGAGCCTTTAGATTTAAAGAAATTCATGATCCTGGTTTCCCCTTCATTGGCCTGGTATTGATTCTATTGATTTTTCCAGGAACATTTCTTGCAAAAAGTAATACCAGATCTATTTTTAATCTATTATATAAGCTGCAAATCTCATTCCAGCTTTAATTCTAATCCCTATCAGGAGAAAATCACGCCGTGGCCTGAGATTTTTTCATATAGAAGGAAACAATACACCACTTCTCTTGTATTATATTTAAAGACGCTGCTGAGCTCTCGTTCTGACCAAGATGAAATTGTATTGATATTTACTATTTGTTTTTTACATCGTTACAGGCTGATTAACCGGAATAAATATCGTTGATTCTTCTCAGGAAACAAAGAGGTTTTTCGATTCTCGATCTGTTCTCCCCTATCGGATATAAAATCCTCAAAGCTTCTTTTTCTGCCTGTTTGCCCCAATGTGGAAATTCATTTAACCTTGACTTTATTTTGCCCTTTAGCTACCTTGCTCTGCCGAAAACCCTTACAAAGCCAGCTTATTCAAGCAGGCGTCAATTTTTATGATGCGAGCAGATCTAAATTTTAAAATCGCACCGGCAGGCCTTTGCCTTGCCGCTTTCTTTTTGCTGGGTACATCGCTTTACGCCCAGACCGGAGCCAAGGTGGAGGGCACGGTCAGGGATTCCTCCACCGGGGAACCTTTAGCCGGTGTGCAGGTGACTGTGGAGGGTACGCGGCTCGGCAATGTCAGCACTGACGAGGGTTATTATTTTATTCTCAACGTACCTGTGGGCAGTCGTTCAATCACTTTCAGGCGCACAGGGTACAGGACGAAAACTATCAGCGGTGTGACACTCTCAGCCGGCCACACGGCTACTGTGGACGCGACACTCGAATCCAGTGTGATTGAAATGGCGGGAATTGTCGTGGCCGCGCCTGAGGAACCCCTGGTGCCCCGCGATAACGTGCAGACAGCGCAGAGGTTCGACGCCGGCACGGCCCGCGAAATACCCGCAGAATCCCTGGAGCAGATAATCTCCCTGCAGGCAGGTGTAGTAACCGACCCTTACGGCCAGTTCAATATCCGTGGAAGCAGGCAGGGCCGCCAGGCAGTATATATCGACGGCATGCTGGTTCGCAGTTTCAACGAACGCGCCTACGAGGCAGACAACTCTCCCCTGGCAGTGGCGACCAATGCTATTGAGGAAGTGAGTATTATCACAGGAGGCTTTAGCGCGGAATTCGGTCAGGCCGGCGGAGGAATAATCAATGAGGTTACCCGCGAGGGAGGCGAGAGGCTTTCCGGCTCAGCGCGGCTGATCTCGGACGGTTTCATGCAGCGCAGCCATGACTACGGCTACAACCGCTTTCAGACCAATATCGGCGGGCCGGTGCCGTTGCTGGGGGGTGCATCGTTCTTCCTCTCCAGTGAACTGCTCGGCCGGGCAGACCGCTCCCCCAGAAACGGGGGTTTCCGGGGTGTGGACAACGCATTTATCGATAAGCTCAACCAGGCGCTCAACACGCTCGGCCTTTACGATCCCCACTCCCCTGCCTCAAGGGAGGGCGGTGGAGCGCTGGATACGGACTCTTTCCGCTCCGGAATCCAGTATCTCGACCGCTATTCGTTCAGTACAGTGTGGTTCGAGGATACCGACGGGGACGGAATCGGCGACATGCGCCGCTTTATCCACGGGGATGATTTCGAGGGGCCTGACGGGGTGATAGGCACGGTTGATGACAAGCGCACAGTCAACCACACAGGGGTTTTCACCAACCCCAATCCTGCGCGGCTGCCCGGCAACGGCGACAACCAGATTTCGGTCTCCGGAAAGTTCACCTGGTTCCAGAACGAGAACCTCAAATGGCTCGCCACCTTGCAGACCAGCCGAAAGCAGCGCAGGGCATACATCCACAGCAATATTTTCAACAACCCGCTACGCTCAAACCTCAGCGCGCGAATCACCACTCACAACAGCACTTTCGGTTTCGACTGGATACTCAATCAGTCAGCCCTGCGGAACACGAATGTCAAGCTGCGGGCCAATCTCTATCGCAATTCGTTGATTGTAGGCATACCCACATTGAATTCCCTTGATCACAAAACATGGGGCGGGTTTGGAACCTCCAGGCTTGAAATAATCAATGAGAAGCGCGCTGCACCGGATGACATTTACCGCAATCTGACCAACCGTGGGCTCGAGGGCGAACAGACCGAGCCCTCTGGAACCAGTTCGCAGTCCGAACGCGAGCGGGGTTTATGGCCGGCCGCTGTACCGGGATCGAATATCCCGTTCGCCACCTCGATCACCCAGTTGCCAGAGGGGCGCGGTGGGTATTCGGCACTATTTCTCAACAGCGGCCTGCTCACCCTGCTGGAGAACAGCCGCGAGGATCGGATTTCGCTCAAGGCCGACCTGGAAAGCCAGTTCGGCAGATATTTCAGGATCAAGACCGGTGCGGATTTCAAGCTGTTTCAGATCAATGAGCGCGATTACAGCCAGACCGGCGGGGTGTTCCAGGATTTCTACAATACCAGGCCGTTTGTTGCGGCAGCCTATGTGCAGAATATCGCCGATTTCGGCGACCTGGTACTCGACTATGGCCTTCGCCTGGATTATCTCGACACACGCGCAGATTTTCCCAGGGTGATCGGCGAATACCTCCCAGGAGATCCGACTCACCGGCACGATCCGCAATTTTTTATCAGCCCCAGGCTCAGCGTGGCCCATCCGGTTACCGACCGGTCGCAGATCCGCCTCTCCTACGGCCATTTCTTCCAGGCTCCGAGTTTCAAGGATATCTACAGCCATTCGAACCAGGATTTCAGATTCGATCTTGGCGGCAACACGAACAATATTTTCGGCAACGGCCGGCTGGAGATGAGCCAGACTGTCATGTTCGAGGTCGGTTTCTCCACTATCCTCACCGACAGGATACGGCTCGATTTTGTCGGCTACCACAGCGAGGTCAAGGGTGATATCGCGGTGCGCCAGATAACCCCTGAGCAGCTTCTCGAATTGGGCGGTGTCACTGACCGCACCGCAACCCGCAGCAACGCAATCCTGAGTGTATATACCAACCGCGACAAGATGAGCACCAGGGGACTCGAGGTCACTTTCGCCCGCAGGATGGACGATATCTGGGGGCTGAACGCCTCCTACACGCTCTCTTTCCCCCGCGCAACCAGCAGCGATCCTCAGGAATATATCCTCACTTTCGGCAGACAGACATTTTTCGACCCTGTAACCGGCAGGCGTGGTGTGCAACCTCCGCCGCGCAGGCTCACCCCGATCGACTACGACCGGACACACCAGGTCAACTTACAGCTCCATTTCAGGCTCCCGGAACTGTTCGCGCCGGGCAGCGATCCGGACAAGGTGTTCAGGGACATTTCAGGCTTTGCCACTTTCTCCTTTGCAACTGGCCAGCCATATACCAGGCTGAGCAGAGACGGACATCCGGCTACCAAGAATAACAACGAGCGGGGTCCGTCATATAAAAATGTCAACCTGCGCCTGAACAAACGGCTGCCCTATTTTGGCGACCGGTTCAAGGTTACCCTGTTCACAGAGATATTCAACCTGTTCGATTTTCAAAATTTCAATATCGACCTTATCAACCCTACTACAGGCAGCCCCGGGATAGACGCCTATATCCTGGAGGAGGCTTTCAACGACCGGCCTGATTTCCGCGACCCCAGTGGGGAGAAAATCAACCGTATCAGCCGCCAGGAACAGATCGACAACCTGGTGGGTGATGATGCGGCCAACCTGGTAAAAGTGCAGGATATTAACGGCGACGGTTTTATCAGCAAGAACGAAATAGTCGCTCTCAAACTGGCTAACATGCTGGCCGGCCTCGATAACCCAATGGCATACCTTCGACCGCTAGAGGTTCGCCTGGGTGTTACAGTGGATTTCTAAGACCACAGGTTCACGACAGGATGATCGGAAAAACCTTTTTAAAAATTTCCTCGTTTGCCCTCCTCGTCCCCACTTTCGCTATCCTGGCCTCTGGCGGAGACTCCAATGCCGCGCGCCCGGGCCTGTCGGTGAAAATGAAATCAGGGGCAGGCCCCTCTCTCTCCGCTTTCCAGACAAGGATCACCACCGGGAACCGGATCGAGTTCAACATGTCCAACAGCGGTTACCTGGCTGTGGACCCCAACCGGGGAAGTGTCACTCCAGGCGGTTTCTGGCCCTCCGGCAGTGAGGACGCCTATATTTTTGCTGCTGGGCTGCACGTGATGGGCATCATAGATTCGGACGGCGACGGTATCCCCAGCGACATAGTCGAAACTCAGCTCGTTTTCGACAGCGAGTGGCGCGAGGGCCGCCCGGGCGATGATACCGACGATCCGAAAAGCCGCCTCTATTTCAGCACCAGCCAGAACGACCTTGATGAATGGCCCGAGGAGTTCCTGGTTCTAGACATTAACATGAACAGCCCCACTTTCGGCCAGAAAGTGCCGGATATCAGAAGCCAGCAGGACATTGTCTCCATTTATACCGATGTTGACGGGCCGATTAACACAGCAGCCGGCGCCCTCCGGCTCGGAGTCGAGGTGCGCCAGCACGTGCTGTTTTACAGCTTGCGCAATCTGGAGGACGTGATGTTCGTTATCTGGGATGTTTACAACGCGAGCGATTATATCAGCGATCCGGATATCGTGCCTGGCTACGACATACACGAGGCCTATGTCAATATCAAAAATGATTTCGATATCGGTGAAAACGCTCTGGATGACCGCTGTGCGGTAAGTCCGGTGCGCAATATGTCAATTGCCTTTGATTCCGATTTCAGCGAAAAAGATTTTTCCGCCACACCGGCTTTCCTGGGCACGAGTTTCCTTGAGGGTCCCACGGACAGTGACGGGATCGACAACCCGGATCCCCTTTTCCCTACCGGAAACGGCCTGGTTGATGAGACTTACGGCGATATCCAGGATGCCGGGATCAAGAACCCGCGCACCGGGCTTTTCCTGGAGTTCGACGATGACGTGCTGAATGAAAGCGCCGAGCGGATGAGCCTTTTCACTATCAACACCAACGGAGGCGAACGCCCTGACCCCCAGGACGACGCTGAGGCTTACCGCATCCTTTCCGGCGATCCGAATGAGGTCCGCGTTCCAGCCTATGACCCTTACGCGAACCTGATTGTGGTGGACATTGTCGCCGACCTTCGGCAGAATATCGTCTCAGGCCCTTTCGAGCTGCCCAATATCCCGAATGCCGGGCCAAAACGGGTGGTGGCCGCGTTTTATTTCGCCCGGCCTGCGCACAGTGAGGTGAACCTGAACAATCTGTCCATCCACGGCGAGTTCAAACCGATTATCGATCTCTGGCGCGCTACCAGGGAAGTCTATCGCACCGGTTTTATCGTGCCCTCGCCGCCGCCGACCCCCGGGATGAAACTTATCCCGGGCGACCGCCAGGTGACTATCACCTGGGATGACACACCGGTAGAGGCGGCCGATCCATACGCGCTTACCGACATTGCAGCCCAGCACCCTCCGGTGCCGGATTTTCCAGGCCTTTCCTACCGGGCGAAAGATTTCGAGGGCTTTCGTGTCTATCGCTCGCTGACCGGCAATGCAGAGGACGCCAAGCTGATCGCCCAGTTCGACCTGGACAATGAATTCGAAACTTACAAGATCATCCGTGCAGTGAGAACCGTCCAGGGGCTGGAGGACGTGGTTGAGGAGATCCCCCTGGGCAGCAATACCGGGTTGGCATTCAGTTTCACCGACCGCGGAGACGATATCGGCGGGCTGGTGAACGGCATCCCACTTTTCTATACAGTAACCTCTTACGATTTCAATCCAGTGCTCGTGGGTGATGAATCTCTCGAATCGAGTATCAATTTCCGCCGCCAGAACGCCGAGGGCCGGTTCTTTCAAATGGCGATTCCCAGAAGTCCCTCGACCACGATTATCACCGGCTCCGGCACGTGGAAACAGGTGGACTCTTTCGGTCAGGAAGTCCAGGAGGGAAGCCCTCCGGACTGGGAGCCATTGGCCAATGTCGGTGACGGCACTCTCAGGGGTGCGGTAATAAGATTTACCGAACCGATCCCTCCTGTCACCGGAGCTTTCGCCGCAGAAAAAAGCCAGGTGGTGGTGATCGATCCAGAGAATGTCCCCGAACTCGGCGGATATCTGGTTGTGGATTCGATAAAGCATACAAACAAAGATACGAGAAACCACATCCACTACGTGCATTTCGAGGACCCGAACGGAAAACCGACCACCAGCGGAACTTTCACCATCCCGTACCACGAGATCGAAGGGCTCTACCCGGGGGAGGAGGTCAACGACCAGGAGGAGCCGTTCAATTTCAGCGGGCCTCTGGTTTCCGACGGGCCCCTGTTTAATGGTTCGGCTTATTTCCGCAAGGGAGGGCTGGAGGCGGCCAAGATCGCCCCGCTCAAGGTAAAGCCGTCGGGAAGCAGCGATTTTCTTGAGATCAATGCCTTGAGCGCCTGGAGCTATGAATTTCCGGGTGCCATTCTCTACCAGGGGATTTTTATCGTTGAGCAGCCTTTCGTCGCCCTTCAGTTGAACGGGTTTATCAGCCGGACTCTCAACGTGGCCGGCCAGTTCGCCCCTGGCAGCCTGGTTATCCGCTGGCAGGAGGACGGATCGCTGGAGGTCTGGGACCAGGCTAACAATGTGCCCGTGCGGTTTAACGAGCAGGTTGCCGACGGCTGGGGCTTTTTACCGCTGGACCGATACAGCCATGAGGAAATCTACGAGGATCAGATCGAGCGGCCCAGGGAGGAAAGAACAACCAGCCTTTCGCACGAAGCGGTCTATGTGGCAGATCCGGAAATACCAGCCACCGAGTGGATGGCCCTCTACGTACGGGGAATTGAACTCAGCATTCACGGGATCAGGGTCAGGCCGAAAGCAGGCGATCAATGGGTTCTGGACATGGATTTTCTCAATCTTTTGAATCAGAGCGTGCGCTATACCTCCCCGTTTGCCGGAATGAGAGTGGCGCTTAACCTGAGTCCTGCTGAAAAATCCACTGCTCCGGGCCGGCTCGAGATGATCAAGGTAGTGCCCAATCCGTATATCGCCTCGAGCCTTTTCGACTCCGGACCGAACAAGCGTTCGATCATGTTCACCAACCTGCCCCTGCGGGCAACGATCCGCATCTATACAATCAGCGGCAATCTGGTGAATATTCTCCGGCACGCCCCCGGCAGCGAGGGTTCAATAGGCGGGGTCAGCGACAGGAACAGCGGCCAGTTCTCGTTCGACATGACCACCAGGTTCGGCGACCAGATGGCCAGCGGAATTTACTATTTCCACGTGCGCGATGACGAGACCAGGGATGAATTCCTGGGCAAGTTCAGTATCATTCAATAACCGGGATTCATGGGAATGCTTGCGAGATATAAAATAACCTTGAGCATGATAGCTTTTCTGCTGCTGCATGCAGCAGGACTGCTCAGAGCAGCCGTAGGTTTTTACGGGGGTTCGGCAGCCAACCCGGGAGCGGGACGGGTGGAAGGACTGAGCGGTGTGGGGACCCGGGCGGCGGAATTCCTGACCATCCCGGTGGGGCCGCGCGCGGTGGCCATGGGCGGAGCCTACGCTGCGGCTGCGGATGAAATCACCTCGATCTACTGGAATCCAGCCGGGCTGGGTTTTCTGCAGGAGCGGGAGGTTTTTCTCACCGTGGTGGAGCGCCCGCTGGATATCCGTTACACTTACGGGGCAGTGGCCGTGCCGGTCTGGGAGAACAGGCTGGTGCTGGGGGCTTTCCTCTGTGTGCTCAACAGCGGCGACCAGGAGATTACCACAGAGTTACAGCCAGAGGGAACCGGTGCCTATTATAGCGCCTACAGCCTCAGCGCCGGAGGGGCAGTGGCTTATAATTTCTCCGACCGGTTCAGTGCCGGTCTGGTGGTGAAAAATGTGCACGAGGACATTTTCGGTATCACCCAGGATGCAGTGGCATTCGATATGGGGACAAACTACCATGAAGAGGTGATGGGTATCCCGCTGCGGCTCGCTTTCGCGGTGACAAACCTCGGCACCAATATGAGTTTCGGCGGCGACAAACTCGAGGTGGGAGTACCCCCGGAAGATATCTATCCCGGCGTGGACGTGGGGCGCCTCGAGCGACGGGCCCGCAGGCAGACCACTGCCTACGGTCTGCCTACCAGCTTCCACATTTCAGCCTCGGCATCAGTCCTGAACAAGGGCAGACAGCACCTGCTCACCGCAATCCAGGTGGCTGAAAACAGCAACCAGCCGATCAGCGTGAGCCTGGGCGCGGAGTTTACCCATGTGATAAACTCCAAAAGCTCGGCCTCATTCCGCGCCGGCTGGCGTTTCCAGCAGGATGAGATCGACGTGAGCTCGGATGACCGTCTTCGCGGACTGAGTATCGGCGGGGGATATCTCTACCGGCTTTACAAACTCACCATACGCACGGATTACGCCTACCGCGACCTGGGAATTATCGGCGGAAACCATACCTATTCGCTGTCTTTCAGCTTTTAATTCCCGCCAATTACTTTCTCACCTAATTTCCAGAAAAAGTCATCCATAAAAAAACGGCTGTTACCAAAGGGGTAACAACCGTCCAAATCAGGTACCAAAATAGTTGTGTTTTTAAATCTCGCTAGAAGCTATAGAAAATCCCTGTGCGCAGATTTCTCCTGCCTGAAAGCGCTCTGTTGAACTCGAATCCCGTGTAAAAGTTGCCATAGCCGTAAGTGGTCATTTCTTTCGAATAAGTAAGGAATTCAAAGCCTGCCTGTACGGCATCACAGAACAGCGCTCCCCCCGGGTACTGGAGCAGTGGTAAGAGGCAAGCAGTAATTTTCTCCTCGAGCGAACGGTAATCAGGCGCAGGTGCCACAGACCAGGGATAGTATATCCCTAACTGGTCGCTGTAGACCACACCCGGGTACTTATTGGAAAAGAGGAAAAAAGATTGAGAGGTGCGCACATCGAATTTATGATACTCTGATTCAAGCTTGAGATTGTGCAGGCTTTGAAAGTCAAGAGCAGGGGATATTTCGCTGGCCGTGCAGGGAGAAATATTCAAAATCAGGGCAATGGCCGCAATCAGAAATCCGCTGGCCGAAACGAAAGCCGGGCGCATGAAAGTTTCCTTTTCAAGGCTTGAAAATTATCAAACAGCTAACAAAAAATAATAGTAAATTTCATTCCAGACAACAAAGCCCTTGTCATCTTATTTGTTTAATATATAACCTTCTTCCCCTTTTTGAAAGAGGGGATTTTCAGGACTATGGTTTCCCCTGAGTAAAGTAATCGCAGATGGCTCTGCTCAGGGCGGCTATGGTGTAAGTCTCCGGCACAATTGCCGACTTGAGCCCGTAGTCTTCGGCTCTGGCTGCGGTAATCGGGCCGATCGAGGCGAAAATTGTGCGCCCTGCCGCCGCCCCAACCTCTTTTTCGCCTACAAGAGCCACAAAATTCTCTACAGTGGAACTGCTGGTAAAGGTGACCAGGTCGATTTCTCCGGCGATGAGCTGCTTTCGCACCTTTTCAAGGTTTTCCGGTTCCTCGATCCATGTGCTGTAGAGGGCAACCTCATCGACCTGGGCGCCGAGAGCACGCAAACGCTCCGGCAGTACTTTTCGGGCTATTTCGGCCCTGGGAAGAAGCACCTTCTTGCCGGAGAGGTTCTCTTGCGAACTCAATGCCTCAATTACGGATTCGGCGACATAGGTTTCCGGTACCAGATCGACTTTAAGGCCTGAGGACTCGAGTGCTGCTGCAGTGGCAGGACCGATAGCGCAAAGGCCTGCCTTGCCCATAGCGCGCACGTCCAGGCCCTCGCTGCGAAGAGCCTCAAGAAAAAATTTGACCCCGTTGGCGCTGGTAAAGACTATCCAGTCGTAGTCCGCCAGTTGCCTGAGCGCCTCTTGCGCCAACCCGGGATCCGGGCCGGGTGCGATCCTGATAGTCGGCAACTCGATCACCCGGGCGCCCTGTTTCCTGAGAAGCCGGGAAAATTCCGAGACCTGTTCCCTTGAGCGGGTGACAACAACAGTCCTGCCGAACAGGGGCCTGGTTTCGTACCAGTTCAGTTTTTCACGCAACAAGACCACTTCTCCCACGACTATCAGCGCGGGAGGTTTAAACCCCGCCTCTATCACTTTACTTTCAATGTTTTCCAGGTTACCAACCACTGTTTTCTGGTATTCGGTAGTGCCGCGGTGGATCACCGCCACAGGCGTTGCAGGCGCCCTGCCGTGAGCGATCAGGTTTGCTGCGATTTTACCCAGCCGGCCTACCCCCATGTAGAAAACCAGCGTGCCGCCGAGGCTTCCCAGGCTGGCCCAGTCGATCTCGCTTTCATCCTTGCCGGGGTCCTCGTGGCCGGTGATAAATGTCACCGAGGTGGTGATCCCCCTGTGGGTAACCGGGATCCCTGCATACGCCGGCACAGCGACACCAGCGGTGACCCCGGGAATGATCTCGAACTCAACTCCTGCCTCTTTGACCGCCAGGGCTTCCTCCCCGCCCCTGCCGAAAACCAACGGGTCTCCCCCCTTGAGGCGCACCACAAGTCTGCCTTCCCGCGCTCTTTCCACGATCAGGCTGTTGATCTCTTTCTGGGGCATGATATGGCAGCCCACTTTCTTGCCCACGTAGATTTTCTCGCAGTCTTTACTTGCGTAGCTGAGAAGTTCCCCAGGGACCAGGTAATCGTAAACCAGAATCGCGGCCTCCTGGATCGCCTGCAGTCCCTTTACAGTAATCAAATCGGGATCGCCCGGGCCTGAACCCACCAGGATTATTTTACCTTTCTTTCCAGTCATAGGCGTTTCTTTAGTAATCCCATAATCTAAGGAAGACCGTCAACTTCTAACCGCCGACCTGCAATTTCCATGGCCAGCCCGCCATTTTTCAGCTCATACTTATTGGGGCGTTCACCAAGATTGAAAAGCCACCACAGGCAGGAATCTTCACCGGTTTCCAACTCTGCATGGATAGTTATCTGACCCCGTGTTCCCGGCAAACGCCTGATCTCTGCTCCCTGAATGGGCGCATTGGCGCACTGAACCCAGAGATTTGCCGGACCGAGACAAATCAAGCATGCATCGCCTTGCAGCCATAAAGCGGCCTGGGGGTTTGCGTGCCAGTAGTATTCACAATTCCGAACCTCCGGCCCGCTGATACGGTCGGCAATGACCACGATTCTGTTATCCAGCATCCAGGCATGACGCCTGACAAGTTCGAGATTAAGAGATCGGTCGTAACCGCCGGTTATATCCACCACTGCATGTAAAAAGCTGTCGTTTTCAGTGCAAAGGAGCCGTTTCACCGAGTTTATTTTCTGGGCATGCCCATTGACCAGCGGGAAGTTGTGCGCTGTGGGCCCTAAGGTAAATTCCCGCTCCTGGCCCGGAACATACTGCTGGTAGCCGGGATCATCTATTAACCAGGCACCGTGCGTTCCAATCACAACCGAACCGTTGTCTTTCTGAATGTGTCCGGGTGGTGTATTAGTTGCCGAGATAGCCACTGCGAGGTCGCCATCATCCCATCCGGAGCGGAGCACCAGTGCGTAAAGCCCTTCAATGGCCCCTGGCACCGGGGCTTGCGCAGAACCGGTTACCTGGAGATCGTGAAGTGCGGCAAGGGCGTCGCTGCGCAGCCAGTCGAGAGGGCAACGGCTCAGGAGCCACTCCGAACGGGGTCTGGCTTTCATACGCGCGAACTTGGCATGCGCGCTTGCGTGAAAAGGCATCTCGCGGGCTTCAACATCATTAAACGGCGCAATGTTCAACAGATGGCCCGGAGCTGCAAGCACCACTGATTGCTCGAGCATCCTGCCCAGTTGGTGGTGTCCGAGCACCTCCTGCTGGATTTCCGAGGGTGAATCGCACAGCCAGTCGGCGATAAAATCCAGAATGTAGCCATCATAAGAGATTGCCTCTGTGAGCTCCATTTTGCGCAGTTCGAACTGGGCCATAACCAGAGCCTGAGTATGGCGTTCCAGGTCTTCTTTCAGCGGATGCCCTGACAGGCGGGCGGCCATGCACAAACCGATCGTGGCGATTGTCGGAATATTGTGGGTAAAGGAGCCTCTTCGGGGAGCATTGAGGATCTGCTCGACAGTTTCCAGTTGAAGCCGGTTTTTGAGCCATCCAGCCTGCAAATCTACCGCGCGGGCGCAGGCCTGCTTGATAGCCTCTTTGAGTCCAGCATCGAGCCACGCCCAGTTCCGGTATGCGGTTACCATTATCCGCACTGCATGTGCACCAGCCAGGTGCGGCCGTTCCCAGAAATCATAGGCCGGCCAGCCGGTGAGCGCTTTTAAATCGCGCTGCACCAGCAAGCGGTATTCCCTGTTGTCATACCATTGCCCGGCCCAGCCCAGACTGTTGATTCGTTCTTCAAGCTCCCAGGTCATCCAGATTTCCCAGGGGTATCCGGGAATGCCCTTGACACGGAATTCAGGGTTCTGAATTTGTCGAACAGGCAACGGGTAGGCAACTTTCTGATAAATGCGGTAATAGTTTACAAGCAGAAATTTTTGTGAAGCATGGGCGGAAGCGCGCTGCCGGATTATTTTTTCGCATTGCTTGCTGAAATCAGGAGATCTGGAATCCGAAGCAAAAGGAGGATATTTTTCCTGGTCACAACCTGTTAAAAGGGTGATGGAAAGCAATACAGCGGCTAAAGGGTTTTTGAGACTCAAATCTTTTGAAACAATTCTATCATAAACCATCAGTTACCCCTGATTCCAAAACTACAGCCGAACAAAATTTTCAGGAGGGGAGGGATATTTAATGAACTACCTCGCGGTAGAGCCGCGGGGTATCAGTGTGATTTTTGTGTGAATCCCTGAAATCCGTGATCCCGATTTCGGGTACCAAACCCCAACTGTTTAATATAACACCCCCCTGTCTCCCCCCTTGATAGGGGAGAATTTGGAATGTTCCCCCTTGATAGGGGGGAATTGGAATGTTCCCCCTTGATAGTGGGGAATTTGGAATGTACCCCCTTGATAGTGGGGAATTGGTGGCTCTCAAGCACGATCTGAAATAAGATCACCAGGTTTAAATCCCATTCTT
>CAZJQI010000077.1:0-14750 GCA_964548275.1 uncultured Gemmatimonadales bacterium
CGGGGTGTGTAACTCCCCTCTTGAGAGGCGTGCCTGCAAAGCAGGCGGGGTGTGTCATGCACCAGACGGTTGAAGAATTCACCCATTATTCTGTGATTTTTTCAAAGCTGTTTTTAAATAAAAATGCCTCCCGGACTTTGTCCGGGAGGCATTCAGGAACGTGAGGCTATTCCTCAATCTTGATCTTGATCACCTTACGGAAGCCACTGGTAAGAATGCCGTAATACGTCAGGCCGAAAACCATCCAGAGTGTTACCCACTTGAGCACGGCAGTATCAAGGCTGAGGAATATTTTCCCGATAATGATCATGCCCAGAACCGGCATAATGATAAAGCGCCAGATTTCAACTGGACCCAGCTCGTCCTGCCTGTGACGGATCACGTATTCGAATATCACAGAGAGATTGACTGCGAAAAATCCCAGAAAAGCCCCGTAATTGAGTACCATTGCGGCGGTCTCGAAATTCATTAGGCTTGGAAATGCCAGGGAAATGGCAGCGATCAGCAGCAGATTGTATGTCGGGATCTTGTGCTTGGGGCTGACATAGGAGAAGAACTTTTTCGGCAGCACTCCATCCCGGCCCATGCCGTACATCAGACGCGCTGCCGAGACCTGGGCGGCCAGGGCGCAGGAGACAGCGGCCACGATCATTATCAGAAAGACGAAGTAGCGGAAAAAACTCCCGCCGATTCTTTCCGAGATCAGCAGCACCGCGCTCACGTCTCTTGGCAGACCGTTATAGTCCGGCCAGACCATCTGTGAAAGATAGGCCACAATCACGAAAATTACAGCGCAAAACAGGGCCACGAGCACGGTGGCCCTGCCGATATTGACCCGCGGGTTTTCCACCTCCTCGGCCAGGGTCGAGACCCCGTCGAAACCGATATATGAAAATATGCCGATTGAAGCACCGGCCAGAATCAGTGAAGTATTAAATGTTGCAGGGTGATAGAAAGGCTTGGTGGATAAAATGACACCTTCACCCACACCGCTGGCCAGCGCGATGATAGCTAAAATAACAAACAATACAGCGGCCAGTATCATCGCTACGGTCATAATTGCATTGGCGCGGGTGGTGACTTTGATTCCGAAAAAGTTGATCGCGGTCATGAACACCACGAAAGCGACAATCCAGACCCAGGACGGTACCTGGGGGGCTATCTGCACGCAGAGATCCCTGGCCGCGATTACACTAAGCAGGGGAACCAGAACGTAGCTCATGAACAGGGCCCAGCCGATTACGAACCCGACATGCGGGTGTATCGCCTGCTGCGTGTAGGAGTAGGCGGTTCCAGCTATCGGATGCCTGGCCGCCATCTTGGCGTAGCTGGTCGCGGTGAAAAACAGTGCCACGAACGCCACGACATAAACAGCCGCCAGATGGCCCATGGAAACGATGGCGATTATACCGAGCATCGGAAAGGGAGCTGTGGGCGTTACGTAAGCCAGCCCGTATGCAACCAGGTGGCGCAGCTTCAAAACGCGTCTGAACTCCTGCTTATACCCGTAGGCTTCAAGGGTATCTCCCTGATCCTGTGCAGACATATTCTCGGCCACTCCTACCTCCTGCTGGCAGATTGTGAAAAAACAACGACAGGGGGCGGCTCTCCCCTGACTTTTAACCCAACAGTACCGGATCATTTATTGTCAAATGAGCTGAAATTAAGCAAGACGGCCCCCTGAGGCAAGTAAAAAGGCTTTATCCCTTGCAAAGAGTTTACAATTCTCCCCTGATATTATAAAATGGTGTATTAAAAAGGGGATAACTTCCCCAGGGCAGGAATAAAATCCTTATTAACCTGTTTTAATTTGGGCTTGTTCGTCTGCCTGTCAGTGGGATAAATATTGGTTGCCAGCGGAAGGGGATGGAGGCAGCTATTGATCCAGCTGGAGGATATTCAAAAAGCGAAACGTGTTATCAAAGAGGCGGCCAACAGAACCCCGGTGATGGCCTCCCGTACTCTGGACAGACAGTGCAGGGCAAGAATTTTTCTTAAATGTGAAAATTTCCAGCGTACCGGATCTTTCAAGTTCCGCGGGGCTTTCAATGCTTTAAGTACACTGAACGATACTGAGCGGTCTGCCGGTGTGGTGACCCACAGCAGCGGGAACCATGCCCAGGCTCTGGCTCTGGCAGCGGCTGTTTCCGGAGTACGGGCAAAGATAGTCATGCCGCGGGCAAGTTCCCCGGTCAAGATCGAAGCGGTCAAAGGCTATGGGGCGGATGTCATCCTCTGCGAGAATAATCTCGCCTCCCGCGAAAAGACAGCAGCATCGCTGATCGCCTCCGATGGCCTTACCCTGATTCACCCGTACAATGACGAGCGGATAATAGCGGGTGCAGGAACAGCCGCAATGGAACTTCTTGAAAAAACCGGCCCGCTGGATTTGTTGCTGGCCCCGGTGGGAGGCGGGGGACTGCTGAGCGGAACCGCCACAGCAGCAAAGGGCCTTTATCCGGAAACAAAGGTCTGGGGAGTCGAGCCGGCCGGGGCGGATGACGCCTACCGCTCTTTTCACAGCGGCAAGCTGATACCGCAGACAGACCCGCAGACAATCGCAGATGGTTTGCGAACCTCTCTCGGTGATAAAACGTTCGAGATTATTACAGAGCGTGTCGATAATATTATTCTGGCAGAAGAAGATGAGATCATTCGTGCTATGCGTTTTCTCTGGGAACGGATGAAGATCGTGGTGGAACCCTCTGGAGCGGTGTCTCTGGTGCCGGTACTCGAGGGCAGGCTTCCCTCAAGCAAAGACCTTCGTGTCGGAGTGATCTTGAGTGGCGGCAATGTGAATTTACAGGCCTTTTTCGATACCCTGAAATAGAAAAACCTTTACCCATTTAAATCAAAGTATAAAATTCCTTTTTTGAATATATCTTTTAAAACATCTGATTTTTTTAACAAAGGAGCCTCAAAACGGCTACCAAAGCAAATAATGTGCGTAATTACATGCGCGATTTGATCTGGCATGAGAGAGCGCAGCTTAAGGAGACCACCAGGGTCTTTATCGTATTTCTTCTCAGCATAAGTATCATGATCACCATATTCGGGCTGGGTTACTACTTTCTGGGGCGGTTACAGGGCATACCGCGTACCCTGGTGGAATGCTTCTATTTTATCTGGATCACTTTCGCCACTATCGGCTATACGGATGAGGGGTTTACCGGGGGAGCGATTATCCGCGTAATAACCATTCTCGTGGGAGCTTTCCTGATTGTGCGATTCATTGTGCTCAGTGCCCATGTCTATGCCAGAGTGGTTGTTGAAGAGGTCTATAATTTGAAAGTAGTTAACGAGATGAAAAAGGCGCTGGAGAAGGCAGAGGGGCATTTCCTGATTTTCGGTGACGACCGGGAGCTGATCAACAAGATAATCCAGGGTTTGATCCACCGAGAGGAGGTATTTCTGGTCAGCGAGGACGACGAAATGGTTCGGGAATTCAAGCAGGAGTACCCGGATCTGAAATATATCATAGCCAAGGCCTCCAGGGCGGAGACTGTGGACCAGTCGCGGCCAGAGGCTGCCGACGGAGCTTATCTTCTTTACCGGCATGATGAAAAGAATATCCTTCTGGCTGCAATGCTCGAAAAAAGGGTGCGTATTATCAGCAGTTTTTCCGGCAATCTCACTTCGATCCCCCGTTTCAGACGTCTGGGGGTAGAGCCGATTTCGCCCCATTACAGCGGAGGATTGAAAATAGTCTCCGCCATGATCCGGCCCCAGGTGGCCGCGTTTCTTGACCGCTATGTATTTCCAGAAAATGCTCCACTCCAGTTTATGGCAATACCGTTTAAGGAAGCGAAAGAGGAATGGCATTATGTCCCACTCGCCACATATCAGGATGATAAGATGAATTTTCATCCATCCAAAGATAAGGGAGATATTTGTTTCGTTCTCGGCTTTAGGGATACTTCTTCGAGTATCAGGAAACTAGGCCACCTGGAAGTCCCCGAGTTGCCCATACGAACCGATAGGTTTCTCGTACTGGGTGGAGGAATTATCGGAACCACGGTCATTTCAGAATTAATGGCCACGAAAAGAGAAATAATGGTAGTTGAGCCCTCTGCCGAGAAAATCAGATCTCTGAAAAAGCGATTCGGAAAAGACGGTATCGAATATGATATCGGCGATGCCCTCAGCAGAGACTTCAATATTGAAAAATTCGATGGGGTCGCGATTTGCACACCGAATGATGAGAAGAACTTCACCATTGGGCTTGATTTTGTCAATACACACCTGATAAGGATTGCGCGGGCGGTTGATGACGACATGGAGTTTCACTATAAAAGGATAGGCGCTATCCCTGTGTTTGTCGGCAGAGTAGGCTCGGCGAGGATGTTGCGTGAAGTGACCAATAAACTGGCCAACGAGGTGCTGCGCGAGATGCTGTTGCAGTCGTACAGGATGGACCAGGTTTATATTACAAAGCCGTGCACTGTGAAAGAATTAAAGTGGACTTACAGAAACAAAGTTATCGCTCTATGCCGTGAAAACTACTGCTATTTTGGTCCTGATGATGAGGAGAGCCTGAAGGCTGGTGATACGTTGATTATCTGCGGGCATATAGACACCAACAGAGAACTGCGCCTTGCCCATCGGATACAGGAGCAGTCTGCAGGTTGATATAGGTGTGAGGATGGTTCTCTTTTTCGGTTCTGGACACCGGATCAGCTAAAGACCCCCTGACAATTAATCGGTTAATTCTCCCTGACAATATGTTTAAACTTCGAAGAGCAGCGGTCAGCCTGGCCGGAAAAACGATTCTGCAGGATATCGATCTGAAACTGGATGAAAGTGTCCGGACTGCCGTGGTGGGCCGGAGCGGTGCGGGTAAATCGACACTTTTGAAATTGCTCTGCTTTATGGTACATCCAACCTCGGGGACTGTAGAGTACCGGGGAGCCCAGGTCAAGCCTTCATCTCTGCCAGCCCTGAGAAGAAAGATTCCCATGACAGAGCAGGAACCGGTGCTCTGGGGTGAAACTGTCCGGGAGAACCTGACCCTTCCTTTCACTTTTCACAGCGCAGGAAAAGATCAAGCTCCGGAGGGAGAGAAGCTGGCCGGCTTGCTTGAATGCATCCAACTCGAGCCGGGCATTCTGGATGCTCCGGTCAGTTCCCTCTCAGGCGGGGAAAAGCAGCGGGTCGCCATTGCCCGCGCCCTGTGCCTGGAACCCGAAGCTCTGCTGCTGGATGAACCAACCTCGGCACTGGACCTTGTTACTGCGGAACGAGTTTTTGACAATATTATCAACCGTTTCCCTGGGCTTTCCTTGATTTTAGTCACTCACTCGCCGGGTCTTATTGAGCGCACTCAAAAACAGATTTTATTGCGGCAGGGAAGAATAATCTCTGTTGAACAGAACTTGAGCCCTGGTTCACTTAAAGATTTTCTCGGATCAGAAACATGACCCCCAAATTTTACGACATTACGCTGGCGGGCCTTTTGGCCGCCTATGCCCTGGCGCTGCCGGTCTGGCTGATCATTCTCACCAACCGTCTCGGATTGAACCGTGACATGCTGGTTTCTGTGCTCAGAATGAGCCTCCAGCTTCTGGTGATCGGTTACGTGTTGAGATACCTGTTCGAGGTGCGTATCTGGTATTTGACTATCGGGGTTTTCCTGGTGATGGTGTTTTTCGCCGCGCGCACGGTGGTGGCCCGGACAGGGTTGAGATTCAAGGGTATAACCCTTGTGCTCGGGCTGGCAATTCTGGTTGGGGCAGGCGCGGTATCCGCTGTTCTCGCCCTTTATGCAGTCCGGGTGCAGCCGTGGTACGATCCGCGCTATTTTATCCCCCTGGCCGGGATGGTGGTGGGCAACTCGATGAACGGCTGTGCGCTGGCCCTGGAACGTTTTTATTCCGCTGTCAAAGAGAACAGAGCTCTGGTGGAATCACTCGTGGCACACGGCGCAACAGGAAAGGAAGCCTCCCGGCAGATGCTCTGCTCGGCTTTCCGGGCGAGCCTCATTCCAACCCTGAGCTCGATGAGCGGGATCGGAATCGTTTTCATTCCCGGAATGATGACCGGACAGATCCTCGGCGGAGTCGAGCCGCTGGATTCGATTCGCTACCAGATCGTGATCATGATGGCAATTCTCGCTTCCGTAGCCCTGGCCAGCTACCTGATCCTGATCCTCGAACAGCGCAAGTTTTTCGATGAATACCACCTCTTGCGCGAGGATATTTTCGCGTAGAAACTGAGCGGGTTTGCAAAGCCAGCCGGAACACTGAATGTGAATTTCCAGGGGTCAGGGCCGTATTCGACAGTCAGGACCTGTAAGATGCCATTTGCAACGGACAGCGTCCAAAAAGAGATGATTCTTTCCCTGGCCCGGCGCATTGCCGATTCAGGCGGCAGGGCCTTTTTTGTAGGCGGGGTGGTGCGTGACCGTCTTCTGGGCCGCAAGCCCAAGGATATCGACGTGGAAGTTTACGGGCTCTCCCTGGAGCAGCTCGAACAGATTCTCGCCGAGCAGGGGAAGGTGATTTTTGTGGGCAGGCAGTTCGGCGTTCTTCGCCTGATGGGCCTGGATGTGGACTGGTCCGTGCCGCGGCGGGACAGCCGGGGCCGACACCCGGTTGTCGAAATCGACCACTCAATGTCGCCGAAAGAGGCAAGCCGGAGAAGAGACCTGACAATGAACGCCATGCTCCAGGACGTTATTACAGATGAGCTGATCGACCCCTGGGGCGGACAGAAAGACATGGATGAGAGAACCTTGCGCACGCCGGATACAAAGCTTTTTGTCGAGGATCCCCTTCGTTTTTACAGGGTGATGCAGTTTGCCGCGCGATTCGAGATGGTCCCGAGTAAGGAGTTGAATGAGGTCTGCGCGCAGATGGATATCAGCCACGTGTCTGTGGAGCGAGTTGAGGAGGAAATCGCCAAGCTCTTTCTCGAAGCAGCCAGGCCAAGCCTGGGCTTGCGCTGGCTCGAAAAGGTAGGCAGGCTGGTTGATCTTTTCCCGGAACTCACTATCATGAAAGGCACGCCCCAGGAACCCGATTGGCATCCCGAGGGAGATGTCTGGCGGCATACCCTTCAGGTGGTGGATGCCGCGGCCGCTTTGCGTACCGGCCATAGGGAGCGCGACCTGATGTTGATATGGGCCGCCCTGCTGCATGATATCGGCAAGCCCGCCACCACGACCGAGCTCGCAGGAAGGATCAGAACTCCGGAGCACGACCGCGAGGGGGAAATTCTGGCCAGGACCATTCTCGAACGGGTGGTAAGAAAGCAATCCGTGATCAAGGGCACAGTGAAACTGGTGGCCCAGCACATGAAACCCCTTCAGTTTTACCAGAACAAGTCCTCGGAGAAAGCATTCAAGCGCCTGGCTGTCAAGCTCGCCCCGGAAGCCGACCTGGAACTTCTCGCCGCGCTCGCTCTGGCAGACTGCCGGGGCATGAATCCGCAAGGTGAAATTCCCCTGGAGATTGAGAGCAAAATGGTGAACTGGTTCCTGGAGATGGCGCGAGCCTCCCGGGTGAACAAGGAACCCGAGAAACCAGTGCTCACGGGACGCCATCTCAAAGGAATTATCGAACCCGGGCCCGGGATGGGCGAGGTGCTGGAGGCAGCTTACAGGATTCAGCTCGAAGAGGGGATCAAGGACGTGGAGGAGCTGAAAAGAAGAGCCTTTGAGGAGACCGGGAGAGAAAATTCAGAATAATCCAAAGGCGCCTGCGGGCCTGACCGTTACACCATCCACCGCTACCGCAAGATCAGGGACGAATACATTCCGCAGACGAAATTCAATATTTCAAGTCAAAAGCAGGCAAAGAAGATTATCGAGGCGTTACAGAACTGGCTGAATTCAAAAAGAACTGCCGCGGGATGTTAATTTTCAAGAGCGAATGACACCTTTTTAGTTTTCCACTTTCCCCGGGTAAAGTCAGGGCATTTGACCGGCGCGCTATTCCTGGCGACCGAGGCTTCCGAGAGGGGGATAATAGCGCTCATCGCCACCGAGTCGTAAACATCGACCGGAGTTTGAGTTTTTTCCCTGACCGCCTTGAGAAACTGCTGCAACTCGAGATAATCAGTGCCTCCGTGGCCGAAATCGCCCGAACTGTCTTTCATGGCCCTCCACCAGGCATGCTCATATTTTTCCTGGTAAGGTGCGAAAGGCTCCCACTCGTGGTATTCCGGGCTTTTTCCCAGGAGATAAATCGCCTGGCGCTGCTCGTTGTAAATCCCCTCGGTGCCCTGGATCATCCAGCGGTTGTCGTAAGGCCGGGGCAGTTGCATGTCGTAGTTGATTACAATCGAGTTGCCCTTTTTCGTTTTGACAACCGTGGTCACTATGTCACCCTGGGCGTATTCGCGTCTGGCGTTGGGGTGGTGGGGACCGAATTTCCTGCGGAAATAGTTGTTGATCCCCAGCGACCTGGTCGCGGTTGAGGTGAGATAGTCGTAGTAGTCTCCGCAGCCGATATCCATCCAGCTGATCACCGGTCCCAGGCTGTGGGTCGGGTACTGGTCTGCGTTGCGCTTGAGAAGGTATTCGCCGCCCCACTGCATGTTGCCCTCAGGGTCGAAAAACCAGTGATCCACGCAGTCGTGCGAGTGGGCGCAGTGGCAGTGTACGATCTCGCCGAAAAGACCCAGGCGAATCATGTTCAGCACGGCCAGATTGTCCCTGCGAAAGCTCCAGTTTTCCAGCATCATGCAGGGCACACCGGTCTGCTCGTGCGTGTCCACCAGTTCCCAGCACTGCTCCAGGGTGATCGAGGCCGGAACTTCGATTGCGGCATATTTACCTGCTTTCATTGCAGCAACGGCCATGTGCGTATGCCACTCCCAGGGCGTGGCGATCAGCACGGCATCCAGGTCGTCCCGTTCTACCAGGCGCTTGTAATCCTCCGCGCTCCTGGAGTATTCCTCCGGTTCGGGATGGCCTTGTTTGCGCAACATTGCCTGGGCCTGGGCGAGGTTATCCGGATTGATATCGCAAATAGCGGGATATTCAAGCCCCTGCATATGCAGAAGAGTACCGAGCAGGCTGCAGCCGCGCTTGCCGGTGCCGATAACCCCGAGGCGAACTTTCTTTTCACCCTCAGCGCGAGCTTTTCCCGTAGGGCCTAATGAAGCCTTCACGCCGAGCGAGGCCGCAGCAGCAGTAGTCGCCTTGAAAAAATCCTTACGGCTGATTTTCTTATCCATGGCCAGACCGCCTGGTTTGGTTTCGAGTTATCATGGAAAGTTAGCGGATCAGTCGATAATTCCCTCGAGCCCGAGCGCTCCGTTTTGTTCGCGGAACATCACGAATGGACTTTCAGAGCCCGCAGCAGGCTCGAGGCCTTCTTTGATGCCAAGCAGCCGCGCCGGGTTGGTCGAGGCGAGCCTGATCGCCTCCGCAGGCGTTACAACTCCGGCAGCCGTAGCTCTTTTGATACTTTGAGCCAGGTTGGCCCATGCTCCGTAGAGGTAAGGCGTTCCCTTGAGGAATGCTCCCCCGTCGCGGATAAGCACCTCCTGCCCGTCAATGACATATTCGCCCTCCGGACAGCCGCCGAGGCTGATCAGGTCGCTGGTGAAAACCGAGCGCTCCAGTCCCTTGGCTCTCAGCCCCACTTTCAGTACGTGGTAGGGAATGTGATGGCCGTCCGGGAGGAAGCTGGCCCAGAGACGGTCCTCGGAAAGCTGGGTCAGGACAACGTTGTGGTGGCGATGCATGGTTGCTGCGCAGCCGTTGAACAGGTGGGTTGACAGCCTCGCACCGGCATCAGCTGCCGCGGCGACCAATTCATAGGGGGCGTTGTGGTGCGCCAGGGCCACGAGAATACCTTTGGAGGCGAGATGGCGGATGAACTTCAAGCCTCCTTTCAGTTCCGGAGCCATGGAGACATAGCCGATCCTGCCTCCGGCAGCCTTTTGCCAGGACTCGAACTCTTTGATATCCGGGTCGGTGAGATAATCTGGAACGTGCGCTCCACGGTAGCCCTCTTCAGGACTGAGGTAGTTGGCTTCCATGTGGATACACTGCACGCGCTTAAGCACGCCTTTTTCGACTGCCTCGGCGATTTTGGCCAGGACTTCCCGGATCAGCGCCGGCTCCTGGGAGGTGACTGTCGGGCACCAGCGCACGGTTCCCTGCTCGAAAAGCGCCTCTTCGCAGGCTGCCAGGCTCTCCATTGTCAGCTCCGGGCTGGTCAGTTCCACATCAGCGTAACCGTTGACCTGGATATCCACCAGGCCCCTGGTGAGCCAGAGATCGGTTGAGGTGTCTGCTGCGCGGGCCAGTTCAACAAGGCTGCCGTTTTCCAGCTTTGCACGCCAGCAGTAGTCGCGCCCGGCTATTTTGACCGTATATTCTCCGTTTCTGTCCATCCTGGCGACAGGAGCCGCCGAGGCTTTTGAGGAAGGTCCTCCCGCTGCCGAAAGCCCGATAGAGGCTGCGGCAGTAGAGCTGACTTTGATAAAGTCCTTGCGACTGATTTTTTTATCCATTGCTGATACACCCTCTTTTGAAATTATTTATAAAAAAAACAAGAAGAATTTTTAGCGTTATCAGGAAATAATCTTCTCCAGCTTCAGCGCACCCGCGCTTTCGCGGAACAGCACGAATGGGCCCTGCGAGCCGGCCATCGGCTCCAGGTCGTCTTGTATCCCGAGCAGGCGTGCCGGGTTGGTCGAGGAGAGCCTCAGCGCTTCCGATGGTGAAACCACGCCTGCGGCCGTGGCCCGCTCGATCCCCTGGGCCAGGCTGGACCAGGCGCCGCTCAGGTAAGTCGTGCCCTTGATCCAAATCGCGCCGTTGCGGATCTCCACAGTGCGCTCGGCCTTGGTATATTCGCCTTCCGGGTAGCCGCCCAGGTAGACCAGGTCGCTTGTAAATATCGAGCGATCCTGGCCCTTGGCGCGCAGGCCGACTTTCAGCACATGGTAGGGGATATGGTGGCCGTCCGGGATAAAACTGGCCCAGAGACGGTTCTCTGCAAGCTGAGAGTAAATGACATTATTATGGCGGTGGATCGTTCCAGCGCAGCCGTTGAACAGGCGGGTGGAAAGCCTGGCGCCTGCATCGGCGGCTGCACTGATTACCTCCAGCGGAGCGTTGTGGTGCGCCAGGGCGACAATGATTCCCCTGGATACCAGGTTGCGGATGAACTCGATTGCGCCTTTTCTTTCCGGGGCCAGCGAGACATAGCCGATGTGGCCGCGGGCTGCTTTCTGCCAGGTGTCAAACTCTTTCACATCTGGATCCTGCATGTAGCGGGCAATATGGGCACCCCGGTAGCCCTCCTCATCGGAGAGAAAATTGGCCTCCATGTGAATACAGTGCACACGTTTAAGCGCCCCCTGATCGATTGCATCAGCAATCGAGGCAAGGCTTGCCCTGATAACCTCCGGGTCATTTGTGGTTACTGTGGGGCACCAGCGAGTCACCCCCTGGGCGGCAAGCGCCTGTTCGCAGCGGGCGAGATCCTCTGAAGAATTATCCGCCCTGGTGAGCAGCACACCCTGGTAGCCGTTGACCTGAATATCGACAAGCCCCCTAGTGAGCCAGAGATCCGTGAAAGTATTTTCGGCCCGGGAGAGCGCTTTCAGGCGGCCGTTTTGGACAATGGCGCGCCAGCAATAATCGCGTCCTGCTATTTTCACAGTGTACTCAGCCATTTCTTCCACCTCTTTAAGTGAAAGGATCCGGTTTCACCGTTCAGGTATGACCCGCATTCGTGCCTTGGATGAACGGTATTCCCAGGATTCCCTTATAATAATCTATGCGTTGAGGTTAAAGTAAGAAAAAATGGTGCATGAATCCAGATAAAGAAAGGCACACTAAAATAAAAAGAGTTTTCGATCTTCAACTCCGGGTTGATTTGTGAGGGAAAGTGAGTTATTTTCGAATCTCGTTCCAGTTTTTAAATTTTTTCGGCCTTGAAAACGCTTCCACAAAGCCTGGAGTGATTCCCACCAGATACGCAAGGAGTCCTTGATGTACGATTTGGAAAGCCTCGCCCGTGTGGATTATTTCGTGGTTGCTGTCTATATGGTGATCATGATCGTCTTGGGTGTAATCATGGCCAGGTTCAACAAGGATGCGGATGATTATTTCAAGGGCGGCAACAAGCTCCCCTTCTGGCTCGCCGGGCTGAGCCTGTTTATGTCTTCGTTTAGCAGCTGGACTTTTACCGGCGGGGCAGGGAAGACGTATGAGAGCGGGATATCGGTTTTCTCGATGTACTGGGGTGCTGTGCTGGGACTTGGGTTCGGCTATTTTGTTTTCGCCAAGCGCTGGCGCAGGACCCGCTCGATGACAATCCTGGAATACCTGTCAGAGCGTTTCGACCGCAACGTGCACCAGTTTATCAGCTGGGCCAACACTCCGGTTACCATCTTTCAGTGCGCAATCTGGCTTTACGCTTTGAGTATTTTCCTCAGCGCCGCTACTCATATACCAGTGCCTTACGTAATATTCGGCTGCGGGTTTATCATCCTCTTTTACACGATGATCGGTGGACTGTGGGGGGTTTGTATCACTGATTCGCTCCAGTTTTTCGTCCTGCTTCCCATAGCGATCCTGGTAACTATCCTCAGCCTGAATGCTGTGGGCGGCGTGGGAACCCTGATTGCTGAGGCTCCCCCCAAATACTGGCTGCCATTCAACGAGGAAGCCGACATAACCAAGCTGTTCGTGGTGTTTATGTTCATCCACGGCTTTTTCATGTTCAATTCCGGAGGGGGCGCGCAACGTTACTTTTCGTCCATGGATGAGCGCGAGGCCTCCAAGATCGCCGGGCTGTCTGCAGTGCTGTGTTTTATCGGCCCGTTCATCTGGCTTACTCCGGCCATGGCCTGCCGGGTTCTTTTCCCGGACCTGGGTCAGGAGGTTGCCGAGTCTTTCGGGTTAAACCGGCCAAGCGAGGCGGCCTATGTTTTTATTAGCCTCAAGATGCTCCCGCACGGGCTTCAGGGAGTCCTGATCGCCGGAATCCTGGCCGCGACTATGAGTTCTGTCTCGACTTTCTACAACATGTACAGTGCTGTGATCACCAAGGACATTATCGGTACGGTGTTTATCAAGAACGCTTCAAAGAAACTCCTGCACAGGATTGGGATTGTGGTTACCTTTATGATGGGGCTGGTTACGATTTTGATCGCCTATTTCTATAACACTCTGCCCGGACTGGGAGTTTTCGATCTGCTGATCAAGGTCGGCGCTGTGCTCGGAATCCCGGTTGCCATACCGATAATACTGGGGCTTGTTTACAAGCGTACGCCGACCTGGGTCCCATACACTGTGATCCTGGTGGGGATGAGTGTCGGGGCGGTGTTTGCGATCGGCAACTGGGAGCAGTACTTGGGCTACGAGCTGTTCCAGGCGGTACTTTATCCGCTGCTTTGTGGGATTTTCATCCTGCCGGGGATGCTTTTCCCGGATGAATTCGGCGGAAGCGCCCGGCTGAGAATGTGGGGCAAGATACTTCTATACGTTCTCGGTCTCTGGTTTTTCCTTTACGGCATATTCCTTTATTACAACCTCCCCAGGATCGGGGGAGCGGGCGGAGCGATGATAGTAGATCAGGCCAACCTGGTCTGGATCCAGCGGATGGTTTTCCAAATGTATACCAGCGCCGCAGCGATGATTAGCTACGCTGTTATCTGGGCATTGCTCGTGCAGGTTGTTACCCGACTGAGGATCGTACCCAACAGACGTTATTTGCATCAGGTCGACGAATTTTTTAAAAAGATGGACCGGCCCGTGGACGTGAAAGCCGAGATGGGAGAGGACTACGATCAGGTCGAGGCCGACCTGTCCTCGTTCAGGATTCTGGGCGTGGTGATGATCATTATCTCCTGTTTGATGGGCCTGTTCTTTGCCCTCGACCTGACAGGAAAGGAACAGTTAATCACACTCTGCGCCCTGGTTGGAAACATGGGAATCGGTATTATCCTCTACTGGCTGGGTACAAGAAAAACGGTAAAGAAAGTGGTTGCAGGGTAAATTTTCGAAGCCTGCAAGGGATGCTTCCTCATATTTTCTGAGATTATTTAAGTCCGTAAGATTTTGATATAAGCAGGTGCGCCAGCCACCAGGCCAGCCAGATAATTCCAAAGACTATGGCTGTTTTCCTTGAGTTTTTCTCAAGCCACGCCAGCACAGAAAATGCCTTTCCTGTGATCCAGGCGTACAGCGAACCGGCAAGAAGGAAAATAACCGCGCCAAAGACAGCCGGTCCGAATGGATGGTACTCCATCGCGAGCGCGAATGAACCGCCGGCCAGGGCGAAAAAGGACCTGACCAGCCCGCAGAAAGGGCAGTCGATTCCGGTGAGCCGGTACCAGATACACAGTCGCGGCAGTCTTTCGACTGCAGCATTATCAAGTACGAACAGGACAGCCAGCAAAAAGAGCAGAATGAGAGAGACTTTTCTTCCCCTTTTCTTCCGATCCAGATCAGGATCCGGAAGCCTGACCGTCTTTTCTATTCCGTTTATCTGCATATTCTTATTTTGGCTTTGACTTTCCGTTACTATTTTTAGCAATCCGGATCAATCCCGCGTGCAAGCTTTGGGAATCTTTCCTCCAGGGATGATGTTAACACTAATAATCAGTATCAAAGTATAGCGGGTAGTTTAATAATTTTAAGCTGGGTTAGCCAGCAAATGTTTTGAATAAAATTGTTTCATGAAATGTTAATCATTCGAATCAATAAACAAAGGAGTAAATGAACTACCTCGCGGCAGAGCCGCGAGGTATCAGTGTGATTTTTGTGTGAATCCCTGAAATCC
>CAZJQI010000078.1:0-13895 GCA_964548275.1 uncultured Gemmatimonadales bacterium
TTGAAAGTCTAACACACCCCTGTATCCCCTCTTGATAGAGGGGACTTTTAATGCATAACTTAGACTTAAATAATTCCCCTCTAGAAAGAGGGGTGGCCGCGAAGCGGACGGGGTGTGTAACTCCCCTCTTGAGAGGGGTGCCCGCCTACGGCGGGCGGGGTGTGTCATCCACCAGACTGCTGAAAAATTCATCCCTTCTGCTGTGATTTTTTCAAAGGTCTTCTTAAGTGAAAGGGGCGAGGAAAAGCCTGTCCGTGATGATTGCCGTGTGTTAAAATATCTGTCAGAACTCTAAAAAATATTTCAAATCACCCCCTCTATTTGTTCTCATCGAAAAAGTCACCCGCCAGGTGGCCTTTCATGGTGTTGTCTTTCAGATGAACCGGCCCGGCGTTCCTGACCACGTACGCCCCGTAGCGCTGGGTGCGCTCGCCGCCTGAGCGGGTTTCTTCTATTGTGTTGCCCTCAAGGGTGATCTCTCCTGCATGCAGGTCCACGTAGACTCCGTAGCCTCTGTCAGTGTTACCGTTATCCTGGATCTTGTTATTCCGGAAAACGTTCCTGTGGCCGCTCAGCTTGAAAGTCTCCTTTCTGAAATAGACTCCACTGAAACCGTTGTTTCTGATCGTGTTGTTTTCAAACAGATTGTCAGTGTCCTTGTGGCCGATCGAGATTCCGTAAAGGCCGTTGTTTTCGATCAGGTTGTCGTGGAAAAGGCCGTAGCGTACGCGCCAGCAGAGGAAAAAACCGATCCGGTCGTTGTGGTGAAAATGGCAATTGCTGATTTCCGAGTTCGGGCTTCCCGTGCCGGGATGTATGCCGTAGTTGGTATTTCCGTACGATACACAGTCTATCACCTTGACATTATCCGTGATCTGGTAGGAGATGCCGTCACCGTTGTAATTGCGGGCAACACAGTTGCGGATCGTGCAGTCTGTGCTCCTGTGGAGATAGATCGCTCCGCCCCGGCAGCCGTCCAGAAAATAAGGGTTTTCATCCCGGTTGCCGTCCACGGTGATATCCTTGAAAGTGACATTTTTCTGATCAACCGCGCAGAGGATCGGGAACGTGTTCTCCACTTTGGCATTGCCGGTTTCATAATTGTAGTCCCGGAGCGTCATCTGGGTCAGGTGGAGCGTGTCGCCGGTTATTTTCGCCACGGAACTCACTGTTACAGCCCAGCCGCTTCTGTATCGATCGTCTGTAATTGAAATTCCCATGCCGGGCTTGAATTTTTCCGGTTCTGCCACCACCAGCACGCTCTCGCCGTAATCGCCGCAGTCAACTATCTTGCTCCCTGCGCCCGGGCCCTTTTTCAGCACGGTTTCGCCTGGTGTGCCGCGCACCACCACGTCCGAGCAGGGGATGAAAACACTGTTTTCCATTCTGTAAGTCCCCGGGCCGATCTCCAGAATGTCGCCGGGACGCAGCATATCCGCTGCCTTTTGCAGGGCCACGTTGTCAGTGCCAGTTACATCCGCATCTCCGGATTGGGCTAGCCGGATCGTTTTTCCGGCTGATGGGGCCATCCGGGGTCCTCCGCAGCCGGAGACCAGCAGGAAACAAATCGCCGCAGCGGAAGAGATAAGGGCAGTTAGAGTTACATTCATCGGCAAACCTCCTGGTAAAATTTAACTTACCATTATAACTTAAAGTTAAATATTAAAGATTTAGAGGGCTATTTGAAATATTTATCGAGAAACTTTACCAGCGCCCTGGTAGTGGGCGTAAAATAGGGTTCATCATTGAACCAGCCATGGCCAGGGCCTTGATTTGTATAAAGCTCCGCGTTCACGCCTGCCGCCCGTAAGAGGGAGACAAATTCCACAGACTCACTGTATGGTATTGTTTTGTCGCCGGTAGCGTGAAGAAGGAGCATGGGCGGGTCAGAGCTGTCGATATAGGAGGCAGGCTCGGCTCGCCTGTAAAGTTCCGGGTTCTGTTTGTACGGCACACCGAGAAACTGAAGTACTGGACTCAGGGTTTTCCCGGCGAGTTTGCATACTGGATTGAAAGCCACCACCAGTTGCACCCGGCTCGAATATTGGTTCCAGCCGCCGGTACCCTCCAGTTCTTTCACACCGCCGCTTGTGCCGGCAAGCAGAGCCAGGTGCCCGCCTGCTGAACCTCCCGAGACCGCGATCTTCTCCTGGTTCACCCGGTATTGTCCGGCATGCGCTCTCAGCCAGCGAACCGCGCACTTGACATCCTCGATCGCAGCCGGGAACTGAGCCTCTCCGGAAAGGCGGTATTCGATACATGCGCCGATATATCCGTTATCCGCCAGAATTTTGGCCTGCCTGCCGAAATGATAAGGCGATCCTCCTCTCCATCCGCCGCCGTGAACGAAAACAACGGCAGGGAAGGGGCCTTTGCCTTTCCTCGGGCTGACAATTGTCAGTTTGAGTTCTCTTCCACCGCTGGTGCCGTACACCAGATCCTTCTGTACCACGATTTTTTCGGTATCCTCAGGCCAATTGTCAGGATATGCAGGCCAGCACGGTGTCAGATACGCTATCCCGAGAGCTAAGACCAGGGTGATACTATTCCGCATATTCTCCTCCGTGTATACCAATGACTTTTACCGATCGCGACAATATCAAACTCCACCACTGAGCAAGTTTAACCTATAATTGACCAACTCGCAACATTTTAGCTACGTTCGCAAAAAAAGCGGAATGAAAAATCTCATCCAGGACTGCTTTTCCCCCGGGAAGTGGGAAAAATGGAGAAAAGGCTTTTTAAAACCTCCCGGTTGATGATCCGGGTACCAAACAGCAGAACGCAGAAAAGCGCCAGGAAAAAAACTTCTGCCGCCAGGCGATCTCCAGCGATTTTAGCCACTGCAAAGCAGGCTGCGGCCAATATACAAAGCTTTGACAGTTTTATCCATTCATAGTTAACCGGGTAGATCTTTCTGGTGAGGAAGTAAAGCATGGAGGCTTGAAGGAGATAAGCGACCAGGGTGGCCCAGGCCGTTCCCATTATACCCCAGTAAGGAATCAGCAGGATGTTTGCAGCTATGTTCACAACAGCCGCTGCGCCCGTAGTCCAGGCGTAGTAATAAGTCCGGCCTGTGAGATCACAGCCCACTGTCAGATTGATATACATCCCGTAAAATATGTATGATACCATCACGGGCGGGATAACAGCGAGCCCGGGCCAGTAGCTCTGCTCAATCAGTTGAAAGCCGAAAAATTCGACTCTTGCCAGGTTGTCGGCAAGAAAAGATACTGCCAGGAACAGGAAGCAAAGCGCGACGACTGAAAAAGTCATCACTCTGGCGAAAATCTTATCCGGGTCTTTCTCACCTGCCGCGCGCACCAGGAATGGTTTCCATGCCAGTGTGAATGCGGCCACAGCCAGGTTGGCCACAGAGGCCAGCCTGAACCCCGCGCTGTAATAGGCTACCTCCTTTGCGCCCATCATGCGGTCGAGAATCCAGCGCCCGGACATATCGATCAGAATCTTGCCCAGGCTGCTGAAAATGATCGGGAAGCCGAAAACGAAATAGGTGCGGAAAGCTTCCCTGTCGAAAACCGGGCGCAGGAATTTTTTCATCAGGGGGGTAAAAAAGAGAAAAACCGCAGCCGAACCGATTACGTTGGCATAGAGAACTCCTGTCATGCCCAAATCTCGAAAAGCCAGCAGATAGACCACCAGAGCTGCGTAAACCGTTGCTGACAGCAATATCCCGGCAAGGTAGGTAAAGGGGCGGTTAAGTGCCCGGAGAAGGCTGTAGGGGAGTATGTTCAGCGCGTCTAACCAGAGGATTACAGCCGCCAGCCTGATCATCTGTGCATCCCCGGGCAGCGGTGCGGCAAAATAGTAGCGGGCAATGTTTTCAGCGCAAAGAAACACAGCCAGGCTTCCGCTGGCGCTCACTGTGAGCAGAGGCCAGAAATGGGAGCTGAATACCAGTTTCTTGTTCTGTGCTCCTATCAAATGGCGGACAAGTGAATTGCCCATACCGAATACGAGGAAAAGCTGGATAAGGCCGATCAGGACAAAGGCCAGTGTGAGATGGCCGAATTGGTCCAGGGGCAGAAAATTACTCAAGACAGGCAGGAGCAGAAGGCCCATGCTTCGGGCCAATACACCGCTGATACCATACACTGCGGTTTCACGAACCAGAGACCGAATTGATGCAGGAGACATGATTCGAATCCCTGCGCTAACGGATTTTAATGGTGGCCAGACTGAGAAGCGTCAGAATTATTCCCACGATCCAGAAACGTACGACAACCTTGGTTTCGGCCAGACCGAGATGCTGGTAATTGTGATGGATCGGGGCGCGGTGGAAAATCCTGCGGCCCAGCAACCCTATCCCGATTTTATCCTGGATCAGCACGGATGCTCCCTCTGCGACAAAAATCCCGCCGGCAAGGATAAAAAGGAACTCCTGCTTGATCATGATCGCCACCACGGCCAGCACGCCGCCGAGCGCCATCGAGCCGGTATCTCCCATGAATATCTGGGCCGGGAAAGCGTTGAACCAGAGGAATCCGAGACCCGCCCCGACCAGTGCAGCCAGGATAATCGACAACTCTCCGCTGCCCACGATGTGTGTAAAAAGCAGGGTTTTCGAGTGGATGGAATTGCCGATGATATAGGCAAAAACACCGTAAACGCCGACTGTGAGAGAAGTGGGCACGATTGCCAGGCCGTCCAGGCCGTCGGCGAAGTTCACCGAGTTGCTAATCGCCAGGATCACGAAAACACCGAACGGCAGATAGATCCAGGAAAGATTCAGCACGGGGTACTTGTAGAAAGGAAGTTGAAGGTAAAACTTATAATTTTCGGCAGTTACACCAGTCGCTCCCTGAAGCAGCTTGATCCTTTCGGCGGATAAGGGACTGGCAAAATCGGAGAGATAGGTCAGCATAAAAACAATGGCAAAAAGGGTCTGAAGGCTGAGTTTGGTTATCTGGCTCAAGCCCTTGCGGCTGTCCTTGTGTTTCACTTTCAGGTAGTCGTCAATAAATCCGATCGCGCCGAACCAGAGCATTGCCAAAAGAATCCATTGGACAAACGGGTTGGCAGGATCGCTCCAGAGCAGAATCGCCAGGAAAACCGCCCCCACGATCAGAATCCCGCCCATGGTCGGCGTGTCTCTTTTACTTTCCGGGTCCATGAAACCGTAATCGTGCATCGTGTCTCTTGCGCCCCGCAGGTAGAGGAGCCTGATCAGCCGGTTGCCTAAAACGAGGATCAGCAGGAAAGCGGTGATTGCGGCTACTATTGAACGAAAGGAGATATAGCTGGCCAGCCGGGTCCACTCTAAACCCTCGAGAGGTTCGAGCACGTATTTGCAAAGGTAATAGATCATCGTATTTTCGCCCCGTTTAGGATTTATTGACTTGATTCTTCTCCAACTTTGCTCTGCCGGAGGTTGAGTAACCGGTTGAGCGTGCGTTTAAGCGGAAAAGTGGGTATAAAATCCGTGCATGTGGGGATCAGATTCTCCAGCCGTTTCAGGACAGGGTCGGCAGGAGTGATTAATCCGCGTTCAAAAAGGTGTCTCAACGCATTGAGCAGGGCTTGGCGGATTCGCCAGTTGGGATGGAGCAGGTAGTCATTGACATTTCCCAGATAGCCGGAGTTGGGTACGACTGCCCCCAGAGCCTCGAGACAACACCAGCGCACCTCGAGTGAATGGTGGTTCAGGTTGGCTTTCAGTGCCCTGGCCAGATTCTCACAGGAACCGATTTTATCCCGGAGCTGGATTATAGAGCAGGCCGCCTGCACGCGAACTTCATAGTAAGGTTCTTCTTCAAGCGCAGAAACCAGGACCCGGCGCAGCTCCTCGTCCCAAATCCCTAACCGGGTCAGAGCCACCAGGGCGTTGCGCCGGATAAATCCAACCTGCCTGAAATCCTTCCAGATAATCCTCTTCCAGATAGGGGCCGGCGAGCGGTCGCTGGCCAGAGCCAAAAGCAGTTTTCGCCGGTAGAGATTATTGGTTAGCCCGATCAGTTTGACCCCGATATTGCGAATCTGCCACCTGGGACTGATCAGGTAGCCGTCTGCAAAATAACGCAGGAGCTCGACATTCGGATGGCTGTCGATCTGGCTCGTCTCTTTGCCTGCGGTGATTTTATCAGTATAAGCCAGGACTCCCACAGGAGAAAGGTGGGACAGCCTCGCAGGATCCATATCATCATCTTTCGCAACTTGCTCTTTTGCCTGAACCTGGCGGGGAAGACGCTCTCCCCGAATCTCCGTTTTTACCGATTCGGCAAAGATATCTCGCCTGTGGGTGTTTATCAGCCCGAGAGCGGCTCGGGACATTTTCTCAAGCCTTTCCTGATCCGAAAGCAGATCCAGTATCCGGCTGGCGAGAAATTTGCCTCTTACCTCGGCCTCGGGATTGCCCCGGACGATTACCGGGCGTTCGAAAATCACTTCACAGGCGCCGGCTCTGGACATGGCCAGGGCATTTACCACCTGGTGTTCGCCGACCAGATTGGATTTAGGAATTGCCAGAGCCGGGCGGCCGCAGCTGCAGAGTTCGTTCAGAGTGCCCGCTCCCGCGCGGCTGACCACCAAATCAGCCGCGGCGTAATAGTTGTGGATCTCACTAAGATATTCCTGCGGATGATAACGAGACAACTCCTCCCGGCTCAAGGGGAGCGCTTTAATCCTTTCGGCAGTGTCTTTAACCGCATCGTATGTTTTTGACTTTAGTGAACCGGTTCCGTGAAATACAACGATTTTCGGATCGGCAAGCAGGGCGGGGAGGGCATCCGAGATTGCGCGGTTAATCGTTCTTGCTCCCAGTGAGCCGCCGAAAGCCAGCACAACTGTAGCATCCTGAGCAATCCCCAGCTTCTCACGGGCTTGGGCCTTATCCAGAGGACCGATCTGCTGGCGTATCGGGTAACCGGTGAATTCAACTCGAGCCCTGGGAAAAAAGCGAGCCGAGCCCTCGAACGAGATCCAGAGCCGGTCCGCCCATCGGCTGATCATGCGGTTCCAGCGCCCCGGGACAAAGTTCTGCTCGTGGATGAAAATTCGTGCCTGAAGCAGGCCGAGCCTTCGTAGAATTATCGCGGAGAGCACTGCAGGAACGCTGGCGTATCCGCCGGTCCCGATTACCGCATCCGGCCGGAAACGCAGAAGAATGAACAGGGCCTGAAAGATACCGAACCCAATCTTGAGTGCCGAAACTAATATCAGCGGCTTGAATCCTATCCCGGCCAGCCCGGCGCTGCTGACAAAACGGATATCGTAACCCTGGCCCGGGACGATTTTTTCCTCGGCCCGCCCACGAACCCCAAGATAAAGGAATTCTGTATTTGAATCACCGAAATGCTTTTTCAGCTCTTCCGCGATTGCTATGGCAGGGTAAACATGGCCGCCGGTACCGCCGCCGGTGAGGATAAATTTCACTTTTTCGCTCTGCTTGGATTCAGGTTTTAACCAGTTTAAGTATTATAGCAGCTATAATACTTTTTTGTAATTCTGTAGTCAAACTATATTTTGCTCTGGTTAATAACGGAGTGACATTTTTTCGCAAATCAGATCAAACGCGTATGTCCGAGCTTTTCTGCTTCACTGGAATATTTAGTTTTCTTAAGGGTGGATTTTTTAAACCTGTACTTTTAAATTAACCAATCCTGGATTCCGCATCTATCTCGAGCAACCTTCAGCTTTTTTCGAGTCGACTGTTTTGGAGAGGATTGCGAGCTGATGGAGTATTCACTGTACGGAAAAACAGGCCTTCGGATAAGCCGCCTGGGGTTCGGCGGCATGCGTTTCGCCGAACCAAAGAACGTATCGAAAATGGCCGAGATTGTCCTGGCCGCCTATGATGAGGGAATCAATTATTTCGATACCGCTCCGACTTACTGCGCAGATATGAGCGAGAAAATAATAGGCCACGCCCTCCGGCAGATGAGATCAACCGGCAGCGAGTTTTACCTGTCGTCGAAAACCAGCAAGCCGGATGCCGAGGGTGTGCGCGCCGATTTGCACAGAAGCCTGGAAAGGCTCGGGGTGGACCGGATCGATTTCTATCATTGTTGGTATATCCTGACATTAGACGGCTGGGAGGGGCGCAAAGCGGGTGGCGCAGTCGACGCTCTGCTTGCCGCGCGACAGGAGGGCCTGGTGCGACACCTGGCTTTCAGCACCCACCTGGCCGGCAATGAAGTTAAACAAGTGATCGATGAAAATATCTTCGAAGGAGTCACTCTGGGCTATAATGCGGTTAATTTCCCTTACAGGGAAGATGGGGTGAGGGCCGCGAGCCGTGCCGGAATCGGTCTGGTGGTGATGAACCCGCTGGGCGGCGGCACAATCCCCGATAATCCCGGAGTCTTTTCCTATATCAGGAACCGGAGTGAGCAGAGCATGGTCTCGGCTGCTCTGGAATTCCTCTGGTCCCACTCGGAAATCACCACTGCGCTTGTCGGTTTCCGCAACATCAATGATCTCAGAAGCGCGGTAGGGGCCTGGAAAAATTTCGACCCGGCACAGAAGATAGACCTCGAGAAGATGAAGCAGCATGTGGAGGATTCGTTCGACCGGCTCTGCACCGGTTGCCAATACTGCAAGGATTGTCCCCAGGGAATCGAGGTCTATAAATACATCGAGGCATATAATCACCTGATGCTCAAGAGCGAGGAAAGCCTCTACGACCGTCTCAAGTGGCACTACGGGATAGAAAACCTTCACGAACTGGACCTTTGCACAGCCTGCGGGGAGTGCGAAACAGCCTGCACTCAGCAGTTGCCGATCTTGCAGAGATTGGAGGAAATCAAAAGGATTTACGGAAATTCGAGCTGAAAACTATTTTTGCTCCATTAAACCTGCGACTCAATTGTATTCACTGCTCAGACAGGGCCGATTGCGGAATCAGCAGGAGCGTTTTAATAGAAGTCAACTGGAGAATTAATGCCGAATTCAGTGAGCTCGATTATCAACAGCGCGTTTGAACCATTCGAGACAAAAAGACTTAAATTATCCGGACGGTTCGTGCGGGCGCCTGTCTGGTCAGGAACAGCGGATGAGGAGGGTTTTGTTACCGAGAAGGTAGTTGATTTTTACGAAAAGCTCGCCGGAACCGGGCTCGGGCTGATAATTACCGGATTTGCCTTTGTCAGCAAGAACAGCCGCGCCGTTCCCCGAATGTTGGGAGCAGCCTCGGATGAATACATTCCGGGTTTGAAAAGGCTCGTGGATGCGGTGCATACCAAGGGCGACAAGATATGTCTTCAGATCGCCCACTGCGGGTTCAACGCAATACCCTCTTACGATCCGGAAGGCCTGATTTACGGCCCCTCCCTGATCGCCCTCACCGGAAACACCCAGATCGAAAAAGCCGGCAAACTTCACAAAGGAAACGCTCATATCATGCGTTCGCTGACCAGGTGGCAGATCGACCAGACCCTGGATGATTTCGACCGTGCCGCGACAATTGCAGAAGAGGCGGGTTTCGATGCGGTTGAAATCCACGGCGCCCATCACTATCTGATCAGCGAGTTTCTGAGCCCCACTTTCAACAAGCGCACCGATATCTACGGTGGAGGGCAGAGGCAGCGGGCCCGCTTTGCTGTGGATATGGTTAGCCGGATCAGAAAATTGCTCCCGGATCTGCCGTTGATTTTCCGGATGAACTGCGAGGATTTCACCCCGGGCGGGATCACTCTCGATGATTCCAAAATCGCCGCGGCAATGATTGCCGAGGCAGGCTGTGATATTATCTCGGTAAGCGGCAATAACCCGATACGCACCCGGATTGTCAAGAGGGAGCAAGAGGCCTATTTCCGCGAACAGGCCGGAATAATCAAGCAGGCCTGTGGCCTGCCGGTGATTGTCACTGGAGGAATCCGTTCGCCTGAGACGGTTAGAGAACTGTTGAGCAAGGGTTATGCCGATCTGGTGGGTATCGGGCGTCCGCTTATCCGCACCCCGGATCTTGTTGCGCACTGGCGGGAGGGAAATTTCGAGCCGTACTCATGCATCTCCTGCAACGATTGCATGCGCGCGGCAATGAAGTATTCGGTTTCCTGCGTGAGGACTGGCGAAACCGATGACGAAGAAAAGGAGGAAGAAGCCTCGGATTAAGGTTTCTGTTCCGGCAACCTCATCGCCTGTTAAACACGGGCGTTCATGATCAGTTCTGGTTTTACCTGCCTGCATTGTCCCTGAAAAGCTGCAGAAATTTCAGAGGGAATTATCCCCTAACCCATAACCGTTTGCAAGCGCAGAAGCACTATTCTGCTTGGATTATTCTTTGTAAAGATACTGCCGCAATTTTGTCCGCCTCAGTGCTGAAAAGACCGTGCGGCTTTTTCCCCCCGAGACACCGGTTGATAAAGCAGCCAGGCCTGCGTTGCAAGAACGGCTATCACCAGAACAGAACAGAGAATGTAGGGCGAGTGAAGGTTCCATACGCCTGAAACGAAACCGCCGGCAAGTGGGCCGAGTAAAACGCCGAGACCGATAAAGGCTTCGTGAAACCCCGTGCGCGTGGCGGATTCAGGCGGGCGGCTGGTGCTGTAATAAATGCTCGAGGCGTAAGTGAACCCGGAGCAAAGGCCGATCAAAAACATTCCGACGGCGTAGGCGGCCACGTTGCTGCTGAATGCAAGCAGTGCTGTGCCGGGCAGAACAAGAAGCTGGGTAAGGATGTAGGTTGGCCGGTTATATTGCCAGCCGTGCCAGTACTTGACAAGCCAGAACATGAAAACCTGGCCGCCATGAATCATGGCAAGCATGATACCCAGAACGGCCCGGTCAAGGTGATCGACATCAAGGGCCAGCTTGGGAAACAGCATTTTAGCAGAGGAGAGGGTGAAAACCAGGATAAAATTGGCCAGCCATCCACTGACCAGGAAACGTTTCCAGAGGAGCCTTGTTTGTGTGTTGGTACGGGTGAGGAAATCCGCGCTGGCCCCTTTTTTTTTGCCTTCGATATCGGATAGGGTAAGGCAAATTGTCAGAATTACCAGGCTTGCCGCCACGCACCAGGCAAAGGGCAGCGTTGCACTCAGCTCTGTCAGGTATCCGCAGACATAATGGCCCACTGTGAAACCGAGACTCCAGAAGATACAGAAATTACCCAGAGTGGTGGCCAGGTTTTTTGCGTGGCGGCTGTCGGCAAGAAGAGCCTGAAGAGCGGGCCAGAAAAAGCCGATTCCAACATGAAAGCCGCCATAATAAACGAAAAGCTCCCCCAGAGCTGCCGCCCTTGTCAACATCAGACAACTCAAAGCAGCCAGTACGGATGAGGATAGAATTATTGCTTTACGCGATAGCAGGTCGCAGAGCTTCCCTGACAATATGCAGGATATTATGTAAAATGCCGCGCCAGTTGCACCGAGCAGTCCCAGATGCATCGGCCCGGCGCCGAGTTCGATTGCATAAACCGCCGCAGCCCCGACAACAAAAGCACAAACCATGTCCATCAGGAAGCTTGATACATAAATCCGGTATCTGTTCGGGATTGTTATTCTCATCTCAAAAGCCGGGTTTGCGGCCGGGTTCGGCCGGATAAGGGGAAAAATTAAGTTTTTCCGCTATTTGGGCAAGAAACAAATTTGACCAATGCCACCACTTCCGCCATCCTGCCGGAAACTGTTATCCAGTATGTAGTTTGGATTCGAGTATATTATCAAAGGCGGGACAGAAGCTGGCTCGCTAAGAGGGTAGGCAGGCGAGCCCGGTTATTATTTTTTATTTAAACCGCCAATGGAGAGCAGAACATCGCTTTTTTTCACCTTTTCCTGCACTCTTGCGATAACTTCATCGGCAATATCACTGGAAATCCCAAGGATATTCCATAACGATTCTTTTATTTCTCCAATCAGCCCTTCCCCCACACTACCCAACTTCAATTTCCTGCAAATACTATCGGCGAGGCAGACAAGGTAACTCGTTTTGCGTTGCGGCTTAGGAGAGATATCCGGCTGGTGGTGGAAACGAACGCCATTGACTATTTCCATAGGCAAGCCCCAGCACTCAAGTACTGCCGCTCCTATCTGGGCGTGATCGAGGCCGATTATTTCTTTTTCCCACACAATGATGTTTTCGCCGGTATTTATTTCACCGCTGTTCTCGCTAAACTGTTGATGGACTTCCGGCATATGCGTTGCAGTGATCAGGCGGCCGATATCATGAAGCAATCCCACGACATGGGCATGAGAGCCGTTATTCTCAAGCAGATTGGTCATATCCTGGATTTCTTCCATGCAGAAAGCCACGCCGATAGAGTGCTCCCAGAAATCGACCGAATCCAGAACGCCCTCCGGCAATGCGGACAAATACTTGATCATGGAAATATCGATAACCAGCTTGTGGATTTCCTTGAAACCCAATCGGATAACAGCATCCTGTACAGTAAGAATAGTACGCCGCGCTCCGTACATCGCGGAATTGGCCAGTTTCAGGATCATGCTGGTAGTGGGAGGATCATCGGAAATTATCCTGCTGATCCGCCCCACATCCGGCTCATCCTCGTTGAGCGACTGCATAAGCATCAGAGCTACCGGGGAAAGGGTGGGTAACTTTTTCACATTAAGTAAAACGTCTATCAACTCTTTTAAAGTATACATTGAACCGATTTCCTATTGCCCTTTAGACACTTGAGTTCACGGATAGAGCAAATCTTTATCAGTCAGGAAGAATTCTTGGAATATATAGTTTAGAGATCATTTTTCAAGAAAAAAAAACAGTACTTCGGATAAATTTGCTCTTGATCCGGCATTGTCCATTAAGACAATGCCTTGCAGACAGAATACTGAGCTTGAACCTTCCTCCGATCCGATCAGCTCTTGCGGATGACAGCCACAAGATTGTCGCTTCGGGAGGAATAAGGAACCAAGAAGTTGAAATCACCGAACAGGTGTATATCAGTCAGGCCGGCATTTTTACAGGCAGCAAGCAGCATGCGTGAGGTGAGTGGATAGAGCGCCTCCTGGCCGGAGGCCAATCGCTTTTCGTTTTTCCAGACCTCGATATTGAATTCGATATAATCTTCCCTGTAGTAATAACAGCGTTCGAATCGATATCTATCCTTTCCTGATACAACATTTTTCGGCGGAAAATTCTCGGGGTGGATGGCCATGATTTTTTCGTATCCCAGAAGGTGCAGAACTGCCGCTCCCTGTCTATCAAGTGCCCCGGCAAGCCCCAGGCAGAAACCGGGGAGTTTATCAGGCGGAAGGTGCGCCAGGGTATTCCCCAGGCAGGTAACCAGATGCCAGGGACCGTGAGCTTTTGCAAGTTTTTCCAGGGTCTCCATTGGAGCGGGATAAACAGTTACGCCCTCCAGGTTGTACTGTGCAAGCAGCCTCAGCTTTTCTGAGGGCTCGGTTCCCTCAACCCTGAATCCCGCCTCTTGAAGGGCAACAAGGTGATGGCCCGTCCCGCAGCCCACATCGAGCGCGCGCTTACCTCTACTGGCCGGCCCGGCGACTTGCAGCAGAAAAGGTATTTCATGCTGGAGCCTGCTGTCCCAGTCAATAAAAATATCGTAATACGGGGCGAGTATCCGGTAGCTGTCCTGTTTTTTCATTTGCAGCTAAGTGCTGGTAATTTAACATAATTTAAATTAAAAGAATTCCCCGAAGCTCTGCTTCGGGGTAAAATGCTTGATGGTTTTATCCTTGTTTTCATAGAGTTGCCGTGTGACACATACAACATTCATTCTCATCCTTCACAATTCGGAAAGAAGGGGATTTAAACCTGGTGATCTTATTTCAGATCGTGCTTGAGAGCCACCATTCCCCCCTATCAAGCAGGATTCATTCCAATTCCCCCCTATCAAGGGGGTCCATTCCAATTCCCCCCTATCAAGGGGGTACATTCCAAATTCCCCCCTATCAAGGGGGTGCATTCCAAATTCCCCCCTATCAAGGGGATTCATTCCAATTCCCCCCTATCAAGGG
>CAZJQI010000079.1:0-13522 GCA_964548275.1 uncultured Gemmatimonadales bacterium
GTTGCCTTTATTGCTGTTATGACACTTTTAAAAAAGCTTAACCGGACAGTAGTGTGTTTTTATGATAGATGAATCTTTTATTGCGCATTTGCGATGTAATAAGTTCTTTAAGATGTCCTATCCGGATAGTTGTGTTCGGGAAAATACCTTGTATCACTTTTATATAAGGCTTTTCCGTATGCAGCAAATTCTTAATAGTTTCAATTCTTCTTATTTCCAGTTTCTTTATTTCCCCGGTAAGGTTGTTTTCTGTTTCCAGAAGCCGTTCCATTATCTGTTTTTTTTCTTTGGATAACTCTTTAACCGCAACAGCTACCTTAAAAATCCTTAGAGCGTTTTCCGCCCTTAGCCTAGTTTTTCTTAATTCCTCAATTTGCTTTTCTATGTCCCTAATTTCCTTATTACATCCAACATGTAAAGTTGTCTTGATATTCAGGTTATTACCTGCATTTATTACCTCTATCCCCTTTTCGGCAGTTAACGATCCGCCGATAACGCTTCCCCTGACACCGATCATCTTTATAAAACCACCAGCCTGGAGGGATCCGTGGATGACCTCTCCTTCGATAAAGATATCACCAGTAGCGACTACCTTCTGCTGCTTGACATGGCCAATGGTAACATTTCTCCCTTTTATCAGGCCTTTATCGGCACCTATAAAACCTTGCTTGACTACAACATCACCATCCGCAACCACCTCCGCATCCTCTACACATCCCCGTATTTCCACATTTTCCCCGCAATAGACAGAGAAACCGCTTTTAACATCCCCGGTGATAATCAGAGTTTTTGTATAGCTGATGTTTCCAGTGGAGAAATCCACATTTCCATTAATAAAATTGACCTCATCAATAGTAAAATTTTTTTTCAAAATTCCATTTTTCAGGGACACCAGTTGCAATTCATTTTCTGGAGAGATTCCAACGTCCGGGGACAAATTGAAGTCAACTTCTTTTCCCGGTTTTGGGGATAAAATTTTCCCTGTAACGTCAAATCCCTTTTCCCCTGGAGTAGGTGGAACCTTCTCTGCAATGACCTCGCCCTCCTCAACTAAGTTACCCTGTCTCATCTGTTTGAAATCCACCCTGCCCTTGGAATCCACACAAGCTTCCGGGTCTTTCTCTCTTAAATCCTGCAGTGTCTTTATAATCCCATCTTTCCCATTTTCCGGCGACTTACTCTGGGCAATTAAAACCTCCTGGCCAATTAGTTTTTCCACAAAAACTTCTTCAATTTTTTTCTCAAGGATTCCTTTGACTACTCCATTTTCCTTCAGGCATTCTCTTATATCATTTTCAGTAATGGGAACAGGCCTGCCGGGTGTGACTATTTTAAGGTATGCCTGCAACTTGTCCTTGGAAAGTCTCACCTCTATCTTCGGAGGGATTACCTCTTTCATTCTCTCAGCTTCTTCAAGTATCTTTATCGCTTCATCGGACAATTCGCCCAGTTCCTCGCTGATCTCATATTTCAGCCTTTCAATATCCAGCTTTTCAATGAAATCAAGGTCTTCTTTCAATTTTTCTTCATCCATAATGATAACTCTATTATTCAGCTATAAAAAGGAAACATTCTTTAACCATTTAGTTGTTATTGTTTAGTCCCGACAAAAGACATATTTATAAGAGTAAATCAGCAGGATACGGTGCACGTGTCTTTTAATATAGAGTTCTGAAGTTCTCGCTTTACCTGTTCATAGCTGCAGGGTTTGATCAGGTAGGAATCGGCCCCTGCCTTGCGGACCCTGTTGATCAAAACACTGGTGTTGAGATCGCAAAAGACGATTACCGGTGTTTTGCTGGTATCCTTTTTGGCCCTCAACGCTTTGATGACTTCAAGGCCGTTCATTACTGGAATTCGCAAATTGAGTAGAATCGCGTTCGGATTATGATTCTCTGCGGCCTCCAACGCATCCCTGCCGTTGTGCACAATGCTGGTTTTGTAGCCGTCCGCGGCCAACCCGCGGTTAATTTTCTGACAGAACTCCTTATCATCATCGGCTACCAGTACCAGCAAGCCTTTCTCCCGCATGGTGATTTTCCTCTTGGCCTCTACCAGGTTGCGCTTTACCATTTCATTATTGTCGTTCTCCACCGCATATAGTAAGTTTTTGAGCTCCGGCTGGTTGTGGCCGATTTCCCCGATAACCCAGGTCGCGCTGGCGCGCATTTTAGGTTCAAAATCCAGCATCATTTCTTCCAGCGAACCGTACACGTCCCGATGCCCGAAGTTCCAGACTGCCTTAATCGCATTCGCCCTGACCCGGTTATTTTTGTTGAACTTGTATTTCATCAGGATCCCCAGCACGTTGCGGTTGCCGATTTCTTCCAGAGACTCGATCACATTTGCCCGTACCCGCGGGTCGGGATCGCCGAGTAATTTCACCAGTAAGCCGGTTTCCTCTTGGTTCAGCATCTCCGCGATCAACTTGACCGCAGTGGCCCGCACTCGTTCATCCGTATCCACGAGGATTTCAGCAAGAGTCCTGGCGGTAAATTCCTTGTCTTCCTTGATTACGATATCGTAAATCTTCTGCCGAGTCTCGGGGTCGTCCACCTCTATTTTCCCAAGGAATGAATATTTTTTGTCAAGCCCCGCCACCAGTTCGGTTAGCTTTTTTTTCTGTTGAATGCCCATTTCATTCCTGGTTTCGTCCTCCCTCAGTGCCCTTAAGATTATCTTTATTACCGTATTAAGGGCCACTTTACGCAAAAAACCGCGGCTGGACTGGTAGATGGGCAGGAGGTGATGTAAGGTCTTGAGGCTGCCGAAATATGCCAGTTCCTTGAGAGGTTTAATCCTGGCCGAATCAGGCAGTTCTTTTAATTTCTCGGCCAGCAGGAACATTTTTTCCTCGGGCTCCTGTTCTTCTTCCTCGCTTTTTTGCTCCTCACTGGGTCGGCTCTCCGAACCGGGAACGGCTTTTTGCTCTGTGGTCTCATTCTTACCAGGGTCTGCCCCGGCGACAGATTCACCGGCCGATTTTTCCTCAGCACTGGACATTTCAGCCTTTAACCCGGCATCCAGCTCGCTCATTTCCTTGCGCAATTCCATCAACTTCTCCTTGCCCTGCATCTCCAGGGACGGTTTCCTGAAAATGGAAAGTTCGAGAAAGAAGTACAGGCACTGTGTCAGGCGCGTGATATTATCGTTATAGGAGCGAATATTGATATTCTGGTAATCCACTTTTTTTTGCTTACGATGTTCTTCGATCCGTTTTTCCACGGCTGTAATCTGGTCCTCGAGCAAGGACACGTTGTCCAGGCGAAGGACTAAAAGGTTCATATCCCCCTCTTCCAGAGTATTCTTGAGTTTGGACTCATCGGCCTGGTCTCTGTTACCCTCATCGAGCTTTTTATGTAAAATCTGGAACAACTCCTGCCGGCCCTTCTGAACCTGGGATAGTCCTTTCCCGGACTCATCCTTGATTTCGAGCAGGTTGACCAGCCGGTTGACCTCAGCATCGCCTATAGACTCGAGCCATTTCTTCCGGTTGATCCTGGCCTCCTTGCTGCCTGAATTGAGGTGGATCATCCTCTTGTAGACCAGAGCCTCGCGGGACATGTCAAGTTCAACCTCGTAATATTTGCGGAATTTCTCCAGCAACACGTTGATCAGGTTCTGGTTTCCTTCCGCGGAATACACCTCGTCGAGCGCCCGCTTTATCCCGTCTAGCGGGTCGTGTCCCTTGCTGATTTCGATGAGCCTCCTGGCCAGATATTCCAGCTTACGGCAAATTAAAATCTGCCCTTCTATGGCAGCGATTGTCCCCATCCCGCAGATCTCATCTTCCAGCGCCTCAGAAAGCGAGGATTTCTTGTCCTGGTCGATTTCAACGCGCAACCGGTTCAGTCGGTTGAACTCATTCAGGTAGTAAAAAAAGCGCAGCAGAGGTTCACTTTCTCCGATAAATTCCCGAAAGCGCTCCTCTGCTTTCTGAAGTTTTTCTCCTTCGAGTTTTTCCTGCTGGCAGGTATGGTTTAGAAAGGTCATGATCAAAATGTGTTCGAACACCGAAACATCACCGGCGAAAATATTCTCCAGGGCCTTTAGTTTCGTATTGAAATACTCTTCAGTTACCTCGGTTCGGCTCAGGGCTTTTTCCCTTTCTGAGAGCCTGTCGGCATAGAACCTGTCCAGTATCGAAAAAGAGTTGATCAGGTTCTCGCCCAGGCTGGTCTGCTCGCCGCGCAAATCTACCCGCTTTTTCACAAAAACATGGTTGAAACGCGTGTCCTTTTTCAGCTTCTCGTAGCCCCCGGTGAAAATATGGCGGATATCTTTCTTAAGCCGCGCCAATCCATCCTCGAGCTCGGCGCTGTGCAGCGCAGCCACACGGCCCTCCAGAAATATTTCGGCCTCTTTCCCCGGATTTATTTTCAACTTGAATTCCATCTGAACGATCTCCAGAGTGAAACTCCCCGCCTACAAGGCGGGGCATAAAAAAAGAAATTTTAATCATATTTTGAGGAGTTAACCACCCACCCATTAAAAGGAGCCATTCATCCCCGTGCACAGCACGGGGTATTCCGGCAAAATTTCATAAACGTTCCCTTGGTGTAGAGGGTCGTGCCCGGTTCTATTTTAAGATCCTCGGCCAGCTCCAGCCCGTCACAAAAAATGTTCTCATTCCTCGGATGAAAACGGGAGAATTTGATTATTGGATCTATCCCGTGGATATCGATGGTCTCGGTTCCCGTGGAGAACATCTCATCCAGATTCATGGTATAACCTTTCACTTTTGCCGCTGTTGCAGAAAACCACAGATAGTGCCAACGACGTGAAAGCGCCTCCAAACTCATGATCTTTTAGAACTTATAGGCGGACTGGGTAAACAAAAGGCAATATACGAGCCAGAACCGGGACAAAGGCTTAAATGATTCCCTTGCAATAAATACCTGAAACAACCGGAGTGATGGCTAAAAGATAGAATGCCCGATATCGTTCAATAACTGAACGAAATCGCACAATACTGTTTAATAATTTTCAGAGTCTAAGATAGAAAGACTTATAACACGAAATACCTGGTCTCACTACGCTTAATGGAAAGAAACTTACGTTTCACGATCTACGGTATGTGTTTGGTGCGTGGCTGAGAGATGCAGGAGTTAGCCTTGAGGATATTCGAGTACTAATGGGCCACAGGGAAAGGAAAATGACTGATAACTACATAACTGAAGCTAAAAATATTGTCGGTATGCAGCTTGACAAAATTCCCAGGCTGAACAGACAAAAAAGCCCTGGGAGTAATCACCCCCAAGGCTTCATAGAAAGGGGATCTGACACAAATAGAGGCAAATTCAAAAACGGCCACTTGAAATCTGTGTCAGAAAACTCGCAACCCTTTGCAATATCTGGTGGAGCTGAGGGGGGTCGAACCCCTGACCTCTTGAATGCCATTCAAGCGCTCTCCCAACTGAGCTACAGCCCCATTCTCAGCTAATTTGAATCCAGTATAAGATAGCGTAAATTCAAACTACTGTCAAATGAAAAGCTGCAGGCTCTATTCCAGGTCAGTTCTTGACTGGCCGAACTAAAAATCAGAGAAAATTCAAGACGCCGATTTTTCAAAGGCTTCTTATGAACTCTATCTGAAAAATACCTCATCCAGCATGTCACTCGAATTCAACAGGTAGAAATCCCCCACGCCCGCCCGGTCCAGAAACACAAGGTACACATCCCGGGGTACCCAATAATTCCAGACCTCCAGGTCGTTCCCACCGGCTCTCATCGTAAATTTCTCAATCGAATTCGGCTCCCCCAGCCTGATCCAGACCTCTCCCTGGTCAGTGAGCCAGCCCGGCTGAAGTATGGCGCCGAATTTTTCGTTTGCATATCTTATCCTGTCAAAATACTGATCCCTGAACTCGTTTTCCGAAGTGGAGCTTACAGGATCTCGCTCTTTCCAGAATTCCTCCCAGGCCTCGAGCCTCAAATTCTCTGGCACTGAAAGCAGCTCCTGCCTGACGTCATTCTTAGCAATGTATTTAAGGTATCCCACTGCCTCCTTGTAATTTGCTGCCGCCCACTCATTGGTGCCGAAATTATCCGGCATCTCAATCTTTTTCCTGGCCCAGAGGGAACTTGTCACTATCAAAGAGAGAATAATCGGCAGGCCAAGTGCTATCACTCCTGAACGATGCATTTTTTGCCTCCCAGTGAAATTTAAAGCAAAATCGAGAAATCAACAGTGAGGTCTACAAATTTATACCCTGACCTCTGATCGTTGTTTCCTTCCGTTGATATGCCAACAAAGCAGTTTCTTCACTTTTCCTTCACCCGTTCAAACTGGGAGTGCGATATTTCTTATCAAAATATTAATTCTCATAATCTCACCTCCTGTGTTGAGAACAGATTATCTTGTGTATTGTCCGCTCGACGATTAATTTTTTTCAGCGAAAGGCTGCGTCTCTATGTGTGCACAAACAGTGTTTTTGAGGGTGAATCTATCGAGAGAGTGAAAGAAAAATCAACGACGGAGGAACTATGCCCGTTAAGACGATAGAATTGATCGGCAAGGTTCCTGATGCACGTGTGAGGCTGATCGACCAGACCGAGCTACCGGCAAGGGAAGTTTATCTGGAAAGGACCGATTACCGCCTTCTGGCAGACGACATCCGCCGCCTGGCGGTGCGAGGCGCGCCTGCAATCGGCGTTGCCGGGGCATTCGGCGTGGTGCTGGGGATGCAGCCGGAGGCAGATCTGGCTCCGGCAGAGTTCCGCAAAAGGTTTCAGCAAGTCTGCGGCGAGCTTGCCGGAACCCGTCCCACAGCGGTGAACCTTTTCTGGGCAATCGGGCGGATGAAAGCGGTCGTGGAACTGATGCCGGAAAGCGTATCGAGCGCACAAATACTGCATGGCCTCGAGGCCGAGGCGATAGAGATCTGCAAACAGGACCGCAGGCTTTGCCGGGCCATAGGGGAATTCGGCGCAGAGCTTATCGGGACAGGCAGCCGCATACTCACCCACTGCAACGCCGGCGCTCTCGCCACGGCAGGAATCGGAACAGCGCTGGCAGCGGTTTATGTGGCCGGCGAGCAGGGCAAGAAAATTTCCGTTTTCGTGGACGAGACCCGCCCCCTGCTCCAGGGTTCGCGCCTTACCGCCTGGGAGCTGACCCAGGCGGGGATCGAGGCAACTTTGATCTGCGACAATATGGCCGCCTCGGTGATGGCCCGCGGCCTGGTGGACCTGGTAATCACCGGTGCTGACCGGATCGCAGCCAACGGCGACGTGGCCAATAAGATCGGCACTTACAGTTTAGCCTGCCTGGCGAACAGGCACGGGATTCCCTTTTATGTGGCCGCGCCGTTCAGCACGTTTGATCTCTCTATCTCCAACGGAAGCAAGATCCCGATCGAGGAAAGAGACAGCCGCGAGGTAACATCACCCTGCGGGCTGGAAATCGCACCGGCGGGGATCAAGGTGTTCAACCCGGCTTTCGATGTCACCCCGGCGGAACTGGTGAGCGCGATAATTACCGACAAGGGTATTATCCATCCGCCTTACAAGGAAAATATCCCCAAAGTGCTCGGTGCAGACTAGCGGATATTTTCAAAAACGTCACAGGGGACACGCCATCACGTGCCTCCGCAATGTTAATAAAATTTGATTCTTCCCAGACTTAGAGCTCTCGATTTACTGCTTGTAGCGCTCCTGGTAGAACCGCTTGATCCTCTCCCGCACCTCGGGACTGAATCCATCGCGGTGCCAGAGATGGCCGTGCTGGCTGTAGAGATATTTTTCCAGCAATTGTTTTGCCATTTCCTCGCCTGCGGCCTCTTTCAACTCCGGGATGAATTTACCGTAAAAATGCTTGGCCACTTCGTAGATCCCGTGCCACCAGGCGTAATCAGGGCCCTGCATTGAGGCGCCGTGGCGCGCCCTGCGTCCCTCGTGGTGCCAGAGCTCCCAGTAAGTCCATTCGATTGGATCGTCGAAATCCACAGCGCTGATCTTACCGCTTGCTCTCAAATCCTCGATCATTGCCCTTGCAGGCTCGGCGAACTTGGTGTTGTAAAGGTCCACAAGGTTGTCGAACTGCTCGTAGAAAGCCTCAACAAAAGATGCCGCATGACATTGGCTGCAAAGATCCTGCATGAAAGCTCTTCGCTGCTGCCAGGTGTAAACTGCTTTGACTTTTTTCATCTCCCCGGATTTGGACTTGTACGTCGAACCTTTCTCAGGCAGAGCCGGCTCCTGGCCAAGAATGTCCTCTTTGCTCTCATCCTCGTAAACCACCATGTTCAATTTCCTGGAGACCGCCGGGCGAAGGGTCCAGGAGATACGTGTCCCGACATCATGTGTGACCTCCTGGGCGCCCCCGGCACTCATGTGGCAGGAGGAACAGGTCGGGCCGGTGAAATACTCGGCTCCAGCGCGCCAGGTATCGGCCTCAAGGTTCAATTTCTCGCGATTGGCATGGTAGAGAACTCCATGCTTGGACTCGTTCCATACCTCGATCTGCGGGTGGTCCGGCCCCAGATGGCACTTTCCGCAGGCCTCCGGCTGCCGTGCCTGGGCCTTGCTGAATTCGTGACGGGTATGGCAGGCTGAGCACGAGCCCCGAGAGCCATCCGGGTTTATCCTGCCCATCCCCGTATTCGGCCAGGTGTCGGAAGTCGGTCTTCCGGTGTCATCGACCCTGACAACTGAACCATGGCACTGGCGGCAGCCGGTAACCACCGCCGGCTCCCCGCCAAGCACCTCTCCCAGAAGGTTATCCAGTGAACCCAGAATTTCACCGGCCCTGGCATGATGAGAACCCTTCTGTTCGCTGAACTCCTTCTCGTGACACTGCGCACAGTCTCCGGGCGAGACGATCACCGCGATCATCTCCCCGTAATGTTCGAAAGAATCGAGTTCGGATTTTTCCGCCTGGTGACAGAATATGCAGTCGACTCCCACTTCCCCGTGTTTGGAACTCTCCCATTGAAAAACAATTCCCGGGGATTTGTCCCTGTGGCAATCCAGGCAGGAGCTTCCACCGCTCTCCTGGGCAATAAGCGGAAGGGCAAACATATATACAGCAAATCCCACAAATAAAAATAAATTCTTAATTGAGGTAAATGATCTTTTTCGCATTTAAGCCTCCCCTGAAGTTGTAAAAAGGGATCAAATCCACCGTACTAAACAAATTGATATTAGATCTACAATTACCACAAGTTTGCTTGTTTTAAGGCGTGTGAAAACAGGATAGATTTACAGGTAAAAAGGATAAATATTTTGTGTAAGAAATCATTTTCAGAAAGATTTTCTGCACATAATAATGGGTATTAATAATTTTGGCAATATAATAAGATGGTTTTATCATTATGTACATAATGTAATTTCTGCCAATCCTCTCAAAACTGCAATTAGTTAAAAAAAGGAGTTCGATCAATAACCTTAAGCATAACTTGGAAGTCTGAATGCAATCTAACCAGGATCGAAAAAATTATTTACAAAATCAAAAGCGATTTTTATTGATTTTTCTTTGGCTGTGGATTTAAATTAGTTATGCAATCCCCCAAGAAGTTTTCTTCATTTATACCGGCAGTTTGACAACCTATTTTTCATTCAATCATCATTGATTTATTCATCACAACCAAGGAGGTATTTTCAAAGGCTATAAGCCGTTCTTAATCAAAGTAAAATTTTTAGTTGCGTTGCCCCAATTTTCCATGCTTCCTGATCGAGACAGGATTTGTTTATCGAGCTGAGGAGCAAAAAATTCAGTACATGGACGCCGTAATCAGTCAGAACGCATAAGTTTAAGTTTCCAAATTTGTCACCTTAACACTGGAGGACTTGGTGAGCAAGATCAAGGACAAATTGGTTGAGAAACTGCCCCAAATGCGCAGTGAAGTGCAGCAGTTGCTCAAAGAACACGGAGGCGATGTAGTTTCCGAAGTAACTCTCCAGCAAATGTTCGGTGGTATGCGTGGCGTAAAATCCCTGCTTTGTGAAACTTCATACGTAGACCCGATTAAAGGGCTCATAATCAGAGGTATTCCAATTATCGAGATTGCCGACAGGCTGCCGGAGGAAATTTACTGGCTTCTTCTAATCGGCGAACTTCCCACCGAAGATGAAACCAAAGATTTCCAGGCTGAGCTTTCCGCGGTCGATCCGGTTCCCGAGTACGTATGGAAGCAAATGAACTCTCTTCCCCGGGATACTCACCCCATGGCGCTGCTGAGCATGGGGATCATGTCCCTGGAAAACGACAGCCGGTTCCGCCAGCGCTATAATGAGGGCATGACGAAGTTCGATTACTGGGAACCGGCCATGGAAGACTCGATCCGCCTGCTTGCCAGGCTGCCTGAACTGGCTGCGGGAATCTACCGCTTTCATGCCGGCAAGGGCGATCCGATCCCCCCGAAAAAGGATCTCGACTGGGGAGGCAACTACGCCTATATGCTCGGCATTGACGATCCCAACGGCAAGTTTGCCGATCTGATCCGCCTTTACCTGGTACTGCACAGCGACCATGAAAGCGGCAACGTGAGCGCGATGACAACTCACGTGGTCGCCTCCGCGTTGTCTGATGCCTACTACGCGGTCAGTGCCGGCCTTAACGGTCTGGCAGGCCCCTTGCACGGACTGGCCAACCAGGAATGTCTGAAATTCGTTCATGGAATCGCGGATAAATACAACGGTGTACCGAGCGATGATGAACTTCGCCAGTTCTGCTGGGACACTCTGAACAGCGGCAAGGTGATTCCCGGTTACGGCCATGCGGTTCTGCGGGAGACAGACCCCCGTTTCACCGCTTTTCACCAGTTTGGGCTCAAGTACTGTCAGGATTCGGTGCCGTTCAGAATCGTTGACCGTATGTTCGCTGTAGTGCCCGGTGTGCTGAAAGAACACGGCAAGGCTAAGAACCCCTACCCCAATGTGGATGCAGGTTCCGGCTCCCTGCTCTACCATTACGGTATAACCGAATTCGACTATTATACCGTCCTGTTCGGCGTGTCCAGAGCCATGGGCATGCTCAGCCAGATGGTGTACAGCCGTGCAGTCGGCGTGCCGATTTTCAGGCCGAAATCTATCAGCATGGATCATGTCAGAGAAATAGTAGGCGCTTAGCAGTAGTATTTATAGAAACTCGAAAAGGCGGCGGGCAGATGAGAAGATACTCATTTACCGCCGCCTTTTTTTATCATTTTCTCATTGCTCCAGATGTCTGCCCCATAGCCTGGCATTCGGCCTGGATCAATCCTCCGGGTGAGATTCGTAAACAAGCCCGCCGCCGTTGGTAGAGTCAACCTCCAGGTAATGGCTCTTGGACAACTCAATATACTCCACGCGCTGCTGATCTCTTGTGCCGATCGGCAGGTCGCTTGTTACAGAGCCTCTTATTTGCGCCACCTCTTCCACTCCCTGGCGTTCCAGGAAGCCTGTGAGGGCATCGAGCAGGGCGGGGATTTCTTTCAGGCCCCTACGATAGAGCAGTGAACAAACCTGCACAGTTGTGGCACCGGCCAGGATATACTTGACAAACGCCTCTCCGCTGTGCACTCCACCCGAGGCGGAAAGTTCCACCTCGGGGATCAGCTCGTGCAGAATTGCAATCCAGCGCAGGGGATAGTAAATAGTGTGCGGATTGGACAGGCCCTGGTCACCCTTGGTGGAAAATGCCAGGCGCTTTTTCAGGTCAACATCCAGCCCGCTCTGGCGGTTAAACAGCACCAGAGCATCGGCCCCGGCTTCGACAAGCTTACGCGCTATGTTCTGGGGAGCAGTTAGCTGCCCGCTCATTTTGACCGCAATCGGGATATTTACCTGCGCACGCACGGCGGAGACAACCTCTCTGAAAGTGGTTTCACACTCCTGTGCTGAAAGCTCCAGATCTATCGAGGGCACCGAAAGGTTTAGTTCGATGGCATCGGCTCCTGCTCCCTCCAGTTGCACAGCGTAATCGAGCCACCAGCGGGATTCCGCGCAGTTCACTGAGGCAATCACCGGGATACTGACCGTATCCTTGGCCTTTTTAATCTCTTGGCAATACTCCTGGGCGCCGTAGATCAACCCGACCTTGGCATCTAAATAGCCGGAAACCTCGGAGTGCAAGAAAAGTGTATCTTTGAAAGTTTTATCTCTGCGCCTGATATCCTCCTCGAAAATGCTTTTCATCACTACCGCTCCCGCCCCGGCGTCTTCGCACTGCTTGATCAGCCTGGCATTGCGGGTAAGCCCGCTGCTTGCCACAATAAGCGGATTGGCGAGTTTCAGCCCCAGGTATTCAACTGATATATCCGGCATAATCGGCTCCCTCTCTTGATCTGAACAAAACAACATTTTGTCGCATTAATTGCACTCTTAGTAACTTCAATCCTCTTTTTTCTCTTCTTTTTTCGGCGGAGGGTATTTTTCTCGCAGGTGCTTGATAATCTCACTCCACTCGGGAGTGTTCATCATCAGGTGTTCTTTCGGAGGTAACTGGGCAATCAGCTTTTTGGCATTATCGATTCTTTCCTCAGTCATCGGATGGGTGGAAAAAAGATTCTGCCAGCCGCCAGGCTCCGGGCCTTCCCGTGCGGCTTTCAGTTTCTCGAACATATCGACCATGCCCTGGGGATCGTAACCTGCGCTGTACATGGTGTACAGCCCATCCCGGTCCGCCTCCCGTTCGGCTTCGCGGCTGTAGTTTAGCAGACCCATAGTTGTAAAAAGGCTCGCAACCGTGTTTGCCGCTGTCCCTGCATCCCCGAGTAAGAGATCGGTTGCAAGACCGGCCAGCTGCATCTGAGTCATTCTTTTCATGCTGTGGCGGTGCACCACGTGGTTGATCTCGTGGGCCAGCACACTGATCAGCTCAGCCTCGGACTCTGATTGCCGGAACAGCCCCAGATTCACGTAGCAGTAACCTCCGGGAATCGCAAATGCATTTACCACTTCGTCGTTCACCAGGGCAGAATGATACTCGATATCCCGGCGCTTGCTCGCCTCAACCAGTTTTCTCCCCCGCACAGCAAGGAAAGAATCGACTTTCGCATCTTCGATAATATCATACTGCCTGTGGATTTCCTTATCCAGAGCCCGGCCCAGCCGGACCTCTTCACTTGTTGAATAAATATTGATGTTCCGTACCGCGCTGCAGCCGTAACCGGATAGGGAAATCAGCGTTGGAAAAATTAAGAACCTGATTGAAATCTTTTTTAACACCGATACCCCCTGATTTTAAACAGCTTGTTTTCCTTCAAATTTGATAAAATTCTTTCTGGTTATTGGTTTAAGGTTAATATATAGTTCTGAAACTTTACTTTCAAGGCGGACTTCTTTAATTAGCATCCTGCCTTGAAATAAACTATCTCGCGGCAGAGTCGCGAGGTATCAGTGTGATTTTTGTGTGAATCCCTGAAATCCGTGATCCCGATTTCGGGTACCAAACCCCAACTGTTTAATATAACACCCCCCTGTCTCCCCCCTTGATAGGGGGGAATTTGGAATGCACCCCCTTGATAGGGGGGAATTTGGAATGTACCCCCTTGATAGGGGGGAATTGGAATGAATCCCCTTGATAGGGGGGAATTTGGAA
>CAZJQI010000080.1:0-13131 GCA_964548275.1 uncultured Gemmatimonadales bacterium
GTGGCAGGGATCAAGCGGCAGCACAATGTATTCGAACAGTTCGGAATCGACCCGCAGGAGGCTTTCGGCTACCGGATCATCGAGCCGCTGATTCAGCTTCGAAAGGACGGCGTTAGAAAGATTGGCAAGGCTCTCGGGCTTCCCTCCGAGCTATTCGAGCGCATCCCGTTCCCAGGCCCGGCGCTCTCGGCACGCGTAATAGGCGAGGTGACACAGGAACGAATCGAGACGGTGCGCAAGACAACCGTTGTTGTCGAGCGGTTGCTAAAGGGCACCGGTGCGTTCCAGTACATGGCAATCCTTCACCAAGACCGGGTGACCGGCATGCGCCACGGCAAGCGCGATTTCGGTCAGCAGATCGAAGTCCGTTGCTGGGACAGCGTGGATGCGCGAACCGCAACACCGACACGGCTCTCGTTCGAAATTCTTGAAAAGCTCGCCGGTGAGATTATCCGCGAGGTTCCCGGCATTGTCAGCGTCACGTACAACATAGCGCCGAAGCCCCCCTCAACACTCGAAGCGATCTGATAACAGTTGAATATTCTACAGTTAGAAAAGACTCAAATGTTTTCATGTCCTGACCAGGCGTTGTGAAAAAGGGGCACGTGGGAATAACCATGGGTGATCGGAATTCATTCTACAGGCAAAATCTCAGTTTACGAAATATTCGCAATCCCATCCAAACTATATCCCAACCGTTCTTAGCAAATATGAAGTAATTCCGGGTATTTGATTTTATCACCGTTCAAAATAAAAACGCCGCAGCCCCTTGCAATACCAAGAGAGTGCGGCGCTTTGTGTTGGAGCCACCATGCGGACTCGAACCGCAGACTTCCGCAGACGATATACAGTGGAGTATGCTTTAAAGCAGGTAGCTGATGCGCAAAAAGGGGGCCAAGATAATCTGTCTTCAAGGTTTAATTTCGTTGTGCAGCTTATTATGTATGACATTGTTGTGCAGATTTGATACCAGTGTGGCTTGCCGTGAGGCTGTTAATTCAGAATTTGAAATCTTTTTTCAGCTTATAGCTAAATATAACTGTATATAACTTGATTTTGCCTTTCAGGACAAAACCATCTTCCACGGGGAAAAGAAGAACCGCTGAGCTCATACTTTGTCTTTCGACTTTGCCTTGGATACTTATACGTTTGGACTTTTTCAAGATGGTTTGAGACTCATCTATCTCGCTGGGCAGGTCGTAGCCCTTATTGTCTTTAAAATCCAGCCTGAAGGCAACATAATCTTCTTTATAAGATTCACCAAGGTAGGTAATCACATAGCTGAAAGTGATAAAATTCTCGCTGATTACTAAACCGAAATTTCCCTTTTTTTCGATGCCTTTAGCAGCCAGAGTGGAGGTGCAAAATACGAGTATAATCGTGATAACTACAAAAAATCTCATTAAAAATCTTCTCCTAACTCTGTACAATTTCTCAAAAGGTATAATATTATTATCGTTCACTCTGTGCAATTACTTATCTATTATACTCTGCTGCCACTTAAAGCTAATTAAGGCTCACCCAAGGATGGTTCAACTGCCATTATTACAGTATTTACTGTTCCATAATTTTTACGTGGACATGACTTATTAATCGAGTTACAGCATTGCTTAAACGGTGGTTGCAGGGTACTCATCAAGGAGCAGTGCATCCATCTCACCTCGACTATTACTTGGATGAATATACGTTTCGCTTCAACCGAAAAACATCCAGATCACGCGGCAAGCTATTCTACCGTTTGATTCAACAAGCAGTTAACATCGCTCCCGTAACAGGTCAGGAAATACAGGGTGGAAAACCATTTCCTTGACCACAATATATAGTGGGTACGGGATTCAAGTAGAGAGCCCAATAATATAAATAGCAGAATCATTAAAAATATGGTATCATTTCCCGAGTTCAAAATAATCAACGAATTTACCAGCTCTGACGGTTATCCTGTGATTCAAGTCACTTTCACAAAGCCAATAAAAATCACCCCTCCGGACACGATTGTTTATAAAGGGAAGAAATGGTACTTGGATTTAAACCGGTATCCTCCCATGGAGAAAACTAAAAGGAAAGGCTGAAAATAAAAGGCCGCGGGCCGCCTTCCTGGCGGCTCCGGCCTTTTTCATACATTCAGATGCTTGAAATCAGAAGCTTACATCGTCTTCCACATCAGGGTGAAGACATGGTTTCTGGTCAAGCGTCCGAGATCTCTGTAGGCATAGTCTATGGCGATTCCCATGCTTCTGTAAAGGTTATATTCTAATCCACCGCCATAGCTCATGCCGCGCATCTGATCGCTGCCTTCCAGATCAATTTCGTCTCTCTCGATATTCCAGCCCCAGCGAAGAGCGCCGGTGAGAGATTCCGTAAAAAACCTGGCAAGCTCAGTGCCCACGGCAAATGAGGAGGGCATATAGTTGTTCTCCGCAAACTGCCCGGCAATTGTCCAACGAATGTCATGGGCGTCGTAAACATCCATGCTTATGCCAGCCATGAAACTTGTCGGCAGGTAAAACTTGCTCGTGGACAAGTATGCGTTGCGGTTGTCGCGGTCGAACATGCGGTTCACAGCGCCGTCCTGGAGCCTGTCGCTGTAGAGTTCCTCGGGCCTTACCTGAACAAACAGGTTATCGCCGCGGAACTGCATGTTCGTACCGAGGTTGGTGATTACGAAGGAGAGCCTCATAGGCTTGTCAAACAATTCCGTGTGATAATTGGTTCCCATGTCGAAAGCCATCGCGCTGGAGTTGAGTTGGTAGATCGACTCGCGAACAGCTTTCACGTTCACCCCGGCGGAGAAGCGGTCGGAGAAGTTGAAAGCCAGGGTGCCTCCGAACTGCAGGCTGAAGCCGTCGTAGAAAGCACCCGTGCCTTCCGGATTCTCTATGGTCGTGATCTCCTCTTCCCCGATATTCATGATGCCGAAAAATCCGCCCAGGATCAACCTGCCGTCAAGCAGAGGCATTGCCCCGGCTGCATAATCCAGGGAAAAATCCAGGGGCATATCGAGGTGGCTGAAAAACACCTGCGGCCCTTCCAAGAAACCAAGTCCCGCCGGGTTCCAGTAAATGGCCGAAATGTCGTCAGCCTGGGCGATAAAAGCATTACCCATGGCAATGCCCCGTGCGCCCACGGGAATGGTCAGGAACTCAGCCGCCCGGTTGCCGACATTCGAGAAATCCTCAACCCTTCCTCGCAGGGGATTGGCTATATCCCCGATCGTGCCGGCCGAGAGCAGCACCGGGAAAAGCAAGGCTGCAATCAGGGCGAAGACTGAAATTCTATTTTTAGTTAACCACATAGTGAAACCTCCATTGTGCCGGATAAACCATTTATATCAAGTCATAAAGATTCGAATTAATGTATGACAGCGAACTTGCCCATTTGCTCGGCACCTGTTTCGCGATCCTCCACATGATAGATATAATATCCACTGGCGATTTTCAGGTTGAAACGCGAGCGAATATCCCATGTCTCGGTTCCGGTACCGTTGGTGTGTTCGATAATATCCACCAGGTGTCCGGCAACCGTGTAAATACGGACTGTGCAAATACCGGGCAAATTATTGAATCTCAATTCGATGTCGTTAGTAGTCAAATCCAGCGGATTGGAGGCAATATACGGATTCGGTACCACCTTGATCCGCGAAAGGTCCCTGGCCTCAAGGTCTATCACCTCGGGCTGGAGGGATATATGCCATTTGTTGCCAGCTACAGGACGGCGGTGGTTATAGTCCACAGGTCCCGGAAAATCGGTTCCGCCGCGCTCAGGGTTCTGTGCCGCGCTGGGGTGCTGGCGCATGCGCACTTTCCAGACATCGCCGGCGCTAGGCGGGGTGGTGATGCCGTTGATCTGGTACATAATTCCGCATACGTAAAGGTCCAGATCCTGGGTGCCTGTGAGATCGGCCACATGGTCGCCTATCTCGTCGATCACCTCGCTGGTCTCCTCATCGGTGATCTCGTGGCCGAGGGCATCATAGTCCGAGGGCTTGAGCGCCTGGCTGAGCTTGTCCACCAGGTAAAGGTTGCGGCGGATGCCGTCATCCGTGGCATACGGCCGCTTACTGCCGTCCGCCAGGGTTACCTCGGTGGCGATAAGCTCCGCACCCGGTGTTACAGATTCCCAGAAAATATCGAACATGTGTTCCGCGGTCTGGTGATCGAGCTGAAAATCGAGCGGAGTCTTGTCGCTCGGCACGAATCCCCAGCCATCGTTTGGAAGCTGGTTAAAACGCACCGGGACCTTGTTGGACAGGTCATAGACCTCCAGTGTCAGGCCTCCGGCATCCACCCATTTCAGTTCGATATCCGCGCAGCGGTGCCCTGCCACAATATTACCCATGGTGAAGCTGTGAGCCACCAAAGGCATGGCCGCAACTTCGTCCATACCGGGCAGGTACGCGTAATCCGAGAAACCGTAAGCCCACCAGAAATAATCTGTCAGGTCGGTACGCTGATGTCCCTGCACCACATTGTCGTAAGCAATGCCGCCGCTGATCTGAATCGGTTCCACTACGAAACCGTCCCAGTTATCAGCAAATACGCTCATATCGACACTGGCGATCACATCACCTGCGGAGGACTTGAGCGGAATCGAGCCTTCCATCTCGATATCCCCTCCCCAGGGATCGTAACCAGCCGCCTTGCTGTTCACGACCAGTTCGCCCTTAATATTTCCACTACCATCCTCCACGTGCAGATGAACCTGGAAAAGGGCATCGTGATAGATATACACGCCATAATCGAAGTCATCAGGGACATTGATTACCGAATCGACCACCACTGAAAGCTCTGTGGGCAGTACTGATGCGTCCCCGTTGGCGATGGTTACATTAGTGATTAGCAGGCCGTTGTCAGCAGCCGGCTGCGGAGTGGTTTCCACGATAAGCCCGTCGGCATCCAGAGTCATTGCCGGCGGATCGCCCACCTCGGAACCGTCGGGGTAAAGCTGGACTACATCGCCCACGCTCGGTGGGGAATAGCCATTAGCCGAGGTCCGGGGGATTACCTCGCTGGTGTTGTTGCCATCCGCGTCCAATGCAATAAGCTGTAGACCGGACTCGAGAGATTCCTGGCCGGTGTTGGAGGGCTGGTAGTCCAAAGCGGTGACTGTATAGTAATAGCGGACACCGTTGATTAACCCCTCGCGGGTTCCCAGTGCCTGACCGCGATCCACGAAAATGTATCTCAGACCAGTGTCCGTCACGTTGTCATCCCCGGCAAAACCCACGTCAAAGGGATCGAAATCCACGTCACTGAAACCGGGTACAACGCCCTCCTGAACAGTGTAGGTGGCTGATGAAGAGGTTATGCCGTCAGCCAGGTCGTACTGGGCCACCAGCCTGGCGTCCTCGCGATTGGTGCTCAACGAGCGGTAAACCCGGTAACCCTGGAAATCGTACTCCAGGTAGTCCGGGTTGTAGGTGGAGGCCGGGGTTCCGTCCGGGTTGGTCGGAATCTGGCTCACCGGATAGAATGGATCGGGTGTAAGCTCTGGCAGATCGTCCCAGGTAATAATCACCATACCGTCCCGCTCGATAAGAGTCATGTTCGGGGAAACCGGCGGAGCGGGCAGGTTGAAATCCGTGTCGAAAGTGGTCTGCACTGTCTGGGCCAGACCGATCAGAGGCAGAAGCTCGCCCTCGAGAGTTATGTCGTGCGGGTCAGGAGGGCTTCTCAGCGGCTCGGCAAGCAGGTAACCCACCTCCACTTTCTGGATCGAACCGTCAGCCGGAAGGTCGAACGGCCCGGTTAGCAGCCTGGCGCGGAGGTCATCCTCGAAATCGGACACGATCAGGTCAGCCTCCGGGTCCCACTGGGGTTCGGTAACCTCTCCGGGAGCATTGGTCATGATCCGGTAGGCTTCCTTGTCAGTGTCCGGGTCCTCGCGGCCGCCGCCGCGGTTGGTAGTGATGGTAAAGCCGGACAATCCGATACGGTTCGGCTCGCCTTCCTCATCGACCTGGCCGTCACCGTTATTGTCCACACCATCCGGCGGGCACCCTACCTGAGTGGGACTGTCAAGGAACTTGATACCCAAAAAGCCCGCCGGGTTGGTGAAATTTGCCTCGGAAAAATCACTGTCCCAGTAAATGGCCAGGTTATGCAGGGGACTCACCGCGGCGCGGTCGTCATCTGCATCACCGATATCGAAGTCCGTGTTGATAACTGCGAGTGTGTTTTTGATCTCGTAAGGTCCGACAACATCAGAGACTCCGTCGCCGTTGATGTCCTCGTCGATAAAATTGGTGACGTTCTTGAACTTCCATTCCACATATATAATGTCTTGCTGGGAGCTCACAGAGAACAGCTTCACTCTCTGGCAGGTCTCTATACCGAGCCTTTTCGATCCCGCGGATACGGCCACCGGCGCGCCGATATCGGTGTAAATACAGACGATATCCTCCTGGCCGTAAACTTTCGGCTCGCCGTATTCGTCGCGGAACTCATCCGGCCAAGCGGCCAGGTCCGCGTTGCTTTTGCTCGTGTACAGCCGGTTTTCCGGATCGTCCATTCCTGAGGAGGCTTTGCCTTCGCGCCACTCCTCGTCATAAACCGCTTCGATTTCTACCGTGTCCTCGAGCACTCCGTCGCCGTCCGAATCGAAAAGCCCGGCCACGTGGAGTCCCGAGGCGAAAACATACTGATCAGTGCGGCTGCGCCAGTAACCACCGCCTGTGGTGGAACTCCCCCCCGGGTCCCTGCCCAGGAAGCCCCTGTTATCCACACCGAAAAGGACATTGTTAGTGGTGGTGAACATGCGGCTGATAACCGCCAGGTCCGGGTTGCCGGCCATTTTTTTCCTCTTGCCGAAATCATCCGGCTTTCTTGCTGTTAAAGCGCCCGGCACCGCGATCAACACGGCCAGAGACAGAATGACAATCCTGCTGAAAAACTTGCTCAAGTTATTTCGCATTGAATTCTCCTCCAATTAAACCTTTCAATGAGTGGAAAAGAGTATCTTTACCAACTCAATCAGCAGTTAGAAAGCGTATTCAACTCCCAGGCGAACCTCCCGCGGACGGAGCCAGAATTCCGGATCGAAATCCTGTGCGCGGCCCTTGGCAAATGCTGATGTGGCGGCCTCGCTCTTGCTGACAAAACCGTCCTTGTTTAAGTCACGGATAAGCTGCGCTTCGGTGGTCACCTGAGTTTCGAGTGCACTGGGGAGAATCTCCTGCAGGAAGTACTGGTCGATACCAACCTGACCGGAGGTGGGATCGATTCCCTGCTGGCCGTAGTTCACGTTTTCAAACAGGTTGAAAATCGTAGCAAAGAAAGTGACACGATCCTGACCCAGCCGGAAACTTTTTCTCAGCCTGAGGTCTGCAAGCTTGAAAGCAGGCGCACGGGCTGAATTGGCTGTGGTGATGAACTCGCCCGCCTTGTTCACAGGCGTGAAAGGTGTTCCACTGCTATAGCGGAGATTGAAATTAGCTCCGAATTCCCCGAACACCTTGCCCCAGACAGTGCCTTGCTTGAAATCATCCGGGAACAGAAAGCGGAGCATCAGGGCCACCTGGTGCGTGCGGTCATTATCTGTGGGCGCCAGGTCCGCAGGCGGTGGAGGGCTCTGGCCGGTGAACGCGTCGAGCTGGCGGGCCAGGGTACGGACGTATTCTTGCGGATCGCTCTGGGTCGAGCGCGCGAACATCAGCGAATAAGTGCCCCGGAACCCGAAATAATCAGTGAAACGCTTGTCCACTGACAGGTCGAAGCCCTTGATTACACCGTTGTCTTGGTTTGCGATGACCCGCAGGTTGCCTTGGGCGCGGATTACGTAATTCGGGTCAACCTGTGCCATCTGGCGCAGGTCATCCGCGGTAGCCAGGCGATAACCCAGGTTGCCTCTGATATCACGGTGGTAGCCCACAAAATCGACAACCAGGTTATCCGAGAGCAGGGTAGTGAAACCCACCTCGAACTGGATCGTCTGGCCCATGCCGAGCCAGCCATTGCCCATAGTCTGGTTCGGGTTGGAGATCGCGTCTACCATGAAATCCCGCTCGCTCATAGCATAGATCAGCTCGAAAGGCGGGATCTGGTAGAAATAGCCGTAGGACAGGCGCACCTGGGTGCGCTCGGTTACCGGATGGGCCACGCCGAGCCGCGGGCTCAAGTGAGTCTGAACCTCAGGCTTGACCAGGGGATCGCTGAAATCCGGATTGTTCTGGCCCACGATCACCGGAAATGCCTTGTTCACATCGAACCGGTCCATGCGAAGGCCGAGATCGATTACCAGGTCGCCGAAATCAAGGCGGTCCATCCCGTAAATGCTCAGCAGGCGCGGCTCGCCAGTATATTCGTCATCGGTGAACTCACCATAGTAGAACCGGTACGTATCCCGGATATCCCAGAGATAGGTCTCGACACCAAATTTCAGCCGGTTGTAGCGGTCAAGCTGGCTGTCCATATCGAGTTTCACACCCCAGCGCTTTTCATAATCATTCCGCAGGGGCACTGTTGCTCCGTTGGTCGCGAACTGACGGGGGTACATCCGGTTGCCGCGCTCTCCCCTGCGGCTGGGAGTGAGTGCGCCGAAAATGTTGCTGGTTGTAGCTTGTTCTGTGGGCCATGTTTCAGTGCGGTCGAGGTCGGCATGAGTCGCCGAGGGTTCGAGTTCCTCATTGGCGAAACCACTATTGGAAACCGCGGAGTAAAGCATGTAACGGTCGGTTTCATCCTCGTTGAAGAAACCAATGTTGCCCCCGACTCCCAGAGTAGTATTGCGGTCTAAATAATCCCGTAACAGCAGGCCGCCGTCGAGATCGTTCTTGAAATAGGAAACGCGAAGCTGTGCGTTGAGGCTGCGTTTGCTGGTCTTGAACATCTCCCAGTCAGCGCCGGTGATAGCCACCTCCGTTGTTAATCTCTGTGCCTCATTAGTCCGTTGCGGGTTGTTGAATACGTAGGCATGGTCGTAGTACTGGCGCTGATCCCGGCTTCTGTGATAAGCAGCCAGAAGCTTGAGGTCTGATGTAGCCTGAAAAACGCTCTTGAATGAAGCCGAGTATAAGTCTCTCCAGTTGCCCGGCAGGCGGTAGGGGTTAGGATTGGACCAGGCCCCGGGGTAGTCCGGGTTGGGCACTGCTATCCCGCTGGCGAAAGCAGCCTGCAGAGCGTCCGGAGCGCTGGTGGGGTTGCCTTCACTGTCCAGGGTCCAGAGATTCCCGGTGGTCGGGTCGATCTGGATCAGCGGCTGAGCGCCGCTGCGCAGCGCTCCGTCAACCACGTCTGCCGGAGCAGCGATCATCATGTTCTGGCTCAAAAGGCGAAACTCAATGCCGTCCTCACGTGTGAACCCGCGCTCGTAAGACCCGTCCGTGCCGACAACTCCGTAACCCAGATCGGGAAATTGAGTGGTTACCGCGTAGTGGGCAAATGAATTCACGGTGAGAGGATCCATTGCATCAGCTCTGTCCGCGATCCCGTCCTTCACCACGCCGATCGTGCCCAGGTCACGGTTGAGCCCATCGACGAACTTCTGGGTTATGCCGTGGAAACCGCCCTTGTCTCCGCTGAGGCGGGGAAAGGCGTCTGCCATGCCGCGGATCATGCCCGAGGCGAAAAAGGTAAGCCTGTCGCCGTAGATCGGGCCGCCGACATTGCCCTCCAGATGATTGAACCCGTAATCCATGGAGCGGGGCATGGCCTGGTCGGTGACATACTGAATCCGGCCGGCCAGCTTTGTTCCGCCTTCCTTGGTGACAATGTTGATCATCCCTGACTGGGCGTTGCCGAACTCTGCCTGGAAGCCGCCGGTGATCACCGAGACCTCTTCGATTGCATCCTGAGCAACCACGAGAGGATTGATTATTCCGCCCGCATCGGTATCCACACCACCGCGGTCCTCGGCGCCCTGCTGTTCGCTCTGGGATTTGACCGGAACGCCGTCCACATACATCATCTCCTCACCCTCGCGGCCTCCGCGAATCGAGTAGTTGCCGGAGTAGTCGGTCACCACACCGGCCTGTAAAGCCACCAGATCCTCAAGGGTGTTGGCCGGGGTGGCTGCAATCATCTCGGTTCCGATAGCCTGGCGGGTCTGAACATTGTCCCGCATCATCAGCGGATCGGCCTCGCCTTCCACAGTAATTGGCTCGAGGCTGATAACCGCAGGCGACATCTCTGCGTTCACGGTAATAGTGTATCCCGAGGCGACTCTCACGTCAACCACGGAAACAGGCTTATAACCTGTGGAGGCGAAATTGACTGTCCTCAGGCCGACAGGTACGTTCAGGATAAAATAATATCCGTCTTCATTGGTTACATTGCCCAGGCGGGTGCCCTCGATTGTTACCTGCACGTTTTTCATCGGGCTGCCTGTGTCGGCAATGCGAACTACGCCCTCTATCTTGCCGTAAGTCTGCGCTAGGGCGGCTGTGGCGCTAAAAAACAGCGCCAATATCAAATAGAAAGCGGTATGTTTACCAGAATTCTGCATAGAAAACTCCTTTTCTCCTTGGTTGCTACGATTCATTAATGAACACTAATCGCAACCGAAAACGAATGATTTATTAATTGCCGCGGGTAACCTTCTTTCCATTTAGCCGGTCTAGGCCGTGGGTACAAAATTGGAAGATAAAATATGTTTATCATTCTAATCATTTTCGAAAATTAAATTATTGTCAAGTTAAAAAACATAATTAGAAAATGGACTATTGACTCTGCTCAGCATAACTTTTTTGAAGACATTAGTTGATCTCGCGTAATAGTAGTACTTGTTGAGGCACAGGCGGTTAGAAGACGATGGAACGTCTGGCGGCCCCAATACCGGCGATTAAACCGATAACAAACTTCCGAAAGGTACTTTTGAAGATGTTTTGCAGATACACCGTGATGCGGACCTTGGATGACTGCTTTGGCGTTAGCAATCAGTCGATGGGTCCATGGCAATAACTTCATAGAATCCTTTGGATCCTTCAGAACCGCACGGTGGTGGATAAGACCTAATTCTTTAGCGACAGCTTGGTAACTTCTCCATCCGTCAGTTTTGATTTTGGTGATTAAAGGCTCAATTTCGCAGTCTGGAGTGCCCAGTCTTCTCAATATATTTTCGATAGTATCAGCAGATGCTTCCTCAGCTACAAAAGCATGGGCAAATCCTGGCTTTTCCTGCCCGGATTTATCTGTCCAAGTTGATATCGCTACAATTACCAATATTTTGTCCTGGGCACCTCGACCACGTTTCCCGGTTCTTTTAGGACCAAAGAAAGATTCATCTATCTCAACCAAACCGGCTAATTTATAATTGGCATCCCGGTCTGACATAGCTTTGCGAACTTTATGCGCCATTACCCAAATTGTTTTGTAGTCTTTTATTTCCAATTCTCGCTGCATTTCAGCGATAGATACTCCTGTCTTTGAGGTTGCCATTCGATAAATCAACCAGAACCATTTAATCAAAGGAGTCTTGGTCTTCTGAAAGATAGTTCCAGCAGTAAGGGATGCCTGATACCGACAGGTTTTACACATATAAATATGCCTGGTGGCAAGCAATGTATATTCATTTTGACCACACCGTGGACAGAGAAAGCCTTCCGGCCATCGAGTAGAAAACAACCATTCCTGGCATTCCTTCTCGGTCCGGAATTCTCTTTGAAACTGCAGGAGAGTCATCTCCTCGTAAACTGGTTTGTTTAGCTCTGCTGGCATACCTCAAACATAGAAAACCTGCTGAGCAGAGTCAATAGTCCATTAGAAAAAATATTATTATCCCTATAAACCGATATTCCCCATTTTAAAATTGAAACTGCCAAAAATGGTTTTCTTTCTTTATTTTGAGCAAAATCTTTCGTCCTTTTGATCTTGGATCGAGAGATTCCTAATCGTTTCTGCGATAATATATCCGTTCTCATCAGGAGTATCAATTATTTTCTGGGTCTGAGCAGGAAAAAAGAGACTATTCTCCCTCAGTTCATTCTCAACATGTAGTTTTAAGCCGGGCAACATCGCAATCGTTCAATCCGGAGCAGGATTTCAGCAAATATCTTCTTGCTGATAACCACCTCGGCCATCTGAAAAATAACATATATACTATGCCTTACCACCTTCGCACCGCCTGAAAATTGGTTCCAGAAGTTCTCTCCACCTGTTAGCACTATGTACATTGCCTGGACGAAGCATTGCTCCTTCGCAATCACCAAACTGGTTAAAGCAAAATGAGGGACGATAGCATACACATCCAAAATGACCGTTGTACTCTGAGCACTCCTGATCGCAGCCTTTAACTGCCTCGGAATCTCTTTCCCGGGTTTTATATCTAAATTCCCTTCTTCATCCCAATCGCAGTAATCCTCGATGTTGTGAAAAGCCAGAGCAGCGATTTCCTGTAAAACTCTGTCAGCCTCAATTTTCGTTCTCTTAGAACGTTCCTCCATGAGTTGTGAAATTCACTCCTGAACTTCGGATTTTATTAACAAACGAGAAGCTTTAACTGATGCAACATTATCATTCTTTGCTGTGAAACCAGCTCGTTTATAAGCCCTGGTTCCATTCAAGTCGATTAAATATTCCTGGCAGAATCTTTCTTCAAGATCAGTAAGTCCGAATTCGTTTTTCTTCTTATTGGGCAACTAAATCGCTACTCCCTTCCCTGTGATTACCTTATTATCACTATCCTGATGCGTTTTTTGCTCTGCCGTTACTATCAAATTCACCCCCCGGTGTCGGTGCTGGTTTCCCAAAACGATCAATGATTTGAATCGTAATGTTTTGAACACCCTCTTCCTCTTTAACATCCCGCCAACCATAATTATTTTTCAGAGTGAATATCGCTCCCGTGCATTGCTGAGAACTGAAAAGCCTGTCCTCTGCATACTGCTCGCACCGGGTTTTAGCCTTTCTTATGAGGACAGCAATTCCACCACCCCGCCCTTGATAGTCCAAAAGCGTTCCCCCCGTGGTGTCCAGAGCAACTGCGAGACCGGTAATAGTCAGGGGCTTCTTCTCTTCCTCACACTTTTGGAAATACTCGGCTATTTTTCTTTCAAGTTCCTCAACTGATTTAAACTTTAAAGGCCTGCCTCTTTTTCCTTTCTCCTTCTTTTCTTGCATTCAATTCACCTGTCCTTTAAGAAATACATCACTACTGTCCGGTTAAAAGTCTTTAAATGACAACTGGTTACAAGATTCACAA
>CAZJQI010000081.1:0-12845 GCA_964548275.1 uncultured Gemmatimonadales bacterium
TATTACAATTCAATGTGACTTTTTTTCACCGCTGAAAATGGTCTTGCCGTGCGTAGCTATTTAGGCAAAAATCCGGACCGGCGCCTCAACGAGCGATAATAAAATCAAAAAACAATGGGAATTGAGTCATTACTTTGCTAAGAGTTGGTTATGTGATTAAATCTTGCCTTAAGTTACCTAATGTGTTATATTATTTTTATTCTATAACATAAATATCATTTTATTGATAACTCTTGAATAATCTATTAAAGCTCAAAATTTACCGAATTAATATATAACACAACCAAAATAACAAGATGACAATTGTGTGAATAAAACATCAAATTTATCAATAACGCAGATATTTTAAATCCAGACCGCTTCAAATTACGGAACTAAATATTTATGGAGGAGCCATGTCTGACTTTTTACAAGTATTCCTTACTGGAGTGGAAGAATTCGCCAGGACAATGAAAGAGCAAACAAGTGCGAGCGAGGAACAATCCGCCAGCCAGAAAGAACTTATCGAAAAGGTGAAAAGTCTCACCGAGAAGGTGGATAGGCTGGTAAAGATTCTCGATGAACAACTGGGTACGAACATTCAGGTAGCTCCGGCTAAGGGCAAGCGAATGATGGACATTAAGAAACGGATTCAAGATATAATCACGCAGCATCCTAAGGGAATTCGCCCGCCACAGATCGCCCTGACAATCGGCACCAGGGTCCAGAATCTTTACCCGCACCTTAAAGCCGCGGTGCAAAACAAAACGATCCACAAAGACAAAACGGGAACCTATTTTATGATCAAGGTAAAAAGCTCTAAGGGTAAAAAGGCTACTTAAAATTCAGCCTTTGCAATTTACCCACCTGGATGAGTTAAGCTGTTACTCCGGGGAGAAGCTTTTCGGTAAGGCTCGGAAGGGAAGTTTGCAATCACGATTTGTTGAATACCGAATCTGCCGAATAACCTGACCGGTTCTAGCCTGAGGTTTTCTCAGTGCAGCCAAAATAAAAGCCGGGGATGAATTAAAATTTATCTCCGGCTTTTAAACTTTATCTTTATTATTATCAATTATCAGCATTTCAGGACTTTTTTTCTCTGCCCAAAATCAGCGGCAATGTCCTGGCTCTTCGGCAACGCTTTCAATTCAGGGAATTTTGATCCCTTCGTTTGAGTATTCGTTCAACTTATTGCGTAACGTACGTACGCTGATTCCCAGTATTCCCGAAGCCCGTGTACGGTTATTGCTTTCGGATGTCAGTGTACTCAGGATCAGGCGTTTTTCCATTTCCCGGAGAGTCATCCCGGGTCCCACTCCCTCGAGCCCGAAAGAACTGCCCTTTTCAGCGCTCTCGTGCTCTAACTGGAAGTGACGTTCTGTGAGAATCTCATCGCGGCAGAGCACCACGGCCCGCTCCACATGGTTTTCCAGTTCCCTGACATTCCCCGGCCAATCCTGGGCCATCAACTTTTCAATGGCTTCATCGTCGATGCCCATTATATCTCTGCCATTCTCTTCACAGTATTTACGCAGAAAATGATCCACCAGCAGAGGTATGTCCTCTTTACGGTCCCTTAACGGGGGAAGGTATATCGGCACTACGTTAATCCGGTAAAATAGATCTTCGCGGAACTTTTCCTCCTGCACCTCTTGCTTCAGTTCGCGGTTCGTGGTGGCGACCACCCGCACATCAACATTCAAGGGACTCGGGTTACCCACTCTTTCGAATTCTCTTTCCTGCAGCACGCGCAACAGCTTGGACTGAAGTGGCAGGGACATCTCAGCGATCTCATCCAGGAGCAGGGTTCCGGTATGTGCCAATTCGAACCTGCCTTTCGTGGTTCTGATCGCTCCGGTGAAAGCGCCTTTCTCGTGCCCGAACAGCTCGCTTTCCATCAGGGTTTCGGGTAGAGCGGCGCAGCTTACTTTGATAAAAGGTTTATTCTGGCGGTCACTGTTGTAATGGATCGCCCGAGCCACCAGTTCTTTACCCGTGCCGCTTTCGCCATAGATCATGATTGTCGCCTTGGTCGGAGCGATCATTTCGATTGCATCGTAAACCTTGCGCATAACCTCACTAACACCGACAATCGAGCTGAAAGTGTATTTCTCTTTCAACAGGTTGCGCAACTGGGTATTATCGTTGCGCAGGATGCGGTTCTCATCTCTCAGCCTCTGGCGCTCCATTGCCCGGTCGACAACGATTTCTATTTCATCTGCGGAAAATGGTTTGGTGATATAATCGTAGGCGCCGAGCTTCATTGCCCCGACTGCATTTTCAATCGTACCGAAGGCTGTAATCATTATGATTTCGGTTTCGGGATTGATCTTTTTGACCTCCTCGAGCACCTCCATGCCACTCACTTCAGGCATGCGTATATCGGTGATCAAGAGATCGTAGTACTCAACCTTAACTTTCTCGATTGCCTGGGATCCGTTACCGACGGCTTCAACCAAATACTTTTTACGTTGCAGGGTTTCGACAAGGAAATCCCTCATCAATGGTTCGTCGTCGACCACAAGGATTCTTTTAAATTCCATAAATACCCCTTCTATCAAGGATAATAGGGTAATAGAATGGTTATTTTGGTTCCGACACCAGGCCGGCTGAAGACTTGGATCGTGCCATTCTGTTCCTGGATCATTTTTTTGGCGATAGCCAGTCCCAAACCTGTGCCGTCCTCCCGGGTTGTAAAAAACGGGTTGAATATTTTTTTCTGAACCTCTTCACTCATACCCACACCTTCATCTTCCACGAGCAGTTCCACAAATCCTTTTTGTGTGCGGTTAACCTGGCTTTGGACCTTTGCGCCGTCCCGGGCGCGGGACAGGCAAATGGTAAGACAGCCACCGCCGTCTTTCATAGCGTGTACAGCGTTGTGGAAAATATTGAGCAGTACCTGCTGCATCAGGCTTGGATCAATCCGGGAACTCACCGGTTGCCTCGGGAATTTGCGTTTAATCCGGATCGGTAAGGTCTGGCTTTCTATTTCTATTTCCAGATACGCCAGAACCTCGTTCACGTATTCAACCAGGTTGGTCCAGCGAAGGTCGGCTTTCATCGGGCGGGTATAAATCAGAAGATTGGTCACTATTTTATCGAGGCTGGCCACACCCTCGATAATTTTTTTAACCAGATTGCGGCGGGGGTCGTCATCATCGAGGTCTCTTTCCAGAAGAGCAGCAAAACCGCCGATACTGCCCAGAGGATTGCGGATCTCATGGGCCACATTGGCAGACATTTCCCCCAGTGCACTCAAGGTACGAGATTTGGAAACTTCTTCCTTGAGTTGGTTGACCGCTGAAAGGTCGTTGAAAATTTCCAGTGCCCCGACCGACTCCCCTTTCTCATCGATCACCGGGCAAATCATTGACTCCACCGGAATCTTACGGCCGTCCTTGCAACCGATAATCCGCTCGGTTATTGCCGCTTCTGCCGTCTCTCCGGCAAGCACCCTGGATAGAGAATCTGTCTTTCCGTCTAATTCGGCAAATGGAAATTTTTTGTAAGGGTTTCCCAGGACTTTGTCCCGGTCAAATCCGGTAATCGTTTCGGCAGCGTGGTTAAACAGAACCACTTCCCCAGAGCGGTCAACCGCCACTACGCCGCTGGTAATATGCTTGAGCGCACTGACCATGCAGTTATCAATTATAAGGCTAGCCGGCTCAGCATTTGATTCAAGCTTGGGGTCTTTCATATCCTTTTCAGCAATTCTTTTTTCTTGTTATTGAATTCATCTTCCGTAAGAATACCAGTCTTGCGTAAATCATCCAGTTTTCGGATCTGTTCGATAGGCTCACCTCCTTCGAACTTTTCCTTTTTCATCTCGTGAGACTTTTGCGCCGAATCCTCTCTGTTCAACTCGACTTCGCTCAGGTCTGGAATTTTCACTTCGTCTTCAACCAAGCGGAAGCTTGTTAGTTCTTCCTCAAGCTTGCGTACCCGCTCTGCACTTTTGCGGAGAGCCTTCCGTAAGCTGATAATTTCCACGGCGTGGCGAAGTTTAACACTTACCTCCTCGAGCCTGAACGGCTTGATAATTGTTTCGTGAATATCCATCTGGGCGAGACTTTCGGCATCATAAGTCTGTGGCGAGAGCAGAAAAATAAGAGAATCCAATTCGTATGCACGCAGCCGGGCGATTAAATCCCTGTTGTCCTTTTCCCCGAACTGGCTGTTGATAATCGCCAGCCGGAACCGATTGTTGGAGATCAGGTTCCTGGCCTTGGCGCAACTCTCCACTGCAAATACCCTGAAACCGTCGTGCTTGAGATGATTGCTCAACAGGTCACGGCTGAGTAACTCACTATCGACCAGCAGAATGTTGTAACGGCCCATACTTATTCAACGCCAATTATCAAGAGCCCTGGTTTCTGGTACAACCAAATATCAAAAAAACCCTCCCCCCTGCAAGCCCCAGGGGGTGATGGAAATCCTATTTTTCTTCCGCCTCTTCCTCTTCCTCCACGTCCGATTTCCTCCCGCCAGTAGCCTCCTTGATAGTCAGGCGTTTGAACTCGACCTGGTTATCCTCCAGCACTGCCATAATTCTCCTCTGGCGAGAGTCGACTTTTCTTACCACTTCATTTATTCCGACAACCACACCCGGCCATAAAGTTTGAAGCACATAGATCTTTCTTTCTATATTGAACTGGTCGACAAACTTGGACTCGAAATCCTCCTTCTCGGCCAGCACATCTTCGTTTATGACTTGCAATTTCTTGATCTTTTCCAGGACTTCCACCAGTTCCTTTTCTTTCTCAACAGGAAACTTCGGCAACCGTTTCTTCAACAGTTCGAGGAAATCCATACGTTTCCGCAGGAGTTTATCCTCCTCTTCCAATACCGTTATTTCCGCTTCCAGCTGTTTGTTCTTGAAATTGGCATCTCCCTTGATAATCTTCCCGACTTTGATCTGAGTTTTGGTATCGCTGATTGAGCCAATGTTTTTGGCACGTACACAGCTGCCGCTGAACACGCTGCTGCCGGCAATCATTCCTTTGTCTCTCAGCGCGACTACATCGTGTTCGGCATGGATCACGCTGTTGAGAATGTAGCTGCCCACTTCGATATTCTTTCCTGCGGAAACCACACCCTCTTGGATAAACAGCGCCTTTATCGAACCGCCGGCGACTACCTTGGCTTTTTTCTCATGCTGCGTACCGATAATTCCTTTTTTAACCTCTATATCACCGCTGGTGGAGACAAGTTCCGCAGCCTCCACAGTTCCCCGCACGATGATGTTACCCTCGGTGTGCACGCGGAAATCGGCTTTCACATCTCCATTGACCACCACATCGCCGGGGTAGGATATATTGCCGATAGAAAAGTCGACATTGCCTTTCACTACGTAAACGTTTTTGACATTGAGAACTTCATCCTCGGAAAAGACATTGCCGATTATCTCGGAGAACAGTTGAAGGCCATTTTCGGAGAGATACGTATTTTTGCCCCGGGGTATCAGGACATCTTCACCCGGCCTGGGTGGGGTGACACGTCCGGTAACAGTGTATCCCGCTTCACCCTGGGTAGGTGGCTCCTTGACTGCGAGCAACTGATCCTTGTCGACTATCTTTATCAGATTGATATTCCTGAAATCCACCGAACCGTCTTCAGTGATCAAAGGTTTGGCGGATTTATCCAGATCGACAAGAATGTCAACCTCGGCGTCTTTACCGTTTGCAACAGGCTTGCCCCTGGCGACAATCGCATTTCGCACAGGCTGGCCGGAATCAATCAATTCCTGGATCGCATCCTCATCGATACCAAGTTCAACCCCGTACTCGTATAATTTATACAGCACATCGTTTACCGTGATTCCCACCAGTCCTTCGGGCACACCCAGAGAGAGGTAGGCTTCCATTTCGTTGTCCGATATGCTGACATTGATGTATTTATCCTTGAGAGTGTCGTATCTTTCGAAATAATCGGCGATCTTGACCGGCTCGCCGGTTGCTTCCTCCCAAATCTTGCGGATTTGGTCAAAATCGCTGTTGACCACACCCTTGCGGATAATTTCCTTCTTTATCTCCTTGAAGTCGTACTGATCTTTCGTCTCGCGGTAAATGGCAAGATAGACACCATCCTCGCGCTGTTCGAACTTCCCGACTTCCTGATTTGTGATAAGAATATTATCCATATTTCCGAAACATTTTATAGAACTGTAAAGGAGAACAGTTTGGCACTCTCAAGGTTTTTGTCAATTTTTCTTTCAATATTTGGGGTTTAAACGGTTTGACAAGGTAACTGTTCACCCCGGTTTTCATGGCCTCGATTATATCTACTTTAACGCTTCGCGTGTAACCGGCAGAATCAACAGATTCTTGAATTCCCCGCCTTGAACCTTGATTACAAATTCCAGGCCACTCGTATTCGGAATATTACAGTCAGTGATGATAAAATTAATTCCACTTTCGTTTTGCAGTTCGTCGTAAGCCTCAGCCCCGTGCCCGGCTTACACTATGTCCACCTGACCAATCCGCTTCAACGCATTTACTATTTTTCTTCGTATCGTTGCGGAGCTATCAACTACCAGCAATTTAAGCGAGGTTGGGTATTTCCTCCTTTAAGGGTTCTCCCGTGCTTCAGGCTAAATTCTTTAAAAGTCTCAATCAATACAAGTTAAATCAGTCTCTTGAATCATGCCAGTAAGATTTGCTCAAACTATCTGCCGACACCAAAGCGGGCTTTAATTTTATCTTTTAAGCCATGCTAATCTTACACCTATAATTAATAATTTTCAAGGCAATAGGGATAAAAACAAGGAATTTTATTCCATAGGGAGGAAAAATTTTACCTCTGTCCGGTTTTGGCTTGAGAACTCAGAGATTTTGCACTCAAAGCCTCCCAGAGTGCTGAATAGTCGTTTTTTGCGTTCCAGACTATCCAGCCTACTGCCCCGCCTTCAGTGGCCGCCTGCATCTGCTGAAGGAAATAATCAGTGCCGAAGTGCGGTTCCTGCCACCTGAAACCCTGAATATAAGGCTGCACACCCGTGCGGTGTGATCCCTTGCGCATAGCCGCTTTTTCCGTACCTTCCCGGACTATATGGTAAGCCCGCAGGGGCCCGTACTCAGCCTTGAACGATTCGGGAAAATGCGACGAATAAAGCATGGGACAGATAACGTCTGCGTATTCGGCGATCAGATCGTAGTCCTGGCCGATCCAGTAGTCACGGTCCTCGTGCAGCCAGGGCACCCAGCCGAATACATCAGCTGCCAGTGAAACCCTGGTGGTGTCAATGACTTGCCGGACTCGGGAGAGTAAAAAGCTAATAATCTCCGCTTTATTCAAGGAATCGATCGCCACAGGGTAGAAACATGTGCTCACATCACCGTCTGACGGAAACCGGAGGTAATCCAGTTGAATCTGGTCGAATCCGAAAGAAACCAACTCCTCCACCACGGCGATCAGGTAGTCGTGCACTCTGTTATCCTGAGGGTTTGCCCAGGTTTCCCCGTTATTCTGCCTCCAGGGAAATCCCGTTGCGGAATCGAGCACGGCGTAGGGGTAAGCGTCGTTCTCGCTGTAAGTGGAAAGCAGCGGGTCTTTGAAAGCAACCACCCGCGCACACGCTATTAGCCCGCTATCGTGAAGGTGCTGCACCAGAGCCGCCGGGTCTCCCACCCGCCTTGTATTGGAACCGACCTGTGAGGCAAGCGGGTTATTGCTCCTGTAAGACAGATAGCCCTGATCATCTTTCATGTCAATCACGAAACCGCTGACCGGGGTGCCCCTGCACCTTTCGATCAGCTCTTCGATACGGCTGCTGTCGCCTGCGGTGCCTGCATTAAGATAGATCCCGTTGTATCTCAGGGCCAAAAGGTTAAAACCCGGCTCGATCTCCAGCGATAGCCGCGTGGAATCGGCCCCAAGACTGTCTTCGGCTCCGGGGCCAGGTACCGATACTGTATCTGCATGTGCCAGCGAGTCCAGAACAGGTTCCGGAACTGCTGGAACGACAATGCTTCTCTCTTCCAAAACGGGAACTCCTGAGGAGGAATCGGTGCTTACTGCGGAATCCGGCTCTTGGGAACCATCAGGCAAAAAGGCCCCCTGGATATTAACTGAGGACGAGTCGTCAGGCTTCCCGAGAAGCTGCCCTGAGGATAAATGAATGCCGGGCAAGCAAACAAGAACGCAGAAAGCACACGCGCCGGCAATCTGAGTTATGAAAAAACGGTAAAATGAGAACAACCAACCTCCCCGGCCAACTGGTTGCTTTAATTTCCCAGGAACGGAATCGCTCAAGTTTTCAACTCTTCACAGGCCGCCTTGATTGATTCTGCAGTAATTTCGACCAGTTTCAGCAACTCTTCCTCGGAAAACGACAGGTGGGGCATCAGTACCACCACGTCGCCGAGAGGACGGATAATTACTCCCCTTTTCCCTGCCTGAAAGACTACCCGGCTGCCCATTTTCAGAGCCTGATCGAAAGCTCTGGCTTTTGTACGGTCGGCAGCCAGCTCGATCCCGACCATGAATCCGCACTGGCGGACCTCCCCCACTGCGTCAAGAGGAACAACCTTTTCCTGAAGAGCCTTGCGGAAAAGACTGATCCTGGGCTGGATCGCCTTAATTACCTGCTCCTCTTCAAAAATATCGAGATTTGCCAGGGCAGCAGCAGCGGCCAATTGATTCCCGGTGTAAGAGTGGCCGTGATAGAAAACCACTGGTTTCTGCTCGCTGCCCAGGAACCTCTGATAAACTTTCTCAGTGGTTAAAGTCGCTGCCATTGGAAGATAGCCGCCGGTAAGCGCCTTAGAGAGGCAGAGAAAGTCCGGCGAGACATCCTCGTGCTCGCAGGCGAACATCTTTCCGGTCCTGCCGAAACCGGTTGCAACCTCGTCGGCGATCAGGAGCACCCCGTAGCGGTCGCACAAGGCGCGCACGCCTGAGAGAAAACCCGGCTCGGCGGTAATCATCCCCCCTGCGCCCTGGACCAGCGGCTCGATAATCAAGGCAGTGGTTCTTTCCCATAGGCGCTCCATCAATTTCTCAAGGGAGTCCAGGCAGTGTTTCAAGTAAGAGTGGCGATCAAGCGGCGGCCCCTGGCGGTAGTAATAGGGATATTCGGCGAATCGGGCCCTGAAAATCAGGTCGCGGAATACTCCATGAAAAAGGTCTATTCCGCCAACGCTCACGCTGCCGAGTGTATCTCCATGGTATGCGTTGTGGAAAGAAATGAAACCCGTGCGCCGCCTTTCAGCCGGGTTCTGGGAAAGCTTGCGATACTGGTAGGCCATTTTGAGCGCGATCTCGACAGCGGTGGAGCCGTTATCCGAGAAAAAAACCTTTTTGAGACCATCCGGGGCAATCCGCACAAGCCTCCGGGCGAGATAGGAGGCAGGCACGTTTGCCAGGCCGAGCATCGTGCTGTGAGCGATCCGCTCCGCCTGGTCCCTGATCGCGGCAGTGATCTTGGGGTTATTATGGCCGTGCACGGTCACCCAGAGCGAAGACACTCCGTCCAGGTAACGGTTACCCTTCGTATCAATCAGATAGGAGCCCTCTCCCCTCTCGATAACCGGCGCATCTTCCTCCTGCCAAAATTTCATCGGGGTGAACGGGTGCCAGATATATTTCCTGTCCAGAATTGCAGGGTCGGCTTTATTCTTTTTCATATGGTTCCAGTCCAAGGTCCTGGAGCATTTTCAGGTCGGCTTCGGCATCCCGGCCCGAGGTTGTCAGGTAATTGCCGATAAGTATTCCGTTGGCCCCGGCCCAGAAAATCATAGACTGCATATCACGCAAGTTGTATTCCCTGCCCCCGCAAATCACAATATCCTTGTCAGGCAGAACAAGCCGGAACATGGCGATAATCCTGAGGCAAATCTCGGGAGTAAGATAGCGGGCCTTTTCGAGAGGCGTTCCGGGGATTGGATGAAGGAAATTGATCGGCACACTGTCAATATCGAGCGCTTTTAACTCAAGAGCCATGTCCACCCTGTCGGCGTCGGTCTCCCCCATGCCGAATATTCCTCCCGAACAGACCCGGAAACCGGCTTTCTTGGCCGTGCGGATCATCTCCAGTCTATCATCGTATGTATGGGTGGTGCAAATCCGCGGAAAAAACCGGCGGCTTGCTTCCAGGTTGTGGTGAAAACACTCCAGACCCGCTTGCTTGAGGCGTTCCAACTGTTCGGCACTCAAGCGGCCCAGGCTGGCGCAGCTCTGGAGATTTGCGGAGCTTTGCCTGATATTTCTGATCGTCTGCTCCAGAACCTTTAATTCCTTTTCACTTCCCACTGCAGCGCCGCTTGTCACGATAGAGAACTCACCCGCACCTGTGTGGGCGGCTTCGCTGGCGGCCATGGAGAGGTTTTCCACGCCGAGCAAGGGATAGCGTTTGACACCGGTCGCATAGTGGGCGCTCTGGGCGCAGAAAGAACAATCCTCGCTGCACGATCCGCTCTTGGCGTTCACTATCGAGCAAAGGCGAATCCTGTTCCCGCTGTGTTTCCTCCGCAACCTGTCGGCAATCCTCAGAAGCCCGGTCAGGGGAATTGAGCAGTCTCCGAGCACGAGAAGGGCTTCCCCCTCCCCCAGCCCGCCATCCCGCTCCAGACAAATCTCTATTGCTGCAAGCGAATCCCTCTTCACCCGATGGTTCCCTGTCATCATCTTCTCCGAACAAGCATCGCGGTACGTCTCATTGTATCATGGACTGGAGCCGATGTAAATTCCCGATGCTGTGCCGGAATGCTCCGAAAGTATCCAAGGGAAAAAAGAATTTCCTTCACCTTGTGGAGACTCTGCAATCTGCTGACAGCTAACTTTTGTTCTTTCCTTCACGGCAAATTAGGCGGAATATACCCCACCAGGCAGGATTAGTAAACTTAAAAAATCCACCGCTTTCAACCCTGGGCGTAAAAGGATTGACTATAAACAATGTTTATAATTAAATTTATCAACAGAAGTCGAGCGATTCCGGCCTGAGGAAAGCCGGGTTGAATTATGCATACAATACAATCAAAAGGTTAGCTGCCTCGAGGAATAGGATAATGATTATCCCCCAGGTTTACGAAAAGACCCCCCAGGGTGAAAGGGCGTTCGACATATACTCACGCCTTCTGCAGGACCGTATAGTTCTGCTAGCCAGTTACATAGACAACAACCTGTCAAATCTTGTGGTCGCCCAGCTTCTCTTTCTCGAAGCCGAGGATCCTGATAAAGACATTTACCTGTATATAAATTCTCCCGGCGGAAGTGTGACAGACAGCCTGGCGATTTATGACACGATAAATTTCATCCGCTCAAGCGTATCGACAATCTGCACGGGCATCGCAGGCGCCTCAGCCGCTCTTCTGCTTGCGACCGGGGCAAAGGGCAAGCGCATGTGCCTGCCCAATGCCAAGATCCTTCTGCACCAGGTTTACGGCCGCGCAGAGGGCCCTGCTGTGGATGTCCAGATTCTCGCCAAGGAGGTCGAAAGGCTCAAAAGTGTTATCAACCAGCTCCTGGTCAAGCATACCGGAAAGCAACTGCGCAAGATAGAACGCGACACTGACCGCGATTTCTATCTCACCGCGGAGGAGGCTACCAAATACGGTATTGTGGACCAGGTGATCCAGGCCCACATATTGCCGTCAAAAGAGAAAACCTGAGAGAAAATAAAGCTGGACCGATTAACCAGGGAGCCATTCTCAGGGCAATTTTCCCGGTTCTCCAATCCAAGCGCAAGGGATATTTTGAAGATGAAACAATGCTCGGAAAAAGTACTGATCTGTACCCTGTTTTTTGCCTTTCTGATTTCCGGCTGTGGAAAGGAAGAGAAAAATCCGTTCCTGGAAAGTGTGCTGATCGAGCAATTGGTGGTCAAACCGAGAGCCTCGGCCGCTGAACTGGATAAGACCAGGGAAAAGGCCGAAAAGGCGCTCGAACAGTTGAAAAGCGGCGCTGATTTCAGCGAACTGGCCCGCGAGCATTCAACCCACAAGAGCGTCTCCCAGGGTGGAGAGCTTACTATCACCAAGGGCTGGATGGACCCTGCTTTTGACCAGGCTGTGCTGGCAATGGAGGATTCGAGCCTGAGCGGGACTATCGAAACACCGGAAGCTCTTTACATCGTTTACCGTGACTACGGCAGATACCTTCAGCAACGTTCCAGTCATATTTTGCTCTCACCGGATAAGGAGCTCGAGGGGGAAGCCAGGGAGAGAGCTCTCAAGGAGCTTGAAAAAAAGGCCTGGGAACTCCGCAGGCGTATCCTTGAGGGCGAGAGTTTTTACGACCTGGCCCGCGAGCATTCAGACGACGAGGGTTCGGCCCAGAAGGGTGGTGATATCGGCTGGCACAAACGCAACACCCTGGTCAGGGAATACGAGGAGGTAACTTTCAACCAGGACCTGGGAGAGCTCAGCGAGCCGGTGCAGACCAGCTTCGGCTGGCATATTATCCGCACGGTGCAGAAGAAAGACCTGAGCCTAAGTATGAAAATCATCGAGTTCAAGCCGGAAATCACCGATGCCGACCGCAGCCGGGCGCGCAAGCTCCTGGAGGAAGCCCGCAGGCAGGCGGCAGCCGGGGTGCCCCTGGCTCAACTTCCGGAACGTTTCGCACTAAGCCAGGACGGCGCATTGAGTTTCAACGAGAAATACATGGTGCGCAAGAACCTGATGGTACCCGAGCTGGCCGAACAGATGGAGAACATGGACGAGGGGGATGTCTCAGGAATTCTGGAAAGCCCGGCGGGGTTCTATTTCGTGCGGCTGCTGGAGAAGGAATGAACTACCCCGCGGCAGAGCCGCGAGGTATCAGTGTGATTTTTGTGTGAATCCCTGAAATCCGTGATCCTGATTTCGGGTATTAAACCCCAACTGTATAATATAACACCCCCCTGTCTCCCCCCTTGATAGGGGGGA
>CAZJQI010000082.1:0-11613 GCA_964548275.1 uncultured Gemmatimonadales bacterium
ATTCAGGCAGTTGCAGAGAGGTAATGCAAAAGGGATTGATGAAAGGAATATGTTTATCTTCTTTTAGGTGTTTTGTTTTTCTGGCGGCCGCAGGCCGCCTGATCAGGGCCGCATGTTCAAGAAACACCAAAGGAGCGTGTAAAGGCCAGGTAATTTCCATCCCAGGCAGGGCGAAGCCAGACCGGTGGGCATGCCATTGATTCGGCTTGCCTGGCTCAAGCCGAATCAGGCGACCTCGTAAGGAGCGCCTTTTTACTTGGAAAACAACAAAGTATATAAAAGTTATATTGGCAGTCGAGTTTGCGGCCCGAAAAAACTTTTGGTTACTTTTGGTTACAAAAGTAACATGAAAAAATAATCTTTTTCTTTCTGCTTATTAGTTAACCGGGCAATAATGAGTTAACGTATCAATGCTCGCAAATAAAACATTCTACTCTCTATGAGGAGATAATCCAGAATGAGCAACGGGGCCATGGCTGGAGCCGGCGGTGCGGCAGCGGCAAATTACGCTGCAATCGCCCAGGCGATCAAGGCAAGCGGTGCAATCGTGCATGTGGAGCCGGAGGATTTCAACCTGATACTCACCAGAGCGGATAAACCGCTCGTGGTTGCAGCCCAGGGCGGTTTTATCAAAACCTCTTACCAGTATCTCACAGGATACAAAGGGCTGATCTTTTTCACCAGATCCAGTTCTGCGCTCCAGCTCGACAGCAGAGTGGAAATTATCAACGCAAAGAAAATCTGGATTCCCGCGTGAGAATCCGCCCTGCCTGGAATACCACGATTGCAAATGGGGCGTGCCGGTGCAAGTCCGGTGGTTGTCAAACCGCCACCATTTCTATTACCTCTTTGACATTTATCCTCCCGAATCCTATCTTAATCATTAACCCAATGGTGAAAAAACAGGCAGTCAATTTTTGAGTTGCACTCAGCCTTTTCCCGCGAAATATTTGGTAGTCCGAAGAATTGATTTTAATTGGCTTGTTTGTGTTCTGAGCAATCTTTTTACAAGGGAGTCTCCTATGAAAAAGCAAATCAGCCGCCGAAAGTTTATCAAAGCCTCTGTTGCGGCAGGTGTAACCGCATCTGTAGCCTCTGCCGCGCCACTGTTCGGCACCGACGACCGGAAAGTGAGAGTTGGCTTTGTGGGCGTGGGCAGCCAGGGAACCAATCTTTTGCGCACCACGCTGGCAATGGATGATATCGAGGTGCCGGCACTCTGCGATATCAACCCGGATCATCTCGGCCGGGCGCAGCGCATGGTGGAACGGGCGGGCAGGCCGAAGCCGGAAGGCTATTCCAGCGGCCCGGAAGATTTCAAGCGGATGTCGATCAGGGAGGACCTGGACGCAATTATTACAGCAACGCCCTGGGAATGGCACGTGCCGGTTATGGTGGATGCGATGAACAACGGCAAGTACGGCTGCACCGAGGTTCCGGCCGCGTACACGGCTGAGGGCTGCTGGCAGCTTGTTGACACCTCAGAACGCACGGGCATGCCTTGCATGATGTTAGAGAACCACTGCTACCAGCGCAACAACACCGCTGTGCTGCAAATGGTGCGTGCCGGGCTGTTCGGCGAACTCCTTCACGGCGAATGCGGTTACCAGCATGATGTGCGCTTTGTCAAATTCGGCCCCAACGGCGAACTGATCTGGCGCGGCCGGCATTCGGTTACCCGTAACGGAGATCTCTATCCCACTCACGGCCTGGGTCCGGTGGCCCATTTCATGGATATCTGCCGGGGCGATTATTTCGACCACCTCACCTCCACAGCCACCAGGTCTCTGGGACTCAACCACTTCATTCGCGAAAAGTTCGGCCCGGACCACCCGAATGCAAAACGCCGGTATGCATTAGGCGACATTGTAACCACGGTTATCCGAACCCACAAGGGGCTGACAATCACGATCAACCACGATACCCAGTCGCCGCGGCCCTACTCGAACATGACCAAGATTCAGGGAACGAAAGGACTTTATAACGAGCTGGCAAAAAGTGTCTATATCGAGGGCCTGAGCCCGGAGGAGCACCGCTGGGAACCGTTCGACAAGTATGAGGAACAGTACCTTCACCCGATGTGGAAAGAATGGGAGGAGAGATCAAAAGATTTCGGCCACGGCGGCACGGATTATATCAAGCTGCGTTCTTTCTACGAGGCGGTCAAAGACAGGAAGCCTACACCGATCGATGTTTACGATTCGGTGCTCTGGAGCGCGATTACCCCGCTTTCCGAGCAATCGGTGGCCACAGGCAGTATGCCGGTCAAGTTCCCGGATTTCACCCGCGGCAAGTGGAAAACTAACAAACGGATTTTCGGGCTTTAATTTAACGTGGATGAGGTTATTATAAATTAAACAGCGGGAGCTGACCGATCTCCAGGGCTGCTCCCGCTGTTTGTCTCCGGATGATGAACCGGACGTGAAACCTGGTGATGAATTACCGAAAACTCCCTTGACCTGTTCATAATCAACTTTAAAGGTTATAATTAATATATTTGATCCAGGAAAACTGCAAGGACGACTCCAGAAAAACGAAACACTTTTGATTTGACCGCAGAGTATACACCCACTTAAAAGGGGGGTGCTTAGAGATGAATAAAAAAGTATCGACGATGCAGAAGGAGTCAGTCGGCTCTAAAAAAAGACGCAAGTCGGCAAAGGCCCGGCCGAGAATCCAGTCGAAGATTATCGATGATGTATTTACAGACGCTGTTGAAATGGTCAAGCCCAGGTTTGAAGTCAACCTTGAAGCGTATCTGGATCGGCTGTGGGAGGCAAACCCTGAAATTTACCAGTGCCTGAAAAAGGCAAACGATCTGGAACAGGCGCGCGAGGGGGTGTATTCGTACCTGGAACGTGCGGAAAGAGATATATTCAGGATCGATAACGATCTACATATCCTGGAGAAATCGACAGTCAGGGAGTGTATCCGGGTATTCAAAAGCATTATCGGGCCGATTAACGAGTTCCGTACCGGATTTTCCGCTCTCGACTATCTCTGGAAACTCGCCCGGGGGAAACGGGATGAACTGATCCAGGAAATCTCAGCCGGGTTTCTGATGGAGTTTATAAATCTGTTCCGCGGGGTTGCTGGCCGGTCGAATATCTATTTCGAGAGTAAGGAAGCCAGGAAAGGAATCCCGGATTTCCTTCGCCTGGAAGGACGCGAAGCCTCCAGAAAGCGGACTGAAATCCTGGATGATATGGGCGCCACAGTGCAGAAATATTTCAAGAAGTACCCCTCGGGTCTGGAACCGGATGTGGTTAGCTGGAGAAAGGACAACCGCAAGCGAATCCTGAAATATTTCGGAGCAAGCGAGTCGGATTGGGATGACTATACCTGGCACCTGAAAAACGTGATCCGGGATGTAAAGCCGCTGCTAGAGCTGATCGAACTCACCGCGGAACAGCAGGAGGCGATCGAGAAAGCCCACAAGAACCGGATTCCTTTCGGAATTACCCCCTACTACCTGAGCCTGATGGACCGGCACCTTTCGATCGGCTACGATCATGCCGTGCGGGCGCAGGTGATCCCCCCGCCGGACTATGTCGATACAATGACAGAAAACCGCGCCGGACGCGGGATTATTTTTGATTTCATGGGAGAGCACGACACCTCGCCCGTGGAGCTGGTAACCAGACGTTATCCGGGAATCGCGATCCTGAAACCGTTTAATACCTGTGCCCAGATCTGTGTCTATTGCCAGAGGAACTGGGAAATCAACGAGGTGCTCGATCCAAAGGCTATGGCTAAGAGCGGGGTACTCGACAAGGCGCTCGCCTGGTTCGACAATCACCGGAGCATAGGGGATGTACTGATCACCGGCGGAGACCCTTGCATAATGACAGATAAATCACAGCGGAAAATTCTCCAGATACTGGCGAAAAAAGACCATATCTACCGGATCCGTATCGGGACGAGAACCCCGGTGGTATTGCCGATGCGCTGGACCGACGAGCTGGTCGGGATCCTTGCGGAAGTCCATGAGCCCGGAAGAAGAGAGGTGGCGGTTGTCACCCATTTCGAGCACTCCTACGAGATCACCCCTGAGGCCATGCAGGCGGTTGAGAAAATCCGCAAAGCCGGGATCGGTGTCTACAACCAGGAGGTGTTCACCATCGAGAACTCGCGCCGCTTCGAGACTGTGAAACTACGCAAGGACCTGAGGCTGATCGGCGTGGATCCGTATTACACGTTCAATATGAAAGGCAAGGAGGAAACACGCCGCTACATGGTGCCGATAGCCCGTATCCTGCAGGAGCGCAAAGAGGAGGCCCGCCTTCTGCCCGGGCTGGACAGAACCGACGAACCGGTTTTCAACGTACCCAAGCTGGGCAAGAATCATCTGCGCACCTGGCAGGATCACCGGCTGGTGATGATCCTGCCGGACGGGTCCCGGGTTTACGAGTTCCATCCCTGGGAGAAAAACATAGCTCCGGTACCGCCGTATAACTATATCGACGTGCCGATTTACGATTACCTGGAGGAGCTGGCCTCCCGCGGAGAGAATATCCGCGACTACCACACGATCTGGTTTTATTATTGAGTTTTCGGAGCTGGGTTTTCCACCGCTTGCGAATTACCGCCTTCGCCTTCTCGTCGAGCCGCAGCCGCAGTCCTTGTTTCGCCTCGCGCGCAGGCTCACAGGTTTCCTTGCCCCCGGGGAGCGTTTCCTGACCACCAGCACGCACCCTCTTTTTCTTTGAGAGATACCACCTCATAGCCGGATTCAGCGAGGCTCGCGGCCACATCCGTTCCCACCGAAGCTTTGTCCAGGCGGGCCTGAATCACTCCTCCGGGGGGCATCCTGTCCAGGGCGGACTTGATCAGCACAAAGTTCATCGGGCAGGAGGTGCCCACCAGGTTCAGGGTTTGGGTGTAATTTATCATCCTTGTTCCAGAGGTTGTTTCAGAACATCGTTCTGGCCCATTTCAGGCAGGGATTCGAGAGCGTTCTTCCGGCATGATATATCTTTTTATCTGCAATTTTTTGCCACTTTTCAAGTTCCGGTAGCAGCCTGTGCTCCATTCGTATGTATCCTCTCGATCGATACATCTTTTCACCTTGCGATTAAGTTATTATTTAGGTAATTAAATTGTTCCGGAATTTTCTCTGAACATAGCATATAAGGTTAAGTGTGCTCCGGATTCCTGTTTCGACTGCGATTCATCCACTGCGTTGTCAGGGCGCAGTTTGCAGGCTGTAAAGTTATTTTAACCTTAGGAATAGTTTTAAGTCAATGAAGGTTTTATTATTATCGCACCGGGTTAAATGTTAAATATATTGAATATTCTTGCATCCGGGAGTTTGGGTCTATCTTACGCTGATAAATGACCGGCTGTGAAATAGGGAAGATATGCAACGGGTCGGAAAAGGAAAGGCAGATGAGACCAATCGATAATTATCTGAAAAGACTGGAACCTATAAAGTACGATTTCGCAAGATATAAGAACTATTTCAAGACAAGGTGGGACACATTTCAATATGCGATGCAAATGCTTGAAAACAATGGCATCGAATTAAGTTTTGCAAAGACCCTGGAGATCGGTTGCGGCAGCGGCTATTATTTGTCCTTGCTTTCCCAGGTATCAACAGAAGTTATTGGAGTCGATATTGCCGGGGGAACAGCCAGAACCTGCGAAGCCGGATATGCCAATGCAAAGAAACTATTGAACGTTACAGGCACGAGTAACGTTATTATCAGAGATGGCGCCATGGAGAAGATTTCTGTGGAGGACAATTCCATCGATCTGGTTTTTTCCGCTTATGTCCTGGAGCATGTCATGGATCTTGATGCGGGGATGAAAGAGTGCAACCGGGTTTTAGGCGACAAGGGCATTATGGTTTCAATTGTTCCGGGTGTTCTGGATAAGATGGTTTACATATTCAGCAGAGATTATCTGAAACATTCGGCGTTCAGTGCATTGCGTCCTTTTCTTTATTTACTTGGGATAAAAAGAGACCTTGAGGCGTCCTGGCATTTTCCATTGGCTCCATGGCCGCACGATGTGAGGAAAACCTTCTTTCAGGAACTTAACCAGTACAGGTTAAAATCCTGGCTAGGTCTGTTCCATGCTTACTCTCATCGAGTGGTCGATATCGATCGCTGCAGGTTGCAGGATCATATTATCATTTCACGGAAGGATCTTAGCTGAAAAATGAGGAAATAATATATTATTCATCCCACATTTCGGATCTATTTTATTGTGTTTCTTATACTATAGAAATACTCTTTCGTCATGTTAGCCAGGAGGAACTGTTGTGAAAAGGCGGAAGTTCATTCAAAGTGCCGCTGGCGGTATTTCACTTCTTTCAGCCTGCGGCAGGCCGGCGAAAATGCCATCGGCTCCATCGGAGATGGATTACAACCTCTACTGGGGAGACCTTCACACCCACTGCAATATCACCTACGGCCACGGGTCTATGGAAGATGCTCTCGAGGCGGCAACCGGGCAGCTTGATTTCTGCTCGATAGTGGCTCATGCGCTCTGGCCGGACATTCCCGGAAAGGACGACAGGCGTCTGGCCTGGGTGATCGATTACCACATGGAGGCATTCGAGCGCCTGCGGAAAAACTGGACCAATGTTCAGGACCTGAACCTCAAGTACCTGAAACCGGGCGAGTTTGTCACTTTCCTGGGCTACGAGTGCCACAATATGAAATACGGCGACCACAACGTTTACAACCTCGATCCCCGCGCCCCGATAGTCGAAGCGACCTCGATCCCGGACCTGAAAGACAGGCTCCGCAACAGGAAAGCCCTGGTAATCCCGCACCACATGGGTTATATCAACGGTTACCGGGGATTCAACTGGGATTCCTTTACAGAAGGCGACCAGACACCGTTTGTGGAAATCTACTCGCGCCACGGCTGCTCGGAGACCGATATCGCACCCTATCCCAACCTTCACGACATGGGGCCGCGCTCGCACGAGGGAACCGCAGAGGTCGGCCTGAAACGCGGCAAAAAATTCGGGATGATCGCCTCAACCGACCAGCACGCCGGATATCCGGGCAGCTACGGGGACGGCAGGGTTGCGGTGTATGCGAAAGAGCTTACTCCTGAGAGCCTGTGGGAGGCTTTTCTCACCCGGCGGGTTTACGGTACAACCGGAGAAAAAATCGTGCTGGATTTCAGGGTCGATGACGCCATGATGGGCCAGGCAATCGAGAGTGATGCCAGGAGAAACATCTACCTGAGAGTGGAGGGCAACGATTTCCTGGACTATGCGGACGTGGTCAAGAACGGCCGCGTTCTCGCCCGGATCAACGCCCCGTTCCTGCCACTGGCTCCTGGTGGGGACACCATTCGCGCCAAGGTGCGGATCGAGTGGGGCTGGAACAAGGAGGAGGGCTATACCGAGTGGGACGGCGTGCTCGAGCTCACGGACGGACGCCTTGTTTCTGCCACCCCCTGTTTCCGCGGCCTGCCGGTAACCAGCCCGCAGAAAGGACTGGAGCACAAGACCATGGTCAGCCGCCTCCTGGATAAAAATGACACAGCCTGCGCGTTTCTATCCTATACCTCGAAAAATCCCAACACCCTCACCCCGACCACCGACTCGGTGGTGCTGGAGGTGGAGATGCCCAAAGCGGCTGCGATACGCGCAAGTGTGAACGGAAAAAAATTCGAGCACAGCCTGGCGGAGCTTCTGGAGGGCGCCAGGTCTCATTTCCTGATCGGCTGGCTCAGCGAGGCGATTTCATTTCACCGCGCAGTGCCGGAGGCGGGCTTTATCATTGAAAAGGATCTGGTTGACAGCGAGCCGGAGAGCGAGACGGATTATTACTATCTCCGGGTGAGGCAGCACAACAACCAGTGGGCCTGGAGCTCACCCGTCTGGGTGAGGAGTTGAAATGGAATTAAGATAATTTTCAAATTACTTCCCGTATCCGAAAGAGTTACCACTAAAAGGAGGATCGAGCATGCAAAAGAAAAAAGCCAATATCTCGCGCCGCTCCTTTCTGGCCGGTTCGCTGGCTGCGGCCACTGTGGCTACTGCCGCCTCTACGAGAAAAATACTCGGGGCCAACGACCGGATCAGGCTGGGAGTGATCGGCACGGGCAACCGCTCGCGCAGCCTGATGAGAAATGTGAACGAGATTGGCAATATCGAGTGGGCAGCCCTGAGCGATATCTGGGACAGACGGATGGACGAGGCAGCCGAGATCACCGGGACGGTGGACAAGTACGCAGACTACCGTAAGCTGCTGGAGCGACAGGATATCGACGGGGTGATAGTGGGCACGTTTGACCATGTGCACGCACAGATAACGGTTGACGCCTGCAGGGCCGGCAAGGACGTGTACGTGGAAAAGCCGATGACATCGCTGCCCGAGCAGGGACCCGAGGTGGTCCGCGTAGCTAAAGAGGCTGGCCGGATCGTGTCGGTGGGCATGCAGCAGAGGAGCATCCCGCATTTTATCGAGGCCAGGGAGCGCTTTTTCGACTCCGGGCTGATCGGCGAGGTGAACATGGTGCGCACGATCTGGAACGGCAATGGGGGCTACCTTTTCCCTGTGCCCCCGGGCATGGAGCGCAAGCCAGTGGGGCTGGACTGGGAGGCCTGTCTGGCCTGGCTGCCGAAAATCCCCTGGGACGCCAAGCGCTATTTCAACCGCTTTGCCTACTGGGACTTTTCCACCGGCGGGATGACCGGCGGCCTTTTCGTGCACATGGTGGATGTGGTTCACTGGTTTCTAGGGCTTGAGAAACCAATCTCTGCAGTGGCCCTGGGCGGGATTTACCAGTACAATGACGGCCGCGACACACCGGACAATATCAACCTGATCCTCGATTACCCGAAAAAAGTCAATGTCACATTCGAGGCTAATATCACCGACATGGCAAGCCCGGAAGTTGCCGACATCGTGTTCATGGGCACAGGCGGGAGGCTTTCGATTTTCCGCTCGGGCTACTCGTTTCTCACCTCGGGTGAGGACAAGCCGGCCCGGGAGATCACGCTGAAAGTGTCCTACGGCTCCGCCAGGCCACACCTGGCCAACTGGCTCGAATGCATGGGTTCGCGAAAGAAACCGAATGCGGACGCAACAGAGGGCCACTATTCCTCGATGGCCTGCCATATAGGCAATACCGCCTACAAGGAGAAAAACCGTGTCGAATGGCGAAAGGAGTGGGATGTATGAGTATTGAAGTCGGAGTGAACATGGAATTCATTCGCTGCGAGGACAAATCTTTCGCAGCCGGAGTGGAGCGCGCGGCCCGGATCGGCTACAAGTATGTCGAACCGATGGTTCACACCGGCCGTGAGCTGCTGAGCGAGGCAGGCTATTTCCATTCATTCTCCATGGAGGAAGACCCGCTGGAGATGAAAGAAATTCTGGAGCTCAATGGGGTAAAAGCCTCAGGGCTCAGTTCGCACTGTCCGCTGATGAGGCCGGAGATCAGCGTGCCATATCTCACCAGAGCGATCCGTTTCGCAGCGGTGGTGGGTGCGCCGGTGGTTTGCACAGACGAGGGGATCAGACCCTCCTGGATGAGCGATGACCAATGTTTCGAGGTGATGAAATACACACTGACCATGGCCCTGCGCACTGCCGAACGCTACGGGATATATATCGGCATCGAGCCCCATCAGAGTATATCGCGCAAAACTGAGGGCCTGCTGCGGATCGCCACCCTGGTTGATTCGCCGTTTCTGAAAGTGAATTACGACCTGGGCAATGCTTACCTGGGCGGTGAAGATCCCTGCGAGGGTTTGAAAGCCGCTCTTCACCTGCTTGTGCATGTGCACGCCAAGGATATCGAGCTGAAACAGTCGGAAGAGGAAAGGGGCAGGGTGACTGGCACGCCTGTTGGCTGCGCCTGCGGGGACGGGGTGATCGACTGGGCGAAAGCGGTCGGTATACTGGCAGAGGGCGGTTTCTCCGGAGTCCTTTCGGTCGAGTGCGGGACACCAGAGCAAGCCCAGCGGAGCCTGAGCCACCTTCAAGCCGTGATTGATAAAACGGGGGTGAACCGATGAAGAGAAAACATCTACCGGCCGGGAAGTTGTTGCCATGTTTGCTTGCCTTTTTGTTTATCGTCCGGTGTGCACCGGCGGCAACAAACATGGATCCGTTTTTCAAGGAGAATGCAATCCGGGTGCTGATCCTCACCGGCCGTAACAACCACGATTGGCGCCGGACCACGCCGTTTTTGAAAGAACGGCTTGTTGAAACCGGCCGTTTCGACGTGCGCGTGAGTGAGGAACCTGCAGGGCTTACAACCGGCGTGCTCGCACCGTACGACCTTCTGGTGCTGGATTACTGTGGTGTGCGCTGGGGCGAGGCAGCCGAACAGGCAGTCGAGGAGTTTGTCAGAGGCGGTAAAGGGCTGGTAGCCGTGCACGGGGCGAACTACGCTTTCGGCGAGATGGAGGTTCTGGGCGACCGCCATGTGCGCACCGGGATTTTCGAGCCGCCCTGGAAGGAATACGCAAAGATGATCGGCGGGGTATGGGTCGAGGGACCGCCGAAAACAGCCCACGGGGACAGGCACTCTTTCCAGGTGAAATTTATCGAACGCAATCACCCGATCGCTGCCGGGATGCCGGAGAGCTTTATCGCCACGGACGAACTCTATCACAATCCCCGGATGGAGCCGGAAACCCGTATCCTGGCCACTGCTTACAGCGATCCTGCCACCAGGGGCACGGGCAAGGACGAGCCGATCCTCTGGACAGTCAACTACGGCAAAGGCAGGACTTTCTACACGGCCCTGGGCCATGATCCGGCCGCGATGAGCGAGCCGGGGTTTATCGCCTCTTTTCTTCGGGGCTGCGAATGGGCGGCAACCGGCAAAGTCACCCTGCCGCCGGAGGCGAGCCTTCGCGCGAGAAAACCCGACGCTCTAAATCTTCTGGTGGTTACCGGGGGCCATAGCTACGACACCGAGTTCTACACCCTTTTCGAAAGCGATGAGCTGATCTGGGACCACGCCGTATCTAACACCGAGGCCTTTGCTTCGGATATCCGGGAAAAGTACGACGTGCTGGTGCTGTACGATATGTCAAGGGAAATCGGTGAAGCTGGCAGGAGAAATTTGCGATCATTTGTGGAAAACGGTAAGGGAGTGGTGGTCCTTCACCACGCAATCGCCAACTACAGTTCCTGGCCGTGGTGGTGGCGCGAGGTGGTCGGGGGGAGGTATATCCTGGAGCAGGAGGGCGATACACCGGCCTCCACATACAAGCATGACGTGGAGCTGTTTGTCCGTCCGGTGGGGAGTCACCCGATCACTGCCGGGATCGGCCCGATGCATATCCAGGATGAAACCTACAAGGGGATGTGGATCTCGCCTGCGGTGAAAGTGATCCTCCAGACAGATGAACAAACAAGCGACGGCCCACTGGCCTGGGTCAGCCCGTACGAAAAATCGCGGGTGGTCTATATCCAGCTAGGCCACGACCGCCACGCGCATCTTCACCCTGCTTACAGAGAACTTGTGAGACGGGCTATTCTATGGTCTGCAGGGAGGCTGGAATAGCGCTTTGATCGAAAAGAATTCCTCGGAGCTTGCTCCGGGGTAAATTGCTTGATGGTTTTATCCTTTTTTCATAGAGTTGCCGTGTGACACATACAATATTTATTTTCATCCTTCACAAAT
>CAZJQI010000083.1:0-10468 GCA_964548275.1 uncultured Gemmatimonadales bacterium
TTTTGGTTACTTTTGGTTACAAAAGTAACATGAAAAAATCTTTTTCTTTCTGCCTATTAGTTAACCGGACAATACTGAGTTTAAATCGTAAAAAATTTGAGGTTTTATCATGCTTGACAGAAGAGACTTTATCAAGGCCGGAACCGCAGCGGCGATACTTAGCTCTCTGGAAGCAAGCAAAACCCGTGCGGATCTGCCGGTACACCTTTGGGAGGGTTATGATTTCGGGCCCGGCCCCCCTGTTCGCGACAGGCTAAATCAGGGGCCTTTTGGTGAAGATGAGGTCCAGGACTGGGCCACTATCGGCAGCACGAGCCCCTCTGAGAAACATATCAGGAACTACGGCCTCGGGCTTGTGGGCTATACCTGGGAGGAGGGCGGCCCTTCCCTGGCGGCCCGCCGGGGGGAGGAAACCCTCCAGCGCCACGTGGAGAAACTCGCCAGCCTCCCATTTGTGGACGTGCTCTACATCCGCTGCGACTGGCGCGACGTACAAGCCAGGCCCGGCAGGCTGGATCTCAGCCCGGTGTGGAAACTCACCTTTGAGGCGGCTGAAACTTACGGGCTGAGAGTCGGGTTCCGGGTGATGCTTTCCAACACGGTAGGCCAGCCGATGAGGCTCGCCATGCCCGAGTTTGTCCAGGAAAAAGTCCCGGTGGTCAGTATCGGTACACGGCGCGGCAGCGATTTCGCCTACCGCGAGCCGCGCTACGACCACCCCGAGTTCCTGAAAGCATTCCGCGAGTTGAACGAGCTGCTGGCTGCTGAGTTCGACAGCAATCCGCTGGTCGAGTTTATGGATCTGATAATGTATGGGTTCTGGGGCGAGGGCCACACCAGCGGAGCTAACAACCCGATACCGGATTACCCCACAGCGGAGAGAACTTTCCAGGAGATCACCAGGCTCCAGCTGGAGACGTGGAAAAAAGTTCCACTGGCTGTCAATACCCAGCCTGACAGCAGCCGTGCAGGCAACCGGGTGGTTCTGGACATGACCGTGCGCGCCGGCGGCTGGCTTCGCTCGGACAGCATCATCCACGATGAGCCGATCCAGATCGAGCGCCTCGCCAACCGCCCGCCATGGCTGGCGGTGATCATGGAACAGGGCTGGCGGCGCGACTACGATATCGAAAAAATACCCGTGGATGAGGCCGGGGTGAACGCAAAGGAAAAATCGATGCTCAAGGTGCTCAACCTGGGTGCAAATTACTGGTCGCTCTGGACCGAGGCGGACAACCTGGCCCGCTACCACGAGCGCTACCCGAACGGATTTACTACTTTGCAGAGGCGTATGGGCTACCGGGTCAGGCCGGGCTGGATCTGGCAGCGCCAGGTCTATGAGCGCCCCCAGTTGATTATCGGATTTGCCAATGACGGCGTGGCGGGAGTGCCGGGAGTGCTGCGGGTGACACTCGAAAGCGAGGACGGCTCTTTCAAGACTTCCGGTTGCCTGGATGCAGGCCGCCCCTATGGAGGCGATGTGCGCCAGGCCGGGTTCCTCTTGCCGGAGAACATGTGGGGCGCCAGACTCAAATTAAGCGGTGAACTGGAGACAAACGGCGTAACCCGCCCTGTTGAATGGGCCTGCGCCCAGCCTCTCAACCAGGATAAATCTTTCCCGATCCAGCTCAAAGAAAAAGGCAAGCTGGTCTGGGGTGAACATTATTAAACATTGGAAAGGGTAAAATGATCTTAAACTCTTTTAAACAATCAGCCGGATTAGCGTTAACGGTTTTTCTGAGCCTTGCTCCGGGTTCGGCAAGCAGCGTTTTCGGCCAGGCTTTCGGTCAGCCGCGTCCCGCCCCTGCGCCGCAGTATCAGGTAATAACCGGCAATGAGAATTTCCCTGCCCCGGACTCCATGCTTTTTCACCACATGGATCGTATCGCGCAGGCGATGTTTCACACCAGGCGCCAGCGTGTGGCCCAAATCCAGAGCGATGACCAGTGGCGGGAACACCTCTCTTACACCCGGAAAAAATTCCTCGAGATGCTGGGGGAATTCCCGAGCCAGCGGCCCCGGATCAAGGCTAAATTTATCGCGCGCGTGGAGCGGCCGGATTATTTTATCGAGAAAGTCGTTTTCAACGCCCTCCCGGCCTACCCGATTACCGCCCTGGTCTATGTACCCCGCAGGCACGAGCCTCCGTTCCCGGCATTCCTGTGTCCTGTGGGGCATTCGCCCCAAGGCAAGTCGATTTCGCAGGGGCGCCGACTGTCGCTGGCCCGCAAGGGCTACCTGGTGATGGCGATAGACCCGATCGGCCTGGGCGAACGCAAGCCTCTGGTCGACCCGGTGACCAGCACCTCGCTGGTGGAAATGCGCGAACACTCCTATCTCGGGCACCAGACCCTGCTGGCTGGCACGAACCTTCAGATGTATTTCCTCTGGGAGGGAATGCGGGCGATAGACTATCTTTTCACCAGGGAGGATGTGGACACCTCCCGGATCGCCTGCGCCGGGATTTCCGGAGGCGGCAATGTCACTGCCTGGCTTTCAGCCCTGGATGAGCGGATAGAGGTCGCAATGCCGGTCTGCCATGTCACCTCCAACGAACGGCGCTGGGAATCGCTGGGCATGGCCGATGCCGAGCAGAACCTTTTTCCGTGTATCGCCGCAGGTGTGGAGTACGGTGATATTTTGCAGCTTAACGCTCCCCGGCCCCTGCTGATTGCCTGCTCCAGCCGGGATTTTTTCCCGATAGCGGGGGCTTACGAGGCTTTCCACGACGCCATGCGCTACTACCGCCACCTGAAATCCGCACATTGCCTGCGAATAAGCGAAGTTCCCGGAGGACATGCCTGGTCTCTGGAGCAGCGCCAGAACACTTATGCCTGGGTGAACCTCTGGCTCGGCAAGTCCGAGGAGGGCGTCCAGGAGGAGCCGTTCACCCCGGATAAATACCACGACCTGCTTGCCACCGAAACCGGCCTTCAGCATACAGCTTACGGAGAAAAGGACATTTTCGAGCTGAACCTCGAATACGCCCGTTCGGTCAAAACCGATATACAAGTGCCCTCAGGCCATGAGGAATCTCAATCCACTGCCAGAACTCTCCGCGAGCAGCTTAGTGAACTGACCGGGTTCCAGTGCGTATCAGGCGAGGTGCCCTGGAAAAGGATCGGAGTTGTCGAGCGTGAGGGCCTCCTGATCGAAAAACTCGTTTATTTCAGCGAACCGGACGTCTATATTCCGGCTTTGCTTTTCCGGCCTGCCAGACCCAGTGGAAAGCTGCCGGGGCTTGTTTACTGCCACCCGGAGGGCAAAGCAGCCGAGGCGCACAAAGGCAAAGTTGTACCTGAACTGGCAAAACGCGGGGTGGCTGTTCTGTGTATCGATCCGCGGGGTACAGGCGAAACCCGCACCTTCCGCCAGTACCGCGACAACGAGGAGGGCTACCACGCCCTTCTCTGGGGCTCGGAAACGAACATGAGCTACGATGCCCTGATGATCGGCAAGAGCCTGATCGGCATGCGGGCCCTGGATGTAATTCGCGCGGTGGACTATCTGGCCTCGCGCGAGGATATCGACAGCACCCGGATCGGCTGTTTCGCACAGGAGGAAATGGCTTTCTACTGTCTGGCCGCCGCCTGTTTCGAAAACAGGCTCGACCCGGTCATTCTTTCCCGGCTGCCGCTGTCCTACATGTCAATGGTGGAAAACCGCCAGTTTAACTGGCACATGAACGTGCTCCTGCCCGGGGTGCTGAAAAAAATGGACCTCAAGCACATGGCAGCGCTTATCGCACCGCGTGGACTGACTCTTTTGAATCCTGTGGACCAGATGCGCAGAAGAGTGCCCGCCGAACGGGCAGAGCGGGAATACTCCTGGACGATGGCCGCATACCGGGCCAGCGGCCGGGCCGAGGGTTTCTCGATCTGCGGCTATGACTCTCCTGAGCAGAAACTGGAAAAAATCTACTCCCGAATGGAGGCATCCAGTGGGAATTAAAAACAAATCACCAATCGGGAGAAAAATTGCGATAACGTTTTATGAAATATTTTTTCTTGCCTTCACATTTTCACTTTTCCCCCCCGAAAGCCTGAAAGCCCAGGGCACCGGCTCTAACCCGGACAGCGCTGCGCCCGCTCCGACAATCAAACTGCACTCAGGCGAGGTTCGGGCCGACAGGATGCTTGCCGAGTATTTCAAAACCTGGACAGGCAAGCTCGAAGAGACTCACAAAAAAGAACTGGCTTCTTTGAAATCCGCCTCAGACTGGCAGGCCAGGCGTGAGCGGGTGCGGGAATATCTCGAAAAAACGCTCGGCCCGCCGCCCAGGGGCGGAACTCTTGTCTCATCCCTGGTCACAGGCAGGGTCCAAGGCTCCGGCTACCGGATAGAAAAGCTCCTGCTGGAAAGCACCCCACACTTTTATATTACGGCCAATCTTTACATTCCGGAAACCCAGGCTCCGCCAGAGGGTTATCCGGCGGTGATTATGCATCCAGGGCCGTACGATAACGGCAAGGAAACCAGAAAGAATTCATTTCGCAACGAGTGCGCCTGTCTTGCATCCTCCGGCTTTGCAGTGCTCACTTATGACCCGATCGGCCAGGGGGAGCGCCAGCAGTACCACGACCCGGTTACAGGCGGCATTGACTGGCGCCCGCGGCCACCTGCCTGGAGTATCTACCAGTCTGAGAAGTTCGATCCGGAGATACAGGACGTACCGGGTACTGGTGTGCTCGAGCAGTCGATGATAGCCATGCTCGGTTTGCTCGTAAACCGCCCTTTCCTTCAAAAGTATATTTTTGACCTAGTTACGCTTGTCGACCACCTTAACTCGCGGAAAGATATAAATTCAGCTTCTATATTCCAGGTTGCCGGTGGAATGAATTCTAAAGAGATGGCATTATGTTGGGCTCTGGACAACCGAATCAAGGGCCTTCATCTCGGCATGTTCAGGCATTCATTTTTCCACAGGCTAAAGGCAACCAGGCCCCCAGGCCCGTCAACTGCTCTGCCTTCCTCGCTTGCCTCAGGAGTAGGAATCCGGGAGATCCTTTCTCTTGGCGCCCCGCGTACTTTATGGGTAATGGGAGCCCAGTCTGAAGAAATGGAGAGTCTGAAAAATCTTTACACCTTGATTGGAGCAGAGAAAAACATAAAAACCGAATGGATCATACCAGGCAAGGAGCCTGTCAAGCTCAAATGGTCTCTGGTGAATGATTGGCTATCCGAACAAACCGGGATCGAGCCAGGCATTCCCACTGCCCCGGCAGATTCTTTCCCTCCCGGCAGCCTCGAGGCAACCGAGACCGGCCAGGTAGCCACCTCGCTGGTGGCGCGTACCCTGCCGGAGATATACGCTGAAAAGATGGAAAAGCATGCAGCCGGATTGAGGGGCAAAGCGATCCAGGCTGCCAGGGATAAAATCACCAATATGAAAGGCAGGCTCGGCCTGGATAAAATCATCTCTCCGCCTGCTGCGGATATGCTGGAAACCAACAGGGAATGGGGATTAAAAGTTGAAAGAATAGTCCTTCATGTAGAGGAAGGAATCAGCCTGCCTGTTGATATATTCCTGCCTTCCACGCGAAAGGGAAAATATCCTGCGGTGATATACTTTGGTGATAACAGCCACGAGTATAACGTGGACTATCAGGGTTACAGCGAGGTCCTGACCCGGCAGGGTTACCTGGTGCTGATTCTCGCGCCCCGTGGCTGGGGCCAAACTGCGCCTTCAGCTAACGATTGGGACGCCGACCGCGAGTTTTTCGCCCATCTCCTCGGCTCACAGGCCCAGGCTGCTTACACCGCTATGGAACTGGGAACCTCGATGATTGAGCTGCGGATCAGGGATATTGCTGCAGCGGCTCGCTACCTGGCAAGCCGAAATGACGTGGATAGGACGAAAATCGCCTGCCGGGGTTACGGAGAACTGGCCACCCTGGCGCTTTACTCTGCCGCGTGTATCCCGGAAATCAGTACAGTGATCTACGAGCGCGGGCCGGTCTCATTCGCTGATATGGTATCCCAGGGGGTAACATTTTTCAGGCCGGAGGGTATCCTGCCAGGCGGGGCGCTTGATCTGGATATCAGCGCGGCAGCGACTGCCCTGGCCCCACGCGGAATCTTTCTGCTGAACACTGTAGATGCCCGCAAGGTGCGTCTTTCGCAGGAGCGGGTAAAGGCTGCTTTTACCCTGGCGGTGGGTGAATACCGCTCTCAGGGCCGACCGGACGGCCTGAAAGTGGTGTTAGCCGACACTCCGGCCGAACGCCAAGAAGCTGTTCTCAACTGGCTGGAAAGTGAATTTTAAAATAGAGATACTATTATCATGTCCCGGAAATAATAAATCCCCCTGTTTCCCCCGTAGGGACACGGCGCGCCGTGTCCCTACGAAAGGGGGAGGGTTTTTGAATCCATTTTCGGGACACCACACTATATTATTCTGGGTAATTAGGAAAACTTTTATAAAAAAACAGGAGGATAAATGCGTTCCTTATGTCTCGCAATCTCAACTTTTATTCTTTTCTGCCTTGCAGGGTGCTCAGAATCCGGGGAAAAAGCGCAGCCTGCCGGGTCTGCTCCCGAAAAAGCCGGCGACAGCCTGATCACCGTGGCGGAGCTTAAAGCGATGCCCAAAATTGACGCCCACGTCCATCTCAGGGGGCTTGAAGAATCCGAGGAAGAATCGCTGCTGGCCAAGCTCAAAGAGCACAACATGCGCTGGAAAACGATCAGCACCCGGGGTATGAATAAGGATTTTCTGCTGGACCAGATCAGGATTGCCGAAAAGATGTATGCAAAGTACCCGGGTTGGATCGAGTGGGACACCTCTTTCAGCCTGGAAAACTGGGGCGCGCCGGACTGGAAAAGCCAGGCCATTGAGCTTATTCAGGACGGTTTCGACAAAGGCGCAGTAGGGGTTAAAGTCTGGAAAGAGATCGGCATGGTGCTCAAAGACCCGGACGGCAGTTTTGTGATGATCGACGATCCGCGGTTCGACCCGATTTTCGACTATATCGAAAGCCAGGGCAAGACGCTGGTGGCTCATATCGGCGAGCCGCGCAACTGCTGGCTTCCCCTGGAGGAGATGACTGTCAACAACGACCGGAAATATTTTGCCGAAAACCCGCAGTACCATTCCTACCTTCATCCGGAAATCCCTCATTACTGGAAGCATATCCAGGCGCGGGACAATGTGCTGGAAAAACACCCTAATATGAGATTGGTGGGCTGCCATCTGGGAAGCATCGAGTTCGATGTTGATGAGATGGCCAGACGTTTCGACAAATACCCCAATTTCTCTGTGGACATGGCTGCCCGGATCTGCCACCTCCAGGTGCAGTACCGTCAAAAAGTGCGCAATTTCATTATCAAGTATCAGGATCGCCTGCTCTACGGCACAGACCTCGGGGCGGGCAGAGTCTATACCAAAACCGACATTGCTCAAACTCTCGAGCGGATAGAAGCAACTTACATGAACGATTACCGCTATTTTGCCACGGATGAAGAGATGGAGGTCTGGGAGGTGGACGGCAAGTTCCGCGGCCTGGCGCTGCCGAAAAATGTTCTTGAAAAGATTTTTTACAGCAACTTTTATAAATGGTATAAAAAAAATTAAGATTTACTGAGAAGCTCAGAGTGCGATCCTCCGGGAAGCTCGGGTAAGGTTATCTCAATTTTCAAGGAGTACGGACTCATGAAGGTTCTAAACTACCTATCCAAATGTCTGTCGTTTAGTACTGCTGTAGTCCTCCTGTTGCTGGTTGGATGCGGCCAGGCTGTTCAAAAAGAACAGGCGCAAGAGTCTCAGGGTACACCCGGCTGGCAGGTTATCGGCCCTGGCGGGGGCGGCGGGATATTCCTGCCCACTATCAGCCCACATGAGCCGGATATTGTTCTCACCCACTGCGACATGACCGCAGCCTATATTACCTACGACTGCGGGGACAACTGGCGCATGTTCAACCTCTGGACAGTGCCGGAGGATTTCGAATTCGACCCCAATGACCCGAATACGATCTACGCAGCCAACCGCGGGTACCTTCACAGCGAAGACCGCGGCTCCGGGCTCAGCTGCCTTTTCCGCTCCGAGGACAGGGGCAGGCGCTGGCGTATAATCTATCCCAGGGTTGAAAGGGCCGGGCAAATAGGGGGAAAATTTCAGGCCCGGAACCTGTTGCCATCCGAGATAATCGAGGGCGCGTTTGACGGAAGCATTACCACCATCCGGGTCGACCCTGCCGACAGCCGTCATATATACCTCGGCCTTGCTCCCATGATAGCCTACATGGGCAGGAGCGGCCAGCCCTCGCTGAAATCCGCCATAGTTATCCACTCCACCGACCGGGGCGAAACCTGGAGCCTGCTGGCTGAGGTTCCCGGGTTCAACGTGCTGAGAATCTTCCCTGGCAGCCTGGACGGCCGCTCCGGTGAGGTCACTGCGTTTACCGAAAGCGCCTGCGTGCGAATCGAGGAAAGCACAGGCAAACTCACCAGACTTCCTCTGCCTGTTGAAAGGATATTAGCTGCTGAGGGCGGAACCGGGCCAAAGGGAACGATACTCTATGTGCTATCAGGCATGGAAATCTCCGGGGGCAGCCTGAGCGGAGGCATGTTCCGCAGCATCGACCGGGGCCAAAGCTGGGTTCAGATCAATAATGGCCTTCTCGAGGGTGTTCCCGAAGGGGAGGTTTCGCTGGTCCGATCTTTCGGGGTCTGCGAGAAGCAGCCTGATGTGGTCTACCTATCCACACGCAATGCCAGAGCTGCCCGCGAGATCGAGGGAGCCTGGATTTTCGGCATTTTCAAGACAGAAAATGCAGGCGAAAGCTGGAAACCGGTCTGGCTGGCCAATGGGGAGGGATACCTGACTGATAATCATAAAGGCTCATGGCTTGACCGCCAGTGGGGGCCCGGCTGGGGCGGCAACCCGATACACCTGGGGGTGGCTCCCACTGACCCTGATATCTGTTTCGGCACGGATGCGGGAAGGGCCTACCGCACAAGAGACGGCGGCAGGAGCTGGGAGCAGGTCCACAGCCACAACCAGCCGGACGGCTCGGTCACAAGCAGCGGACTTGACGTGACCACCTGCTATGGGGTGCATTTCGATCCGTTCGACACAAATCATTTCTTTATCTCCTATACGGATATCGGCCTTTTCCACACCTTTGACAGCGGAAAAACATGGGTACACTCAGTGAAAGGTGCACCGAGACCCTGGACCAATACCTGCTACTGGCTGGAGTTCGACCCTGAGATCAAAGGCCGGGCATGGACAGTCTGGGGCAACGCCCACGACCTTCCCAGAGACAAGATGTTTTCACCCAGAGGATTCGGCGGCTCCCAGGGCGGGGTGGCGGTCACCGACGACGGAGGCCTTAACTGGCGCAAGAGCAACAACGGTATCCCTGAGAACTCGGTCTGCACAAACGTGCTGGTCGACCCTGACAGCCCGAAAGATTCCAGGACTCTTTATGTCACTGCTTTCGACCGGGGCGTCTATAAATCCGATGACGGCGGGGCAAGCTGGAAAGAGGCCAATAGCGGCCTGGGAGACAACCGCTTTGCCTGGCAGATCAGGCGTAATTCGGCAGGGAGGCTCGTCCTTCTGCTCACCCGCGGCCGCCGGATCGAGGGAACCCGGCGCGAGATGAAAATCACCACTGTGCCCGGTGAACTTTATATCAGCCACGACAGGGCCGCAAGCTGGCAACCGCTTCCTCTTCCGGAGGGTATAAACGCCCCGCACGATATTCAGATCGACCCGACAAACCCAAAGCTGATGTATCTTAGCTGCTGGGCGCAATCCGTGGACGGGCGTGACGTGAAAGGTGGCCTCTACCGCACAGAGGACGGGGGAAAGAGTTGGAAACTGGTATTCGACGAGGTCAGGCGAGTCAACTCAGCAGCAATAGATCCCTGTAACCAGAACACGATTTTTATCAACACTTTCCACAACGCCGCCTTTCGCAGCGACGACCGCGGCGAAACCTGGCGGAGGCTGGAGGGTTACCGGTTCAAATGGGGCCAGCGGGCAATACCTGATGTGAACAACCCCGGGATGCTCTTTCTCACAACCTACGGCGGTAGTGTGCATTACGGGCCTGCTGAGGGAGTGCCGGGGGCTTTCGAGGATATCGAGAACGTGCCTGAGTCATGGTGGTAGCATTATTTGAGACCTTTGAGAAATCCTGATAAAGAGATGATTGTTCTCCGTTGGGAGGTTTAGCGAATCTCCCGACAGAGGATTCAATATTGAAAGCCTGACACACCCCTGTATCCCCTCTTGATAGAGGGGACTGCTCCCAGCAGCCCCACTGGTAGATTTGTACCAGACAGGAGTGGCGGGGTGTGAAAATCCCCTCTTGAGAGGGGTGCCCGCACCAGCGGGCGGGGTGTGTTATCCACCAGATTGTTGAAAAATTCATCCCTTCTTCTGTGATTTTTTTAAAGGTCTTTATTTGTACAATTTGAAACTGGTCTCAGATTAACCTCAAAACATACCTAAAAA
>CAZJQI010000084.1:0-9756 GCA_964548275.1 uncultured Gemmatimonadales bacterium
TTCTAGAGGGGAATTTTTTACGTCTAAGTTTTGCATTAACAGTCCCCTCTATCAACTCCTCCCACCCACCACTGTCTTGTGCAAATCCAGGATTGGGGCTGCTGGGAACAGTCCCCTCTATCAAGAGGGGATACAGGGGTGTGTTAGAGTTTCAATATTGAATTCTCTCAGGGAGATTCACTAAACCTTCCAACGGAGAACAATTATCTCTTGATCAGGATTTTTTCAAAGGTCTCCTTTGGATTTTTCTATCTCGGATTGTCTTTTCAGCCGATCAGGTTAAAAACAACTCCCGCCGCGAACGCTCCGGCAAGCGTGTAGATAAGGTAGACCGAGAGGAACCGCGTGCCATAACCCTCCCGGAATGCATAGAGCGCCGGGATCTTGGTTGCCGGCCCGGAGATGAAAAAAGCCAGGATCGCTCCTTTGCTCAGCCCAAGTTCGTAAAGCGCCTGCATGATCGGAATGGAGGCTCCGCCGCACTGGTAAAACGGCACGCCCAGGGCTATTGCCAGCAGAATCGAAAAGTAGCCTGATTGCCCAAAAAGCGAGCGCACATACTCGGGAGGAACCAGGGCCTTGATCGCCGCACTGAGCAACAGGCTGACACTGAATATTTTTACGATAAAAAGGCTCTGGCGCCGGATAGAAAACCAGAAGTTTCTCCTCTCCAGACTCCCGGTGTAGCGATTGGGGAGCTCAGTCAGGGCTTTGGGAGGGGTCAGGGGCAGACGATCTCCAAGCTTCCTGTATATCAGTCCTCCTGCGAATCCCAGGCACAAAGCCGAAACCAGACGCGCCAGGGCCATCTGCCACCCGAGAGCGCCATAGGTAAGAAGTAACAGGTTCGGGTCGAGGATGGGACAGGCGAAAAGAAAGGCCACCACAACCGGAGCCGGAATGCCGGAGAGGATAAACACTGCGGATATCGGCACGGCCAGGTAAACCGAAAAGGGTGCGATTGTCCCGGCCACTGCGGCGGCGAATATGTTGGCTGTGCCGTCGAAACGCAGAAAGCTGAGCCTGTGCAGCCTGGGAACCACCCGCTGAAGAAGGGCCACGATCAGGATACCGGCCGCCAGATAGGGATAAAGCTCTGAAAGAAACTCCCAGAAATTCTCCAGGATGCGGTAAGTATAGGTTCGCGGGAAAACTCTATCGAACTGTATCCAGAAGTCCAATCCTTTTTCTCCCCGGATAACGGGGCTTGCTCCTGTTATTAATTTCCCTTCAGGTATATGAGCAGGCCGATCAGATCGAAAATATCGACCCGGCCGTCCGCATTGAAATCGTATTCGGGGTCCCGGTCACTTTCGCTCAGTACTCCGAGCAGGCTGATCAGGTCCATGATATCCACCCTGTCGTCACCGTTGTAGTCTCCATTCATTCTCTCCGGCTCGGTCCGGGTGAGAAATTTTGCGCCGGCCAGGCGGTTACCGGCGTAATTCTTATCTGTCTCGGTTTCACAGACATTAAGGCTGAACTCGCTGATACCCTCCCGCTGGCCTGCCTTTACCAGAATGCGGTTAACCCCGGCCCGGACATCCACCTCCACCACATCGTTCGGCAGCGTATGCTTCCTGTAAGTACCGTCATACTTGTAAACCTGCACCCCGTTGAGCCAGACCGCCAGCTCCTGCGGCGAACCGACCCACATCTGGGCCATGCAGTTCCCGGGTACTGTGAGATAACTGAAAGCATAGTGGATACAATCTGCAGAGTCGCCAAAAAACGCTGCCGGATCGATCACATCATCGTAGAAATAAATCGGCTCGCTCCAGCCGCTCTCTCCGGGCTGCGGGGCAGCCTCGGCCTCATTGCCCAGGTAATCGGCTTCCAGGTCGAGTCCCGGGAATCCGCCCTTGAGCAGCCAGACCCGGTTGCTCTGGCCGTAATAGCGATAATCCGGGTTTACCAAACCGGATGGCGTGTATTTTCCGTCCTTGATAAACCTGGCTTTGCTTTCTTCAATCGTGTTCCCCACGACAGTTATTTTCTCCAGGTCATTCTGGCCCAGCCCGGTAAGGGCGGCCAGGCAGACATGCTCCACGTCATCGGGGTCAATGTCCATCAGGTGCGCGCACACTGCGTCCACGCTCACCACGTCCAAGCCGGCCACGATCATGTTTCTGCGCTTGGGAATGCCCTGCCAGTAATTCTTTGCCTTCTCCCTGGCCACAATCGCGTCCACTACCACGAAATCACTGCCCTGGGTGCGCACGATTTCGACCATATCTTTCTGAAGGCGGCCGGGCGTGTGGTTCAGCACGATACCGTTTCCGTTGTAGCCTGCATCTTTGGACCAGCCATAGACCATGCCGGGCAGGATTCCCACCCAGTTTTTCAAGCCCACGGTGATACAGGGGCTGTGCACCTTGAGCACAGGGGCGTTGATAATGAAATCCGCCTCGACCAGGGTGCGGGGCAGGAAAAATACGGTCTGGTCCTCCGAAATACGGGGCTCTGGCACTGCTACTCGAACAGTATCATCGTAGTTGAGATCCACCCACTCGAGATTGAGGTCCGGGTAGTCCGGATCGATCTTAAGTGTTTCGATCATCTCGCGGTAACCGGAGACTTCGTAGCCGTCCTCGCTCAAAGACCAGCTCGGGGCATTGGGCGTGTCGGGCCGTGCCCAGCCGCCTGCGCCCTCGGCAACTACGATCTCGAATTCGGGATTAATCCTGTAAAGAAGCAGAACCAGGGCCTTGACCACCTGCCAGTCAGTGTTCACGCCAAGGCCATTGCCAACCGGCTCTACCGGCTCGACAATATTGGGCTTGATCACGATCCTGCGGTCATCCGGCTCGAGAAAGTTTTCCAGTCCGCCAGCGAGTTCCACAGCCTGTCTGACTATTTCTTCTATCTGCTCGTACTCGAGTGTATCAGTTACCGGGCGCGGGTCGCTCAAAGCTGGATTGTCACTGCGCAGGATGCTGACAGTACTCTCTTTCTCTGAATCGTAGCTCCACTGGGACAGCTCGCACCACTGGGTATAATTTTCAGGTGCCTGCGACCAGAGGATAAAATCCGCTGTTACCAAAACCGCAGCAAATAGCGAAAATATGATCTTTTTACGTATTTTCATCTTTGATTTACTCGATATCCCGCATTGGAAAAAGCTTACAGCAAGAAATGCCTTACATTGATTTCCGACTAAACGTTACTGCTCTTTAGTAACAGTAACAAGAGAATTATTATTACCATCCAAGCCTTTTAAAGACATCACCTGTGGCTTTGCTAAAAGGACCTTTCCTTTCTATAGAAAAAGTTGCAGTCATCGCAGCGAACTCTCCCTTTCTTATAGGTTCATCAAACAATTCCAAAGCCTTGACAAATCCGGCCAGGTAGGAATCCCCTGCCCCGGTAGGGTCAACTAATTCCAGCGGGGGAAATGATCCTATCTTATGGGAAATTCACCTGATAGTGATCACAGCCCGGCTTCTTTCGCCACTCATCACCTCTGTGATTTCCAGATACCAGTCACCTGCCGGATCATTCAGCGCTGTGCGGAAACTCGTATTTCCGGAACCGTTCAGAATGTCACGATTTCCACCATAAATCCTTACCTGTCGGCCAGCCGGGCCGGTAACCACCACTTTTGCCACTGAGCGCAGGTCAGGCACTCCGGAAATGCGGAAATCAACTTTCACCTCCTGTCCCAGAGCGGCTTGTGAGGGAGCCTGAATATCCATTCCGGTGATCCTGTCACTGATAAAAGCAAACAGTTTCGGCACTCCCGGCTCGATCTCGGTCTGGAAAACAGCACCTGAGCCTAAGTAACGTTTATCCCGCACGTCGTAGATCGCGAAACTTTTATCCAGAGTGATACGAATCTTCTCACTCTGCGGCTTGTTCATGTCCGGCACCAGCCCCAGCAGCTTTGTGGATCCGTTGTCAAACAAATAGCGGTCACAATCTGTTACCGGTTTGTCGGCCAGAGAGCTCAGCCGTACTTTGGGCTCGATTCCCGCCGCATAGAGGACTTGTTTCATTTTCTCAAGAGCGGGCCCACTTCTCCCCTCCCGCTTGTCCCTGCCATAACTGTCCAGAAAGTAGTTGAGCAGCCAGGCCTGGCCCTGGCTGAAACGGTTATGGACAAGGATCGGCCTCTTCTGTTCTGTGAGCAATGCCTCGGCTGCTTTCAGTTTGAGGCCAGGCTCGCCCTGCATGGTAATGATCTTTCCGCGGTCTGCAAGAGGGGCCTGGACCCCGAACAGCTCCTCAAGCGCCTTGCTCTTGCGGAATTTGCAATGCTCGTCCATCACCCCCGGTAGGGCGTCCGCTATAACGGTTCCTCCACCCTGGACAAACTCGCGGATGGCCTGGATTTCTTCATCACTTAAAGCCACGCTCATTGGCAGGATAAATGTCCTGTATCCTTTGGAGATCAACTCTCCTTTCTCCACAGCGCTGTAAGCCATGAAATCGAACTGGAGCCCGGCGTCCCTGAGTATCTTAAGCCAGCCGTCCAGATTGTCGTTAAACCTGTCAAAGGTGGGGCTGGTGCGGTATGTAACCCGCTCCTCGATATGCCCGTCGACTATCCAGGCCCCGTGAATGCTGGGATAGGAATAGTGAATGGCGATTCCATGATTGTCAGGGAAAGCCAGACCCACGAGTTTGCCGATCCCCTCACCCCGCATCTCCTGGAAACCGGCTTCCATGTCTCTGGCACTCTGGTTCAATGTTAGGTCCGGATCGAGAGTACAATACTGCCAGAAAACATAGAGTCCGCCGTTACTGCCTTTGAAAAGATTATTGTAAAAGTTGTAGAAGACATTCTTGCCCATGACCCCATAACCCGCACCGCCGGAGATCTTGATTTCCGGGTTCATACTCCGGTGGATCTCATACTGATAAGCATTCAGGTGTTTTGTGTAAAGATTCAGCTGGCTGTAATCGCAGCCGTTGTGGGAAGCTGATTCCTGGGTTCCCGAATTGAGCACGATGGCCTGAGGATCGAGTTTCTGCAGTTCCTCGAGAATCATCTTGTAGCTGTTGGCATAGGTTCTTTCCATGAAAGTGCGGTGGTCTGCCCAGGAGGAGAAATTGCCGCGCGCCTGAGCCTCGTAGGTATCATCCGGTACCACATCCTCCCAGCGGGTGAAACTTGTACCCCACTGGCTGTTCAAGGCATCGAGTGTGCCGTATTCCCCTTCAAGCCACTTGCGCATCTCTCGCATGCAGTGCTCGGAGAAACAGATATCCACTGCATCCCCGTAACAGGTAAGCGACGGCTCCTCATAGACATAGTAAGACAACGGCGAAAAGGGAACCCAGGGTGAGGCAAGTTCCTTAAGCTCCTTTCTGATAAGCTCCCGGTAGGCCGGGTCGTTCAGGCAGTATTTCCTGGCCAGCACTTTCTTGTCCCGGGTTTCCAGATACTTCTTTTTCATTTCCTCGTAGTATGTGCGGTCCGGGTTATCGTCCGGCGATTCCTGCCCGCTGACCCGGGTCTGGGCTTGCACCATGTAATTGGCATGCTTGCAGTGATCCAGCGGGTAAGAGGAGAGGGTGGTCACCCAGAGCCGCTGCATCTGGCGGTCGATTGTGGGCCAGATTCCCGGCATCGGGTTGGGGCCGAACAGATACATCACGATGTCGAAATCGTCCCACACCCTGGGCTGAAGCACGAAAACCTCGGCAATCCGGCGGTCCTGGAGTAGATCGCCTGCCTGCACCTGGCAATCGATTTTCGCCAGATGGCTCAGTACGCCGGCAGTGCTGAAACTGAAAGATTTTTCAGTACTGCCTTTCACAGGAGTTTCGAAAAATTGTTCCTCTATCAAACGCTCGTAGTTGTCATAAAGGCTTACTTTTACCTTGCAATCGAGATTCTTATTGGCGCTGAGTACTATGGTTCCGGATATATTCTCACCCAGCCGGACACGGTCAGCTTCCGGTGTTATCGATTGGATACTGACCCTGGGCGCCTCATCCACGATAAGCGTGGCCCAGTCCAGGGAACCATCCCCGGCAACCAGCCTGAGGTCGACAAAGTGTCGGCCGGCGGCCAGGGGACGCGGAAGATCCAGGGCCACAGCTTTTTTTCCTTCCCCTAGCTTGAGCTTCGTTTCTTTTTCTATGTTCCCGAAACTGTCCATTACTCTGGCCACCAGTTCACTACCGGATGAAAGCCCATTAAGACGCACTTTAACCCTGCCCCCGGAGCGTTCCATTTTCCCGATTGCGGCCTGGGGCTCCCGGCCTGCGGCCCATACAACAGAGCGGGCCACCAGTGACCACATATACTCGTGATAGGGATAATGGAGCCCTGTATCCCATAGATCTGGTACCTCCGGTATCATCCCGCGCTGGCTGTAGCCGAAAGCTACCACCCTTCCCTTTCCAAGGGTGCGCACAGCCAATACCGGAGTGCCGGCCTTGGTTTCCATGAGCACCTTACCCGTGGGCTTTGAGGCCAGCACTGTCAGGTGTCCCTGAGGAAAAGCCCCAAGCGGAACTCCCCGTGTGATATAATGCTCCCCGGTAACGTGCCAGGGACTTTTATCCACATTGGATGAGTCCAACTCTACAGGGTCCTCCGGCCAGATACGCACATACTCTTTTATCTCGGTCAGCGGGGAGATATCCCAAAGGCCGCCGCCGTCCTGGACCTGGCTGAGAGGATAAAAAAGCACCAGTCCTGCTCCCTCCTCGACTCTTTTGCGCACGTTTTCCCGCACCACCTCAGGGTAACTCTCCCAAGGCCTGAGCGCGGGCCAGAGGATCACGTCATAGTGGGGGCCACTGAGCAGGTCGTCGGCGATATAGGTGTGGATCAGAGAGGAACCTCCCCTGCGCTGCGAATAGAAATCCCCGAACCCGTACATGTTCATCGGGTCGCTTATGCCCATGGTGGTGGACTTGAAATTCAACTCCAGGCGCTGGGCCAGCTCGATAATCGCCCTCCCATCGATTACACCACTGAGCGCATAGGCTTTTATCGGTCCTCCCACAAAGGGACGCGCCCAGGGAACGTGGGGCGTCTCAATTTTCATTGTATAATCCACATCAAAGCGTCCACGTTCTTCAATCACGGGATGAAACCTGTCCAGGGCAAAGTAGTCCATATAAAAAGTACCGCTGTGCTTTGAGGCCAGCTTGATAGAACGCATTCTTTGCAGATCGAGGATTACCGGACGGGAAAGCTTCAGCTGAAGGTGATTGGCCCCGGTACGCAAACCGAAAGTCTTGCTGAATAAATTACCGGACGAATCGGCCAGGACAAACTCCAGCTCACCGGGCTGCATGCTCCAGACAAAGAGCAAAAGAGCCCCACTCCAGCGCCAGTCCACCGGAATCCGGGTAAATTCTATTTCTCCTCCTTTTTCGGGAAATACAACCTCAAGAGAATTACCACGCCAGGTGGGAAAGCGAGTTGAGCTAGATACGCTGACCCCCTCAGAGGCCTCGACCGCAGAAACCTGGGCCTCATCCTCGAAAGAGGCGAAAACATTCATTCGGCCTTGAGCAGTAAGACTGTTAAAACTGAAAAGAGTGAGGGTTAAAATCCAAAGCGAGAGACTTTTGTAATGGTTACTCATCCTGTTCCTCCAGGGTGAAGTTTATGGGTTCTGAGGTTGAATAAGTTGGTAAAAGTTAATTCCTGCAGGTTGTCAGCAAACATGGTAATCCAATTCTATAAAATAAAGTTTCACTTTCGGCAAGCGGCAATTTAACGGGCGACTGTGCATTCTCCTCTGCCAGCCGATACTATAGCCCTGCCGAACTAGCCGTCTTCTTTTCCCCGGCAGGTTATTTCAAAAATTGCCGTACCTCCACCGGTGCGCTCGTAGGGGTCCAGGCACTGGATATAGGCCTTTTCCGGGTTACCCTGGCCTGCCAGACCCCAACTGGTCGGGGGAGAGACTTTCAGTGCATTGTAGTGTGGCATGAGAGAAGCCAGCGAATGCATGCACACCGGCTTGTCCGATTCCAGCAAGTAACCTTCGCGCAGACAAAAAGTGTCTCCCTCTTTATACGCAGGACAGCAGCCCTTGATTTCAACCACACGGACTATAAGATCCATATTGTGCCTTTCCTTCTGCTGGTTGTTTTACATTTTCTCCAGAGTAAAAGTCCAGGCTTCCGGTCTTTTCAGTTATTAACTCTTATTTTAATATTATCTCATTTGAGTCGCCAATCAATAGAATATTCGGCTTTTCGCCTCGACAGGTTTTTCAAAAAATTGTATTATATTAAACAGAGAAGCAAGTAATTTTAATATACTTTAATATAATAGACTCAATAGTGTCCGGTAAAATAGTGTATGAATTAAGAGTTGTTCTTAATTGGGGCAGTTGCAGAAAGGTAATGCAAAAGGAATTGATGGAAGGAATGTCTTTATATTTCTAGCAGGGTGTTGAAATTTCATCGATTTCCTTTTGTAGAAAACGAAACAATGTCTGGGTTGAATTGAAACTGTTTAAGAAACGATCACTTGCGGGGCACGGCGCGCCGTGCCCCTACGGCGTCCAGGGTTAAAGACCTACTTATCGATTTATCAAAACACTTCTGGAGGTTCTAGGTTTTTCCGGCGGCCGTAGGCCGCCTGATCAGGGCCGCATGTTCGAGAAACTTCGCAGGAGCGTGTAAAGGCCAGGTAATTTCCATCCCAGGCAGAGCGAAGCCTGGCTGGCCGGCATGCCATTGATTCTCACTTGCCTGGTTCAAGCCGAATCAGGCGACCTCGTAAGAAGCGCCTTTTTGCCTGGAAAACAACAAAGGATATAAAAGCTGTATTGGTAGTCGAGTTTGCACCCCCGAAAAAACTTTTGGTTACTTTTGGTTGCAAAAGTAACATTAAGAAATACTCTTTTTCTTTCTGCCTATTATATTTAACCGGACACCACTGATCTTAATCTGTCAATTTACTGAACAAGGAGACCGGAATGCACCTGCAGATCTTGTTTACTTTGCTTCTGGGATTTTCTTTCAGCGCGCAGGGTGAAACAGTTAAGCTGCCCGTGATTGCGGATGCCAGCATTTCGAGCGAGCGCGGCCACATGGACGAGAACAGCGGCGCCTCTGTAACCGTGCCCATTCGGCAGAACCAGAATTGGTCAGGGTTTGAAACCAAGTCCTACCTGATACGTTTCGATACGGCTCCTCTGGCAGGGATGACTGTCAAGCGGGCCTGGCTGAACATATTCCTCGCCCGTGGGGACCTTTACGCAATCGGTGTTTGCACGGTGCTTTCCGAATGGGAGGAAGGCCGGGGACTAAACGGACAGACCGGCCGTGGTGGCGCCAGCTGGAACTGGGCTTGCGAGCCGGGGGAAGGCGCCGAACCTGGGCCGGATAATTACTGGGCCTGGCCAGGCAGCGGTATTTACAGTGTATCCTGGGCCCACCCGGATCAGAGATACCACCACGCGGGTGTGCGGGATATCGAGAAAAAGCAACTGGAAAACGGGATAATACATCTGCGCTTTCCTGTGGCCCCGGAGCAGGTGGAGGCGCTGGCTGCCGGGCTTGCGGCGGGCCTGATACTGACCGACGACAAGGGACAGGTGGCCGAGGGCTTGAGCCTCAAGGGCATCGGCAAGCCTTACAGGTACGACTACTCGCAGGACATCTACCTTTATACCAAAGACATCCAGGAACCTTCGCTGCGGCCATTCCTCGAAGTTGAAGGCGAGGTTGTGGACCAGACCCCTCCCGGCTCCGTGGGTAAGCTGGAACCAGTCTCCACCGACCCATTTGATCCCTCGGTGACTGTTTCCTTTGCTGCACCAGCGGATGACGGCG
>CAZJQI010000085.1:0-9221 GCA_964548275.1 uncultured Gemmatimonadales bacterium
GGAAATGGTGGCTCTCAAGCACGATCTGAAATAAGATCGCCAGGTTTAAATCCCCCTCTTTCCGAATTGTGAGGGATGAGAATAAATATTGTATGTGTCACACGGCAACTCTATGAAAACAAGGATAAAACCATCAAGCAATTTACCCCGAAGCAAGATTTCGGGGAATTCTTTCAATTAAATAACTCTTTATATATTCGAGAGCTGCAAAGACAGAGATGGTGCAGTGGCTGAGTCGCTAACTTTGAATGCCAAAAAGTTATTTTAATTAAATGTGGGGTGAGTAATGATTACCGACAAAGAAAAAACCGATCAGAAACTGAGCACTCAGCAGAAGATTCTAAATGCGGCAAGGGAAGAGTTTATCGAACGGGGCTACGAAGGAGCACGCATCCAGCGAATTGCCGATAACAGCGGGGCCAACAAGGCGATGATCTACTACTATTTTACCAGTAAAAAAGAACTCTACAGACGGGTAATCACCAATGTGTTTGGTGGGGCTCTGGGGCAAATCAGGGGAATTTTCGAAGTGGAAATGTCCGTGGAGGAAAAAGTCAAAGCCCTGGTCGATTTTTATGTGAGTTTCTACAGATCGAATACTGGATTTGTTCGCCTGATGCTAAGGGAGATTGCCAGCAATTCCCCCGTTCTTACCGAGGTTCTGGAGGAATTGAAAGATACGATCAAAGGATACGATTATCCGGGTGCAGTAGAGACCAGGCTCCTGGGAATTAACTCGGGGAGTAAGGTCCGGGATATTGATCCAAGACATACGATGATGTCTCTTGTTTCGATGTGCGTCGGTTTTTTTATTTTCCGCCCGGTGGCCTCAGCAATCCTCTCCCTTTCTCCGGAGGAAGCCAAAAGGTTCGCAGCCGAGCGTTCAGAGCACATTTCAGACCTTCTGTTGCACGGAATATTAAAAAGCTGAAAAAGGAGGCTCCAGGTGAGGAGTTTGCCGCGAAAAGTTCAACTTGTTTTATCTTTCTTGTTCGCAGGGATGTACTTTGCTTTTCCCCTTCAGGCCGGGGAACTGGGGCTCTGGGATTGCGTTAGGCTGGCGGTTACCAGACACGCGGTGGCAAAGGCGGGCAACTGGAGGGTTGTGCAGGCCCAGGCCTCTGTGGATGAGGACCGGACCGCGTTCAAGCCCGAGTTGTCTTTTGGGGCGCATTATGTGGCCAGAAGTTACGTGCCGGAGATTCCCATTCCAACCGGTCCGATACCGCTGGGAGACCATCACGACGCTGGTTTTACCGTGGAAGCCGGGCACCTTCTGTATGACTGGGACAGGAGGAAAAACAGGCTCGAGGCGGATTTAAAGCTCAAAAAGGCGAACCTTCAGTCTCTCCGGGCACTGCGCGAGACCCTGGCGCTCGAGGCCGGCACCGGCTACCTTCGCCTCCTGGCCGCCCGGCGCGAACAGAAAATAGCCGAACGTTCTGTAGAAATCGCTCGGACGCACCATGAACACCTGCTTGCCTTTCACCGTTCCGGTTTGACCACCTGGGACGAGGTGCTCAAGGCCCAGGTGCACCTGGAACAGTCACGTGTGATGTTAAGCCGCAGTTCGAACCAGGTCAGGCTGGCCCGCGCAGATCTTCTCCAGCGCATCAGCATGTCTCTGGACAGCAAGGCGTCTTTCAGCGACAGGGTGGAGGGACTACCCTTAGAGGGCTCGGGCGAGCAAGGGCTCGATTCGGTGCTGGCCCGGCGTCCAGATCTGAGGGCTTACAATGCCAGGCTTGCCTCTCTCGAATCTCTTGCAGAAACTTTTGCAACTGATGACAAGCCTGCGGTGCGCATGTTCGCCAGTGCCAGCTTTGCCCGGCCTGGAGTTGACCAGTTCCGCAACGAGTGGATTGGCTATGGTCGGATCGGAATCGGGCTGGACTGGCAATTTTTTGACTGGGGGCGCAAGGATTACCGGGTGGCAAAGGTAAAGGCCCAGTGGGAGGAAACCCTGGCCGAGCGCCGTGTCCTGAGCCAGCAGATTGCACTTCAGCTTGAAAGAGCAAAGCTGGCTGAGCAAGAGGCCGCGGACCGCCTGTCTCTGGCCGGTAAAGCACAGGAGGCAGCCAAGGAGCATTTCCGTATCGTGAGCGCCCGGTTCGACCAGGGACAGCTCACCAACACCGAATACCTGGATGCCGAGGAGAACGTCACGGTGAGCGATCTCGAACTCTCCCACACCGAGCTTGATCTGGCATTGGCGCGCTGGAGACTCGCCTACACCGAGGGCATCCTGGTGGCTGAGATTGACTCGCGCTGGCCTGAAGTTGAAATGGAAACTGAAGAAATTTTCAGTAAATAAACACTCTGGAGGGTGATATGAAAGTATGCGGTTTGATTTTACCCGCCAGGACAGGCCTGAGGCTCCTGGCAGGTTTGCTTGTGGTGCTGGCGGGTGTATTCTGGAGCGGTTGTGAAAGGCAGGATGGGCCATTTTACGCCTCTGGAACATTCGAGGCAGTGGAGGTCGATATTGGCAGCCTGGCAACAGGCCTGCTGCTGAAGTTGCCCAAAAGGGAAGGCGACCTGGTTAAAAAAGATGAGCTTTTGGCAAAGATAGACAGCGAGAAGCTCGAAATCGAGCGCGACCTTGTTTGCATCCAACTCGAAGAGGTGGACCTGGAGTTCGATCTGATCCAGGAAAAAATCGCCGGCAACCGGATAAGCCTGAAAAACAACCAGAAAAGTCTGGAGCGCTTCCGGGCATTGCATGAGGTAAAGAGCGCGACCGAGCAGCAACTGGATGATCTTACAACCGCGGTAAAGCTCGACCAGACCCGTTTTGATGCCTCGCTCAAGGAACTTGCCAGGCCGGCGATCCGCCGCAAGGAACTCCAAACACGCATTCGCCTGCTGGAGCGTACTATCGCTGACAGCCGGATTCTTTCGCCTATCGACGGCCAGGTGATCGGCCGGTTCGCCGAGCCGGGCGAGGTTGTCACACTCGGAACACCCTTGCTCAGGGTGGCGGACCTCAGCTTGCTCGAAATCAGGGTTTATCTCCCGAGCGCATTACTGGGCAAAATCACACTTGGGCAGCAGGTCAGCCTCCGCGCAGACGGCGCTCCGGAGCGCGAGTTCTACGGCAGGGTGGCCTGGATCTCGCCCGTGGCCGAATTCACTCCGAAAAATATTCAAACCCCCGAGGCCCGTGCGGAACTGGTCTATGCAGTGAAAATCGAGGTATCCAACGATGAGGGAGTGCTCAAGGTCGGCATGCCGGCTGATGTTTATTTCAACAGAGAAGGCAGGCAATGAATTACGATATCCAGATAGAAAAGTTAAGCAAAAATTTCGGTGATCTCCAGGCAGTGGCAGAAATCGACCTGAAAGTCGCCAGGAGAGAGCTTTTCGGGCTGATCGGCCCGGACGGTTCCGGCAAGACCACCCTGATCAGGATCCTGGTGGGCCTGATGAGAGCCGACAAGGGCAGCGCCAGGGTGGGGGGATTAGATGTGGCCACTGAGCTGTTCAAGATAAAGGAGAATATCGGTTACCTCTCGCAGCGCTTCAGCCTCTACCCTGATCTGACCGTTATGGAGAACATCCGTTTTTACGGCGACCTGTTCCAGGTCAAGAAGGGGGAAATGCGAGAAAGAGAGAAACAGCTTCTGGCTTTCAGCAGGCTCGAGCCGTTCACCAATCGCAGGGCCGGAGCGCTCTCAGGCGGAATGAAACAGAAACTCGCTCTCTGCTGCACACTGATTCATGTCCCCGGAATCCTCTTTCTCGATGAACCGACAACCGGTGTGGATCCGGTCTCGCGAAGGGAATTCTGGGACCTTCTGGACGACCTTCGCAACAAAGGCACAACTATTTTTGTCTCCACAGCTTACATGGACGAGGCGGCTCGCTGCGACAGGGTCGGGTTGATGTACGCCGGGAAACTGATGGCGGTTGATATACCGGATAAGATACCGGAAAAGTATCCATATCACCTGCTCGAAGTAATTCTGGCCGAGCCGGTAACAAAGGCTCATTTGCTGGAAAGCCTTCCCGGAGTGCGTTCCGTACAGGTTTTCGGCGACAGGCTGCATGTGGGCGTGGACAGGCTGGAAGGAATCGAGGATAAGATCGCCAAGGCGCTCGAAGCGCAAGTGGTAACCAGGCCCGAGCTCAGGCAAATCAAGCCCGGGCTGGAGGATGTTTTTGTCGAGTTGATTCGTTAACAGGCCCATTGAGAGTACACGAATATTAAAATGAAAAAGAACTTAAACAATCCGGATTTTGGAGAGCAATTTGGCTGATGAGTTCATAGTCACCGCACGGGGACTGACCCGGACATTCGGCAAATTCACTGCTGTGGACAGTATAGATTTCGATGTCTCAGAGGGCGAGATTTTCGGTTTTCTGGGTCCGAACGGCGCCGGGAAAACGACCACGATCAGGATCCTCTGCGGACTTCTGCGGCCCACCTCAGGAGAATGCCGGGTGGACGGTATCGACGTGAGGAAAAAACCCGAGCAGATCAAGCAGCGAATCGGTTATATGAGCCAGAAATTTTCCCTTTACGAGGATCTCACCGTGGGCGAAAACCTCCAGTTTTTCGGCGGGGTTTACGGCTTGAAAGATGCGGAAATAACCAGGCGGCAGAAAGAACTTTTCCACCTGCTGTCTCTCGGGGAGGTTGAACGCCAGAAAACGGCCGAACTTCCTTTGGGCTGGAAACAGTGCGTGGCCCTTGCCAGTGCCGTGATTCACCAGCCGAAAATAGTATTTCTCGATGAGCCCACCAGCGGTGTCGACCCGATCAGCCGAAGGAATTTCTGGGCGCTGATCCACAATATGGCCGCCCAGGGCACCACGGCTTTTGTCACCACGCATTACATGGAAGAGGCCGAATACTGCAACCGGATTTCAATAATGGAAGCCGGCAGGATAATCGCTCTCGGTACCCCTGGTGAGCTGAAAAAAAGTTTCGGGAAGAATTCCGTGGAAGAAGTTTTCGTGCACCTGTTGATAAAATAGGAGACAAGGCGGTGCTCAAGCCCAAAATAGTCGTTCTGGCTGTCAAGGAAACAAAGCATATCCTGCGCGACCCGCGTTCCCTCGGGCTTATTTTCCTTCTCCCAGTGGTAATGATCTTGCTTTACGGCTACGCTGTCAATCTGGATCTGAAAAACATCCCGGTCTCTGTTGTGGATCATGATCGTTCCCCGCTTTCGAGACTGATAGTGGAGAAAATGCTCAACTCCGGCTATTTCTCAATTACCGGCCAGTATGGGAAAGTAAGCGAGGCGAGGCGGACTATCTATTCAGGCAGATCGTTCGGTATAGTGGTTTTCCCAAAAGGGTTCGCTACTGATGCGAAAAGAACCAGGGGAACCCACGTGCAGTTCCTTCTCGACGGAAGCGATGCCAACACGGCCACAATTGCCTCGAATTATTTCAACGCTTTTATCAGCCAGCTCTCCCGCGACCCGTTTTATGAAGCGCCCCTGGCGGTACATTCCCGCGTCCTCTATAACCCGGACCTGGAAAGTGTGAGATTTATCGTGCCTGGCCTGGCCGGGGTGCTGTTGATGCTGGTCTGTGCATTGATGACATCGGTGGCGATTACCCGCGAAAAAGAGGTCGGTACTCTGGAGCTCGTGCTGACCACCCCGATCAGGCCCTACCAGGTGATTATCGGCAAGGTTCTGCCCTATATCGTGATCGCCTTTCTCGAATGCCTCTTGATTGTTGGGTTCGCCCATCTCTGGTTCGGTGTGCCGGTGGAGGGAAATCTCGCTCTGTTGCTGTTCATGACTTTCGGCTACCTGTTCTGTGCACTTAGCATCGGTATCACCATCTCGGCGGCGGTCAATACCCAGCAGGTGGCAATGTCCCTGGCAATGGTGACAACCATGCTGCCCTCTGTGATGCTTTCCGGCTTTATTTTCCCGGTAGCCAGCATGCCCCGCCCCCTGCAGATAATCAGCATGTGCATCCCTGCCACCTATTACCTGCGGATAATCCGTGGGATAATGCTCAAGGGAGTGGGCTGGGCCGAACTCTGGCCGAACTTTGCCGTTCTTGTAGGAATCGGTGTGTTTTTGATTTTCATCGGGATGAAAAAATTCAGCACCCGTCTGAGTTGACCACGGAAAGACTCGATGAATACGATCAAGGCCATAGTAAAAAAAGAGTTCATTCAGGTTTTCCGCGATCCGATGATGTTGCGGATTATATTCATAATACCCATGGTGCAGCTTTTTGTCCTGGGCTATGCGATTACTTTCGACGTGAAGAATGTTGCCCTGGTAATCCGCGATGCGGATAAAACGAATATAAGCCGCCTCCTGCTTGAAAAAGTTATCCAGAGCCGCAGGTTCAAGATTGCCGGATACGAGCAAGCCCAGGGCCGGCTCAAGGGTTATTTCGAAACAGGCAAAGCCAGCCTGACACTTGCTATTCCAAAAGGGTTCGAAAAAGACCTTGCCAGAGGAAGGCAGCCAGAACTCCAGGTCCTGGTCGATGGAGTGGATTCCAATACCTCGCTGGTGGCAATGGGTTATCTTCAGCGGATAATCGCCGACAGCAAGGATTATCTCTCCGCGGAACTGGGAATCACACAGCCGGTTCTCAGCAGGTCTTCTCTGAAGATCAGCCCGCGCATCCGGGTCTGGTTCAATCCGAATCTGGAAAGCAAGTTCTTCATGCTGCCCGGGATCGTGGCGATACTTGTTACCATGACCACGACTCTGCTGACCGGCCTGGGGATAGTGCGGGAACGCGAACTTGGCACTCTCGAACAGTTGAACGTTACACCGATTCGTCCCTGGCAGTTGATGCTTGGCAAAACCATTCCGTTTGCGATCCTGGGTTTCATTCTGTTTTTCCTGGCCCTTACAGTGTTGGCCTTATGGTACCGAATCCCCATGGTTGGCAGTCTGGGGCTTCTTCTTCTCTTTGCCTTTATTTTTCTTTTAAGCACACTCGGAGTCGGGCTATTTATCTCCACAGTGGCCACCACTCAGCAGCAGGCGGTGTTTCTCGCCTTTTTCTTCACCATTTTCGCCATCTTGACGAGCGGCCTGTTTGCCCCGATTCACAACATGCCTCCTTTTGTCCAGAAACTTACCTACCTTAACCCGGTGCGCTATTTCATGGATATAGTCAGAGGGATTTACCTCAAGGGAAGCGGGATAGAATATCTCTGGCCCGACGGCGTAGCACTTCTTGCCTGGGGAATCGGGGCGATCAGCCTGGCGTCTTTTCGTTTTAAAAAGCAAATAGATTGACTGTCAAATTTCTTCCTGGCGAAATTCTACATCGGTCGCTTTTCTTGCATTTTCCCGACCTTTCTGTTAATGTAAGCGTACATATTTTATGAGGTTTAAATTCACATGAAAGAAAAATTCGGGTTGCTGTAAAATGGAAATCGGCCGCGAGATCATCGAAAAAATTTTCAGGGAGACCGAAGTCTCCATTCGCATCGGCAGCAGGCTTTTTCCTAATGAAGAGACGGTTTTGAATTATCTCGTGCTGGCCCCGAGTGTGGAGAACCAATCGCAGACAATACGCTGGGACGGCTCGGTGCGTGTTTCTCCTCGCCTGACTATCGCCGCGGATGAGTATGCTTCGATAAATATCAGAGATTTTTACGGCGAGAGTGAGAAGATACCTACCTATCTGACAGACCTTGCCATCGTTTTTCGCAGTGCGTACCTTCATCTCGACAAAGGAGTTGAGCGCCAGCACATTCCGCAGGGGCTCGAAGAAGCGATACAGCTTGTGAGCAACATTTTCGATCGAATTACCAGCCATCGTTCTAGAGTGCTGAGCTTTGATAACAATGCGCTGATTATCGCTCCCAATGAATTTGTCTGGCCGGTTTCGGTAATTAAATACGTCTCGGAAGTTATCGGCCAGGATTTCCGCAGTTTTCGCCATTTCAGTCTCTGAGAGCTTTCGAGGCTGACCGGCTGATAGGCTAATCCCGCTATTTTAGTTAAAAATCTTTTAGGCTACTGGGCGAACAGGCTGGAGGAGGCAGGCTGTTTTTCGCCGGGAGTGCTATCTGTGACAGATTGGCCCATGTTTCACCGCGATTCTTCCCGTTCGGGTTTCACGCCGGATGATCTGGAAGGTCCTTTGCGCCTTTGCTGGGTCCTTCAGACCGGCGGCCGGGTGTTTTTCGCCAGTCCTACTCTTTTCCGGGACCGCTGTTACTGCGGCTCACGGGATGGCTATCTCTACGCAGTCGAAGCTGGTACAGGCTCTTTCCTCTGGCGCTTCCGCACGGGAGATGAAGGCAACCTTTCCAATTCAGTAGGGGATGATATAATTTTCGCTGGCTCGAACCGGGATGGCTGTCTCTGGGCGATTTCCACAGAGAAAGGCGAGCGGATCTGGGCCTATCAGACTCTGGGACCTGTATTCGCCACACCGCTAGAAGTGGAGGACCTGGTATTGATCGGCTCCTCCGATTGCAACTTCTATGCTCTTGACCGAAAGACCGGTAAGCCGGTCTGGCAATATAAATGCGGCGGTGAGTTGCGTTATGCAAGCTGCCTGGCAGGCAGCACGGTTTACACCGGTTCGGCAGACGGCAATCTTTATGCAATCAATGTCGAAAATGGTGGGCTGGTCTGGAAATTCAAAACAAAGGGGGCGATTAACTGCACGCCTGCATGCAACGGCAGCCTGGTTTTCGTAGGTTCTGATGACCACCACCTATATGCTGTCGATGCGCTGTCAGGGGATAAAATCTGGCAGTTCCGCACCGAAAGCGCAGTTCGCTCAACTTGCGCTCTGGCCGGAGGTAAAGTGATTTTGACCTCTCTGGATAGACGCTGTTACGCCCTGGATGAGGAAAAGGGCCATCTGATCTGGAATTACCGAACCAACGACTCTGTGTATTCCTCTCCCGCTCTGGCAGGCAAAACCGTGATTTTCGGCTCCGGGGACGGTTACCTTTACGGCCTGGAGCTGGATTCGGGAAGATTGAAATGGCGCAACAACCTGGAAGGCGCAATTATCTCCAGCCCCGCAGTTGCCGGAGGCATGCTTTTTATCGGTTCGGAGAAAGGCTGTTTATACGCATTCAATGGGGCGGGGAACGGAGGAAGCAAAGCTAAGAGAAAATAGATTATCTTCGATCTTCCCATACGATAGCAGGGCCGAACATTTCTATTCGCCAGGCCCAGTGAATATATATATATTTACCCATTAGTGTCCGGTAAAAATGGTTTATGAATTATGAGTTGGTCTTAATTGAGGCAGTT
>CAZJQI010000086.1:0-8902 GCA_964548275.1 uncultured Gemmatimonadales bacterium
GTTCACGATAGGCAAGAAGACCTGCATCTGTAGTCACTTTTGAACCATGAAATTCAAGCCTGAGACTACTATCGAAACCGACCCTTAAACCTTCACCCTGCAGTTGAGCCATTTAGCACCTCTCGAATGCGTGGTTTTCCTTATAATTTAACACTTTAGGTCGGTTTCGAAAATTATTTTCAATCTTGATATGGAAAATGCAGGTTTACATCTTAGCCCATCATAGCCTCGATATCCTGGCGACTGAACTGCCTGCCCCCCTCGAGCGAGCTGTGGTAAAGCATCAGTGCGGCAACCGAGGTCAGCTTCGCGCTTTCCAGATCCATGATCGGTTTCTCACCCTCCCGGATACAGGCATAGAAATGCTCAAGGGCTTTCAGGGAGTCGTTTTCAGTGCTGCCGCGGAAATCGACCAGCTTGTCCGGCTCGGTGATCGGTGCATCGCTCAGGTCCAGCGATTGGCCCAGTTTGATCTGGGTGAACTTATGTTTGACACCGACAGTCTGAAGGTGCCGGGTTTCTTTCTCCCAGAAAACACGGAAGGCGTGCCCCATGAACTCGATAGTCCCGTGCGTGCCGTGGATAGCCCAGCAATTGCCCCAGCGCGCATTGGAAAGGTGGCCGCTGGCTGCACCGAGCACGCCGTCTTCCATCTCGAGATAGCCGATGATGCTGTCGTGGTGCTCGCGCCCGTCATTGTAAACCATGATCTTCCCTTCACATGATGCCTTGGCCGGCCTGGTGCCGAGAATATCGAGTACCATATCAATCTGGTGAGTCAACAGCTCGGTCAGGATTCCTCCGCAGTATTCCCTGTACATTCTCCAGTTGAGCACTCTTTCCCACCTGGGATCCTCGACCTCTTTACGCCAGGTGATATTGCGGTCATAGTGCACGTAAAACTGGGTGATCTTGCCGAATGCGCCGTTTTGAACCAGGGCTTTGGCCTGGGCGAATGAATCCGTCATGCGGCTCTGGTAGCCGACCAGGTAAACCTTGTCAGGGTGTTTGTTCACCGCTTCGGTCATTTCGCCTAATTGTTTGGCTGTGAGGCCCATGCTTTTCTCGCTGAAAACATGCTTGCCGGCCTCCAGCGCCGCGACACTGCAGGGCACGTGAAGAAACAGCGGAGGGGCGACGATCACCGCGTCGACTTCTTTCTGCTCGATCAGCTTATGCCAATCATCATGTGCGCGCACTTTGCCGTTTTGCGCATCTTTCACCCCATATTCGGTATGGGGTGGGTAAATATCGCAGACATCGGTAACCTCGGTATTCTCACCCCTCTTGATCAATCTGATCAGGTAGCAGCCCCGGCTGCCGGTTCCGATCACACCGAAATTTATCCTGCTGTTCAGGTTCTGTCCCCGAAGGATTGCAGGTGCACCGAGAGCGGCAATACCTGCTGCAGAGGCGGCCATGGTGGACCCCTGCTTGATAAACTCCCTGCGTGAAAGTGAATTTTTCTGAGCGGACTTTTCCATTTCCGTAAACCTCGCTTTCTCCATTCATTCGGAAGATGATTTTTATTCCGTTATAGAATTGTAAATTGTCAGATTTTTATTACTCCCTGGCAAGCACGACGGTTTTATCCTTGGGCAGGCGCCCGGCGAACACGTTGAAATCCCCTTTCGAGGATTTGAGCTTTAACCCCGGTGTCCGGGAGCGATAGCGTGCTTTGCCGGGATCAATATAAAGGGAGACCGGCGATCCCTCAACAGCCTTGATACTGAAAGTTAGCTTATCTTCACCAACCGCTGTCTCAACTGCATCGGCGCCGCGGAAAAAAACCAACTGCGGGCCTTGTTCGACCGGTGTTAAGAGCAGTATTCTGGCAACGCCGAGAGTGAGTGTAACCGGCACGCTGCGTAAATCATCCACCGAATATATCCGGTTATCGAGGTATCGCCCGGCCAACAGGTCCACTATCCGGTAGCGCAACCCCGGCTCAAGGCCCAGGCTTTCCGGCTTATGGATCAGCAGGGTTTCGCGCCGCTGGGGGCGGGATTCTACCGTGGTGCCACTTGCCTGCTGCATCAGGAACCCGAGATGCACCATCACCCGGCTGTCCCTGGCAAACGCGGCCACCTGGGAACCCGGCTGCGACATACTGATTACATCCCGGCTGTCGAAAGCGCTGAAAAGTCTGGCTTTGTTCACGTCGAAAAAGCGCAAGCATTCCCAGTAGGCACGGTTGAAACCGAGTTCGGTTTCCGGCCCGGCAGCCAGCCAGTCGTCGAGTATCTGAACGTTGTTCCAGCTTTTTCTCAGCCTGTAGGAGAAAGCAAACGTGGCGCAGAAATTCTGCATATCGAGCGCATCCTGGTAGCCGCGCCACATGATTGCGGACTGCACTCCCTGCCTTTTGCCGTTCCAGGTGCTCATTATCGTTTCGCCGGGAAGCACCAGCGGGTTGTTGTTTTCTCCCAGCAGCCGCATATCGAACCAGGCGAGGTTGGTCGAGGAAATCAGGTTGTTGGAATTAAGCAGCATTATTCCGGCTCCGTCCGTGTGGCGCGCAACCACCCGCCTGAGCCGCCTGGCGAAATCATGGTATCCCTCGGTTACGAAACGGCCCAGGTAGCCGCCGCAGCCGTGGCGCGGATTATGGCAGTGGCGTGTGATAAACCAGTGGTCCACGTAAAGCCCGTCGAAATCAAAATCAGCCAGCAGAGCATTGCACTCGCCTTCCACGTGCTTTCTCCAGCCCTCGGCACCGAAACACATCAGCGTAGTGTGATGTGCATACTCAATGGCCTTGCTCACCATCCAGTCCCCGGCGTGTTCCTGATAGCCTGGTGCCTCGAAATTCCAGTCGGAGAAAGTGACATACGGAATGACTTTGATCCCGTAGCTGTGGGCCGTGTCGAGAAAATGGCGTATTTTCTCCGCAGCGGTTGGATGGCTGTAGTCGCCGGAGAAATAGTTTGCACCGCCGACTATCAGATTCACCCCGAGCGCGGCCCACTGTTTCACCTGTTCGTCGCCGGGTGGTGCCCAGAGCTCAGTCCTGCCGCGCCAGCGAACCATGTTGATCTGGTGCGGACCGGGCCAGACAATCCGGGTGCTGTTCAGGTCGTTCCGCGGCAATTTGGGCGGGGTAAGCTGGATAAAAAACGTTTTCTCGCGCCGATTGCCGGGGTTCAACGCATAGGTGGTGTTGCGGATGCCGAATTCCTCCAGTTCGTACCCTTGGTTTCGCTTGTAGATCTGTGTAAATATGCCCCGTTTGCCACGGGAGTCGTGGCTGCGCAGGAACTCGCCGTCTTCTGTCTCCACTGCCCCTGTATCGATCAGCCTCCCGTCCTCCAGTTGCACTCGCGAATCGCGGTATCCGCTCCAGCGGTCGCCGAAATCCTCCTTGCTGATATCGATCCCGGTCAGCGGGTTTCCCAGGTGAAACACCGGACACCAGTGGGATTCGAGCACAGCCTCGCCTGAGGCCAGATCCTTGATCGTCACTGTGGGTGCGGGCCTGAGATTGAACGGCGGGCGCCCGAGATCCAGGTAACGGGAGATAAAATCGACCGCCTCAGTTGAAAAGAAAGCGTGGTTGAAACAGTGCCAGCGCAGCTTGACCGGCTTTTCGGTGGATAGCCCGACAGTGACCTTGGTAAACCCGTCCACGTCGACCAGATAGTCGATTTGCCAGGAAAGGGGCGTATTTTTCGCGTTTCCTGAATAGACCCCGCGGGAACTCACCTTGACTGTCGCCGGTTCGGATTCGGAGATCTGGGTGACTACCGCCGTGCTGTTGATTGCATCGAAACGCTCAGCACCGGTCAATCCGCCTGAGAATAGTTTCGGGCGGGTCTCCACTGCTTTTTCGAAGCTGAACCGCGCCCGGTCTGCTCCGCCCTCCTTTGCGGCTCCCGGATCGTTCTCCGGCATCAGGCCAATATAAGGATTGGGAAAAGAGCTGCCGGCAGCCACGAACTCGGTTCCCAGCGCTTTGGCAGAGACGATCTGGCCGGTACTTTTGTCGATTACATAGGTGAACGTCTCGCCCGAAACCTCGATCTTTTGTTCGTCCTGCTCCACTTTGAGCGGTTGGTAAATCCCATAGACCTTGCCGCCGTAAATCTCGGCTCCGGGTTCAGCGGGCTTTTTGCGCTCAGGTGCCTGGATAGTGCAGGAGCCGGCGAGAAGTAAAATCACGGGAATCAGCCTGTACATGATAGGTACTCCTTTGAAATTTAAACAATTTATATAGAGAAATAGATTATCGGCATATTTCAGCAAGAAGCGAAACCAGAGAAAATTCAGTCGACCGGCGTAACTTCCAGAAGCAGGCTTTCGGCAAAGGCATGGAAAAGTTCCGCCTTTTCGCCCCGGACAGTACCCAGATCTATTTCGTTGGCGTAATCGGTTACCTTGTAAGTTTTGTTCTGCTCAAGACCTCTGAGCTGAAGAGGTTTTAGTCTTCCCCAGCGCTCGGCGAAAAAAGCGTAGTAGAAACGGCCGCTTTTACGCACCACATGGGCCTCGGGCTTGTCAAAAGCAATATCGTACAGGTTCAGGTACTCGCCGCTGCTCAGGGCCAGGCGTTTGTAAATGCCGAACCAGCGCCGCCATTTTTCCCGCTGCTCCCCGGTTAGCTCTGAATAAAGTGTGGTAACCTGGGCGCCCGTGCCCACGGCGCTTTCGAACGATTCCGGCACTGACCACTCCTCCCATTCCTGGATCGGGATCTGGTAGCAGTCGCCCACACAGAATGCGGGCCCGCGGAATGCTTTCTCAACCTTGATCCGCCTCCTCATCTGCAAGAGGTTTGTCGGATCGGAGGCATTGGCCACATTGTAATACGGCATCTTGAACGGGTCGTGAGGCAGGCTGCAAATACACATCTCTACCGGTGCGCCCGGTTTGATTCTCTGGGCTTTGTCGAAAATCGCCTTGAAGAATTTATACTGGTTGATAAAAGAATCAAGCGGCGAGCCGTGGTTGTGCTCAGGGTTGAAACAGGGGGGCAGGGCGGTAAGTCCTGTGGTGTCGATATACAGGCCGTCGAAATCCCAGTCGGCTAAAATCTTTTCCACCAGGCTTTCCAGGTAAGCCACTGCCTCGGCGGCCTCCGGGCAGAGATAATACAGATTACGTGAACACCTGGGGTACGAACCGTCCCGGTTCTTGATCAGCCATTGGGGGTGCTTGCTCGCAAGCTCGCTTTCCGGACTCACGCCCTGGGGGTACCACCAGATACTGGTTTTCAGGCCTTCGGCTTTCAAGCGCCTGACAAACTCCCGCATGTCCTTGTCCCCGCCGGGGAATTTCCCCTTTGCCGGATTGGGCTTCCAGTCGCCGTAGGCGGTAAACCAGCCGTCATCAAGCATGGCCATCTCGATCCCGAAATCCTTGATTTCGGGGATAGCGCCGTAAATCTGCTGGCGGGTGAAATCCAGGCCGAAACCCCAGCTCTTCCAGTAAGGCCGGTAACAGTCAACCGGGGAACTGAACGGGATATTCACCCCCTGGGCGCGCAGGATTTGGCCATAGCTGCGCAAGGCATCGTGGAAATCCAGTTCGTGAAAAATCAGCGCTGAATGGATGGTAGAACACGACTCTCCAGGGGCAAGAGTTGTTTTCTGCCCGAACCGGGCCTGGGGTTCCTGGATGAGTGCCACCTCCACCAGGCCGTCCTCGCAGGTTTTAACCGGCAGACTGATCCACTGCGGTGAGGGTTCCGCGCTTGCCACGGCAAGGCCGCATTCAGGAGTCCAGAGATCGACCAGTGGCGTGCCTCCTCCCTCGCCACCGGCGGGCCTGCCGGTTTCGAGACCCATGAAATTTTCCCGGCTTGTCTCGGGGTCGATCCAGACCAGTGAATAGTCATGCCCCCAGCGGCAGGCTGCTCCCATGTACGAGGCGAACCGCCAGGAAGCATGGCCGGGATCGACCAGCCTCCGGTCGAGCCGGTAGGAGTTGCCCACCAGGCGGTCGATTGACAAAACCTGCTCTCCCAGGTTGGTGAACTCCGCCCGGCCGATTACCACATCGGGCAGATTCTGGTAGAAATACAGGCTGACCTTTGACCCGACCCTCACCGGCGGGTAGAAATTTTCCCCGTACTGCTCGGCATCTGCGTACAGAGTGATTAATCTGCCCTGGCCGATTTTATTGTCGATTTCGGTTATTTCAACTCTTTGCCAGTCGAGGCTGAAATCCTCGATCCAGAATCCCCCGAGCCTGGCATGGAAAGTCGGCCTGGCGCTGCGCTGGCTGCAAACCAGGCTCAAGGGGCGCCCGTCAACAATCAGGGCGGGCCTGAAAACGAGCCTGTCGCTGATTTCAAGGCTGATCCGTCCGGTTTCAACCAGCAGGGTATCTCCACCACGAGTAGTTTTGAACTGCATCCTGATATTTCCTAAGAATTTTATTAAGGTTTAATCGAAAAGAATTCCTCGAATCTTTGCTTCGGAATAACTCCCAGATAAAAGTTAAGTAATCCCCCTTAAAAAAGGGCGAGACAGTGAGTTGTCTTGATCTGTTCGCCCTCGGGGGGAATAAGATCAATCAAATTCCTTATCGTGATACTCCGCAGTTTGCCGCGGGGTAGTTCATTCAAACAGCAGCCTGGTGCCGCAGCCGACAAAATAAATCACCATTCCGCTCACCGCCAGTAGCGAGGCGTGTCCGCTGCCCATGCCGCCAAGTATGATCCCTGCGAGAAACAGCGCTCCGCCGGTGATTATCAGGCTCAGGGTGATCTTACCCGGCACCGAGCGCGGGATGATCGAGTACCATTCGCCCTTCTCGCCTATGTTTGAGCGGTGGATTTTTTCCACTTTATCTCTATCCGGCGGTGCAAAGAAACTGCTGACCAGAGGAGTGATCAGCGCAGCGCCGAGAAAGGCGGAAAGCGTAGTCCACCATAAATAATCCTGGATATTGTACTTGGTGCAGATGAAACTGGCGATTCCTCCTGCCACGGCGCCTCCCAGATAACCTGCAACAGCACCCTGCTCGTTGATTCTGCGCCCTTTAAGGCCGTAGAGGATCGCCACCACGAAAATCGGCGTGTCGAAAACGCTGACCAGGGCAAGGAAATTTTCCACCACACTGCGCCCGGTGGCCTGGGCGAGAAGGGCACAGAGAACCATCAGCGCGGCCATTGCCACGGTCATGTATCGGGAAAAGCGAAGTTTTTCATCTGCGGAGGGCACAGTTCTGCGCAGCCGCTGCCAGATATCTTTGGCCAGCACGGTTGCGCCGGCGTTAAGTTCAGCGTCGATCGTTGAAAGCTGCGAGGCAAGCAGCCCGACAATGAAAATGCCGAGCAGCCCTATCGGGATGCTGTTCACATAAAGCTGGGTCATGATCGCGTCGGGGTCCATCGTGGCAGCATTGGCGTTCAGGATCGGGGCAGCCAGTCCGGCGAAAAAATGGAACGGGTTGACCGGTGTAAGGATGATACCTACCAATACCATCGCCACCACAAGGGTTTTCACGTTTTTCGAGCCGAAAGAGCGCTGGATCATTCCCTGGTCGCAGCAGAAAGCGTTGATTCCAAGGAACAGGATCGCGATGATAAACTTGTAGTCGAACTTGCCTGCAGGGGGAACGAAATTGAGAAACTCGCGTGGAGAATTTTCAACTATACCGGAAAGCCAGCCGGCCTGTGAGGCCACGAAACTGTAACCGATCAGGGTGGCGAGCAGGATCAGGATAAACTGCACGGCATCTGCGAATATCACACTGATCATCCCGCCCTCGAAAGTATAGATCCCCACTACCAGAGTGAAGATCGCAATCCACCAGTAAAAGCTGATCTGAGGGAGAATAACACTTCCTGCCAGTGCAGCCAGATACATCCCCAGGCCCAGCTTGCCCGCACTTTTCAGCGCGTACATCACCGCGGTCAGGGAGTGGGCCTTGGGGCCGTAACGCATACCCATAAACTCCGGGATAGTGGTCAGGTTCAGGCGGCGGAAACCCGGCATGATAAAAAGACCGCAGAAAGCAAACGCCATGTTGCCGGTCCATTCGTGCCAGATTATGCTAACTCCCTCCTTGGCCGCCTGCCCGGCTTCCGAGATAAAATTGTACATTCCCAGATTGCAGGCGGCCATACTGCAAACTACCAGTGTGACCGGCATCGCGCGGTTGGCCAGATAAAAGTCATCCGTATGGGAGACACTTTTCCCCAGCAGCCTGCCAAGGCCCAGCATGAATGCAAGCCATACAAAGATGATTGCGACATCCAGACTTCCCAGCATAGAAACTCCAGTCATAGTTGGAACGGTTTGCTATCTAGCCCAGATTATTCATAAATTCTTCGGCCGATTTTCTAAATTGTTGATTACTAATGAAAAACAGAATAAATCGATTTAGATAAGTTATTATTCTTCTTTTGGTGGCAAAAGAAGCAAAACCATTTCTTTTATAACTAAAAGAAACAAAAGTTAATCCTGGCTTTAACGCTTTTAACCCGCTCCGCCGAGGTCGCCTGATTCGGCTTGCCTGGCTCAAGCCGAATCAATGGCATGCCCACCGGTCTTACCTCCGCTCTGCCTGCAATGGAAATTATTTGTCTTCTACACGCTACCCCTTTTATGTCCCCTAGCCACGAGACTTCATTAAGCGTAGCACGAGGCATGCATAGCCTTATTCGGGCGACCGATCGGTCGCCCTACGGGCTTGGAATTATGCTTGATTGAATAATTCCAGTTAAATAAAGATAATACTCCCCTAGAAAGGAACCTGTTATGGCCTCGGGCGATTTATGAATAATTCAGGTTAAGAATATAACCAGCAACTCATGCCTCGCCTTTTCTTCTCCTTGTGAATGTTTTACATACTACTCAGTTAATAAAATTGTTTGCATATATTCGAAAAGGTAATTTTTAGACTTCTTTTGGTGGCAAAAGAAGCAAAACCATTTCTTTTATAACTAAAAGAAACA
>CAZJQI010000087.1:0-8203 GCA_964548275.1 uncultured Gemmatimonadales bacterium
TAATGCTGATCGAGGATATCCGCTCCGATGCCGACATGAACAGTAAAAGGTATTTCTTCGCGATAAGCAGTCGCCGCAACGCTGTAATCTACATATTCGAATCCGTCATAGGGTTTCAGAACCTTGCCTTCAGGCGGAGCAACGCTAGAAAACACGGCATCAAGAACCGATTTTCTGAATTGTTCGTCACAATATAATCTGCCGATTGATTCGCCATAGCCGAGTTTTCTTTTATTCCCTTCGATCAGAGCCTGGTTGATATACGTGCATGTCTCGAATGCCATGCCAAATTCGCCCTTTGCCAGAACGCCCCGGACATCTTCACTTGACTCGCCCAGCAATGTGAACTCAAAGTCATGTATCGTGCCAGCGCCGTTTGTGCCGAGTAGTTTGAGTACACCCCTTCTCATCCAATCCAGATATATCGGGGAAAGGCCGTTCTTTATCGGATGTGCTCCTGTTAGAATGATTACCGGCAAGTCGTTCCTGTACGCATCAGCAATTGCCCCTCCGACTTCTTCAGCCTCCTCGCTCGGAGAGATAATCTCTTTTCCGGCAAGTTTATCGCAATTAATGAAATCCTTGATGGAACATCTGTTCTTTCTGTCCAGCACCGAATAAGTTCTCATATCTGAATTATCGAAAATACTATATTTGCCCTGGTATTCCACTCACGTCCTCCAAGAATGAATTTTGACCATTTGCCATATTCGGCAAGCTACCGGACTATCCTGAAAACAGCAGGCTCACTGGCAATCGTCACTGCCTGCAGAAATCAACCTGAACAGTTCGGGACTTGTGTAATCGGGAAGAATATAGTTTGTCCTCAATTCAATGTGGATCTCCCTGTCTCTGGGCGAGTTTTCGGGAATCCGGCTGATGGTGACAGCATTTATCTCGACTCCGACAACAATCTCGGCGCGGCCATCACCGACAACAAGCATGTTTTTGCCGGGCATGCCGAGTTCTATGGAAAGCTGTTTCACCACCTCGCGTTTGGGAATCTTTTCATCCCAGGTTGAGCCGTATAAGTGTTCAATCTCTCTACCGGGACCGATATCGAATCCCACCGCGAGAACCTCCTCGTACATACCCTTCTCCAGAGGGACGCCGTTTTTGTCCGCTTCGATCACGGCCCCGGTTACGAAATAATTTTTCACTCCCGATCCGTGCAAATATCTGACAAACTCGAGTGAGCCCGGAACAAGCCACTCAGAGGGATTCTGCCGAGCCTTTTCGAGATTCCTGTCCCGGCACACGCTGTTTAACACCTGCTCATACAACTTGAAAAGGCGTGGGGTATTTTCCTGGAGATATGTTTTCAACTTTTCCGATTCGCCGAAATCGTCAAACACCTCTTGGCCATTCCAGATTCTCTGGATGATTTCAGAATTGATTTTCTTTTCCTCTTCACTCAGTTCATATCCGGGGATTGCAATTGTGCCCATCTCGATGCCGCGACGGATAGCCCATTCCATCTGGGTCAATGCGGAAAGTCCCGCCGATTCAACGCAGAACCTGTCAGTTTCCTCAAGCGGCTCGGAACCGGTCTTCTCGCTCACTTGCCTGACCTTCGCGGGAGAGTCGTAATCGCCTTTCAGCCCTTGGCTCATTGCATACCATAATGACCGGCTCATTACCGGACGCCACTGGCGAATCAAACTGTATGTTCCGTCTATATCGTGAATTGCGTGCGTAATCTCGCGCCGTCCGATCCTGTTGACAATATCGATATTTCCAATCCTGTCAGGCAGATTGCGGTCATCGATTACAATCATGTATTACCCCATTATGCTGCACCGATTGCTGTTATTTGATTTTTCCAGATTTTCCAAAAGTGTCCGCTTTTTTTACCCTTACCGCAGGGATAACAGTATCCCCGCCGGAATAAATCATTATGATGTCACCATTGAAATTGTAATGGCCGCAGAAAAAAAAGGGGAGTTTGGCTCGGCAAGTTTATTGGATCTCAGGCGCTTGTGATCGGATTCGGGAACCATAATCGGCTAAAGGCGTTTTTCGACAATTTTTTCAAGATGATTGCCCAGGTTGCGGTAACTGAGATTGAAATCGAAGATATTTCATTGTCGATTAAAAGGTTAAAACCATGAGAGAAATTTAGCAATTGTTCGCACCTGGTCAATACTCTTGAATAAAATGCGGGTAAAGTTTAGAATACTGATTATCTGGAAACATGAATCCGGAGGAGGAAATGCCGCGACTTTACAAAATATTGCCCACCCTGTTTCTCCTGCTGTATTTCGCGAATTCGCAAGCGCAGCATATCAAAATCATTCCCGAGAGCGGAATCGACGCCACCGATCTGCAAAGCCTTGTGCGAACAATCACCGCCGGCTGCAGAACAGAACAGGAGAAAATGATCGCCCTCTGGGGTTTTATCACCAGGAAACCCTTCTATCACTGGTGCGAGGCCCGCGATGGCAAACAGGCGACAACCGAATACGGGGTTGTCCACGACCCGATCAAGGCGTTCAATGTATTCGGCACGGTGATCTGCTACCAGGTAGCTGACCTGTTGGCCAACATGGCACAGGAAGCGGGAATTCCGGCCCGAACCAGGGGCATTCCGCATAGCCACAAGGTGATGGAGGCCTACTATGATGGTGCCTGGCATCTGTTCGACGCTCAGCATGATTGTCAGGCCTATTATCTCAAGCAGGACGGCAAAACGATAGCAAGCCTCAACGAGGTGGATGCCGACCCGCGCTCCCTTATCCTCGATCAGAAAAATCCCTCGGATCCGTTTTTCCAGTTCGACCATTACGGCGGCATATTCTGGCCCTGGGAGTCCCGGAAATACGTTGTTGAAAAATGGCTCGAGCGTTTTGAAACCAGCGAGATCAGTTACGGGAGAGCGGTCGACCGCCAGGGCCATACGATCACAATCTCGCTGCGCAGGGGTGAAAAGCTGGTGCGAAGGTGGGACAATGAAGGCAAATGGTACTGCACGGCGGAACTTTTCGAGCGCTGGAACCGGGATTACACCCAGCGCTGGGTGGCTCTGGGTCCCCACGATCCCCGCAACCCGCAAAACACCTACGCCAACGGCTGGCTGATCTATGAGCCGGACTGGGAGGCTTTCATTGAAAATTTCTCAGGGAGCATAAAAGAAGGTATATATGCTGATGGATTTACCATGTTTAAAGATGGCCGTGTTCGTCCTTATGACTCTCGAAAGGCGAGAGTAGATATCGAAGTTCGCAGCCCGTACCTGATAGTTGGCCACCCGAACCGGCTGACTGTCAACGGCGACTCCGAGGGCGGAGCCTTTTTCGCCGCCGATTTTTACCGGGCGGATGAAACGGTGTCGGCTGCAATAAATGTTTCTACAGATAATGGCATAACCTGGCAAAGAGTGTGGGAAGATGACCGAACAGGAAAGCACAGAGTCGAACTTGACCTGACAAATTACGTTGAAGGCACTTACAGTTACCTGATCCAGGTCGAGATGCAGGCGGAAAACCACGATGATGTCTGGTTCAGCAGGCCCTCTATCCGCAACAGCATATTCTATTCGCCAGTCCTCCTGCCCGGTCTTCACGAGGGTAAGAACAGTTTCACTGTGGAAATCGGCCTACCCACCAACCAGATCGTAATCGATCCGGATTTTTCGAGCCTGGAGGCTTTCAAAAGATACTGCTGGCGGGTTGAGAATTTAACATGCGACACACTGTTATACAATCGGCTCAAGCCCCTGATTGGCGAAACAGGTACGGCTGTTTTCAAGATCGATCCACCGGGTATGGCCTGGCTGCATCACCTGACAATCTGGTCTTCGTATGGTACGGGACTGAATGCCAACGGCGATTCTATCAGGATCAGTTATGCCAGACACAGGCCCCAGCACTGGCAGGTTCTATGGGAATCAGCTGCCAACAGGGAGGTCGAGGAATGGAAAGGCACTGGCTCAGAAGGGTCTCCACCCAAAGCCAACCATTGGCGTTTCGATAAGTCGCTGGAGGTGGACCTGGGTGGAGGCTGCGAGGAAATCTATGTAAAATTCGAGATTAATCGTGCAAGGCGGGTTTCATTAAACGACCTGACGATTTACGCCCACTACAAGCCGGAACCTTTTGTTCTTCCGTTGCAGCCGGCGGATTACATCATCACCCATACTTGGCGTGTTGACGGTGAACTTCGCAGCCACAAGGAAACCCCGCATTCGGCGAAACATACCTATACTGTAGATGCCGGGGAGGGGGAGATTGCAAATGAGGAAATTACTATTGAAGTAAGAAACGTTTCTGAGTGAAATTGAACTGGCGGCCTGCTTTCGCCATATCAGTACGAGCTATCCCTCAAGCTCCAGAACCGGAAATCTTTCAAATGGCGCAAGGATTTCCGCACCGCCGCTCTCATTAATATAAACCACATCCTCGATACGGACACCCATGCCGCGCTCCGGGTAATAAAGGCCTGGCTCGATTGAAAAAACAGATCCGCTCTTCAGGCGGTCGCTCTCATCCGGTTCCTCCTGAAGGCGCAGGTAGGGATGTTCATGCACCTCGAGACCGATGCCGTGGCCCAGTGAATGAACATAACCCTCGGTGGTGCCGGGCTTGGAGCGGATCGTAGGATGGCCCAGCGCCTCGAAATAGTCGCAGACAAGCTCCTGCAACTCAGAGCCGTGAACTCCTGCCCTTGCCTCCCCAATCGCTTTCTCCTGCGCAGCCAGTACCTGCTCGTAAAGCCTCAGGGCTTCGTCCGTAGTTTTTCCGATAAGGAAACTCCGCGTGATATCGAAAAAATAGCCGCCTCCTTTACGGCATGGGAATATATCGAATACCACTGTTTTGCCGACAGTCAGCACTGTATCCTCGGGGTTCGAGGCATGGGGTATGCCGGCCTCGCGGCCGATTGAGAGGATTGTTTCGTAAGGTTCCTGTAATCCCTTTCGTGCCAGAGCAGTTGTGAGACAGGACTTAACCGCCCCGACCCTAACCGGAGCGCCGCTGCTGTCGATAACCTTATCACCCTCTGCGTGCGATTTGCGGATCAGATCCAGGGCTTCGCTTATTGCCTCGATCGTGGCCTGCGCCACCTTTTTCATCTCCTGGATCTCTTCTGCGTCCTTGGTCGCCCGGGCAGTTTCGAGTACGGGAGGAATGTCGCGTACCAGTTTTAGTTGAGGGAGGCGCCGGCATAGATTTTCCAGCAGGAAATGAAACTCGCCCGGATCGGCTGTTCCGTGCACTGCGAGCCTGCCGGCGAGATTTTCCCGTTCTGCCAGACGCGCGAACATTTCCAGGCGCACAGTGATTGGATCGTTGTGTTCTTGCGATAATTTTTCAGCGCCGAGTTCGTTGAAATCCAGGGTGCGAAGGCCGCTTGCAGCCGCTGCCTCACGTTCTATCAAGCCGTGGCAAAGAAGAGGTTGGCTGTCCGGGCGAAGGATTATCCAGGCGGAGGTGAGAGAGACCCCACCGGTGAGATAGTAAGCCTCAGGGCAATCATGTGTCGCTCCGGTTACCCACAGCACGTCCAGGTTTTGCTCGCTCAGCAGTCGGCTGATTTCGTTTTTCATAGTTGCTCTAAGATCGATTCGTCCATGTGGAAGCTGTGCTCGTCTGTGGGGAAATTACCCTCGCAAATATCTTTGCGGTAGGCTGAGACGGCATCCACGGTCTTTTCGGCCAGACAGGCCCATTGTCTGGTGAATTTGGGTGCTTTTTCGCTCAGGCCCAGAATATCGTGGAGCACCAGGATCTGGCCGTCACACTCAGGGCCGGCGCCGATCCCGATTGTGGGCACGGGGACTCTTTCGGTAATCAACCCGGCAAGCGGGCGCGGAACGGCCTCGAGCACCATAGTGAAACAGCCCGCCTCAGCCACTGCGGTGGCATCTTCCAGGATCTGGCGCGCCGCCTCGAGTTCCTTGCCCTGCACTTTCAGCCCGCCCAACATCGCGCGATACTGGGGCATCAGGCCCACATGGCCGATCACCGGGATATTGGCCTCCACAACCGCGCTGATCACACCAGCCATTTTCTTTCCCCCCTCGATTTTCACCGCATCGACTCCGGCTTGCTTGAAAATCCTCACAGCGTTTCTTACTGCGCGCTGCGGGCCCTCCTGCACTGATCCGAAAGGCATATCCACCGCGACCAGGGCCCTGGGATCGGCCCTCATCACTGCTGCCGCGTGGTGGATCATCTGCCGCATGGTAACCGGAACAGTGCTCTCCAGGCCCATCACAGTGTTCGCCAGCGAATCACCTACAAGGATAATGTCCACTCCAGCACGGTCCACCAGCCGGGCGAAAGTACAGTCATAGGCTGTTACTGCGCAGATTTTTTCCCGGGATTTTTTCCTGGCCCGGATAGTGTGGATAGTGATTTTGTCTTGTGGCATCTTAAAAGCACTCGGAAAGCAGTTCAAATTAATAAGGGACTTTTTAATATACCTTATCCTCAAATGGCTAACAAGGTGTTTGGGACGGGATGACCTGCTGTACCGGACCAGGCCCTTTATTTTCCCGAAGAGAAAGTATGGCTGAAAGTATCTGTTATTGACAGAGGTTAGCTCCGAGGGTAATTTGAGAAAGCCTGGAAGAAGCAACAGCAGTGCACAGCCAACCCTTTTGCAAGGGTTGGCAGGACTTTTTTGAAAACTTATAACTCTGCTCGAAATAATGCTTGAATCTTTGCCACCGTTATCCAAAGCCAGGGAAAAAATACTGTCCAGACTGCTCACTAAAAAATACCGGCAGGCTGAACGGCTTTTTCTGGCCGAGGGTGTGCGGCTGGTGGAGGAGGCAGTTGACTGCGGTGTGGGAATTAAGTGGGCCGTGGCCACTCCGGGCGCTGGTGAACGGGCGAGAGTGTTGATCGAGAAGCTTCTCGAACTGGAAATAGCGATCTACCGTGCTGAGCAGAAGGCTCTACGGAAAGCTCTCGATGTAGTTACCCCGCAGGCTGTGGCCGCTGTGTGCCTGCGGCCTGAGATCAGGCTGGATGACCTGACAATTCCCGGGCGCGCTCTGGTTGTTGTCTGCGATGGGCTGAAAGAGCCGGGAAACCTGGGCGCGGTGGTCAGGGTCGCGGCGGCTGCCGGAGCCGATGCGGTTCTCGCAGGGCCGGAAACAGTGGATATTTTCAACCCCAAGGCCCTGCGCGGCTCAATGGGTGCAATGTTCCGGATGCCGGTGATCGAGGTGGAAAACTCAGCAAGCCTTCGCAGATTCCTTTCTGATCACGGTTTCTCCGTATTCACGGCTGCCCTGGGCGGAGAGAGCCTTTTTTCAATAGATCGATTCCCTTCACGAACCGCACTGGTTCTCGGTTCTGAGGCGGAGGGATCGGCAAATTTCCCTGAGGCACGCCGGGTGAGTATCCCCATGGCTGGGGAGGTGGGAAGTCTCAACGTAGCTGTAGCCGCGGGGATTATTCTGTATGAAATCGTCCGTAAAACGGATAGGAACCCTATCAGCTCGAGCATTTGAAAAATGGACACCCAACTGATTACAGCAATATTTCTCGGTATTCTGGGCTCAATGGCAGGCAGTTTTCTCAATGTGTGTATCTACCGTCTGCCGGAAGGCGGCTCGATCGTATTTCCGGCCTCCCGCTGTCCACGCTGCGGAACCCCGATCCACTGGTATGATAATATCCCCCTGGTGAGTTTTATCGTGCTCCGGGGAAAGTGCCGTACCTGCGGCGGGCCGATCTCGCTGCAGTATCCGCTGGTGGAAGCAGCCGGTGCTATGCTGATGGTTATTGTCTACTTCAAGGCCGGCTTGAGTTTCGATCTGCTCGAGGACGCGACCCTGCTTTTCATCCTGCTCGGGATCGCGGTCACTGATGCCCGGACCTACACGATCCCGGATGGTTTTTCGTTGAGCGGGATTGTACTGGGCCTGCTGCTCTGTTTTCTACCGGGAGGTATCACTCCACTGGAATCAGTGGTAGGGCTGCTGGTTGGAGGGGGATCCCTTTATCTGGTCGCACTGCTCGGCGAGTTTATTTTCAAGAAAGAGGCGATGGGCGGGGGGGACGTGAAGATGCTGGGGATGATCGGCGCATTTTTGGGCTGGCCGGGTGTGCTGTTCACCCTTTTCGTGGGCTCGCTGGCCGGAAGCCTCATTTTCGGCTGGATTAATTTTGTGCTGCGCAAAAAGAAACTGGTGCCGTTCGGGTTGTTCCTTGCCATTGGCGCGGGTATTTATACATTTGCCGGGCCGGAG
>CAZJQI010000088.1:0-8083 GCA_964548275.1 uncultured Gemmatimonadales bacterium
GGCACGGCGCGCCGTGCCCTTACCCCGCTCCGCCGAGGTCGCCTGATTCGGCTTGCCCGGCTCAAGTCGAATCAATGGCATGCCCACCAGCCTGGCTTCGCTCTGCCTGGGATGGAAATTACTTGTCTTCTACACGCTCCTCTATCAAAACTCTCAGGTTACAGGACTACTCAAAGCCCGCTTTTTCTCAGGCGAAAATAACACGGGCAATGGAAACAGCCACAAAATTGAGCTCATTCCTTCAGCCCCAGGGCTTCAAAGCTACGAACCCTGGCGTAATCCCTGATAAACTCGGCAAGTTTCCGGTTCCACTCCTCCAGGCCCATCCTCTCGTAGGGGGCGAGCATGTACTCGAGTCCCGGGCGGCGGTCTGCGAAATGGTCTTTTAAATCATCCAGTATGTGCACGAACTTTTTGCCGCCCACGCTCCTGCCCTTTTCATACCGGCTTTTCTCCCAGACAGCCTTGAGGTTTTTCCACATCCGCTCCCGGTCGGCGAGGATCTTCGCCACCAGATTATGCGCAGTTGTCAGACGGCCCACCGCGCCTCTCGGGTCGTTCTCGGCGTAAGCCTCTTTCGAGGCTTCGATGCAAAGTTTCTCCACTTCTTTCAGCCCGAGCAGCATCTCGGCGAAATGTTTCTCGAAATGGGCGATTGACAGCAGCACCTCGAGGTTGTAGCGATTGCGGATACCACGGTCCAGCCTGGCCTGAAGGGCATAGATCGCTTTCTCCAGCTCTGTTTTGATCCGGGGGGCTTTTTCCAGGATGTGAGCGTATTTCCTGTAGAAAGTCGGCTCCACGATCATGTACATGTCCCAGGAAAAGGGCATGAAAGGCGGGTCGAGCTTGAGGTCGATCCGGGTAGTGCTCATGTCCTTGCCCCAGGGGTTGCCGTAGGCCGGCGGCACCTCGGTGGAGGGGACCCTGTCCAGGCTGGATTCGAAAAAGCGCGCGGCTTGTTCCAGTGTGCGGTAGATTTCCACCATCCCGCCATGACCCGGGCCGTAGAAAGTGTCCATGAAATCGGCCACATTCTGCTCAACTGCCGGCTTTCCCGGTGTCCAGGCGTACTGGGTCACCGTGGCCCAGCCGAGCCAGAAACATTCCTCGTGAAGGCCGGAGTCATCCCAGGTTGCGGCAAAGGAGCCGATAGGGTCTGCTCCCATCTCGAGTCCCCTGGTCACCGTTGTCGAGACGCCTTTCAGCCGGCCCTCGGTTTGACGGCCGCGGTAAGTTGTGGGGAAATAGTTGGGGAAAAGTTTTTCCCCACCCTGCATGGAACTGTAGGCAAGCTGGCGGATTCCAACCTTTGCCTCCTCGCGCAGGAATTCCTTATCTGCGCCCATCACCCCGTCAATCAGGTCAGGAGGAAGCTGCGAGATATGTTTGGGGAGCAGGGGATACTCCACCCAGCAGAGCATCCTTCGCCCGCGCTCTGCGAGAAAGGCGTGCATCCGGTTGACATAATCCACCCAGGCCTGGCTGCGGTTCTCTTCATTGTATGGTTTCCTGCATTTGGCGCAGATACCCGCGAAATAAATTTCGTCAGTGGATACGTGGAAATATTTCACACCCGGGGTGGCCTCTATCATGTCGGTGTACATGTCCTCGATCAGCTTCATTGCCTCCTCATCGCACATGCAGGCCTGGTAGTTGCTGCCGTCTGCGCGAAGGTGGGCGAACTGGTCGTGCTTGAGCACATAGGCCATGTGGGCCGGGGACTGGATCACCGGCACGAGCTGGATATGCCGCTCCAGTGCGTAGCGGGTAAGCTCCTGCATTTCCTCTTTGGTATATGCCCCCGGCACGCCGATAACCGGGTGGCTCGGGTATTCGTACTTGTCCTCCATCTCGAACCCGATACAGTTGACCTTGAAAAGGGAGAGCCAGTCGATAAGGCGTCTCAGGGTTTCAGGCCGTTTCTGGTGGTGCTTGGTGTCCCAGTGAATGAAGCGAAGCTGCAAGGCGGGCCAATCGGTAATCGTGCCGGAGGGTAATCTCCACTGGCCGGAAGATACCCGGCGTAAAAGCTGCAAAAAACTCTGCACGCCGTAAAACAGGCCCTGATCCGAGTTGCCGGTGATCTGAACCCGGTCAGCGGAAATATCGAGCCTGTATGCCTGCTCGGCCAGGGCCGCTTTCTTTGTTTCCCTGACAGTGCCGGGCACGACTTTAAGAATGATCTCCTTTTGCCGTGTATCGCTCTCTTTCAGTTTCAGTCCGTGAAGTTCGGCAGCCTTTGCCATAAGAGTGCGCACGGCGATATGGTCTGCTCCGACCGCGGCAGCCACGCCCCAGGTCTGGTCGAGGTGCACCTCGCCGCCGTCCAGAGCAACTTTCTGCGGCGCTGGGATCAGGCTGTAGCCGGAGCGGCGAAGCTCGGTGGCAAAACCATCCGCGGCAAGGGAGGTGACGGCAAAGGAGAATAGCATTACCAGGAACGAAAGGACGGTCTTGCGCATGGATTACCTCCCATTACGAGTATTTATGTTCCTATATCTAAATATTAAATATCATCAGATTTAATATATTCTTCTAAAAAAATCAGAGACGCTAAAATTAATTGGAGTCCTAGTATTAAATAATGAGTCACCACCCCAAGTAAGAGTACTAGATAAAATTCCTTCCAATTGTTTCAAATCAGTCCCATCGGTTTTTATACTTAATGAAATTCTTCCTTCTGGTTTAATGCTATACTTAAAAAATACTAATAATGAATCATTGGGGGATATTAATAGTGGCATAGCGGCATCACCAACTAAGTATCTCTTGCCAGAGCCATCAGAGTTGATAGAGAAAACTTTAACTGTTTTTTCATGAGACACTATGCCAAAAAGCTTATCACCTTCTTTCGAGATACACTCAATCATCGAGCTGCATATAAAAACAGGTTGCCTTTCATCCTCCAAAGATACTTTATAAGTATTTTCACTATATCTTTCCCTTCTGTCACCGTAATGAGCCTTAAAATAGACATTCTTTCCATCCTTAGACCAGAGAGGTGGTTTTCTCCTGGAACTATATATCCAAATCATTGGTGCAGGACTTAATTCAACAGAAGGCGGAGCAAGAACTCTATGGCCGGTTCCGTCTGAGTTTATCAAATGAAGTGCCCATTCTCCTTTAGGCTTTTCATTTTTCTCCTTTCTCATGTAATAATATACAACTTTACTTTCATCAGGAGAAAAAGCAGGTGCCGCAAATAAACCGATATCTTTGATCAGACATGTTGTCATATCTAAATTAAAATCATAGATATAAAGACCGTTTTCTTCATATGCTCTACCCAAAGATTGGTGTTTTGAGGCAAAGATCAGTTTGTTTCCCTTAGGCGACAACCAAGTGTTAATTATACCTGGAACCTTTCCAGACATTAATTTTCCTTTAGTCAACAATACTGTTTTATCACCGGGGGCTATTTGAGTCTTTTGATGCCTCGTAATATCATATTTAAAAATCATACCATCTTTAATGAACAAAAGGTCATTAATACTGGTATTCTTTGATATCATAGATGCAATATCTTTGTTGGGAATTCTAAGATGCGATAATTCTAAAAAAATTTTTTCTTCCCCATCAGAATGGGCTGGAGAAATCGCTAGTCCCGTAGCAGCAAACAAAACGAGTTTTAATGCATCTCTCCTCGTAATCATTTTGCCTCCAACTGTTAAATCAAATATAATTAATTTTATTCCCTATATCATTAAAATATTATTGTATACAACCATCATCACCTTCCCCATAATAGCCTAAAAAAGGAAAAACACAATTAGTTAGCGATTTAAACAAATAAAATCCTAACAAATACCATGTATAGCTGGTGAGAGGATCAGTGAATTTTTCAGGGTATTAATATACCCCTCTCGTATAAAAGAAATTTGTAGTAGATTTTGTATTATCTGAAATTGGCTTTATAAATATCCAGAAAAAGGTATATCCAAATTGAAATTTTTTGAAAAGCAGGTGGGATATTGACAATATATGCAAAATAAATTTCCTTTCAATAATCTTGTATTAATTTCAACGAACTCCATTGATCTTTTTGCATAGCGATAAAACAGGGAATTTCTTAATTTATTGAACAAAAGGGAATACCCGTTCAAGGAGAGCCCGTATGCCCCAAATGACCACTCACGAACGAATGAGCCGGATGTATGAGCACCGCGAGGCTGACCGCGTGCCGTTTTTCGATTTCCCCTGGGAGACTACAATCGAGCGCTGGCACGCTGAGGGGCTGCCGCAAGGGGTGAGTTTCGAGGACTATTTCGGCCTGGACCATGTTTTTACTATAATCGTGGACAACAGCCCGCAGTACGAAAAGCGCACTGTAGAAGAGACCGGGGATTACATAATCTCGACCACCGAGTGGGGAGTGACCATGAAAAACTGGAAACACGCCTCCTCCACCCCGGAGTTCCTCGATTTCACGATCACAGACCCGGACACCTGGCGGGCGGCGAAAGCCCGCATGGTCCCCGGCAGCGACCGGATTCCCTGGGAGCTGCTCAAGAAAGAATACCGCACCCGGCGCGAGCGGGGCGACTGGATCGAGGCGCTGATCTGGTTCGGTTTCGATGTGACCCACTCCTGGGCAGTGGGCACCCAGCGGCTGCTGGTTGCCTTGATCGAGCAGCCTGAGTGGTGCATGGACATGTTCTCCCATTTCCTGGAGGTTAACCTGAAGCTTCTGGAGATGGTCCGGGAGCAGGGCTACAACTTCGACTCGATCACCTGGTACGACGACCTGGGCTACAAGGGCAACCAGTTCATTTCCGTGGAAATGTACCGCGAGCTGCTCAAGCCGTTTCACAGGCGGGCTGTGGAATGGGCCAAAGCCAGGGGGCTCAAAAGCCGCCTTCACTCCTGCGGGGACGTGCGGCCGCTGGTGCCGGAGTTTATCGAGCTGGGAATCGACGCACTGAATCCCCTAGAGGTGAAAGCGGGCATGGACCCGGTGAAAATCAAGCAGGAGTACGGCAGCCAGCTTGTGCTTCATGGCGGGGTGAACGCCGTGCTCTGGGACAAGCCGGATCAGATCGAGGAGGAGATCAGGCGGGTATTGCCGAGACTCAAAGAAGGCGGGGGCTATATTTTCGCATCCGACCACTCGATCCCTGACACAGTGGGCCTGGAGGATTTCAGGCGGATAGTGGATTGTTACAAAGAGGTGGGAGCTTACGAGTGAGGTTTTTTATAGCCACCGCTGCAGGGGCGGTTCGCGAACCGCCCCTACGTGCTATTTCATCTTTCAGGAAAAATACGCAACCGAATTTTTGAATTACGGCACCAGGACTAAAATCCATCCAATGATCGAAAGGAGAAAATCATTGAGGCCGACAGTTAAATTCCTGGAGGACAGCCTTATCGAAAAGATCGTTTCCGAAGCGATACATATTCTCTGCACCCTGGGTGTGGAGGTACATAATAAGGAACTCTTATCCATGCTTTCGGATCACGGGGCAAAAGTCGATATGGACAGGCTCCACGTGATATTCACGAAGGAGATAATCGAAAAGGCGGTAAAAGCGGCACCGGAATCATTCAAACTTTACGATGTCAATGGAAAACAAACCCATGATCTTTCCGGATACAATGTTTATTTTACGCCCGGTTCCGCTGCACTCAACATTCTCGATTACCCCACCAAAGAGATCCGCAAGCCTTTGACTGAAGACTACATAAATTATACAAAAGTTGTCAGCCAGCTGGAGTATATCGCTTCCCAGAGCACGGCCCTGATACCGGCAGATGTGCATGAGAAGATTTCCGACAGTTACCGGCTTTTCCTGAGCCTTCTTTACTGCGAAAAGCCGGTTGTCACTGGAGCGTTTACTGTTGAATCCATGGCAGCCATGAAAGATTTTCAACTCGCGGTTCGAGGAACCGAAGCCGCGCTCAAGGAAAAGCCGTTGACCATTTTCTCCTGCTGCCCCACTTCCCCGTTAAAATGGAGTGACGTGACCTCGCAAAATGTCGTGGACTGCGCGCGATACCACATACCGGTGGAATTTATCGCCATGCCTCTTTCCGGGTTCATGGCTCCGGTTACACTTACCGGCACGCTTATCCAGCATACCGCCGAGACTCTGAGCGGGGTTGCGATCAGCCAGTTGACCAACCCCGGCGCACCGATCCTGTATGGAGGCTCCCCTGCAATCTTTGACATACGCTATGAGACCACACCAATGGGGGCTGTGGAAACCATGATGATAGACTGCGCTTACAATGAGATCGGAAAATACCTGGGCTTGCCGACCCAGGCGTATATATCGTTAAGCGATGCCAAACAACTCGACGCCCAGGCAGGCCTTGAAAGCGGAATTGGAGCCACCCTTGCTGCGTTATCCGGAATCAACAGCATATCAGGGCCGGGAATGATAGATTTCGAAAGCTGCCAGAGCCTGGAAAAGCTGGTTGTGGATAATGAAATCTGCGGTATGACTTACAGGCTGATTAAAAGTATAGAACCCAAAGAAGATTTTCCTGCTCTTCCGATATTTCAGGAACTGCTCAAAGAACGCCATTTGCTTATCTCGGAACATACCCTGCGCTATCTTGAAGGGGAGCACTTTCTCCCGGGCCCTGCGATTGACCGTGCAAACAGAACCCGATGGAAAGATGAGGGCGGGTTGACTCTCGAGGAGCGCGCACACTGTGAGGTGGAAAAATTGCTGAACGATTACAAGGGGCCAGGATTACCCGGGGAAGTCAAAAAGGACTTGATAAAGCTTATGGATCAGGAAGCCCGCCGCTGCGGCCAGGACAAGCTTCCGGAGAGATCGTGTTGAATCGAGCCCGGCAATTGGGCCTTCTCCCCAGCTTTCCTTCGACTCATCCGGCTGGAAAGGCAGGATTCATTGCCTGGCAAGAGATCAGAGAAACAGGAACCACGTCCCGGCGATCATAATCACCACACCAATCAGCCTCTCCTGGATTTTTTCTTTAAAAATAAAATAAGCCAGCACCACGGTAACAATCAAGCCAAGCATTGAGGCAGGCTCGGCAATGCTCACCTCGATCCGCGTAATGGCGAATATGAGCAGTTGATAGCTGTAGATATCCACTGCGCCTGCCACCGAACCGATTTTCCACCTGGTTTTGAACAAACCGGCCGCCCCAGCCAGGCGCCTGGTAAAAACCAGATATAAAAAAAGGAAAAGACAGGTGATGATACACAGGCTGTAAGCATAGATGATCGGATGAACGCTGCGCACCATGAACCCGTCCACAGTGCGGCCCACGGCCACCAGCAGGGAGGAAAGCATCATGAACTGGCAGGCCCTGTTCGTGGTCAGGGCTTTGAGCGAGTGAAATATGTGCTGCTTCCGGTTGAGAAAACTCATGCCGTAGATAAGCAGCACAATGCCGAATATTTTCAGGATATCGAGCGATTCATCGAGAAACACCGTGGTGAGAAAAAGCAGAAAGAACAGGCCGAAATAATAGACCGGCCCCACCAGCGAAGCTTCACCTCTGGAAAGGGACTTAACATAGAACACTGTCTGCACTGTATAGACCAGGCTGGCGAGCGCGGCGATCCAGAGAAAGCCGTAGCTTTCAGGCGGCTGAACAGTAAAGACAAGCGGAGTAAGAAACACCGTGCCGGTAGTGAAAATAAGGGACACCGCCTCCACGCTGCCGGATTTCTCCGCGACCTGCTTGAAAATGATCTTTTCGTAGCCGGTGAGCACGATCCTGCCGGCCAGGGCGAGATATGCCAGCCACATGAGGCGCCTAACTTTTCAGAATAGCAAATTCAGTAATCAGCCCGTAAATACTTTGGAAAACTTACACCTCTAATGAAAGGCTCAAATGATAATGCGCACAGGGCTTAAAGTCAAAAGAATTGGCACTTTAATACGGGTAAAATCACTCAGGTAGGATTTGTTGCGGAAATGCACCACACTACGGCAAGCCGTAAAGTATTAAAATGATGGAGTTGATCGATCTTATCACCTCCCCGAGGGCGAAAACATCAAGACAACCCCCTGTTTCCCAGTAATGTCCGGTTAGGCTTTTGCAGGGGGAGCAAATTATTCCAAGTTTTTACATAACAATGCATTGAGGTAATTTTTTCCTT
>CAZJQI010000089.1:0-7388 GCA_964548275.1 uncultured Gemmatimonadales bacterium
GCATTAAAAGTCCCCTCTATCAAGAGGGGATACAGGGGTGTGTTAGACTTTCAATATTGAATATTCTCAGGAAGATTCTCTAAACTTCCCAACAGAGAACAATCATCTCTTTATCAGGATTTTTCAAAGGTCTCGGATAGATTAATACTTAAAGTTGCGATTTTAAAAATATTCTTATTGAACCAGCAACATAACAAGCTTAAGCTTTCAATTCGCTGCTAAACATTGAGTTCAGCTTCCCTTCAGCCTTTCCGCCAGCCACCTGATCATCCGCCTGTCCCTTTCGGTGGTGAAACTGCCCGGGTGGTCCACGTACGGATCGAAAACAACCGTTACCAGAATTATCAGGCGACTGATAAAACGGGTCATGAACAGCCTCCAGGAAAGAGCTTGTTTAACGATTCCAGCCCAGTCGTTTTCTTTCCGAGCGCACGTGTGCCATCACTATATCGAACCGTTCTGTCCAGTACCTGTCTCGATTGGCACTGAGATAGGCGAGCAATTCCTTGTGAGCCTGGCGGGAGACATTCAGGTTGTGGCCGCCACCCACACCATGAAACATAAACACCGCCATTGTACCATATTCAGCGGCCCTGTTCACGTAATCGATCATTTCCCGTCCTGATACCTCCTTGGCCGACCAACTGGGAACCAGATGGATATCTACATCGCGCATGTCCAAAGGGATCTCGCCGCCTCCACGAGCTGCGGTAAAGAGGTGCCGGAGTGCGTCCACGAAAGATTCACCGCCGGCCTCGTAGTCTGAACAGGTATAGGCATATGTTCGCTCGTGTTTGCCGTCCACTGCTTCGAGCAGAGTGTTCATTACATAGAGTTCGGCAATGATTTGCTGCAGGGTGTAATTTTCAAGCGCATATTCAGGGCTGACCCATTCAAATACCCTGCCGTCCGGTCGATTGCGGATACAGGGATGAAAGAGAGAATGGTTGCCCAGTTCGTGTCCCCTTATTACGAGCTCGCGCCAGTCATTCATCCTCTCGGCTAATGAACGCGAATGGCCGGGAACGTAGAACGTCCCTCGAAAGTTTTCCGTCTCCAGATCAGGGGCGACAATATCCAGGTGGCCGTCTATTCCGTCATCATATGTCAGGCAGACCGCAGCCCGCGCCCCATTGGGCCACTGGAAAGAGCTGCCGCTTCCAGGCGCAGGGCTTTTCGTCTCGGAAGAGGAGCAGGCAGTCCACAGCAGACATGCCAGGCAAACAGCCGACAAGAGGATTCCTGCTTTCATCATAGTTATCCTCGATAGCATTGGAAAGGTTTCAGATCTCCACCTTTTTGGCTTTCGGATTCCAGCGAACGACCTTGCCGCTCTTGCAGGAAATATTGACCATGTGGGCCACATTGACCGCATTGACTCCGAACCTGATATCCTCGATAACATCCGAGCCCGTGCGCACTGCATCGTAGAAGTTACGAAGGTGGGCCACATCGGAGTTGTCTCCGCCCTCGGCCTGGTAATGCATTGGTTCAGCGGTTTGGGGAGGGGAGCCAACCAGCGGGCTTTGATTTTCGTCCAGATTCATGATTCGGATATACTGCTTGACTGTTTCCGTGGCCCAGCTATTGGTTGCATAGCGGAAATTTTCCCTTGGCGGCTCGTCGTAGTATTTCATCCATGACCCGTTGTATTCCAGGGTACCCTTGGTGCCGTAGACAACCAGCATCGGTTCCGGGTGGGCGTTGTTCACCGTGGTGGTGAGCTTGAGCACGAACCCTTGCGGGTAAGACACCAGGGCTGTAATCTGATCAGGCACCTCCCGGTAATTTTTCCAGTAGTAGATATCCGCTAAACCCACTGCTGATTCAGGCTCGCTGACACCCATCATGTGGTGGGTTGCCGAAATCATGTGGACAAAAAGGTCGGTTGTCAGCCCGCCTGAATAATCCCAGAACAGCCGCCACTGGAAAAAACGCTTGGGGTCGAACTCGCGCCAGGTGGCATCCCCGATAAAGCGTTTCCAGTCGATAGTTTCGAGCGCGGCGTCCGGGGGGATCGGATAGTAGCAGGCGGCCAGGCTGCTGTATTTGAGCATTTTTCCCTCGATCATCGTGATCTTGCCCAGTTTGCCTGACTGGATGAGCGCCCTGGCTTTGTTCATGCAGCCGGCTGAAAGAGTCTGGCTTCCAACCTGCACAACTTTTTTGCTCTTATCAACAGCGCGGATCATCTCTTCACCTTCCTCGAGCTTGTGAGTCAGGGGCTTTTCCATGTAAACATGCTTGCCAGCCTCAAGGCAGTCGAGAAGGGTTTTCTTATGCTGATGATCCGGAACCGCAACGACCACTGCGTCGATATCCGGACGGGAGAGTATCTTTTCGTATTCACCCGTGGTTTCGATTTTGTTGTCGGTGAGTTCGAGTGAACGCTCCAGGTGGCCGGTGTACAGATCGCAGGCCGCTACGGTCTCGATGCCGTAAATCTCGCGGCTTGCCTGGAGAAGTTCGGTGCCGCGGACACCCACACCGATAAAGCCTACGTTGAGCTTGGGCGGTGGAGGCACTGCGGCGTTGTTCAGCTGGGCCCGTGTTTTTTTGATCCCGGCAACTGCACCGGCTGCCGAGGCGAAAAGAGTGGTCTTACCGATAAATTGCCTGCGGGATAGAAAGTCTTTCTCTTGCATGGCCGCCCTCCTTAACGAGTAGTCTGAGGTATGGAAAATAAAAATATATTGTTGAAAACAAAACTATTCCAGTTTGAGCTCGATAATCGTATCAAAGGAGTCTGGTCTTTGCTCAGGAACTTTTACCAGTGTGCCGTATGGTGAACTCCGGTATTCAACCGGGGTGCCGTCCAGAAAAGCGGCGGAGAGGACCGCTTTGCCGATATCAGGCAGGATGATAACCCTGTCAGGAACCAGCACGTGAATGAACACCCGATCGCCTTTTTGCGTGGAAACGCCCCAGCTCTGCGGCGGGAACGGTCCGCCGCGTGTACCGTAGATAGTTTCACCATACTTACTCAGCCATTTGCCCATTGCGGCAAGACGCCTTTTCTGGGCTTCCTGGATCGTGCCGTCCGGTTTGGGCCCGACATTCAGCAGGAAATTCGCATTGCTGCCCGCTGCTCTGACCAGATAGTGCACAAGCTGTTCTGTTGACTTGAACCACCTGTCGTGCCTGTTATAGCCCCAGGAATTGTTGATCGTCTCGCAGGTTTCAAGAGGCAGCTCGGAAATCACACCCTTCTTGCTGAACGGGTCTTTGCCCGGCAGGCCCTTTTCGAACATCTGGAAATCCTCGCCGGGAAAAGGTTTCGTGTGGTGGTTGCTGCCGATCAAGGCCTGCGGCTGGAGTTCATGGATCAGGCGGTAGGTTTTTCCAAGCCGCCAGTCCGCCTCAGGATTCTCCCACATCCCGTCGAACCAGATTCCACCTATCCGGCCGTAGTTCGCGCAGAGCTCTCGAAGTTGCGAATCCATGTAATCAAGGTAGGCATACCAGTTCCCACTCTCCGGGCGGCCGTGCGCGTGACTGCTTCCACGGGGATAGTAATCCGGGTGATGCCAGTCCAGTTGGGAGTAGTAGAAAAACAATTTCAGCCCGTGACGCCGGCAGGAGGCGGCCAGCGCTTTGAGCACATCCTTGCCGTAGGGGGTTTTGTTTACTATGTCATAGTCGCTGACCTTGCTGTGGAACATCGCGAAACCGTCGTGGTGCTTGCTCGTGATAGTGATATAGCGAATCCCGGCATTTTTAGCCATGCGGCACCATCGGTCGGGATCGAATTTGACCGGATTGAACTGCGGCGGCAGTTTCTCGTATTCCGGTATTGGAATAAGTTCCTGGTTCATCACCCATTCGCCCCTGCCCGGCAGGCTGTAAACGCCCCAGTGGATGAACAGGCCGAATCTGGCGTCCTGGAACCACTCGCGGGCCTCAAGATTTTCAGGGGCAGGGGTATAGCTTACATCGCCCTGGTTTATTTGATTGGCTAAACTTGCCGAGAAAAAGAGGCAAGCGGCCGGAACCAGTAACTTGATAAACTTCTGCACGGTAGGCTCCAGAAGGATTAAAAAAGTTTTGCATAGTTATTTAATTGTTTTGAATATAATAATATATTATATTATACTTAAAGTATTACTCGAAGTGAAATCCTGCAATATCCCGCCCCGGGATTACCGCCTCCAGAACGCTTGCGCCATCTTGAGTTTCGCAGTTGAAATCCATTCCATCCCACAGCGAGCGGCAGGGCGAATCAGTGTTCACTCGCACCCGTATGCGCCGTTTTTCGTGAGCGTAGTTGCACACTCCCACCAGCACGCCCTTGCCGTGAGTGATCGCGACATCCACATCCTGCTGGGCTGCCAGCACCTCGCACGACTTATCCACAGCCTCGGACAGGAAACTGTCTACCAGCTTCTTCATACAGGCATTGGAAATATCATGGCCGAAAAAGGTTGGAAGATAAAGCGTGCTGTCTGTCAGTGCGCAGACTGGATCGCCAGGAGAGGTTTGACCCTTCGAAGTGGCGGAGATCAGTTCAATAACGCTGAACCGGTTTGCTATCATCACTTTTTGATCAGCGTAAGGGGAGAGGAAATCCAGTTCCCGAAAGCCGAACAGATCGTGCAGCTCGCCGGGGGCACGCTCGTAGGCGAAGCCGTTTTCGTCTATCACTGCAAAGCGCCCGTCCGCGATCACCCTGCCGCCGCTGGAGATAAAGGTACGGAGGCGCGCTGCGTCCTGCCGGCTGAGCATGGCCAGCGCCGGAGCTGCCAGCACGCGCAGGTGATCAGTATGGGCCTTGTCGAGATCCTCGGCCTTGATTATCAACGGCCTGATCCCGCGGCTGAACAGATAGCTGTACCACCCGGCAAATGAATCCCGGTAAAAGCCGCTTTTCTCCTCCGGCAGGGTAAGGTCAGTGAAACTGTCGCATTCAGGGCTGTAGAGCAGCGCCACTGCTGAATCGTAAACCCTGCGCCTGCCAAACAGCTCCGGGTTGGCGTTAATCACCCTGGATACCTCAGCCGCCTGGGCCGAGCGTTCATTCGGCGTGCCGTCCCGGGATGTCATCCCGCGCCCGGTTACCTGGAACCCGCGGGTGAACGGTTTCCACTTCCAGTAGACCAGAGCCTGGATTCCGTACATGAATGCCTGCCAGGTCCAGAGCTTTATTTCATCGAATACGGATGAATTCTGCCCCAGCATTGTCTGGTTGTGGGTCTGAAGTTCGGAAACCATCACAGGTGTCTCCGGCGAGGCGCAAACCCCGCTGTTATAAATCTGGCTTATGGCACAGGGATCGCTGGCGATATGCACATCCCAGCTTTGCGGGTACACGCTCAGGCCGAAAATATCCACCACAGAGGATACTTTCCAATCGTCATTGGCAAGCAGCATGTTTTCAAAGCAGGTCATGGAACAGGAACTGTCCGCGATCACCGGGTGGTCCGGATCCACCGAGCGCACCACATCGCCCCATTTCTTTACCAGAGTTTGTATCGTATCCGAGCGGAAATCCTGGAAATCGAGCTGAGGCCGCAGGGAAGACCAGCGCGAATAATCGTAATCAAAGTTGTCAAGGCGGATCTGGCTGAAATCGGTGTAAAAACGCCCCCAGACTCTGTTTAATTCGCGGATGTCTGTGTATTTCTTTTTCAGCCAGTGTTGGAAAGCTTTCCTGGTGTACTTGTCTGTAGAGCGGAAATTCACCTCGTTGAAAAGGTCGTAGCCGAACAGGGCGGGGTGGTCCTTGAAATGAGAGGCAATCGCCAGGATATAGTCCGTGATGATTTTATCCACTTCAGGATGAAGATAGTTAGCCCAGTGTTTGCCTGTGTCGTTCTCGCTCCTGTATTCGTGCTTGAAAAGGTAATCCGGCATGAACTGGAACGCAGGGTTCTGCCCCTCCAGCTCCAGGATCGCCTTGATTCCGAGACTGTGGCAGAGATCCATCACCCGGTCGATAGAATCAAAGGCAATCGAGACCCTGTCAGGCGAGTCCCAGCGGCTGACAGGCGGCCAGAGCACCACGAGTCTAAGACCCGTTTTCGCTATGTTTTCCAGGTCGCGCCTCTGCTGCTTAGGGGAAACCCCCTGTTCGATCAGATACACCGTGCCGAGCAGGGGCTGGTCGAGCTTATTCATCTTGCTTGCTCCTTAAGCTCAATGAGAGCGCGGATAATCAGAGATCCAGCTCGAAGCTCTGGCCGAATCCGGGAACCTCCACCTCCCAGCCGAACTTTTCCCTGATTCTCCGGGCCAGTGCGGCAGAGGAGTCCGGCTCCCCGTGCACGATAAAGGTTTTCTCAGGCGGCTTGTTGAAACCCATCAGCCAGGCGATTATCTCGTTCGAGTCGGGATGCCCGGAAAATCCCTGGATGTTCTCTATCCTGGCTTTCACCGGCACCTGCTGGCCGTGCATTTTCACCGTTTCTGCACCTTCGAGAATCTGCCTGCCGCGTGTGCCCTCGGCCTGGTAGCCGATAAATAACACCGTGTTCTGGGGATGGGGCAGGCGCTGGATCATGTGATGCAGAATCCTGCCCCCGTTGACCATGCCGCTGGCCGAGATGATAATCGCCTTGCCCCTTATCTCGTTGATCGCCCTGGATTCTTTGGTTGACTTGCAAAAGGTGAGCTGCTTTGGATGCAGGATCTTCTTTCCCTCGAGAATTTTCACCCTGGCTGTCAGATCCAGGTCCGCAATATGCTTTTCGAATATCCCGGTGGCGTTGATCGACATGGGGGAGTCCATATAAACCGGCATACTGCGGATCTTGCCCTGCTCCTCTAACTCGCGTATCATGTAAAGCAGTATCTGCGTGCGGCCCACCGAAAAGGCCGGGATCACCAGCACGCCTCCCCGGTTGGCGCTTTCCCGGATCACCCGCGCGAGCTCCTCCTCAGCGGACACGTTTTTGTGCAGACGGCTGCCGTAGGTGGATTCCAGCACAAGGTAATCCACATTGAAAGCCTGTACAGGGTCGCTCATCAACGGCCTGTCCGGCCTGCCGAAATCCCCGCAGAAAAAGATTTTCCTGGAGGAGCCGTTATTGGTTGTCTTGATATCGACAAACGAGGAGCCGAGCATGTGCCCGGCATCCTTGAGCTTTACCCGGATGTCACTGCCGATCTTGCAGTGCTCCCCGTAATAGAGCGGACTGAAAAGGCTGAGCGCCAGTTCGGAGTCAGCCACTGTATAGAGCGGCAGCGCGGGCTTGTGCCTGGAGAACCCCTTTTTATTGGCCCATCTGGCGTCTTCCTCGTGAAGGTGGGCGCTGTCTCTGAGCAGGATTTCGCACAGGTCGCTGGTAGCATAGGTGCAGTGCACGTGCCCTGAGAAACCCTCCTTGCAGAAACGGGGAACGTAGCCCGAATGGTCGATATGAGCGTGGGTGAGGAAAACTTTTTCTATTTCC
>CAZJQI010000090.1:0-7250 GCA_964548275.1 uncultured Gemmatimonadales bacterium
GACCCATTTGATCCCTCGGTGACTGTTTCCTTTGCTGCACCAGCGGATGACGGCGCCAAAGGAGGGAGGGTGCTGGGTTATGATGTACGCTACAGTAAAGGCGGCATAAGCGAAGCTGGCTGGGAACAAGCCCTGCGGCTGCCGCTCTGGTGCGTTCCCCGGCCCCGGGCGCCGGGATCGAGGGAAAACATGCGGGTTTTGAGCCTTGCTCCCGGCAACTACAGCCTGGCGGTCAGGGCAGTGGATAAGGCCGGCAACCGCGGCCCGCTTTCCCAGTGCGGGATAACCATTCCCGAGGTACCGGAGGTAGAACTCGAAGTCCCCTGGCCGGAAGGGCGAATGAGCGGCGAAAGGGGAGTCCGGTTTGAGAACCTGCTCGAGCTCTGGGCCTGCTCAGACCTGACCAAGGTGAACCCGGTTAGCGGCGGGGTGCTGCGGGACAGCGAAAATTACCTGCCTTCCGGGGATCTGAAGATCGACAACCACGTCTGGTCTGCTGCCAGCAGGACCGTAAGCCTGACAGCCGCCCGCGGAGAGACAGTCGCTTTCCAGCTGATCCTGGAACGTCTCGGCAAGAACAATCTCAGCGATATCAGGGTCGTGCCGGGAGACTTGAGTGCTACTTCCGGATCGTTGAAAGCCGCCGGGAATATCTCCTGCTACCGTGTCTGGTACATGGACGTGGTCCCGCGCAAACAGGAGCTTGTCGGTCCCTGGGAGCTGGTCGAGGATAAGGACCATAAGCCAGCCTGGTACGGGGATGCGTGCCTTCCGCTGAATGACCCTTTCGAGGGAACTTTCAATCTACCCTCAGGTGACAATATGGGGCCCTCCCAGCGCAACCAGTCTGTCTGGATAGATATATTCGTGCCCCCGGATACAAAACCCGGCCGTTACGAAGGCAAAATAACGATAAGAGCCAAAGAACTCAGCCGCCCGGCCCAAGTCGTTCTGGAACTCGAGGTTTTGCCTGTAATAATGTCCGGCAATATCAGTTGGATTGTCGAGTTGAATGGCTACGCATACGGAATAGAGAGCTTGTTCGGAGTGAGCTTTGAAGATGAGCGGGAACGCTACCTGCAGATCGAGCGACGCTGCTACCAGCTTGCGCACCAGCACCGCTCGACCCTGAATATCCTCCCTTACAGCCAGAGCGGCCAGGTTCAGAAAGGCTGCGCGCCGCCGCTTGAAGGAACCGGCAGGGATATAAAGGTTGCCTCTTGGAAAGAGTGGGACAGCCGGTTCGGCGACTATCTCAGTGGCAAGGCGTTCACCAGCGCCGCCGGCTACCGCGGGCCCGGGGAGGGAGTACCTCTGGCGCATAAATATTTACCGTTCCACGAAAACTGGCCGATGTCGATCAAGGAGCACTACAGCGACTGGGCCGAGCTGACCGACCGCGATGATTACGTTGAATGGACCAGAAAGGCCCGCCCGCTGGAGGAGGCTTTTTCACAAGATTACCAGGATGGCATGGTCTCGGTGGCCCGCCAGTTTTTCGGGCATTTCGACAAGAAAAAATATACCGGGACGAACTTTCAGTTCTATTTCAACAACAAGTACTATTTCAAGGTGAACTTTTTCTCCATGCCCGAAGAGGGCAGGGGAAGTTCTTTCTGGCTGTTGGATGAGCCGGTGGATTTCGATGATTACCAGGCCAACCGCTTTCTCTTTTTACTGGTCAAGAAAGGCTACGAACAGGCCGGCACCAGTAGGATCGGGGCGCATTTCCGCACCGATGTCTCCCAGGCCGAGATGACCCGCGGATTGTGGGACGGGGTGTGCAACCTGTGGAACAGCAGCGGCCTGTTCGATTTCGCAACCACCGCCGTTTTCCGGATGAAACGAATTCCGGGTGAAAAGTACTGGCATTACGGCGGGGGACCCGGGGTGGCAGACAACCTGATCACCATGGAAAGAAATTTTTTCACCTTCTGGGCGATCGGCTCCGCGGGCGACCTGCCCTACTGGGATACACTCAGGGGAGAGGGCTGGTTCAGGCCGAGCGATCTGGCAATTCTTTACTCGGGTACCGGCTATGCGCGTTCAGGAAGAGATTACAACGGCCCAATTGCCGGTGTGAGGCTTAAGACAATCAGGCGAGGCCAGCAGGATATTGAATATCTCAATATGCTGACAGCTAAAAAGTCCTGGAGCAGGGCAAAGGTCAGAGAAGCCCTTGCCGCCTGGGCCGACGACTCCAGCTCGCCGGTGCTTACTTTCAGGAACCTGAATGTGGATCGGCTTTTTCAACTGCGAGGTGCGCTGCAGAATTCTTTAAAGAAACTTTAGCTGGATTTAACAATTTGAGCCTGTTGTAATCATTGGCAGGGCAAGCTATCACTAGCTAATCGAGTCGCGGGCAGGTTTTTCTCTGAGCTTGCGCCAGCGCATGAGAAAATGAGTTTTGCCATTAGAAGAGGTTAATTCCTGAATGTTTGGGGTGAACCAGGGAAGGATAGTTAGCCGGGAAGATGAAATCCGGGGAAAACGGAGTCAAGTTGCTTATCTACAGTATTAATTTTGAGGTGCTGATTAAGCGGCCATCAATGCCGGAGTTAGCTGGTTTATTTCGCCTGAAATTTTTTCTCTCCTTTGCGACTTGAGGATCCCGGCGGGTCAATTGATGTTTTTCTGAGAAGTTTCTCCGAAATTTTCCCCGTCAGGGGCTTATCTTCCCGCTCAATCCGAAATGCAGGTTGAACAGGATACAAAATCTTTATTCTGAATATCACACCAGAGGTTTAAAATCATATGATTCGATTCTTCGGGATTCGAAGGATCTGAAACCTGAAGAAGGCCTGACCGAACTAATTCAATAAGTTATTCAATTCCTTTGAGACCTTAAAAACCGCCTTTTTCCGGGCAGGCACAAAAACTTCTTCGTTTGTCTTCGGATTGCGCGCCTTGCGAGCTTTATGGTTTTTAACCTTGAATGTGCCGAAACCACGAACCTCGAGGTGTTTGTCTTCCATAAGGCAATTTTTTATCTCGTCCAGGCACTGCTCAACCACAATCTTTACATCTTTTACTGTGAAACCCGTTTTTTCGGCAATCAGTTCGACTATATCGGCTTTTGTCATTGATAAAGATCCTCCCGGAAGATTAGAAGTTAACACCTGAATGGGAAATGAGATCAATTGCCAAGTTTTTTCACTGTTATTTTTGGGAGTATAACTAACACTCGAGGATTGGTCAAGCTATTAAACGGCTGCTTCAGGAGGCAATCTTGACATTTTGCTGATATTTGCAGAAAACCGGTCAGTATTAATTCTCGGTTATATTTGTCTAAAAGGGCCTGAGGTCATTCAAACGGCTTCAAAAGCCAAAACTACAGTGGCCAGTAGCTATCCAAGCAGCCTAACCTATCCCTATACCAAGAAAGCTTCCCAACTGGTAGACAACCAAGGTGCCCAGATAGGCCATCGCAGTGAGCCCTCCCCACTGCAGAAAGGCCCAGCCCCACGAGCCGGACTCCTTGCGGATTACTACCAGAGTGGCCACACAAGGGGTGCCGATCAGCAGGAAAAGCATGATACAGACTGCAGCAAGCGGTGAATAATCACTGCGTATATTTTCCTTCAGCGAATGCTTGCCCTGTTCACTCTCCTCCACAGCATAGATAATTCCCATCTGGGCAATGAATAACTCTTTAGCGGCTAATGCACCGATCAGTGCGGTTGAGATCTTCCAGTCGAACCCCAGGGGCTTAAGCACACTTTCAAGCGCCCGTCCTATCCTTCCGGTCATCGAGTAAGAAAGCTGCTCGTTTTTTCTGAGCTTATCAATTTGTGCCAGATTCTTTTTTAAAGGGTACTTTATCTCTTCCAGGTAAAAAGAGGCGACCGAAGAAAGGTCTCCAGCTTCTGCATCCGTTTCATGCCTGGCGGCAGGGTCGCCGGAGCCACCCGTGGCCTTTAATTCGCCTTGTTTTTCAAGCTCATCCACTGCACGCAAAAATTCAGCTATGACTGATGCCTCATGACCAATGTCAGTTTCATAACCCGAATTCAAGAGACCTGGATCATCCCTCCCCTCGGCAAGATAAACACCTAACATTTCTCTTCCCGCAGAGGAAAGGCCGAGGCGAGCGCCAAGTGTGTCCAGACCACTTTTGAATGACTTTATCGCCTCAAACCTTGCTGTGGTATAGTCTGTTTCGAACTCCCTTTTATGGGGGAAAGCGGCCAGCACCCAGAGGATGATCGAAGCCCCGAAAATTACAGTACCGGCCTTTCTTAAAAAAAGCCAGGCGGGCTGCCACATATGGAAAAGTATGCTCTTGGCGGTTGGGATGCGGTAGGGAGGAAGCTCCATCACAAAAGCCTCCGATAATTCTTTAAAGAGCGTTTTGCCGAGCAGGTGGGCGGAAATTATGGCTAATATGATTCCGGTCAGATAAATCATCCAGAGCACTGGAGCTTGCCATCTTGTTGCAAAAAAAGCTGGGATAATCATAGCGTAGATCGGAAAGCGTCCCCCACAACTCATGAGCGGAATAATAAGCATGGTTACCAAGCGGTCGCGGCGGCTTTCCAGAGTTCTGGTGGCAATGATCGCCGGCACCGAGCAGCCGAACCCCACGAGGAGAGGTATAAAGCTTTTGCCGTGAAGTCCGATCTTGTGCATCAGCCTGTCCATAATAAACGCGGCCCGGGCCGTGTAGCCGGTATCCTCAAGCAGAGCGATACCCAAAAACAGGAGCAGAATATAGGGTAAAAAAACCACCACTCCCCCCACACCACCAATAATGCCCTCGACCAGGAGCGATTTAAGTGGACTGACTGCCCCGACCGGCCAAAAGGATGAAACAAAAACAGCCAGCCTGCCAAAGAGGTACTCGATTGCCCGTTGCGGCCCCTCACCCAGAGTGAAAGTGAGATAAAAGATTGCATACATCACTAAAAGTAGAATCGGTATCCCGAGTGCATCGTTCATAACTACATCGTCGACTTTGTCTGACATCTTATGTCTGGTTTCGACCGTGGTTTTCACAGCCTCCTGGCAGGCTCCGGAGATAAATCCGTAGCGCCGCTCAGCCATTATAATCTCAGGGCGCTCCCCCAAAAGATTCTCAAGGCGGCGCGCCGCCTCTCCTGCTGCCGAGAGGATTTTTTCATCTCTGATCTTCGCGATAATATCCTGGTCATTCTCCAGCAGTTTTACCACAAGCCAGCGGGAACTGTATGTGTTTGTGGAACTGCCCTCCCGCTGGATTAATTGCCTGAGGTTTTCAAGCTCATCCTCGATATCCCGGCCGTAGTTCACAGTTATACGTTTTTGTTCTCTTGATTTATAAGCCACTTTGATCGCTTGAGAGAGAAGCTCTCTCATTCCCTCACCCTTATGGCCTACGGTTGGAACTATAGGTATCCCTATAAGCTCTGAAAGCTTCCCAAGATCAATCTCGATGCCCCGGGTTTTGGCCTCATCGCTCATGTTCAGGGCCAGCACCAGAGGAATATCCAGTTCCATGAGCTGGGTGGCCAGATACAGGCTGCGTTCCAGATTGTTGGCATTCAATACATTCACTAACACATCAGGCTTTTCCTCAAGGATGTATCTTCGGACAACCAGTTCATCTTGAGAATAGGCGGTAAGACTGTAAGTTCCCGGCAAATCGACAACCTTTACCCGTACGCCGTCAACAATGAACTCCCCCTCCTCTTTTTTAACCGTAACCCCGGGATAGTTGCCCACAGGCCGGCGGAATCCGGTGAAATTGTTGAATATCGTGGTTCTACCGGAGTTCGGATTGCCGACCAGAGCAATCTTAATTACTCCCGGCTTCTTTTTAGTATGCGCCAATTGCAAAACCTGCCAACCTTTCTGAAAGAACTCTCAGGGCGTGATTCAGTTGACTAATATCTTTTGTGCCATGCCGCGGCCCAGAACCAGCCGGCTGCCCTTGACTGAAACAATTACCGGCCCATTCCCCCTGTTTTTAACCACTTCGATCGGTGTTCCCTGCAACAATCCCATGGAAACCAGCCGGGACTGCAGGAACCTGCCTCCCGTAATGGACACGAGACGGACATTTTTCCCCGGTTTGATGAGGCTTAAGGGTTTTACTTCTTCTGAACTCAATTCAGCCATATCTTCTCCCACCAACTGTAACTTACATGAGTATTAATCGTGGGAATCTTGCTTATCGGTCCACCGCGACTTGAAATTTTCAATCAGCCTTCTTCTTTCATCATCTGTCTCTTGGGTAAAATACTCCACAAATCTGATTAGCTGCTGGAGAATCCTTCTCGGAACGGAGTGCTCCATCCCGCAGGCGGCTTCTTCGGCCACTTCCTCTTCAACATCTAGAACATCCACAAAGAATTTGCGGAGCACCTGGTGCCTGCTTACTACATCACGGGCCAGGGATCTTCCTTTCCCTGTTAAGGTGATCACATCGTAAGGAGCGTGGTTGATAAGCTTGCGCTTGGCCAAAGCCTGGAGCGCACCCGTTACTGATGATCCTTTGACATTCAAGCTATCGCCGATATCCTTGGCTCTGGCTGCCTGTTTCCGTTTCTCGATATGGTAAATTGCTTTTAAGTAATCCTCAAGGCTTGCACTCAATTTTTTCCGGCTTGGTTCCATTTCACCAGGTAATCGTTTAAATGAAAGATTATAGAGATTCAGTTAATAAAAAAGATTAGGCTTAGCTAAAAATATAAGGCTATCCGAACTTTTAATCAAGACTTTTTTCAAAATCTGTAAAAATATTATCTATTTTGACCCGGATTATTCATCCTGAATTATTAATAAATTGAGCCTGTTCAATATTAAACGTGAAGAGGCTTGTAAGTTCTTACATTTGGACGTTTAAGCACATCGCTTCATCCATATTTAGGGCATTCTGTTCAATATTATAAGGAGACCAAAAGAGATATTCAACAGCCATAACCATAAACAATATAAGAAGTTACTGCATTTTGCAGCCAATATTGTTTTGTGATAATCTTGAGTTACTATCGCCTGTCTGAGAGGGAAAAAACGCTGTAAGTCCTTATTTTACATTGAATTGTTGAGTTGCTTCTCTGAATGTAGCCTTTTAACCTATTCTCTGTCAATGGGTTGCGATGTTGAACAGGCTCAAATTGCCACAAGCCATAACAGGATCTTTTCTACGGGAGCCCGAACGGGGCGAGGCATGCTTTGCCCCTACGCTTAGTGAAGTCTCGTGGCTGGGGGACATAAAAGGGGCAGCGTGTAGATGATAAATAATTTCCATCCATGCCCTGATAGATGTTCCA
>CAZJQI010000091.1:0-6312 GCA_964548275.1 uncultured Gemmatimonadales bacterium
GCCTCAATTAAGACCAACTCATAATTCATAAACCATTTTTACCGGACACTATTGAGTTATCCTAATGCATGAGTCAGCGAATGAGCACGAGCTTGCGGGTTATTACCTCTCCGTGGGCGGATCAGCCATAGGCTCGACATACTCGGTACTGATTATCAGATCGTCGTAATAGCAGGTGTTGTCCCGGGTAGCCTGGTGGATATACACGCTCAAAGCGAAGGCATTGAGTTTGAGCATTTCCGAATCGCGCCAGCGCATTCCGGTGACATGGATAATCTTTTCGCCATCGACCCATAACGCCTGCTCGCCGTCATGTTTGCCCGGTGTGTTGAGCTTTACCATCGCCTCGAAACAGTACCATCGGCCGCGCTGGATCACGAAAGGAGTGTCCGGCTTGAACTGGTTGCCCCAGTAATGTACCCCGTCACTGGAGACTTCCATCTCCGGAAAATAGGAATAGAAAGTCATCTCGCCCGGAGCTGGGTATTTCTCCCAGTTGCGCCAGGGTTCTACGCCTGTTGAGAAAAAGTCGGTGCCGCTCGGTCGGATCCCCGCCTTTCCAAAACCGGACCATTTATTGTCAATGCGGTTGCCATTGATTCCAGTCCAGTGCATCAGGTTACCCTGGTCGAAATCTTCGGCGAACATCGCGTACCAGCGAAAAAAGAGCTTGTCGTAGCCGGGCATGAACCAGCGGACAAGCTGGCTGCCGGAGGCGTTGCCGTTGTTGGCGACCGCGGTCAGCCTCAGTGCCCTGGACCCTGAATGAACGTATCGGGGATCGGTTTCATATCCTCCTCTGGCCAGTTCACTGAAATTTATATCATCCCAGCGCTGGGATAAAACACCTGATTCGAAGTCGTCGGAAAATATTACTTCGCCCTGGCCTGAATCCGCCTGGACGAAAATCAGCAAAGCAGACAGAAAGAGATTGCATCTGAAAATGCGCTTCAATGATCTTCTCCTGTAAAATTCCAGAATGATTCGACATCGCTCAAACAACAACAGAAAAATAATCTGACCACGCTGATTACCCCAATGAAAAAAAGATGCCAAGCACGTTATTCTTTATAACTTTAACAAATTTAATAAGTTGAAATTTAGCCAAGGTGAATATTTCTTCTCATATTCGTAACATCCGGTCTCAGTAATGAGAAATTTATACATGGTTGCATTGTTTACAGCCCATAGCATCACCGATTGTTTTTGCCCGGATTATTCGTAAACATCCATAGCCGCGCGCGGGGTACAGCGGGCAATGGGAACCGGATATTTTCATGTTAAACTCACTTGCTCGGAAGGGGGGCAGGCACTTACCAGAAAGCCGGATAAATTTGCGAATAAACCGGGCTAGAATCATCTCGATTAGCGATGTTTCAGGTAGCCGGTAGTCAGAATACAGAAGAGTGGAATAAAAGAATCCTCTTTTTTATTATTTCAGATCTGGATGGCCAGCTTTCTTTTCAATTGCCGATACCCGCCTGCGGCTGGACTTCCTCTGTCAATGGTTTTTCTATTATTAGCGTTTCATCCTCGCCCAGGATCCTGATCCGGCCACCGGGCACCCCTGTAGGATTGAACAAGACCTCGTAGATTTTCCCCTGGTGAGGCACCCGGATTCCCGGCCCGGAGGACATCGAACCCAGGGGTTCGAACTCAGGCGGCAAGCTTGACAATCTGTCTCCGGCCAGGAGTAAATGAAGGAAACAGCCATAATCCTGCGGGTTTCCTGGGGTGACCTCGATCCTCCAGGAGCCCCACTCCTCGCCTTTTTTGAGTTCGTAATGTGTAAGTGCGGGTGGGTAGTTCTTGCCGAAAATCTCGAACTCGTGGCCCGGCCCGCCTACCTTGCGCATCACTGCGTCTTCAGGGAAAACCGTTTGTACGTAAAGTTTTCCTTCCCGCTCGGATACCTCTGCCAGATGGCCTTTGATCACCGGCTCGTTCACCGAATGCATGATCCAGAATTTTTCGAATCCGGGTTCGGTCGCTTCCACTCTGTCGAAAATGATAAAAAGATCCGGCTGGATGTGGATAAACTGGCGGGTGAATAATTTGAGCTTATTCGGGTTATATGCTTTTGTGGCGTCGCCGCAGACATAGCTGTACAGTCTGTTCGTTTCGAAAGCAATTATATCGCCAGTATCCCACCCGGTTCCCTTGGCAGGGCCGAAACTTTCGCGGCTGCGGATCGGCCAGCGCTGGCCGCCGTCGTTTGAGAGAAGTTCCCCGCCCGAGGTGGTAAATCTTTCATTTGGGTCGTAAACCAGTATGGTGTTGCTTGCAATCGTACGCGCCATGTAGTTCGGCCGGTGGTTCGAGCCCCACTCGTAGCGGCCCGAATTGATCGCCAGGCTCCCCTTCTTGAAAATCGTGAAAGCGTTCTCTGCCGGGTGCTGGTGGCCATAGTAAAAGTCTCCGCAGTCGAAAATGGCATGGGTTGCCAAGCTGTCCCAGCCGCTGCGCATCACCACCCAGCCGATTCCCTCGAAATGGCGGGCCAACGGCCAGGTGCTGTCAGGCCCGGCAGGCTCGATATCCAGATCCACCGGGTTCCAAATTACGTCCCAGACAGTGATCGGAGAGGGTTCGGCAAGGTTTTCGAGATACCATTGGCTCACCGGGTCGCGATAACGGGAGGCCAGATAATTGAAATGCCAGGGATAGATGGAGCCTTTCACGCTGCCTGCATCATCGATTCTCGGCCACTCTCCATTCGGTTTCAGGCAGTAGAGCCACCAGATACTGAAATAGCGAAGGTAGGGATTGTTCTTGGTCAGATCCTCGCCGGTGAGGCTTTTCCAGATTTCAAGGTCGAAAATCGGGGTGCGAAGGTAGTTATAGGCCGCATAGCCAAGCCCGGAGTACATCCCGCCGTCATCTGCAGCCACCTGGCCGTGCATTTTGCGCCATTCGCGGATATTTCTTTCCGTCCAGTCGAACCATTCACCGGCAAGGCTGTCCTGCACTCCGGTGCCTGCCATGGTGACAGCAGGCCAGAAAACAGGGTCCAGTGTCCCGTAGCCCCCGCCCCCGTAAGGAGTAAACCACTGCTTTTCCCAGGCTATTCTGCCTGCCTGGATAATCTTTTCTCCGAATTTTTTTCTCTGCTCGCTGCTCATCGCCCAAAACAGCCAGTCATAGGTGAAACAACAATACCTGCGGAATTCCACCGCTTCCCAGTAGCCTCCGCCTTGCTCTCGCTCGAGCTGGACATAGCGCTCGAGCGCGCGGGGAAATAACTGAAAGGCTTTTTCCAGGTAGCGTTGCTCCCGGTCTATCAGGTAGATAAAGGCGCATTTCTCGGCCAGGCGTGCAGCGTGGCGCACCGGCAGGCTGTCCGGCGTGGTGTCGAGATACCTATCCACCGACCCCTTTAACTCGGCGAAAAGAGTCGCATGGCTTGTCTGGCATCTCTGCCGGGTGGATTCCAGAAAATCTCCGCTGAGAATCAGCCGGGGGTGCTCCGGCAATTTGTTTTGCGCAGTACTTTCCGCTTCTCTGCTGCAGGAGGAAAGGGTCAGGCCAATCATAATCAATGCAGAACAAAACAACGGGAAACGCAGGCAGTCTTTCATGTCTCCGGTCTTTCTGGATGGAGATATTAATTAACGCTCAGTACATGCCCCTAAAGTTTAACTGTTCGGTTCGCCCCACGCCAGAGTCATTTTTTTATCAATATTACATAATACAAAGTGAGAACCAAAAAGATATTTGACCCTGACAGTTAAGGAGACTATGATTATTTACAGTAGTCAACAGACAGATAGAACTCGTTGCCGTTCCGGCCCTGAAGATTTTCAGTAAACCCTGATTGCGAGGTCAGTATGTTCAGAAAAATGTTTCTTTTATCACTCATTTCGGTTGTGATTTTTTGTTCCACAGGTTTTGCCTACCGGCTGGTCGGGCATCCCAGGATCTTTATCAACCGGGCTGGCCTGCCGGGTGTTGCAGAGCGCGCTCGCGATGTCCTGTCCCCCGAGTACGCGGCAATCAAGAAATTGGCTGACAAAGCGGTCGCAGAGGGAGTCAAAACCCCTCAGAGCCGGTTTCATCCGCCGATGGACATGGTTTGCGCCGGTATTTGCTATCTGGTCGAACGCGAGCTGGGCAATGATCCCGAGCCGTACGCCGGGGCAGTCAAGCAATACTGGGGAGACGGTTCTGTGCTGAGCCTGGAGGGAGACGGGTTTTTCGGTTTCCACGGCATGGTCTATGACTGGATTTACGATTCTCTTAGCCCACAGCAGCGAAAAACTTACGGCGACAGTCTCGGCACATGGCTCCGCTATTACACTGGCACACCTGAGATTGTTCTTAAGAATGGCCACTGGTGGTACAACCAGACCTGGGGACCTGCGCACCTGAACACGCCGAACACGCGAGACGGGATAACACCCAAACTTTTTGTCGCTCTCGCGCTTGCCGGTGCAGGCACAGCTCACGAGGGGGACGCCCGAGCCTTTCTCGATTCCTGGGCCAGGCGTGTACCTGGCGAGTGCATCCCGGCATTCGATGAAATGGGCGGGGTCTGGTCGGAGAGCATGGGCCATGGCAGCTACGGTCCAGTGGTCGTCATCCCGTGGGCTTTCGAGGCCTGGCGCACCGCTACCGGGGAAGACCTGTTCAGCAGGTGTGCAACCATCAGCTTTCTGCCGGAGATGACACGCTGGGCGGTTTTTCTTACAGTGCCTTTTGCAGAGAACACGGCCTGGATCGACGACAACCGGGCGAGAAATCTCGGCACCTTCGCCCGGGTGGCCCCAATCCTGGCCGCGCGCTACCGCGATCCGGTTGCAAACTGGATCAGCGACAAGAGCGCTCGCGAGGGCTGGAACGAGATCCCCTGGAACCGTTTTCTCTCCTACGACCCCTCGGTAAAATCGGCTTCCCCGGCGCAGGAGAATTATCCCCTTGCCTATCATTTCACCGGTGCCGGCCACATATATATGCGCAGCGCCTGGGATGATCCGGACGCCACCTGGGCTTTTTTCGGCGCCGGGCCGAAATTTGCCGGCCACTCGAGGGACGATGAAGGCCACTTCCTGATCGCCAAAAAAGGCTGGCTCGCCCTGCGTGCCGGAGGCCCGGGCCACAACGACTGGGACTACTACGCCGGCGGCTCCCTGGCGTTCAATATAGTGACAATCTATAACCCGGATGAAACATTCCGCCGGGTAACACCCAGGGACCCGAACGGGGTGAAAAACGAAAACGACGGCGGCATGATCCGTTATGTTTACACCAGCCACACCCGGAATGACCGCGCCGAGATAATGGCTTTTTACCACTGCCCTGAATACACCTATGCGGCGGCTGATCTGAGCCTGGGTTATTCTCCGGAAAAAGTGCGCGAGGTTACCCGGCAGTTCTTTTACCTGCGGGGAGAGCGCGAGTTTTTTGTCGTGTTCGACCGTATCAGGGCCACGAGCGAGAAATTTCCCAGGCACTTCTTTTTGCACACTCCGGGTGAGCCTTCAGTCAGCGGAGAGGAGAAAGTAATTACTCCAGGGCATGTATTTTCTTACACCGGAAACACATCCACCTGGCTCAGCGACCCGGCAGGCGAAAATGGTGTGCTCAGCACCGGAATGTCACGGGCATTCATGACCGCCCTTTTACCCGAGGGTGCCGCCATTACCAAAAGAGGGGGCAAGGGGCACGAATTCTGGGGACACCCCAACGAGCCCACCGCCCAGTATAATCACCTCGGCCGACAGAGCCACCGTCCCCCGATAATTCCCTGGCGTCTGGAGGTTGAATCACCAGGCAACAGCCTGCATGAGTGTTTCCTTCACGTGATCGAGATCGGGGAGCAAAGCCAGAAGTCTGCCTCGAAGGTGTCTCTGCTCGATCGAGGGATTTATCTGGGCGCCGGTCTTGAGGAAGCCGGCACACCGGTCGAGGTGCTTTTTGCCACAGAGGGAAATCTTACGGCTCGGGTTAAGATCGGCAATGAAGAGGAGAAAGTGCTGAACCCCGGGGTTATTACAGGGAGCATCAAATAGTTTTTGTTTACATAGTGTTGTTTACAAACTTCAGATAGCCGCGGGCGGCCATAACCAACAATTAAGAATACAGCCGAGTATTCTTCCTGCTATGTGTTAGAATGTATATTTTAACCTGAGAAAAAGCGGGTTTTGAGTAGACCTATGGCCTGAGAGACCTGATAAGACAGCGTGTAGAAGACAAGTAATTTCCATGAATGCCTTGATATATGTACAACGCTCCGGCATGCCTTTCGTGCTCAGGGTGTGCCCTGAGCACGAGGCGACCTCCAAAGGAGCGAAGTAAAAGAGACAGATGAAGAAT
>CAZJQI010000092.1:0-5723 GCA_964548275.1 uncultured Gemmatimonadales bacterium
ACTTATTTTCACATTTTTATCAGCCACCGAGGGAGGGGGCGGCGGCTGTGCGACTGTTGTCGCACAGAGCGTTGCGCTCCTGCGCAACGGAGCGCATTTCATGCGCCCGCCGCCCCCCAGGCCCCGGGGAAACATAACACCTTACTAATTTATGAATAATCCGGGTTTAATGTTCTGGAGAGAATTTCGATAAATAACCTGTAATTAAGTCTAAGATAACTGATAGGGTCTCTTATTGTAAAGACAGCTCCTCAAGCAGCTCACCAGCAATTCACCTCCCCCCTTTTGAAAAACTGTTGGCTGCAGTCTCTTCGTTTTTTATTTTGGTTTCTGCTTTGGATTTGTATAATTCAATCTGGATGCGTTGCTTTCTGGAAGGAGTCGGGTTGTTGGAGAAGATTTACTATAAAAACGCCGAGAAGATATTCTCCATGTTCAAGAGATAAAACCCTATTCTGTAAAGAGGCAGAAATGTCAAAACTCGACACGGGCAAATACCTCGATCTTTTCCGCACCGAACTCTACGACAATGTCCTCCCTTTCTGGCTCGACCATTCTCTGGACAGCGAACACGGGGGCTATTTCAACTGCCTCGACCGGGACGGCAGGGTTTATGACACCACCAAGCACATGTGGCTTCAGTGCCGCCAGGTCTGGATGCTTTCCCGGCTCTACAATGCTCTGGAGAAAAGAGACAGCTGGCTGGCGGCAGCCCGGAGCGGAGTGGATTTTATCAGGAAATACGGCCGGAGCAGGGATGGCCGGGTTTATTTCAGCCTGAGCCGCAAGGGCAGCCCTGTTTTCATTCAACGCAAAATATTCGCCGAGTGTTTCTATATCATGGCCCTGGACGAATACTCCCGGGCTGTCGGGAATCTTGAGCTCAAAAAAGAAGCGCTTGAAATGTTCGCGAAAGTGCTCGCCTGGAAAGACGACCCTGCAGCCCTGTGCAGACCCGTGCTCAGCGGCCAGCCTGAAGTGAGTTCCCTGGCCGTGCCGATGATAATCCTCTGGGTTGCGAACCAGCTTGCCGAAGGTGAGAAAGATGCGCCATTCAAAGAGTTGATGGAAAAATCAACTGCCGAAATGCTCCTTCACCCCCGGCATGATAAAAAAATCGTGCTCGAGAATGTCGCACCTGACGGCTCACTGCTGGAAGGCGGCCTGGGCCGGCTGATGAATCCGGGCCATGCAATCGAAGCTGGCTGGTTCCTGCTCGAAAGAGCGAGAAAAACCGGCAATCACGAGTTGGGCAAGGCAGCAATCTCGATGATCGAGTGGTCGTTCGAAAAGGGATGGGACCCCGAGCACGGCGGTATCTTTTATTTCATGGATTCAGAGGGTGCTCCGCCTTTCCAGCTCGAATGGTTCATGAAACTCTGGTGGCCGCACTGCGAGGCTCTCTACGCACTTCTTCTGGCATGGCACGCAACCGGTGACCAGCGATTTGCCGACTGGTTCGAACAGGTAGCCGACTACGCGATGAGCAGATTCCGCGATCCAGTCCACGGGGAATGGTTCGGCTACCTGGACCGCGAGGGAACACCCACTCACACCCTCAAAGGCGGCGCCTATAAAGGCTGTTTCCACGTGCCGCGCTTTCTCCTGTTGTGTATCAAGCTTCTGGAAAAAATCTGCTGATTAATGGCTGAATGAATTCTCTCAGATTACTGGCTACAATTGGAATCAAACAAGAGAAATCATACGGATAAAGGTTTGGACAGTCAACTAAACCGTTATTCAAAAAAATATCCGCCAACAGAAAAAAATATTCAAAAGTCTTGACAGGAGGTTTTAATCTATTTATATTGATAATAGGAATTATTACTATTTGGAGTTATTAATGATTCGCGGACTTCGAAGACGAATTACAAAACAGCGCCTGATAATTCTTGAAGAGCTGCTGAATATGAAGATTCATCCCACTGCAGACGAGCTTTACGCTGCGGTTCGGCAGCGACTGCCTAAAATCAGCCTCGGTACCGTATACCGAAACCTTCAGACTCTTGCTGCGGACGGGGAAATAAGAATACTCAAGGACAGCGGCCGCATGCGGTTCGACAGCAGCCTTCACGACCACTACCACGTTCGCTGTCTGTCCTGCGGCCGGGTGGATGACGTGCCTGAAAGTGCTGTCAAAGGGTTGAGCGAAAATATGCTCGAAAAAACTGATTATAGAATTGTCGGTTTTAAAGTTGAATTCGTGGGTATCTGCCCGGAATGTGATAACCTGGGGAAGGAGGTTACCATAGAGAAAGAAACATTAAACGATTTTAAACTTCTGGAAGATGATACTGCATGACAAGATATTTTCACACTTGCCATGTAAAAACCTTGTTGTTTATTTTAATTCAGTGGTGATCTTAATTTTCAAGAACGTTCTTTTGCAATTTTTCAAAACGGAGGTTTTCAATTATGTTGACCAAGAAGTTGCAGAGTGCCCTTAATGACCAGGTCAATGCGGAACTTTTCTCTGCGTACCTTTACTTTTCGATGTCCAGTTGGTTCAAGGCCCAGAATCTCGAGGGTTTCGCAAGCTGGCTTCAGGTTCAGGCCCAGGAAGAGGTCGAGCATGCTATGAAGATTTACGGCTACCTGCACGATAAGGGAGCCGCTGTCGAGTTAAAGCAGATAGAGGCGCCACAAAAGAGTTGGAAATCACCCCTGGCCGCTTTCGAGGATGCCTACAAGCACGAGGTATATATCAGCGGCCGGATCAATGATCTCGCCGACCTTGCCGTGGCGGAAAAAGACCATTCGACTAACGTGTTCCTGCACTGGTTTGTCGAGGAGCAGGTGGAGGAGGAAGCCAGCGCACTGGCCGTGGTGGAAAAGCTCAAGCTCGTGGCCACCCACCCCGGTGGTATTTACATGCTGGATCGCGAAATGGCATCCCGTGGCACTGAGGGCGAATAATCTTTAACTTTTACAATATTCCAGTTAAGGGGGGTGCAAAAGAAACCGGCTGAACTGAAATGCTGATACGGCAGAATTATTTAAAAAGGGGGAAGTCGGCATCTCACGCGTCGGACTTCCCCTTTTTCATTCCGTGTTTCACTCAAGCAGCAGGCGCACCCTGGTTTCCGGGCCTGTTACACCGGCTCTGTTCCTGGTACGCAGGGCCAGGCTGTTCGTTCCTTCAGATAGCGGCCAGACGAGCCGACCTGGATCACCCACCGCCTGCCAGCTTACACCGTTATTGAAATTTGCCTCGTACGATTCAAGCTCCGGATAATAGCTGTCAAGACTCAATACTACTGTCCCACGGTTGGCTTCAGCCAGTTCTGCCTCGACAACGCCTACTGTCCAGTAAACATCCTCGATACGCTCAGTCGGCAGGAAAAGGTTTTTGAGATAGCCTGTGTGAAGGCGGCTTTCGTTATTACTGTAGTCGTTCTGGTACCAGGTCAGCCCTGTATTGGCGCTGTCCTGGGGGAAGATAAACCTCGAGGCGCCCTCCTCGTTCCATTCCCGGGCATTATCTGCATAATAAATCCAGAAAAAGAGAGCTGTCTCATCCTCATCCGGCAGATCCCACCACACTACAGCAGGGTTTTTCAGCACTGTATCCGGTGGCACTCCGACCACATGATCCACCTCTGTGCCTTTGTTTTTCAGCCATTCGGCTCTTAGTTCCCAGGCCGACAGCGGTATTTGTCTCTTTTCGAAATGAAGGTTGCTCTGGGGGTCGATATAAACCCATTTGCAATACTGGTTGGACCAGACCTCGGCAGCCCCGTGATGTTTGCTGCCAAGACCCTCGGTGTCGTGGTAGCGGTCCAGCCCCAGCTTGCGCGCCTGCCAGCCGAGTGCCAGCGCGCATTCGATGTAGGTAATCGCATAGTAGGTGCACCAGAATTTTTTACCTCTGGCGGCATGCTCCAGAATCTCAAGAGCGTGGCGCACCTCTACAGTCGGTGTACCGTTGGTTATCCGGGAGTGCACCCAGTGTTTCAGCATCAACTGGGTCTGCCATTCATCTTTAGCCCCTGCCACGACGCTTTCGAGATTATAACGCTTCCTCAAAACTGAAACCAGGCTGTCCTCATAGGAAAAAGTCCTGAAAGGCAGCCTCGGCCGGATAGCCCGCGGAATGTCGGCTTCCACCTGCCTGGCCACATACCCGGCGGCCGCTGTTGCATCGACCAGAAGAGCGGGGGATAAAGCTCCAGGCGTAAAAGACCTCTTTCCGGTGTCCGGACCGCACGATACCAGCAGCACGGCGAGAATTGAAGCGACCAAATGAGCGGCTTTTCCTGCTCTCAAATTTCTCCCCCCTCAATTGAAATGCGAGACTAGATTCCTTCGGGCTCGTGTTTCTCTAGCGTAATATTATCGGCCACAGTGTTCCTGTCCAGAGCATCGCCTGAAATACCTGCTTTCGTGTGGCCGCTCAGGATGTTGCCGGTTATAATATTATCCCTGCTCGATCCCGTTACCAGGATCCCGTAGAACTGGGTTTTAGTGGAGTCAGGGTGCTGGAAATCAAGGCAGCGGTTGCCGTTGATGATGCTCGAGTGGGTGTCCTTCACCAGGATTCCCGGCCAGCGCCCGGGCTCACCCTGTGAGTTGTTTTCACAGACATTGTTCACTATAACATTATTGCCGCCGCGTGTGCACTGGATGCCGCTCCTGGCGTTACTGTAGCAGAAATTACCAGAGACTACGTTGTAGCGGTCGCCGCCCTCGCCCCCCTGGCCAAGGCCGCCTATACCGTTCCAGCCGTTGTCGTGAAAGCGATTGCCGCTCACCGTGGTGTGGCGCACCCGGTGGCAGAAATAAAGGCCGTCCCAGCCGTTGAAACGGCCCATGTTGTTGGTCCACGAGCCGCTGGTTATCCCTGTGCCGGGATGGTAACCGTGGCCCAGGTTGTGCTCGGCCAGGCAGTCGGAAACAGTAATATTGTCCCCGATCTGCATGCTGAAACCATCTCCGGGGTATCTTTTTATCTTGACCCTTGAAATGATCGCGTCGCGCACGTCCCGGAAATGGATCGCCGAAACGGTGAACTCGTTCGCCAACCCCTCCCTTGATTCCATGCGCCCGTGGATCACGAAATTCTCGATTCTGATTCTCTCGGCCTCATTGGCGTAAAAGGCAGGAAATAAATTGGTCAGGATACCGCCCTCTTCCGGCAGGTAGTCATGGGTGAGCTTGCGGTCGAGGCTGATCACATCACCCTGGATAGCGGTTATAATCGCATGCGTGCACCACCAGCCGTAGGAGCTGTCGCTGCGCACGGTGGCCTCGCCGCCGACCCTGAATCCTTTGCTATTTGCCACTTTGACCTGAACTTCGCCTGTCATCGCCGCGGCTTTCAAGCTCACCTGAATGCAGGGATCACGCCGGGCGATTACCGTGTGCTCACCCTCCCCTTTCAACTGGATCCCGGAGCGTAGAATAATCGAGCGGCTGATTTCGTAGACCCCTGACGGGATAAAGACCACCCCGCCTTCCGGCCCAAGGGCATCCACCACCTCCTGGATACCCGCAGTGGGAGAGCCCTTCTGGCGGAAATCCTCCACACTGATCGTTCCGGTAGCGGCCTTGATTTCATTCAAAACTGAACCTGCAAAGACAGAGATCAAAAACATCAGGACAGAAAATCCTTGTCTGACCATCCAGCACCTCCGGGTTATCATGCGAGTATCGGGTTTAGAGATTTTATCTCACTACTGTCCGGTTAAAAGTCTTTAAATGACAACTGGTTACAAGATTCACAA
>CAZJQI010000093.1:0-5528 GCA_964548275.1 uncultured Gemmatimonadales bacterium
CCCAAAGTACCTGGCAAGCTGTACTGCGAATGTACCTACACTTCCAGAAGCGCCAAAGATAAGAACTTTCTGTCCGCTCTGAATATCTCCTTTTCTAAGAAAATGCAATGCTGTCAGTCCCCCAACAGGAACGGCGGCGGCTTCCTCATAGGGCATATTGGCCGGTTTTATTGCCGCCCCGTCTTCAGGCAGACATTTGTACTCGGCATTAGCACCACCAAAACTAAGCTCCCAGGTAATTCCAAAAACTTGGTCACCTTTCCTAAATAGTGTTACGTCTTTGCCTACTGATTCAATTTCCCCGGCTAGTTCATTCCCTGGTATAGTTTTTCTTGGTCTTATGAGACCAAACATTATTCGCCCGGGGAGCCAGAACCAGAGAGCGTATGTGGAACTTCGAATTCTCACGTCCCCTGATGTTACTGTGGTTGCGTGTATTCTTATCAGTACTTCATTGTCCTTCGGAGTAGGTTTTTCTACCTCTTTGAGTTGAAGAACATCTGGTGGTCCGTATTTTGTGGCTACAATCGCTTTCATAGGTATTACTCCAAGGTCACTTTGATTCGGCCATTTTCAATATAGGACACTACAATTTGTTTTATAAGCTTGTAAAACCTAACTATGGCTCATACAGGACTGTGATAATAACCTATATATAGCAAATGCAGCTATGTAATACCTCACTAAAATTCTAAGAAGAATCACATAAAATGATAAATATCAATCTATTGCGACATTTGACAAAAATTGCAGTGGAATTTTATACAGACTGTATAAAACCCCAACCCAACATGGTTGACTATAAGCTGTCTGCCGGACTTTTCACGCCTTTGCCACTTTGCCACTTTATTTTCACAGCAGATCGAGAATAATCTTTATCACCTCGTGTCTCACCCGCTGCGGCTCGGAGTAATGCTTGAGCAGGCTCGTTTCATCATGCGCCTCTCCGCGGGGAGCAGGCCTGCGGCGCCGCGGATCGATCGATTCACGCAATTTCCCGAGCCTCCTTTGGGCTATCCTTCTTTTCTCACCGAGTGAGCGAGCGATGAATTTCTCGGCTGTGGCTAGATAGCGCAGATCGTCCATTCCCTCGCGTATCCCCTCCCAGGGCGCCGAACGCACAAGCTTATCCGGGTCATCTGGATGCCGGTATACCGCGCAGTTGTCCAGGTCATAACTATAGTAGTTATACATCCAGAAAAATACTCCCTGCGCCCCCACCCGCCAGGGCAGGACCCCCATGTCGTAGCGTGAGGTATGGATGTTATTAAGCGGGAAGCCGTAAATCCAGAAATCCTTGCCGTACTTTTCAGCTACCTGGCGGCATCCCTTGAAATCGCCGTTGGAGACAATAATATCGCACTGGTCAGCCATGCTCTCGGCCCACTCCCCGCGGTTCATCACCACCCCGTATACTCGGGTATCCGGCATCACCGTTTTCAGCAAATCGTAGCGGTTCTTGCAGCGGGCGAGAAGGCGCTCGGTAGGCTCATCATAAATCAACACAACCAGTTCCTGCGGGTATTCTTTTTCTTGCCATAGGTCGCGAATCCTCCTTAGCCCCCGGACAAACAGGCTATCAAGCCGCGGACTCACAGCCGGGCCTACCTCCGCCTTGCCGCCGATCATTTCCAGTGTGTCGATCTGGATATCGAAAGCCTCTGCGATCCGGCGCTCGAAATGCAGATGGTAGTCGTTGCCCAGGCTTATCACCACCGGCCCTTTCATCCCGCTGGCCTGGATGTCCGCCATCATCCGTTCCATTGGACTCAGGTCGAGAAAAATCTCCTCTCCCCGGCGTGCGATCCGGGTTTTCCAGGCCCAAAAATACTGGATCGCATCCAGGCCGTGTTCTTTCATATCGCAGTACCAGCCCCTGGGAAGGTTTGTCTCATCCATGAAAACACCACCGATTATAGGGCTTTTGACCAGCTTGAAAGGCAGAACCTCGCAGGTGATCTCAAGCTGTTTCATCTCGTGGTACGCCTTGATAAAAATCCTGCCCTCGTAGGTTCCCGGCCTGGCCCCGGAGGGCGGATGGACAGTGAGCCAGAAAAACTCGGTGCGTCCGGGCTCCAGCTCGACCGAAGGGCCAATCTCATAAAGGCGATTTGGCGGAGTGTCCTTCTCGAGGCTCCCCACGCGGTGCAGCTCACACCAGGAGGCAGGAAGCCAGTCAGATCCTTCGAGTCCTGATAAGTCCACATTAACCTGTATCTGTTTGTCCGAGCGGATTGCGAACGAGGCAGGCTCGTATTCCCCGGGCGTTACGCGTAAGACAATTTTTCCGGAGAGATTATCCGGAGCTTCAGCATCCCTGTGCATCGGCTCGAGGTAAGACCTGGCCCACACTTTTACCCCGGCCACCGCCGGCGCTTGAAGTGAAAGCAAGAAAATCAGAGGCAGAAAGAACTTTTTCATGGTCGCCCTCCGCAGTCAAATTGGCAAGATGACACTCCATATTGAAATTGATAGTCTTTATCTTGGCTTACTTTACTTTTTTTACTCAGGTTTTCATCCTGAATGGCTCGACTCAAGAGATTCTTAATATTCTTTAGTGATATATTAGTCCCTTTTCCCTTGAATATAAAGAATTCTATTAGTCACGACTGCAAAAAAAGATACCTATACCTCAGTTCAATCTGAAAAGCAGGATTTTACGCAGAAAACAAGTGCAATCGCTCAATTCGAAACAGTCGTCATGAGCCTGCCGGCTCACCCGGAAACAATGAAAATGTTTTGTTTTCTGTAGGGGCGCGCGGCCGTGCGCCCCTACGGGTGATTTTTATCGAAATCATGGAAACAAGCTCTTCAATCAAACCGCACGTTTGTCCACCCAGATCGGGCTTGACCAGGCAAGCTGGCCGTTTGTCTGGGTCACCCGGACATAGTACCAGTTGTCCTGCTCGCCGCTGTCCTCGTCGCGGAATGTGAATGAAGTCGAGGCTTTTGCCAGGGGGACTACCCTGTGAATGATCAATGATTCATCAGGGAAAGGCCCGGTGAATACAACCTCATTGCTTTTCAGAAGCTCCGAAAGCTTTCTGCTCACTTTCTGCGCGCCGGGTCGGGTGATATCCAGCGCCAGTTCGGTATCCGGGTCTCCCTGTATTTTGAGCACCACTGCGTTGGTGGCCCGTTCGGCAAGAGCCTGGAGCCGCGAAGTATAGGCCCGGAGCTTGAATCCGCTGGCACTTTTCCCGGTGACCAGGTTGCGCCTTTTCTCATCAAGGGGACCTGACTGGAAACAGGGCTGAAAGCCGATCAGTTTCCCGCCGTTAATCCGGACGTCGATCTCCCAGTCGCAGATCCTGGGCATTCCGAGAGCCGCCCAGGGACCCCAGCCCAACTCCAGGCGAACCATCACCGGCGCGGACCAGAGCGATGAGCCTGGCTGATTGTCAACCGGGAAATCACGAAGGATCACCCCGTTGTTTTTCAACACCTCGACTTTATCGACCGTGTCCCAGCCCTTGACCGATACTGCAATATCTCGTTCGGCACAAAACGGCAACTCCCGGCCCATTATCTGTCCGTTGATCGAGAAATCGAGGCGGATCCTGTCGCCGGTCACTCCATAGGTGCGCTTGTTTTTCAGCGCCTCGAAAAGGGATTCCCGGGTGAGCTGCTCAGCCAGGATCACGGCCAGTCCCTCCCCGTACGCGCCGGGGTAGCCCAGGTGGTCATCCGTGGATGCCAGCACTCCCACCCTGTGCCCGGCAGCCAGGACAGCCTGAAAGGTGTTGGGAGTGGAGCGGCCACCCATGGAATGGCGAATGTAGTCCAGAGGACCCTCGTCGCTTTCCGCGTTTCCATGCTCGGAATATATCTCCAGGAGCCTGCTAACACGCTTGTCCCAGTGCTTCGGGTTAGCACCCCTGTGGCCCTGAAGGTAAGCCGGGTGATGGGGAATGAGCAGGGCTCCCTTTTGGAAAGCGAAATCCTGAAGTCTGGGCAGGCTGTCATAATGGGTCAGCGGTGAATCTTCTGTTGGGAATATTATACAGAAATCGCCGAACTCCGAGGAATGCCATTCGTAGCCCGGAAAGGTTACAAACTTGCCGGGTTCGTGATACCGCTCGTTCAAAGCCTGGACGTCCGGCCAGCGCTTGCGGGTTTTCGCAAACCCCTCCAGCCACTTGTTTTGTTTGTCCTGCTCCATGACCGGCACATCGTGCCAGTGAGAATGAGGGGTAAAGGCGAGAAAGTCGAGGTGGCTTGCGGCTATCTCGTAAACCCGTTCTACAGAGCCCCGGGCGTAACCAATGTTGCAATGGTTGTGAAGATCGCCGAAATAGTGGTTGTAATCTTTCTCCATCTCTGCCCGGGTTTCCTTTTTCCGGCCGGGCGAGCAGGAAGTATTTCCCAGGAGGCTTCCTGCTGCCAGTATTCCGCCCAAGCGAGCCAGCCAGTTGCGGCGGTCCATCTGATTGTCCATATCTGGTTTCCTCTCAGTTAGATGGATTCATCGATTGATCGAGAAGCCGATTAGTCTGAGTTGATTTTCTATCCATATATTTCAAGGTTAATAAAAGATATAATACATAAAAAGGGGATGAAAGCATATTAAAGCTTTCACCCCCCCAAATGATCCGTTTGTGGTGGCTGGGTTCACGCTAATTCAACTGCTGGCATGCCTTCTTCTTTCTCAGAGGTTTCAGGGAAAAGAGGCTGGATCTTGTCTGCCCGTGTCATGTAAACCGGGCATATTTCACAATTTCCTGCACACAAAGTTCCTTTGCCTTTTTTTTCTTTTAATTCGAAACAGCGGGCATGCTGGTTTTTATAAACAGAACAGGATTTCGGATTATTACAACCGAAAATTATCCAGCACGGTGCAAGATTGAGCAGCATTTTGATTCCGGCAAGGGTCAGGCCCCTTTCGTGAATCAATTTTTTTGTCTGCATGATTCGCCCAATTTCAAAAGATCCGTACATTCTCTGGTTACTGGTCTTACCACGAACCGGTTTCACAAGGCCTTCTTTTTCGTATTCGCGAATCCGCTTGATCGAAAGACCAACCATTTGTGCTACTTGCCCAATTTTCAGATGCATTTTCACGGCTCCGGATGATGTTTTGAAAATTGGGATATTCATTGGGGGGGCTGTGAAAAAGTATTTTCACAAGCCCCTGATGATGAAATCTGTTGCTTTATTGCCTGTCAAGGGCAAGTAAATCAGCCTTCGGCTGACCCTTGACAGCCATTATTCCCAACCTTCAATGGTTTTTCACAAGCCTCATAGTAATCCTGAAGAAGTTTAATAAGATTTAAAAAACGATGGCCAGGATCGTTTTTTGATAAAAATTCTTCAATATCCTGATTAAAATTAAGTGTATTAAAAATAAAGTCAAGGTTTGAACGTTATTTTTTTGCCAAATTTTAATGAACTACCTCGCAGCAGAGCTGCTGGGTATCAGTGTGATTTTTGTGTGAATCCCTGAAATCCGTGATCCTGATTTCGAGTATCAAATCCCAACTGTATAATATAACACCCCCCTGTCTCCCCCCTTGATAGGGGGGAATTTT
>CAZJQI010000094.1:0-4821 GCA_964548275.1 uncultured Gemmatimonadales bacterium
TATTATTCCGGGATTCCCGATCCAACAGCCATGGCAGTAATTTTCTGCCAATCAGCGGTTATTTTGCCGAGCCAGGCTCTGGTATCAAAATCGCGAAAGGGATTTTCTTTGGCCATAATCATTATGTTTTGACATTCTCTCACACCTTCCTCATCACCCTGCGATTCATATTCCCCTTTCAGCAGTTCAGCGGTCTTTATAATTCTTTCCTCCAGATCATCGCCCAGGAACAAGCCAGGATAAGGCTGCAATTCTGAAAGAGATAATTCGTCGTGATCGGTTACCTTTTTACGTTCATACAGAAACCGAATGGCGTCTTCTCGAAATTTTTCCCAGGCTGTCTGAGTCGAACCCGGCGGCAGATGTTTTATAGCTAACTCCCGGTTCAGATAAAACCTTATTCCATTCACCCGCAGATTCAGAAGAAAATCAATATCCTCACCCCGCGTTATCTTCGGATCGAATGGTACTTTTTCCAAAGCATCCAGAGCCAAAGTCATATTCCCGCCAAAAACAAAAGGAGTCGGCTTGATACGCTCACCCTGGCCTATAAAAAGATCAAATGTTTCATTCATGGCTGCAGCATTGTTCCAATAATGTATGCGCCACTGCGGAATTTTTCTCTCATCCAGACGATAGGTGTCAGGTTGGAGATAATAACCCGCCAGCGCTGCAATAGCATCACCTTTATATGATCGGCACATAGACTCGTCAATTTTTTCAAAAAAGTTTCTGTCTGTAAACACCTCATCATCGTCAATAAATACTGTATAGGAGCTGCTCTCAAGGATACCCGCCAGCGAGCAAATATTTCGCACTGCTGCGTAGTTATCCAGACTCACCATGGCCAATGCTTTTGCCGAGACACCCTGATCGGCCAACTTCATCTTTATTTTTTCCAAAGTGGTTTGTCCCATACCGATAATGTCGTAGCGCTGGCGATAGGCAGCGATAATTTCATCAATCTTATCCTCAACCTCTCCGGCGATTGCCCGTTCGTTGGCAACAGCGATGATTACTATCTTGCCCGGCACTTGATCGAAAATGTCAAGACTATCCAGCAGCCGTCCAAGAGTTCCTATGCGATTAAGCGGGGTCGGGTGATCAAAAACCATTTCTTCAACTATCTCAGCTACTCCCTCGGCCCGCCCCCAATATGAGGGTATAACCATTACAGAATCTTTCATGCAAGCTTCCTTGTATTTTTGATTTGTCTGACTGCGTAATTGAATGATTTAACAGGAATTTTCCCGGATAACAGAATAAGCAACAAGGCATGGTCTATCACACGGTGAAAATAACTGTTTAAAGGTAAAGAGGATATATTTAATCATTTTGGTTAAAGGAAAGCTAACAGGAGAGTAAAATCTGTCAAGACGGTTCCTGTTGCCTGAGTTCACATATCACTGTTGATTAGTGCGGGTGATTTTAATTTGGTGGGAAAACGACTGAGCAAATATCTGATGACTCTTTCCAAATCATCTTTTATTTTGGTAATTATTTTATCACAGTACTTTCCGGTTAACTAACAGGCAGAAAGAAAAAGATCGTTTTTTCATGTTACTTTTGTAACCAAAAGTAACCAAAAGTTTTTTCGGGCCGCAAACTCGACTACCAATACGGCTTTTATATCCTTTGCTGTTTTCCAGGTAAAAAGGCGCTCCTGCCGAGCTCGCCTGATTCGGCTTTAACCAGGCAAGCCGAATCAATGGCATGCTCACCGGTCTGGCTCCGCTCTTCCTTCCATGGAAATTACTTGTCCTTTACACGCTCGGAGCGGAGTTTCTCGAACATGCGGCCCTGATGAGGCGGCCTGCGGCCGCCATAAAAACCGAGCACCTCAAAAAAAATAAAGATGTCCTCTCATCAATCCCTTTTGCATTACCTCTCTGGAACTGCCTGAATTAAGAACAACTCTTAATTCATAAACCATTTTTATCAGCCACCGAGGGAGGGGGCGGCGGCTGTGCGACTGTTGTCGCACAGAACGTTGCGCAAACGCAACGGAGCGCATTTCATGCGCCCGCCGCCCCCCAGGCCCCGGGGAAACATAACATCTTACCAATCTATGAATAATCCGGGTTAAGAAGCCGATCTCTCCAGGTTTCCTTATTCAATTGACAAGATTCTTCCCGGTTCGGCCTCAATGTGCCGATCATTAATGATAACCTTATCCAATCCTTCCACCGGCGGCACGTGAAGCAGGATCTTTTCTGGCTGGTGCCGAAACTTTGCTCGATAAGCTATCTGTAAAGCTTTCCCCTTTTCAGTGAGCCTGAACGAGATGGACACCGGACCGAATTCAGTGGGCATTTTTTCGAACCTCGTTTTCGAATCGGTCCTGAGCCAAGCCTTGGGCACGAGGCGAAGCAGGTGCAATTCGCCCTCACGAATCACGTCATCTATCACAGACAAGCGGAGCAAGTCAACCAGAAGCGGGGAAGCGAAGATGTTTCCGTATATGCCATGCCGGGTCTCGCAGGAGATATATGTCTGTCGAGAAAGTGCTCCGGCCAACAGGCTGTACATGCCTTCGAGGAACCGGTAACGGTCTGCGAACTGCCAGGAATGGTAGATGTTCCAGCTATAGCAGGGTTCACAGCTGGAAATTTCATGTATCAGTACAGGTCGTTGCCAGCAGTTGCCTCTGGGATCGAACACCTTGGTGTTCGGCCCTGCGCGGAAGAAAGCAACTGTTGACCTCATTAGTTCGTCGTCTGCTTTCAATAGACCGCTCCAGAGGAGAAAAAGAGGCCCGGCATCCAGGTAGAATGCATGAAAAATTTCCCCGCCGGCCGACAGCGAGTGCGGGACGATCTGGTGGCTGTATCCTTCCTGGTCGGTCCAGCCGGGCATTGTACCCGTACTTTCTCGCAAGGCCCTGATAAATGTATTTTTATAATCGCCAGCCTCGGTGGAAAATTCTTCTGCCCGTGGATTGCCTATTCGTTTGAGAAGCCTTACCGCCGTGGAGAGACCTTTGTAATTCCAGCCTACATTCCAGACTGACTGAGTGGCGACTTTGCGATCCGTAGCTACAGCGGGCGGCAGTACACCCGCCACTCCATCGTGGCCTTTGATTGCCCGCGCTTGCTTGATAAACTCACAGCCTTTGATAATCGCCTCCAGCCATCTTTCAATGAATTTCTCATCGCCTGAGAGTAAGGCGTGTTTGGAGACCTCGTATAAAATGGCGCCATGGTCAGCGAGCCAGTCTATCGAGGTCAGGGTCTTTGGAGAAGAAAAGTACCCTGGGTGCGGCTGGTAACTCGGCCCTGGAGGCTTGACTGTTCCCTGATTTTCCCTGAAAATCTCGATATGTTTTTCTACGACCGAATGATAGCCCAAAATGTCAAGCAACATATGGGATGCCATCGAGGTTGGCGTGGGCCAGAGACGATCGTACTGCCAGGAACCCGACAGAAATGAATACTCGCCTGTGCCGGGGTTTTTCTCGGCGATAATCTGCGCAAATTTCAAGCTTTTATCGATTGCTTCATTAAGCTCTTTCTCCGGAGTTTCAATTCGAGCGGCAGTCTCGGGGATAACAGACCAGTATTGATCGCTTTCCTTCAGGGCATTGTCAAAGCCCAGTTTCATTTCCGCATCCGCATCCTCCTGCTCCCCGGGTATCATCGGCAGCAGCAGATCCGCGAAAGCGCCTTTACGCACCGGTAATGTTATAACAAGGTAGTAATCTTTTGCACCAGCCGATTTCCCTTTGTTTCTTTGATTTTTCTCACGGCCTGTGAACGTGAACGAACCGGATTTGAGTGGAATTGCCACCAGGCGAACTCTCCTATCTTCTTCAAGGATGCGGCAGCCCTGGCTAGGGCCATCAAAAAAGCGCTCAGCTACCAGTATGCGGGGATATGCCGAGCGGCCGGGAAAGACTTTAAGGTTATCCTCCTGTCTCATGCTCTTACGAATATGAACCGCACCGAGGTGGAGGACAAAACTATAATTCTCTGGCGCTCGAAGTCCATCCACGTGGCAAACTGAAAGACGAATCCAGGCATACAGCGGCTCTGCTCCGCTTTTGACATCGCCTGCTCCGGGGATGTGGGCGAAAATTTCTTTTCGCAAGACAAGACCGGCATTTAAATTCCACTCAGTCCAGAGCACCGGTGAAGGATTTTCTGTCCAGCCCTGGTTGCCCAAACCTCTATCAGGAGCGCTGCTCAGTTGATAGGGTTCCCTGCCCGGTGGCTCGGGGATTTTACCATCTTCGGAGGGAAAAACAGTCAACTGAACACCCTGGTCAGCCCAGTTTGCTGTTGTTTCCCTCCCCGTGGGGTGCGGCTGAGCTATTACAGTGCCGTTATAGAGCACGTTGAAACGGAAAAGATGGTCTTTCCAGCCAATCGGGGTCCAGACATTGCGATGCGGCGGCCACCAATAATAGGCTAGCTCAGCATCGGGCTCAGCCGGTGATGCCGTGTCAGTCTTATCCGGCGCTGCCCTGCACGAAAGCCCGATCACTGCCGCAAATAAAACGCTAATCAAGACTGAGCGGCACATTACGGAGCATGCTGTTATCGATTTATTACGGAGAGACTTTACATCCATTGGATAACTCCTTTCACTTTTGAAAACCTTTGAAAAAATCACAGAAGAAGGGATGAATTTTTCAACAATCTGGTGGATGACACACCCCGCCCGCCGTAGGCGGGCACCCCTCTCAAGAGGGGAGTTACACACCCCGTCCGCTTCGCGGCCACCCCTCTTTCTAGAGGGGAATTTTTACGTCTAAGTTTTGCATTAACAGTCCCCTCTATCAAGAGGGGAGTTACACACCCCGTCCGCTTCGCGGCCACCCCT
>CAZJQI010000095.1:0-4659 GCA_964548275.1 uncultured Gemmatimonadales bacterium
AACCTGTTATGGCCTCGGGCGATTTATGAATAATTCAGGCTAAAAAAGGATTGCTCAGCTATTTTTTTCGTGATGTTTTCCGCGGATAAACATATGGAACGCCTTGAAAGCACCCCATGCCACAAGCACGATTACCATGATCACGAACAGGTAAGAGATGATTTCATACCAATGCATTTCCACCTCTGATACAGGATTGTTTTGCTCTTTCTGTCATCTGGATTCGGGTTCAATCGTAAGTACAGGCCCTGGCCTCTGCGGCAAAGGTTTCGAGCAGCTCGATCTCGGCGTCGAAAAAATGGTCCGAGGGGGCCAGTATATACCCTCCGCCGGCTCCGGCCTGTTCGAAGCAGCGGCGGACCTCAGCCCGGGTTTCCTCAGACGTGCAGCCCGCGAAATAATGACCCTGGTCGAATCCGCCGATCATGCAAACCCTGTCCCCGATTCTTTTCTTGGCTGCGGCAAGGTCGGTATCTGCACCCATCGACAGGGGAGTGAAAGTCTCCACAGCATCCGGTCCCATGGCCACCAGCCTGTCCAGCAGCGGCATGATCCCGCCGCAGATATGGTACACTATCCTTTGCCCGGCCTGGTGGGCCAACTCGATTAGTTCGCTGTCATAGGGAGCGACAAACTCGTCGAATATAGCGGGGGAAATGACAGTTGATGAGGCTGATCCACCCCCGAGCTCTAAGATGTCGTAACGTGCGCCAGCAAGAGAGCGGACAAAAGTTTTTTTGCGCATCTGAAGAATCTTGAGCAGTTCGTGTACCCATGCCGGGTCATCGAATGTCTCCATGATCAGACGTTCAGTGCCAACCAGGCAGGTGGCGTCCTGCCAGGTTCCCGGCTGGCCGAAAACGTCGAAACAGCAGATATGGCCGCGCACAATTCCCCGCTCGCCGAATGATTCCGCCACGCGGTTCACCTCCCCGGTGTCGCACTTGGGCGCGGTCACATAGCGCCCGATCAGGGCAATATCACTCTTTTTCTTGATCAGGGGTTCGCTGACCCAGGCGGTGTGTTCATCCGCCTGGAGCACCATACTCAGGCCGCCGTCGGGGGTGACAAAACTGTAGCGGGTGGTTTTGCACTCTTTGTGGGGAATCTCCTCCCATTCGACCCGCCAGTCGTCCGTGGCGATTCGTCCGCTTTCCAGAAAACCAATATCTCCCTGATCGGGATCGTAAAATTCGTTCGCTTCCGGATCAGGCCTGTGCGGCACTGTCCAGAGAATCGCATCCAGGCCGAAACGGTCGAAAAAAGCGGTGGAGTCGGTTCCCGGCATGTAGCGATTAAGGAAACTCGGCATCACGTGGTGGGTGGTCACCGGTAATCTGTCCGGCACCTGCCGGTTCAGCGCAGCGAGCAGCCTTTGCCTGGAGGTCATCAAAATCGGCCCTGCCTCTGGCTATAGATTTATATCTTTCTTTATCAGCATGTACTCGCCGCGCCTCCGCTGCCAGCTTTCCGGTATCTTATCCTCAGGATCAACCACCACATACACCCTTTGGCGTCCGGATAGTCCTGTAACATCCCACTCGATCCGTGCGATTCCCCACTCGCCTGGGTAGATCGCCGGAATCACCGTTTCGCCGATCATGAATCCTTTCATTCGGCTGGCGATCGGCTGCCTGTCGTAGAAACGCACCGTGACGTTTCTCGCCTCACGCACGCGGGGACGCGGCCCGGCCATGTTATGGTTACGGATAAAGGCTGTGATCAGCACCTTGTCGCCGCGGCGGCCGAGTTCGATAAATGAGGGATGGCTCAGAACCAGACTGGCCATGTTGTAAACCACGAGTTTACGGCAGGTGAGGTTGTTGTGCTCATTAGTTTCTGCCAGAAGGTTTTCCGGGTCGACCTGGACGAAAATCGTGTTGTGGGTATAGCCTTTGGGATTATGTACCTGGCCGTAGCTGCGGAAGGAGCTTTTGCCGTTGAAGCGCTTGACCGCCCGCCAGGAAATCTCGGCGCGTCCGGTGGCCCCGGGATCGATCCGGGATATTAGCTGGTCGGTGCCGATTTGTATCCCACCGGCTGCCGGGTCGCTGTCAAAGAAACGCACGGCCACATTCTGGGCCGGTTCATCACCTTTGTTCTCGACCAGCGCGGTGATAGTGATCTCATCGCCCTCGCACGGCCTCTCCTCCGAGAAAAGGATATTGGTGTCCTCCAGCCAGTGGAAAGTAACCTGGCGCCTGCGGCCGCCTTTCGAGCGGTCGGAGTAGATGATTTCGTTGGTGTCTTTCTGGAGCTCAGGCAGGCTCATCGGCCGGTAATACAGGTCGGTAACGATCCGTATTTCGCCCAAGGATACGTCGGAAGCCGAGCGGGAGGCTTTCATGCTGAAACGAAGGAGGTAGGAGTACTTGTTCTCCTTGTACATGGTAACGAGCTGGGTCTGGTCAGTGGAGACCGCGGCTTTGATCTGTCCGGTGCCCTTTGCCCTCCACAGCGGCAGCCAGCTCTTGCCCTCATCTGCTGAAAGCTCGACAGCCAGGTAGTCCTCGCCCGTTTTCCGGTATCCGGTGGCCTCCAGGTGCATCGAGGGGATAAAATAGGGCACCCTGACCTTGTAGATCACGTAACCGGTTTTGCCGGCTGAGCCAGGCATGAACCGGGGTGTTTTACCGCCATAGGCGCGAATACCGGATGATTCCTCCGCCTGGCTTTTGAAACGCGCGGGGTTCAGCTCGAATTCGAGAGTACCGTTGGCATAGAGCATCGGTGGTTCTTTAGCAGCGCTGCTGGTTTTGATATCGTGAAGTTCCATCCACTCGGGCGAGAGATCTTTGCGGTTCCACCATTTGCCCGCATTTGTCCAGTTAAGGATCAGTTTTTCCCCTGCCCGAATGTCCAGGCGCGGGTCCCAGGGCGGGGTATGGGTGTGAAAAAGCGTTTTATTGTCGAAATGCGCGTTATAGCCGTCGTACCAGTCCGAGGCGGCGTTCGAGTAGTTCTGCATGACAGTGACAAAACCCCAGCGGCCCAGGGCAAGGTTGCTGTAGTCAAGGCCCCGGCGGATCAGGTTGTCATCCCGGTCGAGATCGGTGAGTGAGGCCACTGTGCGGTTGTCCCGGTTGAGAAAATAGCCGCGCATCCTGGAGTCGAACATGTGCCACTGGTTGTCGTAATACACAGCGCTGATCGTGTGTCCCCCGGGCATGCCGATCACCGGGTTGAGAAACACCGTGGGAAAACCGGCGGCGCGCCAGAGAGCGTTTAGAAACAGGCCGAAATTGCCGCACCAGCTGAAACCCCAGAGGTTGACATACTCGAGCGGGTCCTCGCAGCCCGATCCGCCGCGATCGTAAAAATTTGTGCCGACAAAATAGAAACAGGCCTTAGCCTTTTCCTCGTCTGTCATGCCCGGGGTGGTGATGCTGTTGACAATTGCTTCCATCGAGCTTAGATCAAGGCCGCCCTCGAGCTTAAGCTTCACATCCCGTGCCGGCCCCGTTATTTCGATACTCTGGTTGACCGGCGGCGTGCGGCCAGTGACATTAACCGTGAATCTCGCTTTGCTGCCGGTGATAATTTCCCTGTGCAGCCTGGTAACCGGAGCAACCGACAGATCGGGCCCTGCGGCGAAGCCTATCTGGCAGAGAAAGAGAGAAACGGTCATAGGGAAAATTTTTACAGAGCGAAACGACATCGTAGAAACTCCTGAGTTGAGAGTTATTGCTAAAAATAAATTTATCTCGAAAAACGAGTGTGCTGCTCGAATGACAAGCTGTGCTTTTTGAATTTACAGATTGTTTTTTATCCATTCTTTCCATTTGTCCACTTTCAGGCCGAAATCCTGACCCGTAAGCTTTACCAAAGCTTTCACCGCTCCCCAGTTGGCCCAGTCCCTGCCTTGCTCGCTCACTGCGTTCCGGGGATCGGCCACTGCCTCGACCAGGGGAATCGCAGCCCGCGGGTCACCCAGATCGCCGAAAGCCAGGGCGGCTTCGTTGCGAACAAAGAGCGATCCGTCTTTCAGCAGTGTGATCAACGGTTCGTAAGCCGCGCCGTCCCGGTTGCAGGCCAGGGCCCAGGCAGCAGCGATCCTGACACGCTCATCCGGGTCATCCAGTCCCTCAATCAGGTAACTCCTGACCGGCTCTATCACCTGTTTGCCCGAAATTTCGGCAGAGCTCCTTTTCATCCGTTCACCGGCAATGGTTCCCAGAAGCTCCAGGGCGGTAACTTTCACCCGCCAGCTTTCATCTGCCAGCAGAGCGCCCAGTTGCTCCACCACATCCCTGACCCCCAGCCGGGAAAGGGCCTTCACTGCTCGCCAGCGCACGAATGGATCAGGATCTTCGAGAGCTTTCCTGGCTGCTGTGACTGCCTGTATGCCGCCTGCATCGGCAAGGCCCTGGATCGCCCGCTCGCGGACAAACTCATCCCTGTCCTCTGCGGCCTGGAGCAGAAAAGGGAGCCCTTGTTCAGTGTAATTGATCGCGATTTGCCTCACCGCATCCAGTCTTTCAGCAGGGTTGGGGGACTGAAGTCGACGGCCCAGTTCTTCCAGGGGCGCCGCCGCGCAGATACGCGGCAATAGCAATAAAATAAAGAGCAATAAAGGGAAAATGGGCTTTTTCATGGGCTTTTCCTTTTTAGGTATGTTTTGAGGTTAATCTGAGACCAGTTTCAAATTGTACAAATAAA
>CAZJQI010000096.1:0-4072 GCA_964548275.1 uncultured Gemmatimonadales bacterium
GACATTGAGTTGCTGTTAGCATTCCTTGATGACTGACCTGCCCCCCGAAAACGAGTCCGGAAGTCATTAGTGGAGGACAACTGGTTTCGTTCGGCACTCTAAAACACCAGCTATCTGCCCGAATATTTCCTGCACCAAATTTTCGGCAGTAGTTTTAAAATAGTCTCGTCGGCCCCGCCATTTTTTTAAACGTTTAAAATAATAGCGGGTGGTTCAAATTGAGGCTTTGAAGCCGTTATTTGTTGCGTTATGTTTTATATCCCTTACTTGCCTCGTTGCTCGATTTATCTTATAACGAGTAGTAACGTTAGTGGGGACAGGTCACATCCCTGTCGAACTCTCGACTGTCTCGAATCCAAGATCCTGTTGAGCCTTGCGTACTTCGCGGATCACGTCCTCGTCTCCCTCGTACTGCTTATACACCAGTCGCACGCGGAAAGTGTAGTCTTGGTGGGGCCTGTAATCTTTTTTCGGGATTATCCATTCGAAGTCCCAGGCTGGGCTTTCCTGGCCGGGAATCAGGCTCCTGCCCCCGCCTGTGGGTGATGTATAAAACCGGATCCAGCGGGGCCTGTCGAAAACGAGGATCATAACCATGTGCTGGAAGCGGCCGTAGTAGAACGGTTCGTCGAAAGGCTTTTCGTTCCATTTGCCCCAGTTGAACGGCGGGTCGTCGGTCTCGGGCCACACTTCGAGCTGTTCGGACGGCAGGTAGGACGGCGCTATAGCGGTGCCCGGTGCGGCGTGCACCGGCGGGATATGGTGCACCCATTCACCGCCTGAGAGGTAGTGGATACGGATATCCGATGGGCTGTTGGCGTAGCAGTTGACAGAAACCGACCGGAAATCCCGCGGAACGCCGTCCAGCTTGTCTTCGGTGTCGCGCATGGTGAGTTCGGTATCCAGGTAGTAAGGGCTCCTCATACGGAAAACCAGCCTGGCCCTGGTCGGGTAGTCTGCTGTCGGCTCCCTGGTCAGCACGCTCGTCGAATCGTCCACGTACTCGAGTACTGTGTTGGCCTTGCCGCGGAATTCGCCGAACAGCATTCCGGACGACAGGTTTTTGAAGATGCTGAAATGGTGATGGATCGAACTGAGAGCCCAGATTCCGGGTCTGACCCGATGGCCGGCTCCATCACCCACTATCGCCTCTATCTCGCCGGCACGAATCAACTGGCAGTGTCTGAGCTGAGCAACGGAGACCTGAACCTGTTTTCCTGAGACTGCATCTTCAGTGCTTCCACAACTCAATGTAGCTGCCGCAGAGACCAAAACCATTAGAGAAATTGCAGAAATGGATCTATTCATCGGGGCCCTCCTGGATTTTTCTGGTGGCTTCCCAGGCTAGCGCTCTATCAACAAGCTCATCGAAAGTGCCATTGTGAAATAATATAACACCTTCTGCGCCAGTTCTTTCGCCAGCCGGGCAGTCCTTGAAGGCAGGATCGGAATGGAAACAGGGATTCAACGGGTTGCAAAAAAGCACACTCGACGGGTGCCAGATCGTACCTATCCAACGGGTTGTGTCGTTACGGGCGTGGATTGCAATCAGCGCAGGGTCCGCCCTCTCCTCGACTACCCTGCCCGGATGGTCACCGATGTACCACCAGCCCACGTCCTCGATTGACCTGATATCCGGGCGTCCCTTGATATTGATCCCCCAGACTATCTTCGTTCTGATATTCGTCTTGTCAACACCGGGCGGGAGGTCTCCCAGGTGATGAGTATCTTCATGGAGCTGAAGTTTCCTGCCGTCCGAGGGGAAGTAAGTCATTTGGTAGCTTGTATCCCTGAAAGCCAGCATCCCGTTTTCTCTGCTCGGCGTACCCACTGTGGCGTCCGGTTTAAAACAGACCAGCGCCCGAACGTTATTGACCGGTGTGTTACTGTTGTTTTCGATCTCCAGGTAGAGTCTCACAGCCATCGAATCTGCCTCCGCCCTGGCGCGAAAAACCACACTGTCGCGTGGGTGGCTTTCAAAGACCGCTCTGGTGGATTCCTCACTGATCATCCATGGTGATCCAACCGGCGGGTCGGCATCGTGGCTTGTATTTGGCAGATTTTCACCCCAACAGTGTTCAGGAAATGTCAGTTGGGCGTATTGGCCGGGCTCCCAGGGCGAATAGATGAACAGGTCTGTAGCACCGTGCTCACGCGGATCAGCGAAAGTGCCCAGCTTGATTGGATAAGTCCGGTGTGCTACAGTGTTTTCCGAATAAAAGTTTCCACAGGCAAGAGTCAGGCAAATAATCCAGATCGCAGATTTGAACTTCATTTATACCCCTTTTTGATTTAGTACACTGCTTTTGAATCATGTTGATGGAAAGAAGGATTTTCCAAATTACTTTGCAAAAGATTAATCGCTTTTCTCTCAAGTATCAAGGTTCCTCTCGACTTCTACACAAAACAGTACTACTAATAATAGAAAATTCAGTCGTTGTGTATATGCAGAGATGATATGATTTGGCTTGATAGATAGATAACTTCATCCAGCATCTCGGCAGCGAAATTTTTAAAATAGTCTCCTATGCCCCGCTATTTTTTTAAACGTTTAATAGAATAAAGTCTGGTGCGGCTCGAGGGAAAAAAGCGGCCATTTGCCGAATTATGTTTGTAATTTTCTTAACTTGTCTCGATGCTTGAATTCTCTTATAATTAGTGGTATCGTTCTTGGGGGCAGGTCTCCGCTCGCTGAAAATTTAACCGGATAGGGCTGTCGTGAAGTCAAGATGAATCTTTGCTGGAGGTGAAGTTGAAACAGATGAGCCTGGCAGTCTGTTGCCTCGTGCTTTCTCTCGGTCTGACATCCCTTGCTGAACCGGGTTACTGCCAGGCCGGGGGAGAAAAAATCAAGATAATTATCGACACCGACATCGCCGAGGATATTGATGATTTTTTGGTAACTGCTTTTGCCTTGAACTCGCAGGAGTTCGAGGTTCTTGCCATTACTACGGTAGATGGAGATGTAGAGGCTCGGTCGCGGGTCACACGGCGATTGACCAAGACCTTCGGCAGGCCCGAGGTGCCTGTGGCCAGCGGCTATGTCTGGAGCATGCCAATTGTGGATACACCCATTCCCGAAGGAATGTACGGTGTTACTCAAGGGGAGCTAGCCACCACCGAGGAGGGCCTTCCTCCCGCAAGCTTGCTAAAGGCGGATGAATTGATTGCACGGCTGGCTGAGAAGTATCCAGGTGAAATCTACCTGCTGGTCTTAGGCTCCTACGCCAATATCGGACATCTGCTGGTACGATATCCGAAATCTGCGGCAAAGCTCAAAGCCATAGTGACCAGCGGTGTTTTCATGGATCCCGGCCCGTTTACATCCGGGGAAAAAATGCCCGACTGGAATTTCCGCTACGATCCCCTGGCAGCAGCGGTTATAATGCGTTCACAAATTCCCTGGGTGATTACGCCCTCCACTACGACTCGTTATGTAGGCGGGAAATCCAAAGAAGAGGTGGATCGCCTTATCCAGACCGACAGCAACCCACACCATGTCTCCGGGATTCCCTGGGAGGATGTGGATCGCATTCGCGCTGCAGGTCTACCCACTACTGAACTCCTGACCAGGGCCGTCGATCTCTGGAAAAAGAATAAACCGGATGCCGGCGATCATCCGCACCTTGCAGATCTCAGCGCTTTTGCCTACGTTCTCGGCGGTTGGATGACCACTTTCAGGGGCAATGTATATTTCACTGTGCCGCCCTCCGGAGTATTGCCGGGGGTTCGTTTGGAGGTCGACCACGAGGGTAGAGCCTTGATTGCCAACGAAATCCCTCCGGAACTCGGCTCCAAGTTATACAAGCTGTTCTTGGAGCGCCTGTTGTCGCCTCCTATTGCAGGTGGAAAGAAATAAATTTGATAACTGGTATCCGGAGTGTGCAGAATATGTTCCTCCGCTACTGCATGACTAAGCGAACTACAAGCTTCCGCTTTAGACTGGAATAAAAACTGAAGAATGTTAGCGTTGATTCATTTCACTTTAATAGAGACCTTTGAAAAATCCTGATAAAAAGATGATTGTTCTCTGTTGGGAAGTTCAGTGAATCTTCCTGAGAGGATTCAATAT
>CAZJQI010000097.1:0-3784 GCA_964548275.1 uncultured Gemmatimonadales bacterium
GGAAGTTAAGCCCTTCAGCGCTGATGGTACTGCACGGGAGACTGTGTGGGAGAGTAAGTCGTTGCCGGCTTTTTATCACCAAACCCGTGGGGTGAAAAATCCCTCACGGGTTTTTTGTTTTCCTGGATGCTTTTGTCCGGCAGGTTCGATAGTCTCGTTTTATTGGTGTCAGCACGGCTTTTTAATTAAATTTTGCATCCTGATGACCGAGTAACTGCTCTAAGAGGAGAAGAATTAGAACATGTCAGATGGAAGAAAGTACGAGTTCGTCATCATCGGCGCAGGCATCATCGGCAGTTCGGTTGCCAGGGAGCTCGCCATGCGCAATATCGGCCCTGTAGCAGTGTGCGAGAAGGAGCACGAACTGGGCCTTCACGCCTCGGGCCGCAACAGCGGTGTTCTTCACTCGGGAATCAACCAGAGGCCGGGTTCGCTGAAGGCGCGGATGTGTGTGGAGGGAAACAGGCGGATGCGGGTTTTCTGCAAACAGCACGGGGTGAGGCTCCAGGAGTGCGGCACAGTGGTGGTCAGCCGCAACGAGCGGGAGGAGGCAAAGCTGAAAATTCTGATCGAGATGGGCAACGAGGTGGGTGTCCAGGGCCTGAGGATCATGGACGCCGAAGAGCTGGCCGAGCGCGAACCCGCGGTTGCCGGAGAAAAAGCCCTGATATCGCCGAACGGGTCGATCGTGGACAGCGAGGCATTAGTACGCGCTGTGGCAGAGGATGCGAAAGCAAAGGGCGTGGAGTATTTTCTGGGTGCCGAGGTCACCGCTATCAGTGACGGCACGGTGATTACCTGCAAGGGAGATTTCAAAGCAGCTCATGTGATAAACTGCGCCGGGCTTTATACTGACAGGATCGCGCGCATGATGGGCGCAGGCAGGGGCTACCGGATAATCCCTTTCCGCGGCGATTATATGGAACTGCACAACTGCGTGGTCAACTCGATGGTTTACCAGGTGCCGGACCTGCGATATCCGTTCCTCGGCGTGCACCTGACCAAGACAGTGGCGGGCGAGGTTCTGGCCGGCCCCACTGCGATGCTCTCGTTCGGCCGGGAATCATACGACAAGCAGGTCAGGCTTGCCGAGACGCTCGCGATGCTGGCCAGTGTCAATTTCTGGCGCCTGGTCTCCAGTGCTGAGTTCCTGCGCCTGGTGGCCTACAACGGCAAGATTTCCTTTTTTGACAGGGCATTTCTCGCTGAGATCCGCACTCTCACTCCCCAGGCGCGGATGGAGGATATTAAACCGTACCGCTCCGGGATCAGGGCGCAGGTGGTAGACCGGAAGGGGCGCATGGTGGACGACATGCTGGTCGAATTCCGCGGGGACTCGACCCACATCCTTAACGCGGTTTCTCCCGGCATGACCGCGGCGCTTGCCTTTGCCGAGTATGTGGTGGACAACATGAAAAGATGACAGCAGAGATTAATCTCTGTAGAGAAAATCCGGCTTCCTTTTTTAACAGGGAGGCCGGATTTTGTTTTTAGCCCGGGTTATTCATAAATTAGTAAGATGTTATGTTTCCCGGGGCCTGGGGGGCGGCGGGCGCATGAAATGCGCTCCGTTGTGCTTGCACAACGGTCTGTGCGACATTAGTCGCACAGCCGCCGCCCCCCTCCCTCGGTGGCTGATAAAAATGTGAAAATAAGTGATTAGCCCTGTCAATATCTGGGTTTCATGAATTATCCGGGTTAAAAGAGTGAATCAAGCAGAGCCATAAAAAGTTTAGCTTTTTCTGTGATGCCTGGATAAATTATTGCAAATATCGCTTTGTGACACAACTCTATTCCGGGGAGCCGGGCTATGGAACGCGCAATCCTGATCCTGACAATGGTGCTGTATTTCATGGTTCTGGTGCTGATCGGCATATTCAGCCGCCAGGAGAGCGGTTCGATTGACGGCTATTACGCAGCGGGCAAGAAACTTCGCTTCTGGATAGTCAGTTTCAGCACCAACGCCACGGGTGAGAGCAGCTGGCTGCTGCTGGGGCTGACCGGGATGGGCTATGCTTTCGGCTTGCATGCGGCCTGGGTGATCCTGGGCGAGGTGCTGGGAGTGGGGATAAGCTGGTTTTTCATGTCCCGCCCGTTCAAGGTATTCACTGACAAATACAACTCTATCACAGTGCCCGACTACCTGGAGGACCGGTTTACCGACACCCGCCATGTTATCCGCTGGATCTCTTCAATAATCCTGATCACCATGGTTACCAGCTATATCGCTGCCCAACTGAACGCGTGCGGGAAAACTTTCAACAGTTTTTTAGGTATAGATTTCAAGACCGGAGCCATTCTCGGCCTGGGGATAGTCCTTTTCTACTCAGTGGTCGGCGGGCTGAAAGCAGTGGCCCGGGCGGATTTCATGCACGGGTTGTTGATGCTGATCGGCCTGATCGCTTTACCTGTGATGGCAGTGGCTCACTGCGGCGGGTTAGGGGACATGTTCAGTGCACTTGCCCGGATCGATCCGAACCTGCTGCGGTTTTCCGGACGCGAGGGCTTTAGCCTGCAGAGTGTGTACAGGATAGCAGGTTTTATAGGCATTGGCCTGGCGTTCATGGGCTCGCCCCAGCTCTTCGTGCGTTTCATTGCCGCGCGCAACCAGACCGAGCTGATCTACGGCAAGTGGGTCGCGATTGCTTTCATACTGATAATCGATATCGGAGCGGTGCTGGCAGGCATGGCTGGCCGGGTGCTGTTCGAGGGCCTGGCTGACCAGGAGACAATCATGCCCACAATTTCCACCGAGCTTTTCCCGGCATTTATCACCGGACTTTTTATCGCGATCGTGCTGGCTGCCATACTCTCAACCGCAGATTCGCTGCTGATCCTTCTCTCCAGCGCCGTGGTCCGCGATGTGTACCAGAAAATTATCAACCCTGAGGTGAGCCACCGTACGGTGGTGTTCTGGGGCAAGCTGATGACAGTGATCGTGGGTGTGGCCGCACTGGTTTTCGCAGTAAGCGAGAGCAAGCTGAGCGAGCTTATTTTCTGGTTCGTGGTATTCGCCTGGAGCGGGATCGGGGCCGCGTTCTGTCCGGTGATGATCATGTCGCTGTTCTGGAAAGGCACCACGCGGGCCGGTGCAGTGGCTGGGATGTGCAGCGGGTTTTTAATTACCCTGGCCTGGGTTATTTATTTCGACAAGGGCACTGCATTGCTGGATATGATGGCAGTACCGGGGTTTTTCGGCGCTCTGGCGGTTATCTGGCTGGTGAGTCTTTTTACAAAGCCGCCGGAGAAAGCGGCAGAAGAGCACGGGTATGTGAAAGAGGCTGTGAAGAGTTATCGGATTGGGTAAGAATTAAAATCCGACAGTTGTTCATTGCGAAAATTAGAAGCAAAGGAATAATAAATCATGCCCACCCGCTGCGCCTGAGTCCCGCTGGTTAACCAGCTAAACATAGAATACCAAGACTACCAATAGGGCCTTTCGGTCGCCCCACCAGCCAGAGACTTGAATAATATTCAATCTCTTGCCATTTTTAGTTAATGTTAGTAGTGTCCGGTAAAAATGGTTTATGAATTAAGAGTTGTTCTTAATTCAGGCAGTTGCAGAGAGGTAATGCAAAAGGGATTGATGAAAGGAATATGTTTTTTTTGAGGTGCTCGGTTTCTCTGTTGCGGCCGCAGGCCGCCTGATCAGGGCCGCATGTTCGAGAAACTCCATAGGAGCGTGTAAAGGCCAGGTAATTTCCATCCCAGGCAGAGCGAAGCCAGACAGGTGGGCATGCCATTGATTCGGCTTGCCTGGTTCAAGCCGAATCAGGCGAGCTCG
>CAZJQI010000098.1:0-3118 GCA_964548275.1 uncultured Gemmatimonadales bacterium
TCCATGGTTAAATATACTACATGTTGTGTCTACTCCAGTCAAGGGGATACCCCTAAAACTTTATTCTCCGGCACACTTAATGCATACCCCGATATTTTCATGGTAAATGATTGACGCTGATAACCGACTGTTTTATTATCGGATGCAGGAAACATCTCGATCAGTAACTTTGCATAGAATACCCTGGCCGACCATGTTTCTTTTCTCGATAATGCGATTCAAGCAAATATTGGCAAAAGCACCATGCCTAGCCCCAGAAAGGAGGACTTAGATGAGCGTCAAATCCAAAGGTGTACAACTGGACCGCCGCAAGTTTTTCTCTCTGACAGCCGGCGGCCTGGCCGGGGCGATGCTCACCCGGCCTACTTCCTCGATGGCCCGCGTGCCGGGCGCCAATGACCGGATCAGGATTGGAGTGATCGGCTGCGGCAACCGGGCAAATGCGCTGATCGAATCAATGGCCTCTTTCGCCAAAGAGGAAAATTTCGAGTTCGCCGCGGTGTGCGATGTCTGGAAGGTAAATCTTGAGAGAACTATCCAGAATATCAGGAATCTGACAGGCAGTAATGTTGAAATCTTCCCTCGATATAATGATCTGCTGAACTCTCCCGAGATAGACGCGGTGATGATCACCACTCCTGATCACTCCCATACCCCTATTTTGATCGCCACCTGCCAGGCCGGCAAGGATGCTTTCTGCGAGAAACCGATGTCGATGAACATTGCCGAGGCGCGGGATGCGGTCGATGTGGTGAAAGCAAGCGGGCGTGTGGTGCAGATCGGCACCCAGCGCCGCAGCGACGGGTTATATATGGCGGGAGCCGAGTTCATACAGTCAGGGAAACTGGGCAAGATCAGTGTGATCGACCTTAAGTGGAATGATGCGGGTCCGCGCTGGGAGCGGCAGTACGATGACGTGAAGCGCGATGAAGTGGACTGGGAGGGCTATCTGATGCATCTTCCGCCCCGGCCCTTCGATCCCCGCCGCTTCCGCTGCTGGCATCTCTACCGCGACTACTCGGTCGGTGTTGTCGGTCTGCTCGGGGCACATCACACCGACCAGGTACACTGGTGCATGGACGATCCTTACCCGGAAAGCGTTACCGCCACCGGCGCCACCCTGGTCTGGCCGGACCGCGAGCATTACGACACCATACACTGCTCATTTAAGTACCCCAAGGGGTTCATGGTTTTCTACGAAACACGTTTCGGCAACAGCTCGATGCGGGCTGAGACAGTGTTCTACGGCACCAACGGAACGCTCGACACCAAGGCCTGGACAATGACCGGGGAGGGCCGCGTGCTGCCCGAACGGCTCGAACCAGGCACAAGGCAGTATCCCACCTCTGCTTTCGCCATGCACGAGGGCAAAGACAAGGGCGAGGAGATTAAGATCGAACCGAGCCCGAGGGGAATGGACCACATGCGCAACTGGATCCAATGCGTTCGTGAGAGCAAAGCGCCCAACGCCACTGTAGAACACGGTTACAGCCACTCCCTGGCTGCGATCATGGCCCACCGCGCCGCGGATTACGGAAAACGGATGGTTTACGATCCCACCCGGCGCGAGATCAGGGAGGGTTGAGCAGGCTGCAAACAAAAAATTAAGTTTAGCCAGCCTCACTTATTTTATTTTAGCCAGTTACTCCGGGTTCCGTCCCCCCCAGGGAGACCAAAGTGAAAACTCTCAAGGATTTATTACTGACAGTTGCCGCTCTTGCAGTAATCGGTCTTTTGTCGGGCTGCTCGACAGAGGACCTGATCGAGGTGACCTACCCCGAAGGAATAGGGCTTCAATGTTTCCCGGTAACTCTCGAACTGCCGCCAGATTTCGGCGACACCGTAACGCTCTGGGAAGTCTATCCTCCTGATTGCCAGCGCGCCAGAAAAACCTACGCTCAAACCTGGTTTGACAGCTCAGGTATCGCGGACAGGGAGCCTGTGCGGCGCAAGATCACTTTCCTCTGGGAACTGATGAAAGGCACTGGCGGGAAATCACGTTTCTTTGTCATTAGAGAGGCTGCTGAACCGGTGGCTCCGGCATTCACGTTTACAGACGAGGACCGGATGCGGCTCACTCTCTTGGAGGGCAACGCCCCGGTGTTCAGCTATGTTTACGGCATGAACCTGAAAGAGGGCGTGCCGGAGGACCGCCGCCGCTCCAGTTACATCCATCCGGTCCACGGCCTTGACAGCGAGATTCTGAGCGATGATTTCCCGGAGGATCACTACCACCATCGCGGGATTTTCTGGACCTGGCCGCAGGTTTTTGTGGGCGGAGAAAAATACAGCCTGTGGGACATCAGGGGAATCTACCAGCGGTTCGAGAGCTGGCTCTGCCGCCAAAGCGGGCCGGTTTTCGCCAGGCTGGGAGTGCAAAACGGCTGGTATGCAGGAGACAGAAGGGTAGTGGATGAAAAGCTCTGGATCAAAGCTTACCGGGCCGGGGAAATGGGTCGTATCTTTGATTTCGAGCTTTGCTGGGAGGCTGTGGAAGAGCCGGTAACGCTGCTTGGTTCGCCCGATATCAAAGGCTATGGCGGTTTCAGTTTCCGTTTCGCCCCGTTCGAAAATCCGGTACTCACCACCCCAGGCGGCGTTCAAGCCGAGGACAGCAACCGGATTCCGTTCTCCTGGGCGGACTTTTCGGCGAATTTTGAAAGTCGCGCAGAAAAGAGCGGCGCGGCCCTGTTCGACCACCCGGAGAATATTGACTATCCCAACGGTTGGTGCCTGCGCCACTACGGGTTTATCGGGATCGCCTGGCCGGGCGTGGAGCCTTTCGTGCTCCAGCCCGGAAACCCGATAACGGCCCGCTACCGGGTGCTGATTCACCGCGGCGATGCAGAGGACGGCGATGTGGCCAGGGCATACGCGGCGTACAGGGAGCAGCCGCAAGCGGTTTTACTGGTCAAATAGGCTGCTTTTTATTGTATCTTTGAAGGATATCTGCTGCCTCTATATCTATTAAGCAAATTTAAGCCGATGTTTATCTTGTTTCGGAAATGCACCACTTAGATTGGATTATTCATAAATTCTTTGGCCGATTTTCTAAGTTTTTGTTTCCTAATGAAAACAGAATAAATCGATTTAGATAAGTTATTATTCTTCTTTTGGT
>CAZJQI010000099.1:0-3001 GCA_964548275.1 uncultured Gemmatimonadales bacterium
TTATGTTTTCCCGGGGCCTGGGGGGCGGCGGGCGCATGAAATGCGCTCCGTTGCGTTTGCGCAACGGTCTGTGCGACTTGGGTCGCACAGCCGCCGCCCCCCTCCCTCGGTGGCTGATAAAAAACTGAAAATATGTGATTAGCCCTGTCAAGGTCTGGGGTTCATGAATAATCCGGGTTGAAAAAATAAATGAAAATTTCCGTATTATTTATTTGACACTTCCCCAATAATTATTAATATAACCATAAATAGACTTTAATTGACAGCACAAATTTAACCTGGAAATAGGGGGCTAACATGTCCACATATTCCCGCCGCAAATTTATTTCACATACTGGCTATGGCCTCCTGGGAGTTGTGATTTTAAATGATATGATTGACCTGCTGGGGGCTGAAACTGAAAAAGGAATCGCTCCAGTCGGCCCGGGATCGAAATACGTGCCAAGGATCAAAGCCGCAGTGGTAAGGCGGGCCGAGGAATACGGGATGCGCTGGCCGGGCCAGGTCTACGACGGCCGGGAAGCACAGAAAAATTACTGCCGGCAGGCAAGCACTGCTGCCGCTGAACTCGGCCTCGAGCTGGATTTGAGCAGCACTGAGATCAACTCCCCGCAGCAGGCGGACACCTGGATCGCCCGGGCGGTGAAATCCAAAGCTGACGGGCTGCTGATCATCCTGCTCGACCGCCAGAAGCATGCCTGGCCCACAGTGGGAAAGGCGGCCGACAGCGGAATTCCAACAGTGGTTTTTGCACCTCTCGGCACCGCGTTTACCACCAATACCATGGATTTGGCAAACAGGGACGGTATCTTTATCTGCTCCACGGATGATTTCAGCCAGGCCGTTTTCGGGCTGAAAATGCTCAAAGCCATGGCAAAGCTGCGCGAGATGCGTTTTATCGTGCTCAGGGGCCGCGAGCGAAGGGACACCCGGCTGCATTTCTTCGGCACGAGACTGCGCTACGTGCCCGCTGGTGATTTCCTGGACGAGTACAACCGGACTCCGGAAACAGAGGAGATCAGAAAGATCTCCGGGGACTATATCCGCAGGGCGACCAGGATCTGGGGGGCTTCGGAACAGGATGTGCTCAACGGGGTGAAAAGCTTCATTGTTGCGCGCAACATTCTGGAGCGGGAACAAGGGGACGGGATCACCATGGACTGCCTGGGCGCTCTGGGCAAAAGCAAGGTGAGTCTGCCCTGTCTTTCCTGGTCAAGGATGAACGATTTTGGCGTTCCCGCTGCCTGCGAGGCTGACCTGGGGGCCTGCGTGACCCATGCCCTGGTCCAGTTCCTGTTTGACCGCCCTGGTTTCCAGCAGGACCCTGTGCCTGAAACCTCGAAGAATCTCCTGATCGGCTCACACTGCTGCTGTCCCACCCGCTTGAACGGCTTTTCCCAGCCACCGGAACCTTACTATATCAGCCACCATCACGCCATGCGGGATGCTACGCCGCGCACGATCTGGAAAACAGGGCAGAGGGTCACTGTGGCGGATGTTATCCTTCAGCAAGAGGGTGCACCCGAGATGATAATCTCAGCCGGCGAGGTGGTGGACAACCCGGCCGTACCCCCTGCAGGCGGTTGCGTTGTCGCCGTGGCTCTCAAGCTGGACGGAATGACCGAGTCGCTCTCCTACCCGGGTTTCCACCAGTTGTTTTTCTACGGCGATTACGAGCAGGAGCTGAAAAACTACTGCGGTCTGGCCGGGATCAAGCCTGTCGTGATTTAAGACATCCAGAGGGGGCGAGGCACGCCTCGCCCCTTTAATCGAAAAGAATTCCTCGAAGCTTTGCCTCTGGGTAACCCGCCCCGGAGGATCAGTATGCATTCCCCCTTAAGGCTTCTGCAAAATAGACACAGAAGGGGTGACAAGACAGCGTAGAGTGATGCGAACTTAAGCTTTTAAGTTCGGAAGTGTATTTTTTAAATAGAATGAGATGCTCTTATTCGGATTTGGGCGTACTCCCCCTCGGAATATTTTTCGATTTATTTGAGAGCGCTGTATAATTCAAGCTACGTTATCTAATAATGTTTCAGCAAAAGTTCGGAAGCAACGGATTTTTTCTGGTTGTTTTAAAAGGATTCCAGCCGCAGAGGCCACAAGACTCATGGACAGGTGAGCGATAGTCATCTGGTTTTGCACTGTGCGCAGTTTATAATGGGTTGTTTGTTCAACTTCCCTGTCACCGAGGCGAGAGAAGTATTGTTCAATAGTTTGGCGCTGGCGGTAGATTTTTTTGAAGAAATCGGTGCCTCTAGGTACTTGAGAACGGGCATCTTCAGTTATGTCCAGATTTTTAGTACAGCCGTAAACATTGGAGAAGCTGGGATGTTCTACCGGGCAAGTTTCAGGATAAAGATTAGTCCTGGGATCAGATTTAATGGGGCATCGGAACTTGCTTCTTTTTCTCAGTCCCTCAGTCCAGACACCGGCTGGTTTCATTTCCAGCCCGGCCTCACATAGAGGTATACCGTTTGGGCCAAAGATTTTTTCATCTTGTGTGTTTCTTGGGTTAAGTGGAATAAAGGCCCGACTTTTCATGTTATTGACAATAAGATTATAAAGCTCTTTTAGATCATAAGCTTTATCACCAATGAAAATTGAGTTTTTCTTGAAACGGAAACACCGTTTCAGTTTTTTGATCAGGCTGCGTGTAACTTCTGCATCTGATACATTGTTAGGCAGGGTTTTTTCTACAAGGGGAATACCTTCCCTGGAAACGATGACATGGGTTCTATAACCCCAGAAGAAGATGAACTTATTATCTCCGGGAAGTTTCTGATAGGAATAATAGCCGAGAGTTGCCGCGGGATTGCGCTTTGGTTTTTTCTTCTTATCCCGGCAGTTGCGATTCGGATTTTTAAAGTTGTTTTCCCTGGTGGCCGCCATAACAGGCTTGGAGTCCATGATAAAAGTATCCAGAGTAACAATACCCTGATCAACCCAGTAATGTCCGGTTAGGTTTTTGCATATAGGTTAAATTTATTGAGATCATCGA
>CAZJQI010000100.1:0-2565 GCA_964548275.1 uncultured Gemmatimonadales bacterium
TAACCAGGATTATTCATAAATTAGTAAGATGTTATGTTTCCCCGGGGCCTGGGGGCGGCGGGCGCATGAAATGCGCTCCGTTGCGCAAAAGCGCAACGGTCTGTGCGACTGCTGTCGCACAGCCGCCGCCCCCCTCCCTCGATGGCTGATAAAAATGTGAAAATAAGTGATTAGACCTGTCAAGGTCTGGATTTCATGAATAATTCGGGCCAATAGCCATTCACCTGGAAGACATCCAAGCTTACTTATTTTTCGAAACAGGCGCCAATCCAAACACTGCCTTGATAATTTGCCCCTTGAGAATGATTAAATCCACGTCGCGGTCGGTGGCGAACATCAGCTTGGTCTCATCGGTTTTCAGCCTGGCACCTTTCAAGAAGTCGCCGGCTCGCTCTTTATAAAACTTCTGCAGCCTACTGAACACTCGCTCCGCAATGGCGTTGTCCGGGTAGTTCACTATCAGAATTGTCTGAGACTCCGGCCTATCGGCATACATCTGGTAGGATGCCAGCACTCCCGGAATTGAATCGCTCAGAGAAAACAGGTTTTCATCGCTGAGGTATTTCCGGGAATTCAGAGCCAGGGGTCCGCGAACGAGAACACCGCTGTGAGGCAGATAACCCGGCTCTGGCAGGTATTCGAGCGCCTCAGGCTCAGCAGTCGGTTCATCGGCAATTTTCCCATTTACCGCACCACAGAGGTATTCCATTTCCCGTTGAGTGAGCGAATCGGTGTCCATCGCCTGGGTCTCGATATAATAAGAGCCGCGGCAGAAAATCTGCTGGTAATCGGTGCGCGCGCCCATGGTGCCGATTGCCACCACTTCGTACTCAGGCCGCCTGGTCGCCGAAAAGATACCGAACGCCGCATCCGGGTCGCTCATCCTGTAGAGGTTGATAAAAACAGTTTTTCCGCCTGGGGTAAGATACTCACCAGCGGCTACCTTGACGAAACCGTATTCGAGGAAGAGGTCTGCCCCGCCGTTGATATACTCGTACAATTGTCTCCCGGTGAAAACCCTCACCGTGTCGGCAACTTTCCAGCCCCCGGGAAGATCAGCTTCTGAGCACAGCAGCGCGGCGATGCTGGTTGGCTTTTGCTCCTCTTCCGTCCGGGTTCTTTCGCAGTTTGAAGCCAGCAAGGCAACCGCGCAGGCATAAATCAGTAATTTCAACTCAAGAAACAGAATCGATTTCATCGTGAAGCAATAAGCGGTATCAGTTTTCAGTCTTTGTTTGAGCGACTCCCTAATCTATTTAATTATCATAAAATACAGAAACGACGGGTCTTTGTCAATCGCCTGGACTTGCCTCCCGGCTTGTGGGACAGGCTAACTGTAGCGCTGTTCGAAATAGCGGATGGTCTTTAAAAGGTTTTCCCTTTGATCCGGGCCGGGTTTGAATCCCAGGCGGCTTATCCGGCTGATATCGGCGTAACTGGTGTGGATGTCGCCGGGCCGCGGATCTGCGTGTACGATTTTCGAGGAGGAACCGGTGAGTTCCCTGATCAGGCGGGCCAGCTCGAGCACAGTAATATATTTACCGCGCGCCACATTGCAGAGTTCACCGCCGTGTTCAGCCGCCAAAAGGCAGGCGCTCACCACGTCCTTGACAAAAACGAAATCGCGCACGGCTGAGCCGTCACCGTAAATCACAATATCCTCGCCGCGAAGTGCCTGGTGGACAAAGATCGGGATTGCTGCGGCATACTGGCTGCTGGGATCCTGTCGCTGCCCGAAAACATTAAAAAAGCGAAGAGAGGCTGTCTTGAGACCCCACTGATCGGCGCAGATTCGCATGAAGTATTCGCCGTCCAGCTTTGTCACCGCGTAAGGGCTTTTGGGCTCTGGAACCATGGTTTCGACCTTTGGCACCTCCGGGTTGTCGCCGTAAACGGCAGCGCTGGATGCGAAAACGACTCTCTTCACCCCGTTGCGGCGGGAGGCTTCGAGTACGTTCAGGGTTCCCAGGGTGTTGATTTTCACACACTCGTACGGGTCATTCAGGCTTTCCGGCACGCTGATCATGGCGGCCAAGTGAAAAACCAGGTTCACACCCTCGAACAGGGGAATCAGGGAATCCTGGTCGGTAATCGACACCTGGTGAAAGGCATGTCTGAAACCCTCGAGGTTTTCGCGGTAACCCGTGCGAAGGTTGTCCACGACAATAACCTCGTGATCAGTGTGAAAATGTTCGACCAGGTGGCTGCCGATAAATCCCGCTCCACCGGTAACGAGAATCCGCATAAGATCGGCTCCAATACTTTTTACAGGGCCTGGTAAAGATATCCGGTCTGTCAGAAAACCGCTGCCTGTTAAAACGGCAGGCATTCAATCTCAGAGACCTTTGAAGAAATCCTGATAAAGAGATGTTCGTTCTCTGTCGGGAGGTTTAGTGAATCTCTCTGAGAGAATTCAATATTGAAAGTCTAACACACCCCTGTATCCCCTCTTGATAGAGGGGACTGTTAATGCAAAACTTAGACTTAAATAATTCCCCTCTAGAAAGAGGGGTGGCCGCGAAGCGGACGGGGTGTGTAACTCCCCTCTTGAGAGGGGTGCCTGCA
>CAZJQI010000101.1:0-2529 GCA_964548275.1 uncultured Gemmatimonadales bacterium
TTCCATCCCAGGCAGAGCGAAGCAACACCGGTGGGCATGCCATTGATTCGGCTTGTCTGACTCAAGCCGAATCAGGCGACCTCGGCGGAGCGGTGTAAAAGCTCCCGGGCGCCAGGATCAACTTTTGTTTCTTTTAGTTATAAAAGAAATGGTTTTGCTTCTTTTGCCACCAAAAGAAGTATAAAAATAATCTTTACAAAAACACAGCTAAGCAATCTTATTGCAACAGGTTAAAGTGTATAGTTTCATACAAAGTAACATAAAAATAATCTTTTTCTTTCTGCCTGTTATTTAAACGGACAGTAATGGATATCTCTAACAGATAAGGAGAAAAAATATGTTCAGAATCAGGATTGTTTCAGCCAGCGTTGTTGTCTTTCTCGTTTTCAACTCGCTAGTCCTTTTTGCTGCAGAGGGCAAAATCAAGGCGGAAATCGATGCCAGCAGGCTGAGAGTCACCCTGGGTGAGCCGGTAATTTTCGACTCCAATGCGTCAGTTCCGGGAGAGGATGCCGAGTTTGTCGGGTTTTACTGGGATTTCAACGACATGGACGAAGTATGGGTCGACAAGCAGGGCAGGAGAGTCAGTCACATTTTCAACAAAACCGGGGCTTATACGGTAAAACTCACTGTCGAGAATGGCCAGGGCGAGCGCGATGAGGCCTCGGTGAGTATCGAGGTGCTCCCGGACACTGAAAGCGGCCCGGTGATTACCGATAATTTCCAGGGCGGCAAGACCGGGCTTTTTGTCGACTCGAAGGACACTTTCGCTTTCCGCCTGGAGTGGGGAGGCCAGTTTTATTTCCGTATCGACAACTGTAAAAACGTGCCTCTCAGCCTGAAAATTTTCGGCTACGGCCCGAACCGCAAGCAGCTTGATTCGGTGACCCCATACACGGATGACTATTCGTTTAATGAAAAATTTACCCTGATGTATAATACCGATTATCAGAAACACCACTGGCAGCCGCTGACTGATGCCGAATACACTTTCGACCAAAAGAGCGCATCGATCACAGTACGTTTCACTCCCGCAACTGAGTCGGTCTATCTTGCCTGGGCTGCACCTTACACCATGCGCCACCTCGAATCTTTTATCGACCGCTGGGAGCACGACCCCCGGTTCTCCTGGAGAACAATAGGCCTCTCCGTGGAAAGCCGGCCGATTTATGCAATCACAATCACCGACCCGGACACGGATAATAAAGATAAGAAAGTGGTCTGGATCACCGGCACCCAGCACGCATACGAAATGGCTGCAGGTCCTGTTTGCGAGGGCGTTGTCGAGACTCTTCTGGAGGCCAGCGATTCTTCCAAGGCTGTTTTAAAACAATGCGTTTACCACATGATCCCGCTAATCAACCCGGATGGGGTGGCACATGGCGGCTACCGCTACAACATGCATGATATCGACCTGAACCGTAACTGGGACCACGAGGCGCTCAACGACTGGGACAGCGAAATCAGCGAGCCGGAGGTGGCCTCTGTCAAACGGGAGATCGACGAGTGGGTTTCCGGCGGGAACAGGCTGGACTTTTTCTTCGATTTCCACTGCCTTACCGCATTGAGCAAAAATCTGCTGATGATCAAGGCTGCCCCGGATTCGATCCCGTCTGAGATCGCAGCCGAGCAGGACCGGTTCGTAAGGGAGTTTTTCGCTAAAAAATATTTCTGGCGCATATCGGAAAGCAAGTCGATTGGCTCTGCAAATGGCTACATATCAGACCTTTATGCAGCCCGGACCGGGGTGCTTAGTTTCACCTCGGAACATGCCCTGGGCTTTATCACACCTGCCGGGGCCGGGGCAAAACTCGTGCGCTCCACTCCCGCGCACTGGCGCAAGCTCGGCGCGGACTATGTATGGACCATCAAGGAATATTTCGACAGCAAAGACAAATAGTGTCCGGTAGAAAATGGTTTATGAATTATGAGTTTGTTTTAATTCAGGCAGTTGCAGATAGGTAATGCAAAAGGGATTGATTGAGGGGACATCTTTATTTTTTTTTGAGGTGCTCGGTTTTTCTCCGCGGCCGCAGGCCGCCTCATCAGGGCCGCATGTTCGAGAAACTCCCCAGGAGCGAGTAGAGGCCAGGTAATTTCCATCCCAGGCAGAGCGGAGCCAGAACGGTGGGCATGCCATTGATTCTCACTTGCCTGGCTCAAGCCGAATCAGGCGACCTAGGCGGAGCGGGGTAAGGACACGGCGCGCCGTGCCCCTACGGCGTCCAGGATTAACTTTTGTTTCTTTTAGTTATAAAAGAAATGGTTTTGCTTCTTTTGCCACCAAAAGAAGTATAAAATTATCTTTACAAAAATACAGCTAACTATCTTTTCTGCAATATATTGGAATGTATATTTTCGTCTGAGAAAAAGCAGGCTTTGAGTAGTCCTGTAACCTGAGAGCTTTGATAGAGGAGCGTGTAAAGGCCAGGTAATTTCCATCCCAGGCAGAGCGAAACCAGACTGGTGGGCATGCCATTGATTCGGCTTGTCTGGCTCAAGCCGAATCAGGCGACCTCGGCGGAGCGG
>CAZJQI010000102.1:0-1763 GCA_964548275.1 uncultured Gemmatimonadales bacterium
GCCTCAATTAAGACCAACTCATAATTCATAAACCATTTTTACCGGACACTATTGATTTAAACTGGAAAATTACGATAGAGTTTGCCTGAACGTAGCGGTACGGGTATAATTCCAGATAATATTAAACTATGAGCCGGGAAAGAAAAGATGTTTGAGCCGTTTTCGTTCTTCCTCGCCAGGCTTTTTCATTTCGCCGATACGTATGTTTAACCCTCAGCGGAGGCGAGAGCCAGCGGATTGCCCGATAAGTCGTACATCCAGTCTATCATGTCGGTCAAAAGCCTCACAACATCGGCGATCGAAATCTCGCCGTCACCATTGTAGTCAGCCCGTTCATCCTCTGGGCAGTTCCGCTGGATGAGCAGGGGACTGATCACATCTGTGATACTGACAGCGCCGTCCCCGTTGATATCGCCCCTCTTCCAGGCCTGTTCCGGTTCCCCCTCGGTGAGAAACTCCTGGTGCCAGCGGCTCCAGTCCGACCAGACTCCTGCGCCGCTTTGCTGGCGGACCCGGGTGTAATATTTGGTTCCCGCAGCTAATGACAGTCTTCCGGCCAGAGGACCCACGAAAGCGCCGTTATCCTGATCGACTCTGACACTGTTCCCCTCGGTGATTGTACCCGAGCGCCAGACTGTTTGCCTGCCTTCGGTATCCGAGGCAATCTCGGCTTGCCATGCTAGCTGAGTGTCAGGTCCGGCGTATTCGGTTTTGTAAAGTACCGGATTGACAGGGGTGACCGCCGGGCCGATACGCCGGGTGGAGATCACGAAATTGTCGTACCAGCGCGACTGGTCCACCGGTGAGCCGCTGTTCCAGTAAGCCTCCAGGAAAACAGCGTTGATCCCGTGGCCGGTGTAGCTGCCGATCCAGTCCAGCCCGGTGCGCTCGCACTCCAGGCGGCCGTCGATCCAGAGCTGGTTCTCCCCGTCATTTTTGCCGGGCGTGTTGAGCCTGGCCCGTGATTCGACACAGACCCACCAGCCGGACTCCTCGGTGCTGCTTATTTTCATTTGGCTGACAGGCTTGTTGCCGAGCCACCGTAAGTTGTCGAAGTCATTGTACTTGGTGGTAATTACCTGGTCTGAATCCGCTGGAACCCCGCTGGCCGGGTCCAGAGTGAGTGATTCGCCGCTGCTCCATACGTGAGCGATCATTGCCTGGTTCCAGGCCGGAGAGACAATACTCGTGGCCCGGGACATCTTGGCCGGCCCTCCGCCGGTCCATCCTGCCTGGTGCTTGACATAGATCCGCCAGTAGATTTCATCAAATTTCCTTCCCGGTTTAACCACGTTACCATAGGGGCTGTCACCGAAAAACACCTTGCGGTTTCCCACTCCACTATTGCCCTCAGCGTAAAAGCATTTCATCGACTTGCCGTTAGGGCCGAACTTTGTCTCTGAGTCCAGCTCGCCGCTCGATTCAGTGTAATTTTTCAGGGGGCCGTCGAAATCATCGAACCAGATTACAGCAGTATCCGATTCGTGAGGTTGAATTTCGAGTATCTCGACCGACTCGATTCGCGGTATCTCCGGCTCGGTTTCCTGGGCTGCGGCAATGCCTGCTCCGAGGGCTGAATTAAGGCAAAGCAAAGCCGATAGAGCTGAAAATCCTTTCACATTGAATTTATCCATAAGCCCTCTCTTTAATCCTGAATTTATAGTTATCCTCAGTACTGTCCGGTTAACTAATAGGCAGAAAGAAAAAGGTTTTTTCATGTTACTTTTGTAACCAAAAGTAACCAAAAGTTTTTTCGGGCCGCA
>CAZJQI010000103.1:0-1728 GCA_964548275.1 uncultured Gemmatimonadales bacterium
AAAATGATCCCATTACTATCTGTATTTAGTCTTGATTTTTAAGACAGTCGCTACATGGGTGACTACAAAAAACAACCTCAATCGGAAAATTATTTTGACAACCACTATAAAATGCCGCTTCCGGGCAGGAAATCAAATATTTCCAGGAGGCATGAATATTTAAAGATCAGCAAGGGAGAATATGACCCCAGCGATTATCACTGCGAGGGTTTCAGCAGCACCAGATTATCCTTGTGAACCACCTCCTCGGGACCCACGTGACCAAGGACTTCCTCTATTTGCGAGGAGTGCAGCCCCTTTATCCGGGCCAGGTCCTCAGCGCTATAAGAGGATACGCCTTTTGCAAATGCCTTCTCTTGCTCTGAGCAAGCAATCTCCACCACATCGCCCGAGTTGAACCGACCCACGATATCCCTGATACCGCTGGAAAGCAGACTGCTCTGTTTTCGGGTAAGGGCGTCACGGGCACCCTCATCCACAAGCAGCCTTCCGCAAGAGCGGCTGGTATAGGCAATCCAGGCTTTGCGCCGTTTTAGGCCGAATGTCTGGGGCAGAAAAAGCGTGCCCACGTCCTTTCCCTCGATCAGATCAATCAGGCTGCAATCCGTACCGGAAGCAATCACGCAATAGTGCCCGGCCTGTGTAGCCAGTCTTGCTGCCTTGAGCTTACTGCGCATCCCACCAATCGAAACCTCGCTGCCCTTGCCCCGGGTGGTGCGCAAAAGCTCCGGAGAGATACTTTCCACAAGCGATACTCTCTTGGCATCGGGATTTTTTTGCGGATTATCCGTGTAAACGCCGTCGATATCTGAAAGAATAATCAGGATCTGTGCATTCACGATTCCAGCCACTTGCGCGCTCAGGATGTCGTTGTCGCCGTACTGAAGTTCCTTGACTGCAACGCTGTCGTTTTCGTTGACCACGGGCACCACGCCCATGCGCAGAAGGCTTTCGAAAGTATTCTGAAGGTTGACAAAGCGCCGCCGGTTCTGAAAGTCATCCGCAGTTACCAGCACCTGGGCCACAAGCTTATCGAAATCATCGAACGCATGCTCCCACATCTTCATCAACTGTACCTGGCCCACAGCGGCCACGGCCTGGCGCTCCGGAATGAGCCTGGGGTAGCTCTTAATCCCGATTCTTCCAATACCTGCTCCAACGGCACCGCTGGATACAAGGACCGTAGAAATTCCCTGGTTGTTAAGCTCGATTATCTGTTCGGCCAGACGGTCGATCCTCTTGCGCAGGACCAGGTTATCCAGGCCGGTAAGCACGCGTGTGCCGATCTTGATTACCACACAGTCGATATTTTTGAATTGATATCGAATTTTCATTTTACCATTCTTCTTGTTATTAATATGTTTTCCAGACATCTGGCGAAATCGGATTTCTTTACTGTGTTCTTTCATGGGTAAATATTAGTACTATCCGTTTAACTAACAGGCAGAAAGAAAAAGATTTTTTCATGTTACTTTTGTAACCAAAAGTAACCAAAAGTTTTTTCGGGCCGCAAACTCGACTACCAATACAGCTTTTATATCTTTTGTTGTTTTCCAGGTAAAAAGGCGCTCCTTACGAGGTCGCCTGATTCGGCTTGAACCAGGCAAGCCGAATCAATGGCATGCCGGCCAGCCTGGCTTCGCTCTGCCTGGGATGGAAATTACCTTGCCTTTACACGCTCCTACGGAGTTTCTCGAACATGCGGCCCTGATGAGGCGGCCTGCGGCC
>CAZJQI010000104.1:0-1565 GCA_964548275.1 uncultured Gemmatimonadales bacterium
ATTTGTGAATCTTGTAACCAGTTGTCATTTAAAGACTTTTAACCGGACAGTAGTGGTATTTAATATATAAACCAGAGGTATGGATTTTGCCACCTTTTATCCAGCGTTTTTAAGAAAGTAAGGTTTTTTCGTTTTCTCTCGCCTGGACCCGAAAAGAAGAAAAAGATAACCATCCGCTTTCTTTCAATTCACAGAAGGGCCCCATAAGGTGGATAATTCTTATCCTGCTTGGTGAATACATGACTGCCAACGAACCGGATATCAAGACTTTCCCTCTCCACGAACTGCTCGATAATCTTGCTCACGAAATAAACCGGGTGCTTGTTATCAGGTCAGGGCCGCATAGTCTGATCTCCCGGGTTATCGAAACGCTTCAACTTTGGAAACCCCGTGTTTCGATTACCCAGTACTGCCATGCCGGTGAAGAAATTTCTCGATGCGAGAACATAATTTACCCCCACCCGGGTTATTTTCGTCTCGAATTAGCTGATCTCGCGATTCTCCGCAACCGGAAATTCGACCTGGTAGTCATTCCCTATGCTACCAATCGCCGCCTCCACCCGGACTACCATGAGCTGGACAGTATCGCAAGCGGTCTGGGAGCCTGGGCGGTGATAGCATATTACTGGGACGGGACTGCGCTCGTGCTCAATTCGCAAATACTCGAGTACAAGGTCAAACAGATAGTAAAACCTTACATGGAAAGGAAAAGGTCGGCGATTGAGGAAGTAAGCGCTTTTACCGGTGAGAACCTGCTGACAGTGGAGGACAAGTGCAACCGGGGAGCTCAGCTCGGAAACGAACTCTGGTTGCGCAGAAAGCCGCAAACTGATGAGGAAATCCACAGCTTTTACCAGGAAAGCGATTTTTACATTTACGCCCTGATGAAAGAATGCGACTGGCGCGGTGCCAGGGCCGATCTGGCTGATCCGATCAGAGAAGAAATAAAGCCCGGAGGCAAGGTTCTCGATTACGGGGGCGGCTGCGGCACCCTGGCCATAGACCTTGCACACGCAGGCTTCGAGTGCAGCCACCTCGATCTGCCCGGAAAGCTGCTGGATTTCGCCAGTTTTCGCTTTGCCAGGCGAGGAATGGATATAAAAGTGATTCCGGCCTTTGAAAAATACCCGCTAAAGGAACGCTACGATGCAATAATCTGCACGCACGTGATTGAACACCTGCCGGACCCGGAGGAAAAAATCCGCCACATGACAGACCACATTCAAGCTGGCGGCAAGCTTTTTCTCGCGATCCCTTTCGAGCCGAACCCTGTTGCCGGAGTCCACCCCGGTATGCACCTGAACCGCCTGTCAGAGGAAAGATACCGGGACCTGGCCGCAGAGCTCGGATTGGAGCAGGTTCGCAAAATCCATGGCCTGAATATCTTTCAGAAAGCCGGTTGAACTGGGTCGCAGACAAACAGTATCAACTCTTGCTTGTAAACTCCATTCTCTATTTTTCTGGCTCGCATTTAATCGAAAAGAATTCCCCGAAGTCTTGCTTCGGGGTAAAATGCTTGATGGTTTTATCCTTGTTTTCATAGAGTTGCCGTGTGACACATACAA